>NZ_JBVBEE010000003.1:0-553243 GCF_056493605.1 Cobetia sp. BL01 | reverse complement strand
ATCAAGGAGACCGCGGGCCAACGAACCATGCGGCAAGTGATGTCCAAGCTCGATCTCTATACGCGGTTGGAGGAGTTTGTCGATTATGGTCATTTCGAGCTGCCTGAGTACCTCTATGAAACCAGTGAGCGTTTTGCAGCTGAGATCAAGCAAATACGTCAAACCCAGAAGGCAATGATCAAGGATAATACGGCATTTTCCCAATATGGGGATGTTGTCATTACGGGAGACGAACGGATTGACAATAAGATCATTGAAGGACAAATGAAACTTGTTATGCGAGCTTTTAATATTGAGGCAGATGTACTGATCGGCAAGGTCAGCCCTTCTAATTTCGAGCTCACGTTGAGTCAGTTTGAAAAAATTTCGAGTGATCTCGAAAAACTGGCTGCATCACTTCGTTGTGGTCTGAATACCGATTATGTAGCTCTAAAATATGAGGAGTGTGGGATCCAGTATCAATACACTCTGAAGAAAAAAGAGGAGGTAGAAGAGCAGAGAATCATTCGTGAGCAAATGCGAGAAGAGGCGAAGGCTGAAAAGGAATACAGGGCAGCTATCGAAGCTGCTCAGCGTGAGGAAGAGATGTATCAGGATATCCTTGCGCGCGCCAAAAACGAGCTAGAGCAGGCGTCTGCAGAGGAGAGAGCACTGGCTGAAGCCAAGGTGGCTGATCTCGAACAGCGTCTGCAGGAAGCGGAAGCAGCCAAGGAACGTACTAAAAGTTTGGCAGAGCAGACCCGCCGTGGTTACTTCTATGTCATCAGTAATATTGGTTCTTTTGGTGAAAATGTCTACAAGATTGGTATGACTCGTCGCCTTGATCCTTTGGATCGAGTAAAAGAGTTGGGTGATGCCAGTGTGCCATTCTCCTTTGATGTTCATGCTTTGATCTTCTCGGATGATGCTCCTGCGATGGAAGCGGCACTTCACCGCAAGTTTTCACATCACTGTGTGAATGCTGTGAACTTACGAAAGGAGTTCTTCCATGTTGACCTATCTTCAATTCGAGAGGCGGTAATTGAAATAGGGCATAGAGATGCCGATTTCAAGACCACTATTGCGGCCGAAGAGTACTTTGAACCCCAGCGTTTGCGGGAGCAGATCGCTGCCTAGGCTGGAAAATTCTTTAATTGCTCTATTGATTCTACGTTTACTCATAGCCTTCATAACTCTCAGTGCTTTTTACAGGGGGGTTATGAAGGCTTTTTTTAATTGATTTTTCTTCTGTCGTGCTATCACTTCTTGGTTCAGTTATTGGTGTTTCTATTGATCTAGAACTGGAGGGAGTCGTTTATGTCCCTAACCTCGCTGCTTCAGTTTCAACCAGCCAACGGCGCTGCGTGGGCGCAGCGCCGTTGGCTGGCGTCGTCGGGGCGTGCGGTGCCGCGGCCCATCTTCTGATTCATGGCGTCCAGTGTCGCCATCAGCTGCTGACTGCGTTCACGCCCGGCGATATCCGCTTTGATGTCGAGCAGCGAGAGCTGTTCGCGTAGCCGTCAGTAGAGAGGGCGTGCAGCCTCACGTGATGAAGCTGTGCCATGAGCGTCACGAGAGATGAGCGTTGACGACCCACGGATTTGCGTTTCCAGGCTATCCACCTTACCTTCATATATTCCTTATATAACAATATTAGAGGTGGAAAATGCGGTTATCGATGCTGGCGATGGGATTGGTATATGGGTTGTGCAGTGCCAATGCACAAGCTGCAGATCATCAGGATGTGCAGGATGCCGTCGAGCAGCAAAGAGCCCCCTTGCTTTCGACACTCGAAACGTTGGTCAATGTGGATTCTGGCACGGGTTACAAAGCAGGCTTGAGCGATGTTGAGGCAATGCTTACCAAGCATCTCAAGGCGCTTGGTGCACAGGTGGAAACGTATCCTGCCGAGACATATGGCGGAAACACGATTGTTGGTCGCCTCAAGGGAGATGGCAGTCGCAAGATCATGTTGATGATTCACTATGATACTGTCTTCGATGAAGGCGCCGCTACGCAGCGTGCCTTCCGCATCGAGGATGGGCGTGCCTATGGTCCTGGCGTGGGCGATGCGAAGGGCGGTGCAGCCGTTATTCTGCACAGTCTCGAGGCGCTGAAGACGCTTGGGTTTGATGACTATGGTCAGGTGACGGTCGTCTTCAATCCTGATGAAGAGAAAGGCTCCCTCGGTTCGCATGAACTGATTCATGAGCTATCGGCTGATCAAGACGCCGTGCTGGTATTCGAGCCGACCTTTGCTGATCCGGGAGTCGATGCCGTGACCGTCGTTACCAAGGGCATCAACTATGCATTTCTCGAGGTAAAAGGCCGTGCCTCCCATGCCGGTGGCGCACCTGAAGAAGGGCGCAACGCCATCATGGAGTTGTCTCATCAGCTGCTGCAGTTGAATGAACTGGGTGATGCGGACAAGGAGACGACACTCAACTGGACGATTGTCGAGGGTGGCGTCAAACGTAACGTGATTCCCGAGCATGCCAAGGCAGAAGGTGATATGCGCTACTTCGATAGCAGCGAGTATCAGCGCGTCTTGAAGGAAGCGCAGTCCATCACAAAGAATCAGTTGATCGATGACACCGAAGTGGAGTTCCACCTCGAGAAGGGACGTCCGCCGCTACCTGAAAATCCGCAGAGTCAGAAGCTGGCCGAGCAGGCCCAGAAGATCTATCAAGAGCTGGGGCAGACACTGCAAGCGGTCGAGATAGGTGGCGGTACCGATGCGGCCTACGCCTACCATGCAGATTCCGAGAAACCCGCAGTGCTAGAATCCTTGGGGCTCGTCGGGGGCGGCTATCATAGCGACAAAGAATTTGTGCTGGTTGATAGCATCGTGCCACGCCTTTATCTGACGACACGCATGATCATGCAGCTTTCCGAGGCGGATTGATCAGAAAGCAGCCGGTGATTTTCTATAGAACCTGTTGATGTAAAAACGGCACTGTCGATGACAGTGCCGTTTTTTATGCGTTGCCTTTCTCATGACCGTTTCATTGCGAGAGCTTGGGATAGACAAGTTCTGGAAGCATCTCCTCCAGCAACCTGGCGGCATGCATCACCTTCATGTCCTGGAATTTTCCTCCGACAATGTGCAGGCCGACAGGCAGTCCCTGGTCATCCAGCCCACAGGGGAGGGAGGCAGCGGGTTGTTGAGTGAGGTTGAAGGGGTAGCTGAAGGGGGTCCATTCCATCCAGTCGTGATATTTCCCCTCCCCCCACTGTCACGCTAGTTGGAGTATCAGCGGCTGTTAGACTCTGAACCATATGGGGCGTGATGAGGTTCCGATGAAATACTCCGACGAGCGTGACAGTGGGGGGGGGGGGGGTTGTGACCTGTCGTGGACAACGACAGGGGGCGGAACATGGCAATGCATCAATTATTGTATTTATGCGCATAAATTAACCAATAGGTGACAATCCCCGGACCGTCAAGAAAGTGGCAGCGATTGCACCGGATGTTTCAGGAAGTAAAGAAGATCCGCCGGCCTCCCTCAGCGGCTGGCGACAGCAGGAGGGCGCAAGTCTTCCGCTTTTCGTCTCACCCGCGACGCAGGCCCCCAAAATCTGGATAATGGCGCCCATCGCGTAGCCGCCTCCGGCGTGCTGGCGCCCATACTCTTCACAGCGGTGCATCGTTCATGGAAATCAAGGTCAACTTTCTCGACAACCTGAGGCTCGAGGCGAAATTCGACGACTTCACGGTCATCACCGATCAGCCCATCCGCTACAAGGGTGATGGGTCGGCGCCGAGCCCGTTCGACTACTTCCTGGCGTCGTCGGCGCTGTGCGCGGCCTACTTCGTGAAGGTGTACTGCGTGGCGCGCAACATCCCGACCGAGAACATCCGTCTGTCGCAGAACAACATCGTCGACCCGGAAAACCGCTACAACCAGATCTTCAAGATCCAGGTGGAGCTACCGGAAGAGCTGTCCGACAAGGATCGCCAGGGCATCCTGCGCTCCATCGAGCGTTGCACGGTGAAGAAGGTCGTCCAGACCGGTCCGGGCTTCGAGATCGAGACGGTCGACAACCTCGACGAGGACGCCCAGGCCCTGCTGATGGCGGAGCCGCCGGAAGGACAGAGCACCTGGATCGAGGGCAAGGACCTGCCGCTGGAGCAGACCATCGCCAACATGACGGGCCTTCTGAATGATCTCGGCATGAAGATCGAGATCGCCTCCTGGCGCAACATCGTGCCCCACGTCTGGTCGCTGCACATTCGTGATGCCGCCTCGCCGATGTGCTTCACCAACGGCAAGGGCTCGACCAAGGAGAGCGCGCTGTGCTCGGCGCTGGGCGAGTTCATCGAGCGTCTGAGCTGCAACTTCTTCTACAACGACCAGTTCTTCGGCGAAGCCATCGCTGACAGCGATTTCGTGCATTACCCGAACGAGAAGTGGTTCCAGCCGGGCCCGAACGACGAGATCCCGGAAGGCGTGCTGGACGATTACTGCCTGGAGATCTTCAATCCGGACGGCGAGCTGGGTGGCTCCAATCTGATCGATACCAATTCCGGGCGTGCGGACCGTGGCATCGTGTCTCTGCCGTTCACCCGTCGCTCGGATGGCGAGACGATCTACTTCCCGTCCAACCTGATCGAGAACCTGTACCTCAGCAACGGCATGAGCGCCGGCAACACCCTGCCGGAAGCCCAGGTGCAGTGCCTGTCCGAGATCTTCGAGCGTGCCGTGAAGCGCGAGATTCTCGAGCAGGAACTGACCCTGCCGGACGTGCCGCAGGAGGTGCTGGCCAAGTACCCGGAAATCGTCGAGGGCATCGAGGCACTGGAAGCCCAGGGCTTCCCGATTCTGGTCAAGGACGCCTCGCTGGGCGGCCAGTTCCCGGTAGCATGCGTCACGCTGATGAACCCGAAGACCGGCGGTGTCTTCGCCTCCTTCGGCGCGCATCCGAGCTTTGAGGTTGCTATCGAGCGCAGCCTGACCGAGCTGATGCAGGGCCGCAGCTTCGAGGGTCTCAACGACTTCATGCCGCCGACCTTCAACTCGCTGGCCGTGTCCGAGCCGAACAACTTCGTCGAGCACTTCATCGACTCATCAGGCCTCGTATCCTGGCGTTTCTTCAGCTCGAAGACTGACATCGAGTTCGTCGAGTGGGACTTCTCCGGCAGCAATGAAGAAGAGGTCGCCAACCTGTTCGGTATCCTCGATGAGATCGGCAAGGAATCGTACATGGCGGTGCACGAGGACCTCGGCGCGCCGGTGTGTCGTATCCTGGTGCCGGGCTATTCCGAGGTCTATCCGGTCGAGGACCTGGTGTGGGACAACACCAACATGGCGCTGGATTACCGCGAGGACATCCTCAATCTGCATCGTCTCGATGACGATCAGCTGGCGGACCTGGGCGAGCGTCTCGAAGAGAGCCAGCTTGATGAGCACATGGACATCAAGACGCTGATCGGCATCGAGTTCGACGAGAACACCATCTGGGGCCAGCTGACGATTCTCGAGCTGAAGCTGATGATCAATCTCGCGCTGGGTCAGCACGAGGACGCGCTGGATCGTGTCGAGATGTTCCTGCAGTACAACGACAACACCGTCGTGCGCGGCCTCTATTATCAGGCCATGAAGGCGGTGCTGGAGATCACCCTCGACGATGAGCTGGAGCTTGAGGACTACCTCTACAACTTCCGCCGCATGTTCGGTGAAGACACCATCGCTGCCGTGGTCGGCTCCGTGCAGGGTGAGGTGCGCTTCCATGGTCTGGAGCCCACCAACATGCAGCTGGAAGGGCTGGATCGCCACCTGCGTCTGATCGAAAGCTACCAGAAGCTGCACGCCCATCGTGCTGCCCTGGCGGCCAGGCAGGCCTGATGCTCGCCTGCTGAGTCCTGTGGCATGACCTGTGGCATGAAAAGAACGGCCCCTCACTGGATGGTGAGGGGCCGTTTTCGTTTCCGGGGGCTTGCGTACGCGTACCAGTGGCTCAGGACAGCACCTTCTGACCCTCTGCCAGACGCTGACAGCATTCGATGATCTGCTCCCTGATCCAGCGGTGCGCCGGGTCCTTCTGATAGCGGCGATGCCAGCTCAGATGAAAGGGGAAGGAGGCGAAGGCCACGGGTGGCGGCACGAGGGTGACGGCGAACTGACGACAGAAATGCTGGCACAGCCCGGTGGGCAGGCTCGCGATCAACGGCGAGCGTTCCAGCAGGGAAGGCACGGCCATGAAGTAGGTGACGGCCAGCGCTACCTCGCGCTTCAGCCCCTGACCCTCAAGCTGCTTGAAGATGCCGCTTTTCAGGCGGGCATGCGGTTGAACCAGCACATGGGCGTGGTGCTCGAAATCCGCCTTGGTCATGCGGCCCTCGCCATCCAGCCGCTCCAGCAGGGGATGGCCATTGCCCACCAGGCAGTCGATGCCTTCGGTGATCACCTCACGCACCACCAGATTCTCGGGCGGATCGACCTGACGCCCGAAGGCGAGATCCGTCGTGCCGCTCATCACGCCAGCCTCGCTCATGTCCTGTGACAGTCTGCGTACCTGCAGCGTGATGCCGGGGGCCTGCTCACGCAGGATCGTCGCCAGTTGCGGCAGGATCAGCACCTCGAAGTAGTCGTTGGCGGCGATCTCGAAATGACGGCTCTCGGTGGTGTGGTCGAAGTGTCGCTCGCTGTTGATCAGGCCATCGAGGTCGGTCAGCGCCGCCTCGATGGTCGGGAACAGGTGGTCGGCCTTCTCGGTGGGGCGCATGCGCTGGCGGTCGCGAATGAACAGTGGGTCATTGAACAGTTCGCGCAGTTTCGACAGCGCCGCGCTCACCGAGGGCTGACTCAGGTGCAGACGCTCGCCGGCGCGCGTGACGTTCTGCTCGAGATACAGCGCATGAAAGGTGCGCAGGAGGTTGAGGTCGTAATTGAGCTTCATGATGACTACCAGAGCAGGCGGAGTGTCTCGGCTGCACTCGGGCGAGTGAGCACTATTTGTCTGGATGATAGCAGTTATCCGGACTATCGATTATCACGATGGGAGGCTCAGGCGGTAGGGTGGTCTCAAGGACACGGCGAGAGATCAATGCGACCCACAGGAGCGATCCATGAGTGATGTGAAGCAGATGCAAGCCGAAGGAGAGAAGATCATTCTGATCACCGGTGCCTCCAGCGGTATCGGTGAGGCCACCGCACGCACTCTGGTGAAGGCCGGGCACAAGGTCGTCGTGACCGCCCGCCGCAAGGAGCGCCTCGATGCGCTTGTCGAGGAGCTGGGCAGCGACAAGGTGCTTGCGATCGCCGCGGATGCGACGGACTACGATCAGCTCGCCAAGGTCGTCGAGCAGGCCGTCGCCCATCATGGCCATCTGGATGTGGCGTTCGCCAATGCCGGTACCGGCGTCAGCCAAGCTGGCACCGAGAACGGCGATCCCGAGGAGTGGAAGCGAGTCGTCGACATCAACATCAATGCGCTGCTGTGGACCGCCCACGCGACCCTGCCGCATCTGAGAGAGCGTAAGGGCCACTTCATCCTCACCAGTTCCGTGGCTGGGCGCGCCAATCATGCGGGCTCCATCTACAGCGCCAGCAAGTGGTTCGCCTACGGTTTCGGCCAGAACCTGGCGATGGAAATGGCCGAGTGGCAAGGCCGCTGCACCACCATCACGCCAGGCATGGTCAACACCGCCTTCTTCGATGAGCCCAAGCCGGACAAGCTGGACCCGCAGGATGTGGCGGATGCCGTGCTCTACGCCATCAGTGCCTCACCGCGTGCCAATATCCGCGAAGTGCACCTGGTGCCGACCTGGTGAGCCGGTTCGCTCGAAAGCGTGCTTCCGCCTTCGCTGAGCACGCTTTCGCAGGACAGCTATTTGTATGAGCGATAGTGGCTATCTGGACTATCGATTATGACGATGGTGACGTGAGCCGTAAGCTTGATTCCACACAGGGCGAGCATCACCTCGCCGACAAAATTCGTGAAGTGACCGTTGCGGGCTATCCCGCACGTAAAGGAGAGCATCATGAGCAAGGTTCTGGTGGTAGTGACATCCCACGATACGCTGGGTGACACGGGCAAGAAGACAGGCTTCTGGCTGGAAGAGCTGGCGGCTCCCTACTACGTGCTGAAGGATGCCGGTGTCGAGGTGACACTCGCGTCTCCCAAGGGCGGTCAGCCGCCGCTGGACCCGGCAAGCCAGGGCGAGGACTTCCAGACGGATGCCACTCGCCGCTTCGACAAGGACACTGCCGCTCAGCAGGACCTCGCCACCACCGCCGTGCTGGCAGACATGAAGGTCGAGGACTTCGACGCCATCTTCTACCCGGGTGGCCACGGCCCGCTGTGGGATCTGACCAACGACGCCGATTCCATCCGTCTGATCGAGCAGTTCCATGCGGCCGGCAAGCCGGTCAGCGCTGTCTGCCACGCCCCGGCCGTGCTGCTGAATGCCCGCAAGCCGGATGGCACTCCCTTCGTGGATGGCGTGCATGTCACCGGTTTCACCAACGGCGAAGAAGACGGTGTCGGCCTCACTGACGTCGTGCCGTTCCTGGTGGAAGAGGCGCTGCAGCAGAAGGGCGGCATCTATGAGAAGAAGGACGACTTCACCTCCTACGCCATCCAGGATGGGCTGATCATCACCGGTCAGAACCCGATGTCGTCTGAAGGTGTCGCGGAACTGCTGCTCAAGAGCCTCGAGCAATAAGCGCCCTGAGCGACAAGCACTTCGGGACACAAGCACTTCGGGACACAAGCACTTCGAGACACAGGCACCTCATGATTCGGGCGCTGCCTGATCTGATGAGTGCATGAAAAAAGCCGCTACCGGTCATCCGGTAGCGGCTTTTGCGTGTCTGGCATCCAGCTTCGACGAGAGGTTGTCAGCGAGTGCGGATCACCCGCGCTCCACCCACGCCTTCCAGGCGCCGTACTCGCTGATGTCCGTCATCGGCACGCCGCTGTCAGCGGAGACCGAGCAGATGAAGCCCGCGACCCAGCGGCCGTCTTCGAGCTCGATCTGACCCAGCCCCAGCGGGAAGGGGATGCCGGCCAGGAAGCTGCCGACACTGGCGATGGGCAGTGACCAGACTTCCAGCGAGATGCTGGTGCCGCCCTCTGGCGCGCGCAGCATGGCCGGTTTGGCGGGTGTGGCGTCATCCAGTTGATAGAGGCGGTAGCGGGGGGCGCTGTGAGTACGGGCCACCAGGCGGGCATCGCGCTGGGTGAGCTGGTGATTGAGCGGCATGCCAGTGAGATGCGCACCGCAGACCGCGATCTCGAGCCGGCCATTCTTCGCCATCGGCAGATCGCTGTCGGCGAGGCGTGCCTGGGGACGGGCAACGGCGCTGGCCCCCAGTGGCAGCGAGAACTCCTTCTCGAGCAGCCGCGCGATGCTCAGCAGTTGCAGGTCTTCAAAGGCGGGCGCGAACAGTGTCACGCCGCCGGGCAGGCCCTGGCTATTGAAGCCGACCGGCACGGCCAGTGCGCTCAGATCCAGCAGATTCATGAAGTTGGTCCAGGTGCCCAGCTCCGAATTGACCGCGATCGGTGCCTCGGCCAGCTCTGCCTTGGTCGGCAGGCGCGGCGTGGTCGGGGCCAGCATCACGTCCACCTGCGCGAGCAGGGCATCGGCCTGACGGCGGTATTCGGCCAGCTGATAGCGGGCATCGAAGGCATCCACGGCCAGCGGCGTGGCACCGCCAAGAGTGATCTCGCGTGTCACCGGATGCAGTGCCTCGGGATTGCGCTCGATCAGCTCGCGCACCGCGTGATAGCGCTCCGCCACCCACGGACCTTCATAGAGCAGGCGCGCGGCGGCCAGCAGCGGGCTGCAATCCAGCTCGACCAGCTCGGCCCCCGATGCCTTGCACTGACGCATCGCCGCTTCCATGTAGCCGCTGTAATCGGCGTCGGTGTGCCACTGGGTACGCGGCGGCACGCCGATACGCAGGCCGGCGAGATCCGGCAGCACACCATAGGCCTGGCCGTGAACGGCGAAGTCGTGCTCGCGCGCCCAGCGGTTGTCGGCATCGAACTGTGCGGTGACGTACAGTATCTTCGCGGCATCATCGCAGCCGAGTGCGAAGATCGAGATGGTATCCAGGGTGGCGCAGGCCGGCACCACACCGCCTGCGCTGAGCAGGCCGAGGGTCGGTTTCACACCCACCAGGTTGTTGAAGCAGGCCGGCACACGTCCGGAGCCCGCCGTGTCCGTGCCCAGCGCGAAGCTGACCTGACCCTGAGCGGTGACGACGGCGGAGCCACTGCTGGAGCCGCCCGGCACATAGGCGGGGTCGAAGGCATTCGCCGGGGTGCCGTAGACCGGCAGGGCGCGCTCCCCGACCAGACCGGTAGCGAACTGGTCCAGATTGGTCTTGCCCATCGGGATCGCGCCGGCCGCGATCAGCTGCTTGACCACGAAGGCGTCATCGTCTGGCGTATAGGCGAATTCCGGGCAACCGGCGGTGGTGGTCACGCCGGCGAGATCGATGTTGTCCTTGATCGCGAAGGGGATGCCGTAGAGCGGCAGTGACTCGGGCGCCACGTCGTCCAGACGCGCCAGATAGGGTTCCAGCTGATCTGCACTCAGGCGGGTGATCCAGGCGGCGTCTTGTTCGGGCTGCGCGGCCAGCAGTTCATTCACCAGCTGGCGTGGCGTCAGCTCTCCGGCCTGATAGGCCTTGCTCAGCGCCGTGATGCTCAGGTTGTGCGGGGTATGGGTCATCATCACAGCGTCTCCTCGGAGGACAGGGTCGATTGGGCGTTGTCTGTTGCGCTGGCATCAGCTGGATCAGTGGCTTCCACGGCGGTCGACAGCACGATCAGCGGCTGGCCGGGGGCGACGCCGCTGCCTTCCTTGATCGGCAGGCGAACGACACGGCCTGCGGTGTGGGTGCGAATCTCGACTTCCATCTTCATCGACTCGACCAGCGCCACCACTTGGCCGGCCTCGACGAGATCGCCCTCGGCGACCTCCAGCTTCCACAGGCTGCCGGTGACCGGTGTCTCGATCCCCAGCTCGTCATCGCTCAGGCTGTCGCCTTCCTGCACCTCGTTGATCTGATCCTCGAAGGTGAACTGGCCGCGTGCATGCCAGTCGTCGATTTCCTGCTGGAAGGCGGCCTGACGGCGTTCACGGAAGGCATCGGTCTCGGCCTGATGCTCGGCGATCTGCGCCTGATAATCGGCGAGGCGGAAGCGGGTCTTCTCGATCTTCAGGTCGTAACGCCCCTGAGGGTGATCACGACGGATCTGCTCAAGCGCCTCATGGCTGACCGGGTGGAAGCGCAGCTGGTCGAACACGCGCAGCAGCCACGGGCTGGTGAAGTGTTCGGTGCGGCGATAGCGATTCCACATCTGCAGCGTGCGGCCGACGAACTGATAGCCGCCCGGACCTTCCATGCCATACACGCACAGATAGGCGCCGCCGATACCCACCGAGTTCTCGGCGGTCCAGGTGCGTGCCGGGTTGTACTTGGTGGTCACCAGGCGCTGGCGCGGGTCCAGCGGCGTGGCCACCGGCGCGCCGAGATAGACATCGCCGAGGCCCATCACCAGATAGCGTGCGTTGAGCACTGTCTCGCGTACCGCCGCCTCATCGGCGAGACCATTGATGCGGCGAATGAATTCCAGATTGCTCGGGCACCAGGGGGCGTCCGGGCGCACCGAGCGCTGGTACTTGTCGATGGCCTGCTGACACGCCGGGTCATCCCAGGACAGCGGCAGGTGCACGGTGCGCGCCTCGATCTCGATGTCCTCGACATCCTTGAGCGCGACTTCGGCCTGTTCGAGGTGCGTCATCAGCGTGGCGAGGGCAAGCTTGCGCGGGTCGTAATGCAGCTGCAGCGAGCGGATGCCCGGTGTCATCTCCATCAGGCCGGGCAGCGGATGCTCCTTGAGCCACAGCATCCAGGCGTGGGCGCGGAAGCGCAGCGCGATATCCAGCTCCATCTGGCCGAATTCGATCAGCAGGAAGTCATCCCCGGCGCGGCGATAGACGATCTGCTCGCCGCCTTGCTCGGCGCTCAGGCGCTTGAGTACTGGGGAGTCGTCCGGACGCGGACGTTGCTCAGCGATGGCGCTCAGCGTGGTGCTGGTCGCCGCCAGAGGTGACTCCAGTGCGTCGAGCTTGCCACTGGCGAGGGCGGTGATCACGGCGTCCTGCTGCACCTCGATGGCGCGAGCCTCATCCAGAGTCAGCGCGACGAAACGGATGCGATCGCCGGCGGCCAGCTGGCCCAGCTTCCAGCGCTCGGCGCGGACCACGGTGGCCGGACATACGAAGCCGCCCAGTGACGGGCCGTCCGGGCCGAGGATGACCGGCATGTCGCCGGTGAAGTCGATGGTGCCGAAGGCGTAGGCGTTGTCGTGAATGTTGGAGGGGTGCAGACCGGCCTCGCCGCCGTCGGCACGCGCCCACTGCGGACGCGGGCCGATCAGACGCACGCCGGTACGGCTGGAGTTGTAATGCACTTCCCAGCGGTGGCCGAAGAAGGTGCTGATGTCGTCTTCGGTGAAGAAGTCCGGCGCACCGTGCGGGCCGTAGAGCACGCCGATCTGCCATTCGCGACCTGAGGTCTTGCCTTGCGCATTATCGATAATGCTAGCGCCCTGCGGGATCAGCGCCTCGGGCAGCCGGGTCAGGGCGGGCTGGGGGCACTCGGCGAGATCAGCCAGCGGCAGGGTGTCGCCACTGCGCAGGGCACGTCCGGCATGGCCGCCGAACTGGCCCAGGGTGAAGGTCGCGCGCGAGCCCAGATACTGCGGGCAGTCGATGCCACCGGCGATCAGCAGATAGCTGCGCGCGCCGGCGGCGACCTTGCCCAGGCTCAGGGTGCTGCCAGCGGCGATCTCATGCACCTGCCACAGGGCAAGGTCGTGAGTCGCGGTGTCATCGGAGCCGGCTACAGGTGCTGAAACGGACAGCGTGGCGGGCAGCGGCGCACCGGCCAGCACCACGCGCGTGGCGCGGTGGAAGTGCAGCGTCGGGCCGTTGAGGGTGATCTCGAGACCTGCGGCATCGGCCGCGTTGCCCAGCAGCGCATTGCCGAGACGGAAGGTGTAGTCATCGAAGGGGCCGGAGGGCGGCACGCCCACATCCCAGTGTCCCTGGCGACCCGGCATATCCTGCACGGTGGTCAGGGTACCGGGGACGATCACTTCAAAGGTCGGTGCGGCCCACTCGAGACCTTCCAGCCAGCGGGTGTAGATCTCGACATTGAGGAAGCGCGGGTCTTCCAGCAGATGCGACAGCCACTGGCGGTTGGTCTCGATACCGTAGAGGCGAGAGGCGGCCAGTGCCCTGGAGAGATCGCCGCGTGCCTGCTCGCGGGTCGGGGCGTGCACCATCACCTTGGCCAGCATCGGGTCGAACCACGCCGGGACCTCGAACCCGGCCTCGATGGAGTGATCCACCCGCAGCTGGCTGTCCTCGGCGAGGGCGGCGGTCACGGCGTCATTGGCGAACTCCACCTCGGTGAGCAGGCCGCTGGAAGGGCGGAAATCGTGCTGCGGATTCTCGGCATAGACGCGTGCCTGCATGGCGTGGCCGCGGGGCGTCAGCGGCGCGACCCGCTCGCGCAGGTTGCCCAGCTCACCGGCGCCCAGCTTGAGCATCCAGGCGACGATGTCCACGCCCCACACCAGCTCCGTGACACCGTGCTCGACCTGCAGGCGCGTGTTGACCTCCAGGAAGTAGAAGGCCTGACGCTCGGCGTCATAGATGAATTCGACGGTGCCGGCGCTGCGATAATTGACGGCTTCGCCCAGGCGGATGGCGGTGGCGATCATGTCGTCGCGAACGCGCTCGGGCAGGTTAGGTGCCGGGCATTCCTCGATGACCTTCTGGTGGCGGCGCTGACTGGAGCAGTCGCGCTCGCCGAGGGCGATCACCGTGCCTTCACCATCCCCGAACAACTGCACTTCCAGGTGACGGGCGCGGGCGATGTACGCCTCGAGGAAGACGCCTCCATGCCCGAAGTTGCGCTCGCCCAGACCCTTGACCGAATCGAAGGCACGGCTGAGGGAGGCGTCATCCTCACACACCTGCATGCCGATGCCGCCGCCGCCGGCGGTGGACTTGAGCATCACCGGATAGCCGATACGGGCGGCCTCGCTCAGTGCACTCCCGACGTCGTCCAGCAGGCCGGTACCGGGTACCAGCGGCACGCCGGCATTCTCGGCGATGGTGCGCGCCTCGTGCTTGAGGCCGAAGGCGTGGATCTGCTCGACGGTCGGGCCGAGGAAGACCAGACCGGCAGCATCACAGGCCTGGATGAAGCGGGTGTTCTCGGACAGGAAACCGTAACCCGGGTGCACGGCCTGGGCGCCACTCTTGCGGGCGATGGCGATCAGCTTGTCGATGTCGAGATAGGTCTCGGCGGCGGCACCTTCGCCGAGGCTGTAGGCTTCATCGGCCTCGCGCACGAAGGGGGATTCACGATCGGCTTCTGCGTAGACGGCGACGCTCTGGACACCGAGGGCACGCAGCGTGCGCTGGATTCGGGTGGCGATGGCGCCACGGTTGGCAATCAGGACCTTGTGGAACATGACGGAGTCATCCTTCCGGCGGCGGGTCGTCCCGCCTTCAAACTGTGAGCTGCCGGTCGTCCGGTAGCCGGGCAGAGCCTTGGGGGCTGACGAGTGATGCAAGAGAGATGACATCGTCAGGTGTGGCTCGGCCGTTTCTTGTCGTATGCGTGTTCGAAAGCGTCGCTGTCAGCTCGGCGACTCAGCTCGGCGGTTCAGCTCAGCGGCGAGTCGCTGATGCGGATGGCGACCGGTGTCGGGTCGTAGCCGTTGCAAGGGTTGTTGAGCTGCGGGCAGTTGGAGAGCAGCACGTAGACGTCACGCTCGGCGACCATCTCGACGTACTTGCCCGGGGCGGACAGGCCGTCCTCGAAGCTCAGGCCGCCATCGGCGGTGACCGGCACGTTCATGAAGAAGTTGATGTTGTGGCCGATGTCGCGCTTGGTCAGGTCGTATTTCGGGTAGCGGGCGATGGCCAGCATCCAGTTGTCACGACAGGAGTGCATGTGACGCTTTTCCAGGTCGTAACGCACGGTGTTGGACTCGCTGGAACAGGCACCACCCAGGGTGTCGTGACGGCCACAGGTATCGCCGGTGATGGTCAGCAGCGCACGGCCCCGAGTGGAATAGAGCACGCTGCCGGTGGTCAGGTAGACCTTGCCCTGTTCGCGTACGGTGTCCATCGCGCTGTAGCGCTCGGCGGTGTCGTCGGCCGAGAAGAACAGGGTGTCGGCGGCCTGATTGCCGTGCAGGTCAGTGATGCGCAGGTGCTGACCGGCGCGCACCAGCCCGATGAAGTGATCGCCAGCCTCGACGGTGCGCTCAAGCTCGCGCGGCTGCTGTGCGGGGTCTGCGTAGCTCAGCGGGGCGTCATCCGTCGTGGCCGGGGTATGGGCATGGGGGTGTTCAAGCGTCGAGGTGCACATGGGATTGTCCTTTGTCCTTGTCATCTGGGGCTTTCTCGCCCGTTGCCGTGGCGTTCGTCTGCTGTCGGGGGACGCCTCAGCCCGCCAAGTGATAGAGCTGATTGTTGGCGTAGGCGCGGGCATTCTCGGGGCGCGACAGATAGCAGGCGTCGTGCTCGTCCATCGGTGTCGCGGTGCCGAAGGTCATGTCCACGCCGCGCAGCGGATATTCCTCGGCGGGGTCCAACGGATGCGGACAGGTGTGCAGCAGGACGAGGGTGTCCATCTCGAAGCGCAGGGTGACGCTGTCGCCGGCGGCGCAGTGGTCGGTGACGTAGTGCAGGTTGGCGTCTTCATCGGCGCGCACGCGGGAGAACAGGTTGAGGTTGGCGCACAGGTCGCGCTCGCTCAGGCCGTACTTGGCCATCTCGATCAGCAGGCTGTCGTGACCGGTGGGCGTGAAGTCATTGAAGGCCTGCTGGTAAGCCTTCTTGTGCCAGCCCTTGGCGGCGAAGTGCTGCTCCATCAGGTTGCCGCTGGCGCTGTCATGCCAGCCGAGATCATCCTGGATGATGGAGGCGAAGATGCGGCCCATGTCGGAATACAGGCAGTGCCCTTCGGTGAGGCGAAAGGTGTGCTGACCCTTGAGGGTATCCGGCAGATTGAGGCGCTCAAGCAGATCCAGCGGGTTGTACATCACCAGGCCGACATTGGCGTTGGCCTCACGGGCGGTCAGCTTGAGCGCGCTGCCACGCGGCATGCGCATCGACCAGTGATGGCCGCCGGGCAGATGGGTCTGATACTTCGCGGTGAAGCTGGCGCGGGCGCTTGAGTCGGGGTTGGGGTTGGAATTGGCGCTGGCGCTGGCGGTGGTTGCGGCATCAAGCGGTATGTTCATTGATTTGGCCTCCGGTGAGAGTGGCTTGGGAAACGGAGTGGGCTGGCGTCGTCAGCGTTTCGTGCTCGGGCGTCGGTTGGTCAGCGCCCGCTTGGACAGAGCTCGTTTGGACAGAGCCCGGCTGCTGAGACGACGCCTTGGCCTTGCTGCGCTCTGTGGTCAGGTCGTAGGTAATGGTCGAGCCATAGGCCTGCGGGGCCTGCGGGTCGACACGCACCTTGTCGAACACCCAGACGCGCGAGCCCAGCTCGAACGCTTCCTTGAGGTCGTGGGTGATCATGAAGATGGTCAGCTGCTGTTCTTCCCACAGACGCAGGATGAGCTGGTGCATGTCCTTGCGGATGCCCGGGTCCAGTGCGCCGAAGGGCTCATCCAGCAAGAGGATGCGCGGCTTCATCATCAGCGCCTGGGCGATGGCGAGGCGCTGCTGCATGCCGCCGGACAGCTCATGCGGGTACTTGTCCAGCGCGTGGGACAGGCCGACTTCTTCCAGGCGTTTCTCGGCGGCGACCCGTGCCTCGCGACGCTTGGCCCCGAACAGCTTGCCGGTCAGCGGGGCGCGCGCCAGCTCCTCGGCCATGATCACGTTGCCCAGCACCGTGAGGTGCGGGAAGACGGAATACTTCTGGAAGACGATGCCGCGGTCCGGCCCCGGCTCGCCGGGGATGGGCTTGCCGTCCAGCAGCAGCTCACCGCGCGAGACGCCCTCGGTGCCCAGCAGCAGCTTGAGGAAGGTGGTCTTGCCGCAGCCTGAGGCGCCGACCAGGGTGATGAATTCCCCGGCCTCGACGGTCAGGTTCATGCGTTCCAGCACGACCTGCTGGCCGTAGTGCTTCTCGAGGCCCTTGGCGTGGATCAGGCTCATGATTGGCTTTCCTCAGCGTGGTACCAGGGGAAGGCGCGGGTCGAGACGAGCACCAGCAGACGGTCGAGCAGAAAGGCCAGCAGCGTGATCCAGGCCACGTAGGGCAGGATGACGTCCATCGCCAGATAGCGGCGCACCAGGAAGATGCGATAGCCGAGGCCGTCCTGGGCGGCGATGGCTTCAGCGGCGATCAGGAACAGCCAGGCGCTGCCGAGTGCCAGGCGCGTGGCGCTCAGAAGGCGCGGGGTCAGCTGGGGCAGCAGTACGCGGGTCAGCACCTGCCAGGAGCTGGCGCCCAGCGTCTGGGCCTTGATCAGCTGCTCATCGGGCAGGCGCAGGGCCTGATTCTGCAGGTCGCGAATCAGGAAGGGCGTGATGCCGATGACGATCAGCGCGATCTTGGCCAGCTCACCCGTCCCGAAGGCGATGAACAGGATCGGCAGGATCGCCATCGGCGGAATCAGGGACAGCACGGTGATCAGCGGGGACAGCTTGGCGCGCAGCAGCGGCAGGCCGCCGGTGAGCAGGCCGACGCTCAGGCCGATCAGCGCACTGATCAGCACGCCGGCCAGCAGGCGTTCGAGGCTGGCGAAGGTGTCGGTCCACAGCGGCAGATCGCCGGTGCGCACGTTGACCTCGGTGGCCAGCTTGGCGAAGGACTCGCCCATGGACGCGAAGGACGGCAGCAGACGGTCGTTGGGGTTGTCGAGCAGTCGCTGGTTGGACTGCACGATGTAGAGGATGGCCAGCAGCGCGAAGGGCAGGCCACCGAGCAGCCAGCGGCCACCACGGGAGGGTGTCAGATTGATCAGGCGTTTCATGCGCGGGCTCCACGGGTGCGAACGAGAGGTGCGGTCGAGGGAGGCGGTCGGTTCACCAGCCACAGAGACAGCTTTCCTGCGGCTGGTGTGCGGCATCCACCGCGTGGCGTTACTGGCTGTCGGCCAGTGCGGCGGTATAGCTCGGGTCGAAGCGCAGCATCACGTTGCCTTCATCGCCGACGCCGCCGGCAGGCGTTTCGATGCCGATGAAGCCGGCATCCGGTGCGCCTTCGCCCAGCAGCCCCTGCGCGAAGCTGAAGTCGGCGATGTGCTGCATGGTGTCCTTGAGGCTCGGCGCATTGAAGGCGGCCACGGCCTCGGCGGGGGTGTAGTACATGTGGGTCGCGGCCAGCTGGGCCTGATAGCCGGCGAGGTCGGTGCCGGCGGCATCGGCCATCTGGGAGAGCGCGGCTTCGTCGCCAGCCTTCATCTTCTCCATCACCTCATACCAGGCGCCGACCAGCGCGTGGCCGAAGTCCGGGTTGTCCTTCAGGGTCTGGGTATTGACGACCATCAGGTCGAGAATCTCGCCGGGGATGTCACTGGAGTTGAAGACTTCGGTGTAGCCGGGCATGTCCTTGAGCGTGGCCAGCTGGGGGTTCCAGGTCACCACCGCCTGGGTATCGGTGTTGCTGGCCAGCGCCACGATGTCGGCATCGCCGGTATTGGTGGTGGTGAGGTCGCGCTCGCTCATGCCGACGCTGTCCAGCGCGCGTGCCAACAGGTAGTGGGAGACACTGAACTGCACCAGATTGACCTCACGGTCCTTCAGGGACTCGATGGAATCGCCGTCGCGGACCATCACGCCGTCATTGCCATCGGAGTAGTCACCCAGAATCAGCGCGGTGGAATCGACACTGCTGGCGGCGGGGAGGGTGAGGGCATCCATGTTGGTCATGGCGCAGCCATCGACATTGCCGGAGGTGTACTGATTGATGGACTCGACGTAATCGTTGACCTGCACCACATCGATATTGATGTCGTACTTCTTGGCCCACTTGTCGACGATGCCTTGGGTGTCCGCGTATTCCCACGGCATCCAGCCGGCATACACCGACCAGCACACGCTGAAGGAATCCTGTGCCATGGCCTGCGGGCTCAGCGAGGCGCCAAGCAGCAGGGCGCCGGCCAGCGCGGCACGTCGGGAGGTCTTGCTGGATACGGCGGATACCGCCGGGGAGTCAGATGCGACAGCAGCGGATGGCGCCTGAGCGCAGGCATCCGAGAGGGAAGTCGTAGACGGGGAAAGGCGAGTGGGCTGGGTCATTGTCGTTATCTCCGGCGGAAAAAGTGAGAGGCGCCGACCTTTTCAGGCGTTGCGTCTCCCGGGCTTTTGTCCCGCCGTGTAACCCCCAGCTTGGAGGTCGAGTGCTCTCGGACCAGTCGTGACGGCCATCAGCCAATCACCGGAACCCTAGCGCTCCATTGGTGTAGATTTTCGATTGTTGTATGCCTATCGGTGCCTCGGTGAATGTCTAGCAGGAAGTGTGCCGGAGAGATTTTTTCCATATAAAACAATGGGATGTAAGATTTCACGCAACACGTATATGCATATCGAAATCGTACGCTGCACCAATTTGATGAATTTTACCGTCGCTTGCACCTTAGTGTATTAAGTTGAGATTGAGTTTTATTCAGTGGGAGATCGGGGAGAAAATCCAGAGATCTTTTATGCTTGGTTTCATAGAATAAGTTTTGCACTCATTGCTATGAATCCAGTGTTAACAAGCGGTATATGGTGGCCCCTTGTTCAATGATGCCGATTCTGATGTCTTACACGGACTGAATTGAATTGATGGAGCCTTGGACTATCCAGCAGCGTGATCAGCTCGACACGGCTTCGTTCCTTGCAGCTTTCATCCCATGACGCCCGACGGGCACCATCATCGGCTTGCCGGTAACGGGGTCCGGGGTGATGTGGCTTTCCAGCCCGAACACCTCCTTGATCATGTCGCGTGTGAGTACCTGCTCGGGCGGGCCACTGGCATGAATATGGCCATCTGACATGGCGATCAGCACATCCGCGTAACGTGCGGCTAGGTTCAGTTCATGCAGCACCATCACGATGGTGGTGCCGCGAGCGTGGTTGAGGTCTGTCAGCAGGTCGAGCACTTCCACCTGATGATTGATGTCGAGGAAGGTGGTGGGCTCATCCAGCAGCAGAATGTCCGTCTGCTGGGCGAGCGCCATGGCAATCCAGACACGCTGACGCTGGCCGCCGGAGAGTTCATCCACCGCTCGTTCGGCGAGTGCGGCGGTGTCGGTGGCGTTGAGGGCTGCCAGTACCGCGGTGTCATCGTCACGCGTCCAGCGCTGGAACAGTCCTTGATGCGGATGCCGCCCTCGGCTGACAAGATCCAGCACCGTGATGCCTTCCGGGGCGATCGGTGACTGTGACAGCAGCCCCAGCTGGCGGGCCAGTTGACGTGCCTGCAGGCGGTGGATTGACCTGCCATCCAGCAGCACCTCGCCTCGCGAGGGAGGCAGCAGGCGCGAGAGCGTGCGCAGCAGGGTGGATTTGCCGCAGGCATTGGCGCCGACGATCACGGTGATCTCGCCCGAAGCAATGTCGAGGTCTATCGACTCGAGCACCGGCCGCTCGGCATAGCCTGCCGTCAGGCCATTCACGCACAGGGAAGGGTGGGTCATGAGGAAACGACTCGCTGAGATGACGGGTGGTGAGGATCGGAGGAGGAAGATGGCGGCGTCGGCTGCCTGCTGCGTCGTTGTCTGCGCCCTGAGGGCCCCGGCCCTTGATGTTCTCGCATCAGCAGCAACAGCAGCACCGGTGCGCCCAGCACGCCTGTCACCACGCCCACCGGATAGCGCGCAGGCAGCAGGAACTGGCCGATGAAGTCCGCGACCAGCATCAACAATGCCCCGATCAGGGCGGCTGGGATCATCATGGAGCCGCGCCGCCGGAACAAGCGCGTCGCGATGGGCCCGCTGACGAAGGCGACGAAGGCCACCGGGCCGACCACCGCCGTGGCGCAGGCAACCAGCCCGACCGCCGAGAGAATGATGATGAAGCGCGTGAGCGAGAGCCGCACGCCGAGGCCGCTGGCCATGTCATCGCCCATGCGCATGACGTCCAGATGCCGACCCATCATCAGCAGCAAGCTGCCCAGCAGGCCCAGCGCCAAGGCAAGTGGTGGTAGCTGATTCAGGGTGATGCTGTTGAGGCTGCCGGTCATCCAGCGCAGCGCTTCCTGCAATGACCAGCTGGGCGCCTGCGTCAGCAGATAGGCGGTGATGCTCTGCAGCATGGCGCCCAGTCCGATACCGACCAGAATCAGCCGTGCCCCGGCCACTCCCTTGCGCCAGGAGAGGGTGTAGATCAGCAGCGCCACGCCAAGCGAGGCGGCAATCGCCAGCAATGACACCAGTGTGCCGCTCAGCGACAGCATCACGATGGCGAATACCGCCGCCGTGCTGGCACCGGCACTGATGCCGATGATGTCCGGACTGGCCAGCGGATTGCGCAGCATGGCCTGGAAGGCGGCGCCGCCCAGTCCGAAGCAGCAGCCCGCGACAACCGCGACCAGCGCACGCGGCAGGCGCAGCTCGGTGATGATGAAGCTGGCCCCCGGCACGTTTTCGCCTAGCAGTACCTGAAGCACCGTGAGTGGGGGAATGAAGCGCTGTCCCTGCATCAGGACAAGGCTGAAGACGGCGAGCACCACGGCCAGCAATCCCCAGAGCGTGAGGCGGCGCTGGCGCATTCGGGCACGCCGCAGGCGCGTCAGGGTGGCACGCGAGGTGGGATGCGTCGCAGACGAGGCGTCTGGCTGGAGAAGGCTCACAGTGATTTCACTTTGTGGCGACGGACGATCCAGATGAAGAACGGTGCGCCGACCAGCGCCGTCATGATGCCCACGTCCAGTTCGGCGGGGCGTGCGATCAGACGTCCGAGAATGTCCGCCGAGGTCAGCAGCAGGGCACCGGCCAGCGCCGAGAGCGGCAGAATCCAGCGGTAATCGCTGCCCACCATCAGGCGACAGACATGCGGCACCACCAGCCCGACGAAGGCGATGGGGCCACACACCGCGGTGATGCCACCACATAGCAGAATCGCGCCCAGTGCCGTCATCACCCGCGCCCGCGCCACGCGTTCGCCCAGCCCGCTGGCCATGTCATCGCCGAGCGCCAGCAGGTTGAGTCGGCGCGCCGAGAGCCCGCAGATCAGCAGGCCGCTGAGCAGGAAGGGCAGCGCCGGAGTGATCTGTGCCCAGGTCGCGCCGCCGACACCGCCGATCAACCAGGACTGGATCAGCCCGCCGATGTCGGCGCGCGGCAGGATGATGGCCGTGCTCAGCGAGCTCAGCGCCGCGGAGATGACGGCCCCGGAGAGTGCCAGGCGCAGCGGGGTCGCCCCGCCACGCCCGAGACTGGCGATCAGATAGACCACCACGGCGCTCAGTCCCGCCCCGAGAATGGCCAGCCACAGATAGTCGTTGGCCTGCTGGATGCCGAACCAGGCGATGCCGATCACCACGGCGAGCGCCGCCCCGGCATTGACGCCGAGCAGCCCCGGGTCTGCCAGCGGGTTGCGGGTCAGGCCCTGCATCACGGCGCCCGACACGCCCAGCGCCGCCCCGGCCAGCATGGCCAGCAGGGTGCGCGGCAGGCGGCTGGCCACGGCGGCCTCGGCCATCGAATCCAGCGAACCGTCCAGCAGCCCCGTGATGTCGGCCCAGTGGGTCACCCGCGCACCGAAGGCCACCGACAGGGCGAGGCTTGCACACAGCGCCAGCCACAGCAGCAGGGTGCCCAGCCAGCGCCGCTGACGGCTGGCCGAAGGCGGCGTGAGATCACTCGCCCTTGCGGGCGGCGACGGACAGCTGGTCAACATAGTCGTCGAGTACCCAGGGAATCGAGAGAGGTGTGGGGTTGGCGGCAGTGCCCATCGGGCCGTTTTCCAGCAGCACCACGGCGTCCTGCTGGATGGCGGGCAGGCGGGAGGTCAGCAGATGCTCGTTGAGGCGGTCGATCAGCGGCTGGCCACCGTAGGTCAGCACGATATCGACATCGGCCAGCTCATCGAGGCGCTCGGCGCTGATCTGACCGGCAAAGCGACCCTCGACGGCGGTCTCGCTGACGAATGGCGGCGAGACCATGCCCAGCTCGTGGAAGAAGCGCACTCGGGCATCGTTGTCGTTGTAGAAGGCGATGCGGCTCAGATTGGTGGGGTCGATGTGGCTGATCACGATGATCGACTTGCCCTGGATCTCGGGATGATCCGCGATGTTCTCGGCGATCCGGGCCTCGAGACGCTCGATCAGCGCCTCACCCTCGGTGGCCATGCCCATGCCGGCACTGTCGTGGCGGATCATGTCGCGCCAGCTGGAGGACCAGCGCGGCCCCGGACGTGCCACCACCGGCGCGATCTTGCTCAGTGTCTGATAGTCGGCTTCGCTCATGCCGGAATAGGCCGCCAGGATGACGTCCGGCTGGCTGGCGGCCACCGCTTCGAAATCGATGCCATCGCCCTCGTCGAACAGCGTGTACTCGCCGGCGTCAAGCTCCTCCAGGCGCGCCTTGACCCACGGCATCATGCCGTCATCGTCGTCATCCCCGAAGGCCTGGCGCGGAAAGCCCACCGGTACTATGCCGAGTGCCAGCGGCACCTCATGATTGGCCCAGGCGACGGTGGCGATGCGCTGCGGCTTTTCCTCGATGACCGTCGTGCCGAAGGCGTGCTGGAGGGTGATCGGGTAGTGCTGGGCATGCCCTGTCGCTGCCGAGGCGTCAGACGCGGATACCGTGGAGGGGGTGTCAGCGTGAGATGTCGCTGATGCCAGTGCCTGGGCGGCAGGCACGAGACTGGCGGCCATGATGGCCAGGCCAATGGCGCAGGAAAGTCGTGTGAGTCGCAAGGGAGAATCCTTTTTCAATCGGGTCGCGGATGACAGCCCCTGCACCTGAGGGGCTGTCCAGAGGAAAGGCTGTCCAGAGGAAAGGCTGGCCATCGGAAGGGCTGGCCATGAGAAATGACGCGCCTGTCCTCAGAAGTCGTAGGTCATGCTCAGCAGGGCACTGCGCGGCGCACCATAGAGGTACTGGCTGTAGAAGCCTTGCTGGGTGTAGTACTCCTCATCGAAGAGGTTGGAGACGTTGAGCTGGGTGCTGAAGTGGTCATTGATGCGATAGCGCGCCATGGCGTTGGCCAGGAAGACATCGCCCTGACCGACCTTGGCGGTGCCGGTCGGGGTATCGGCGTCACGATAGGTGTCGCCCTGCCAGGTGCCGCCGGCGCCCAGGGTCAGGTGTGACCAGTCACCGGGCAGCTGCCAGGTGGCGTAGACCTTGGCCTGCTGGCGTGGATAGCTGGTATTGAGCTGGGTGCCATCGGAATCCTCGGCATCCACCAGCGCGTAGCTGGCGGAGAGGTTGATGCCCGGGGCGACTTCACCGGCCACTTCCAGCTCGAACCCTTCCACCACCGCGCCGTCGGATTCGGTGTAGGCCTGATCGGTGGTGCCCGCGACATAGACGCCGGGGATCTCGACGGCCAGATTGTCCTGCTCGCTGCGGAAGACGGCGAAGGATACGTCAGCGCGATCATTGAACAGCTCGGCTTTCAGGCCCGCTTCATAGCTGGTGCCTTCCAGCGGATCGAGCAGGGCGCCATCGGGGGCGCGTTCACTCTGGGTGTTGAAGATCTGCGTGTAGCTCGTGTAGGCGGTGAGGTTGTCGGTGATGTCGACGATCAGGCCGGCATAGGGCGTGAACTCGTCGTTGTACTCATAGCTGCGCTCACCGCGGTAGTCCTGGTCGATCTCCCAATCCGTCAGGCGGGCACCGAGGATCAGATGCACGGGGTCTGCCAGCGAGAAACGCGTGACGGCGTAGAAGCCTTCCTGCCTGGTCTCGGTGTCATCGCTCAGGCCCCACTCGCCCCATTCGGGCTCGGCCAGCGCCGGGTCGTCACGATCGGTGAAGCTGCCCAGCGCCGGCACGCTGCTCGCCGGAGTGCGACTCCAGATCTCGTACTCTTCCTTCAGCTGCATATAGCCGAAGCCCAGCTGATGCTCGCGACCGAATAGCTCGAAGGGACCTTCGGCGCTCAGGTTGAGGTTCTTCTGGGTCCGGTCTCCGCGGTAGTCCAGCAGATAGGAGCCGGTGGGCACCTGGCGGTTGGTGTCGTAGTAGAGGATGCCGTTGTCACGGTCGACGTAACCGCCACGGTAGTTGTAGGTCAGCCCGTAATTGGCGTCGCCGTGGCTGTAGGCGGCGGTCGCCTTCCAGCCATTGGCGAAGTAGTGGGTCAGGTCCGCGAAGCCACGCGTGTTCTCGGTGAAGAAGTGGGCCCACTCGGTATTGTTGGCGACTGACTGATCGAAATCGGTCCGCGAGCCGTCGGTGTAGTAGAGCGGCACGCCCAGATAGGCGCCGTCCTGGTCGTAGCGCTGGTATTCGACGCCGACATTCAGTTCGGTATCCGGTGTCAGTTCCGCGGCGATCACGCCGTAGAGGGTCTCGCGGTCATTCTCCACGTCATCCATGAAGCTGTCGGAGCGGTCCTTGGCGGCCACGAAGCGCACGCCGACCTTGCCGGCATCATCCAGCGGCGTGCTGACATCCACCACACCACGGCGGCGGTCCCAGCTGCCCACGGCGCCCGTCACGCTGGCGGCGGCTTCCTCCAGCGGCTTCTTGCGTACGAAGTTGACGGTGGCGGAGGGGTCGCCCACCCCGGTCATCAGGCCGGTGGCCCCGCGAATCACCTCGACGCGATCATAGATGGCGGTGTCCCACTCGGCGTCACCGAAGGGCCAGAAGCTGCTGGTGTTGCTCTGCTGGCCATCGAACTGGAAATTGCGGATCGAGTAGCCACGCGACTGGAAGTTGGTGCGCGTGCCATCGAGACGATTGGAGGACACCCCCGGCAGGCGGTTGACGGCTTCCGTGGTGCTGGTGAGCGCCTCATCCTCCATCTGCTGGCGGGTCAGGAAGCTGATCGACTGCGGTGTCTCGCGCGGTGACAGCGTCAGGCCATTGGCGCGGGTGCTGGCGCCGACCGTGTAGTCACGGGTCAACTCGGTGGTGGAGGTCTGCGCTTCACCGACGATGGTCATGGCTTGCAGCTCACGCGTCTCGTCAGCCGACACCAGGCTGGGAGATGCAGCGCTAGCCAGCGCGATGGCGAGGGTCAGTCGTGACAGCGGCAGTGAAGATGGCGCGGATGGATGTGACACGTTGGCGTTCCCTGAGTGCTTTTATAAGAATGATTATTATTCACCGTGAGGGGCGGCCGATGTTTTGCGAAATGCCAGAAAACCTTTGCGCAGCGCCAGACTTTGCACGAATCGAGGAACTTTTCGCACGTCGATGCCCATGCTGCCGGCGTTGGTGAGAAGAATTGCTGAGTAGAACTGCTGAGAAGAACTGCTGAGAAGAACTGAAGGGAGGCATTGAAGAAAGGCACTGGAGAGAGGTGCTGGAGAGGTGCTGGAGAGGTGCTGGAGAGAGAGTGCTGGATAGGTACTGGAGAGAGGTGCTGGATAGGTACTGAAGAGAAGTGCGAGGGAAGGGCCGGCGAAAAGCGGCCGGCGAAAAGCGGCCGGCGAAAAGCGGCTCGCTGATAACGGGCAAAGGAAAAGGAAAAGGAAAAGGGGCAAGGGAAAGACATGCCCGCCGGCAGTGGCCCCTGGCGGCGTTGCGAGAAGCGGGGTATCGAGTTACGGCGGCGCAACCGCGTGATGGATTGTGAGGCTTACGAAAGTCTTATATGTTGGTTTTGCTCATAAAGTATCAATAAATATAACGACAAGGACATGACATGACTGACGTTTTAGAGGCGGTGGTAGCAGAGGCGGTTGGGCCAGAGCAGAGCCTTCATGAGCAAGGCATGACAGGGCAGGGCGCCGGCGAGACGGCGCGCAAGGCGCGGCCGGCGTCTCCCTCACGGCGCGGCTTTTTGGGCATGAGTGGCGCAGCGCTTGCCGGCGCGGCCCTCGGACAGTTCCTCCCCGGCATTCCGCAGGCCTTCGCCAAGGAGGCCCCCGCGACGGCGGCCACGCTCACGCCTTCCGCCAAGGCACCGGTGCGACTCAACTACAACGAGAATGCCCTCGGCATGGCCCCCTCGGCGCAGCGTGCGGCCTCGGCGTCCATCGCGCATTCCAATCGTTATCCCTTCGCCCACATGGGCAAGTTGCAGTCACTGGTGGCGACGCATCACAAGGTGACCCCTGAAAGCGTGCTGTTCACGCCGGGCTCATCCGATGCGATTCGGGCCAGTGTGCTGGCGCATGCGACCCCGGACACTCAGCTGGTCATCCCGGAACTCACCTACGGCGATGGTGCCTTGTACGCCGGCTTCTATGATCTGGCGATCAACAAGGTGCCATCCTCGCGTGAGGACTGGTCGTTCAAGCTCTCCGACATGCAGCAGGCCGTGGCGGACCACGCCGGCCCGTCCATCGTCTATCTGGTGAATCCCAACAACCCGACCTCGACCATCATCTCAAGCGATGCGCTCTACGCCTGGGTCAACGCCAGCCGCTCCGACACGTTGTTCATCATCGATGAGGCCTATGCCGAATTCGTCAATGACCCGGCCTTCCGCTCCGCGGACAGTCTGGTGGCGGGGGGCGCGAAGAACGTGCTGGTGCTCAAGACCTTCTCCAAGATCCACGCCATGGCGGGGCTGCGGGTCGGCTATGCGGTGGGCGATGCCGAGCGCCTCGAGCATGTCTCGCATTACGTGGAAGATGACGCCATGACATTGTCCTACCCCGGGGTCATGGCGGCGACGGCCTCGATGCAGTCACCGGAGTTTCTGGCCCACAGCAAGCAGAGCAACGACGAAGCGCGTGCCATTTTCACCGCGACGCTCGATGAGCTGGGCTGGGAGTATCTGCCCAGTCAGACCAACTTCGTCTTCCACCGCATTTCCAGGCCGCTCAAGGAATTCCAGGCGGACATGAAGGCGCGTCATGTGTTGATCGGCCGTGCCTTCCCGCCGGCAGACGGCTGGTGTCGCATGTCGCTGGGCACCCCGGCGGAAATGCACTACGTGTCAGCCGTGTTGCGCGAGATGAAGGCGAAAGGCGTGGTGTGATCCACATCGGCTCTTGCTGAAGCCAGCAGAAACCGGCATGCATCGAGACACCCCGGCAATCAGGTGTCTCGATGTGTTCGGTATGGTTCGCTCGGTTCTCGCGTGACCTGCTTCTCTGTTCTAAACCTCCTCATTATCTTGACCCCGTTTCTCTGTCGCAAGGCGCTTCGCCGTTATTCGCTCTTGCACTTGCTTTCACATCCCTGATTATTCCCACAACACCCCCACTTGCGCTGATTCAACTCAGTGCTTGATATGGATCAAGTCGTGAAGGCCTACAGGCGCTCATCATGGCGATGAGCGATCAAGGAGAGCTTGCCGCCTGATGCAATGTTCATGGTCAAATATTGCGAGAAGACCGTCTTGTTGAGTTTTTCTATATGGGGCATCGGGTCGCTGCGGCAATTTGTCCTGCGACAACATGCTATGCGACACCAATCTGCCAGACTTCTATACTTGGACTCATGACCTCGTGAGTGCCGGATCATTTCTCTTTCGATGTGGGATATCTCCGAGAGATCTTTCCGCCCTCGATGCGTCAACAACTTGAAACCGCTGTCGGCCAAGTTCCCGCCAGAAGGGACATGCCCAGCCATCCTGATGATCGTTATCGTGAGGAGTTGCCCATGGAACTGGATCCCGTGATCCTGTCGCGAATACAGTTCGGATTTGTCGTGTCATTCCACGCCGTCTTTCCGGTGTTCACCATCGGATTGGCTTCCTATGTCGCCTTGTTGCACGGTCTTTATTACAAGACCGGCAATGCTGCCTGGGACCGACTTGCCGCCTTCTGGGTGAAGGTGTTTGCCGTCGTGTTCGCCATGGGGGTGGTCTCGGGCATCGTGATGGCCTTCCAGTTCGGCACCAACTGGAGCAACTTCAGTTATGCCAGCTCCAACTTCATCGGGCCGATGCTCAGCTATGAGGTGGTGACGGCGTTCTTCCTTGAGGCAGGCTTCCTCGGCGTGCTGCTGTTCGGGCGTGGCAAGGTGCCGGAAGGGGTTCACCTGTTCGCGGCCCTGATGGTGGCGCTGGGCACCTTCATCTCCGCCTTCTGGATTCTCTCCACCAACAGCTGGATGCAGACACCTGCGGGAGTGGAGATGGTGGACGGCCACTTCTTCGTCAAGGATTGGGCCGCTGCCATCTTGAATGCCTCCCTGCCGTATCGCTTCGCCCACATGGCGATCGCCTCCTTTCTGACCGGTGGCTTCGTGGTGGCGGGGGTGAGTGCCTGGTATCTGCTGACCGGGCGCGATGTCGACGCCAACAAGCGTGCGCTGTCCATGTGCATGTGGCTGCTGCTGGTGCTGGCACCGGCGCAGGCGGTGGTGGGTGACATGCACGGCATCAACACGCTGGAGCATCAGCCGACCAAGGTCGCCGCGATGGAAGGCAACTGGGAGACCCAGTCGGGCGCGCCGCTCCTGCTGTTCGCCTGGCCGGACAAGGAGGCGCAGATGAACCACTTCGAGATCGCGATCCCGAAGCTGGCCAGTCTGATCCTGACCCACGACCCCGATGGCGTGGTGCCGGGGCTCAAGGAGGTCGCACCTGACAAGCAGCCGCCGGTGTGGTTCGTGTTCTGGTCGTTCCGCGTGATGGTGGCGATGGGGCTCTTGATGATCGCCGTGGCCTTCATCGGTGTCTTCCTGCGCCGCGATGGCAAGCTCTATCGCTCGCGTCCCTTCCTGCAGACGTTGCGTCTGATGTCCATCGCGCCGTTCTTCGCCGTGCTGGCGGGGTGGTTCGTGACCGAGGCCGGGCGTTCGCCGTGGCTGGTCTACGAGATGATGACCCAGCAGGAGGCCATCACGCCGTCACTCACCGGCTGGATGGTGCTTACCACGCTGATCGGCTATTTCCTGGTCTATCTGGTGGTCTTCGTGACCGGCAGTTACTACCTGACCCGCGTCATCCGTGGTGGCATGCAACCGGAACTGCCCCATGACGATGTCGAGACCGCGATGCGCCCGCTGTCCGCCGCGCACGAGAGTCTGGACGATGATGCCAGCCGCACGGTAAGGAGTTGAGCTGATGGAAATGATCAATCTGACAATGATCTGGGCGCTGATCATCGGCTTCGGCGTCATGATGTACATCCTGATGGATGGCTTCGATCTGGGGGTGGGCATCCTGTACCCCTTCGCACCCGATGAGCACGCCCGTGACGTGATGATGAACTCGGTCGCGCCTATCTGGGACGGCAACGAGACCTGGCTGGTGCTGGGCGGGGCCGGGCTGCTGGCGGCCTTCCCGGCGGTCTACACCATCCTGCTGCCGGCGCTGTATCTGGGGGTCTTCCTGATGCTGGCGGGGCTGATATTCCGGGGGATCGCCTTCGAGTTCCGCTTCAAGTCCTCGCGCAATCGTCACTGGTGGAACATCGCCTTCAGTGGCGGCTCCTTCCTGGCGACCTTCTGTCAGGGCGTGGTGGTCGGCGCCTACATCCAGGGCTTCGCCACCGAAGGGCATGTCTACGTGGGCGGCGCCTTCGACTGGCTGTCACCGTTCACCGTGATCACCGGACTTGCGCTGGTGGCGGGGTATGCGCTGCTGGGCGCCACCTGGACCATCATGAAGAGCGAGGGCGAGGTGCAGGAATGGGCCTATCGCATTACGCCGAAGCTGCTGATCGCTGTACTGGTGGGCTTCGCGGTCATCAGCCTCTACACCCCGTTCGTGGATGAGTATGTGCGGGAACGCTGGTTCGACCATCTGGGCGTGTTCTGGGTCTTCCCGGTGCTGGCGCTGTGCTGTGCGGCGCTGATCTGGCGGGCGGTCAACAAGCGTCAGGAAGGGCAGCCCTTCGTCGCGACGCTGGGACTGTTCCTGTTCACCTATCTGGGGCTGATCTTCAGCAAGTGGCCGTATCTGGTGCCGCCGGACATCACCCTGTGGGACGCGGCCTCCGCGCCGGAGTCGCAGCTGTTCCTGCTGCTGGGCGTGCTGTTCGTCATTCCGATGGTGCTGGGCTACACCGCATGGAGCTACTGGGTGTTCCGCGGCAAGGTACAGGGGGTCGGCTATCACTGAGTCACTCAAGGCCCCGGTCGGCAAGGCTGACCGGGGCACCCGTGAACGACGCCACGCAGGCAGATGGCTCCGACAGCAGGCGACGCGAGAGCGTCGCCTGCTTGGGTTTGCGGCCTTGTCCGGGGTCGTGGCGGGTATCCTGACGGTCGCCCAGCTGGTACTGACGGCCTGGGTGATCACCGAAGCCAACGAGCATCCCGAGTCATTGGGGGCGCTGTGGTGGCCCTTCATCGGCCTGCTGGGGTTGCTGGGCGCGCGGGTGCTGGCGAGTGGTGGTCAGGAGCTGCTGGCCCAGCGTGCCAGCCAGCGACTGCGACAGGCCATTCGTGGCGAGGTACTGACGGCACTCGAGACGCTGGGGCCGGTGCGTGCCGCCCAGTATCACAGCGCCGATCTCGCCCAGCGCTGGGTGGAGCAGGTGGAAGCCCTGGAAGGCTACTTCGCGCGCTTTCATGTGCAGATGCGTCTGGTGGTGATCACGCCGCTGCTGATTCTGGCCATCGTGGTCAGTCTGGACTGGCTGGCAGCCATCCTGCTGGCGCTGACCGCGCCACTGATACCGCTGTTCATGGCGCTGGTCGGCATGGGGGCCGAGTCGCTCAATCGTGACCAGTTCCAGGCTGTCGCGCGGCTGTCGCGCCACTTCGTGGATCGCGTGCGCGCCATCACCACCCTGCGCCTGTTCGGGCTGGGGGAGCTGGCGACCCGCGAGGTGACGCTGGTGGCCGATGACTACCGCAAGCGCAGCCTGCGCACCTTGCGGCTCGCCTTCCTGTCATCCGCGGTGCTGGAGTTCTTTGCCTCGGTGTCCATCGCCGTGGTCGCCATCTACATCGGCTTCGGCCTGCTTGGTGACATTCCCATCGGGCCAGCCGATGAGCTGACCCTCTTCAGCGCGCTGGTGATCCTGCTGCTGGCCCCCGAGTTCTTCCAGCCGCTGAGAACCCTGTCGCAGTTCTACCATGATCGCGCCTCGGCGCTGGCCGCCTCCGAGACTCTGATGGAGATTCTCGAGGCTGCCGACATGGCGCCGCCTCGCCACGCCGATACCCGCCCAGACGCGACGGGCGAGCTGATGTGTCTGACGGATGTCCGTCTGAGCCACCCCGAGCGCGGGCAGGTACTGGGCCCGTTGGATCTCGCGCTGAGGCAGGGCGAGGTGCTGGTCGTCAGCGGGGCCTCCGGGGCGGGCAAGTCGACGCTGCTTCAGGTGATGGCCGGATTCGTCGCCCCGGACAGCGGGCAGCGTCAGATAGCCCCCGCCACGCGTCTGGCCTGGATGGATCAACGTCCGCTGCTGATGCAGGGCAGTCTCGCCGACAATCTGCGTATCACCGCGCCGCAGGCCAGTGACGCCGAGATCATCACCGCGCTTGAGCGCGCAGGGCTCAAGGCCGAGCTTGCCGCTTTGCCGCAAGGCATCGCGACACCGCTCGGCGAAGGCGGGCGCGGGCTGTCCGGTGGGCAGGCACAGCGGCTGGCGCTGGCGCGGGTGTTTCTGAGCGATGCCTCGCTGGTGTTGCTCGATGAGCCCACCGCCAGTCTGGATGCCGAGACGGAACGTTATCTGATCGCGGGCTTCGAGTGGCTGAGTGCTCAAGGGCGGACCCTGGTGATCGCGACCCACCATCCGGCGCTGATCGCCATGGCGACGCGCCATCTGGTGCTGGAGGAGGGGCGAATCCTGCCAATGACAGCCACGGCGACGAGCCAACAGGAGGACGAGCGTGACGCATCCCGAGACTGACGGCGTGACCCTGCGCGAGGCGCTCACGCGTCTGGCCCCCTGGTGGCGCCTGCATGATCAATACCGTCGCCGTCTGATACTCGGCGTGGTGCTGATGATGCTGACGGCCTGTTCGGCGCTCGGCCTGCTGGCGGTTTCCGGCTGGTTCATCACCGCCTCCGCCCTGACGGGGGCTGCGCTGGCCGCCGGTGTGGGCATGACGCTGGATGTCTACACCCCGGGCAGCGGCATTCGGCTGTTCGCCGTCTCGCGCACCGTGTCGCGCTATCTGGAACGGCTCTACAACCACGACACCATCCTGCGTCTGCTGGCCAGCCTGCGCGGCTCTGCCTTCGCCGCACTGGTGACGATGGACCCCGCGCGGGTAGCGGTGCGGCGTTCCAGTGACTGGCTCAATCGCCTTACCGCGGATATCGACACCCTGGATGCGCTCTACCTGCGCCTGGCGGCTCCGCCACTGATGGCGCTGGGTCTGATCGCGGTGCTGGTGGCGCTGGTCGCTGTCTGGCTGCCGACAACGGCGGCGTGGCTGGCGGGGTTCCTGTTGCTGGGCTGGGCCTGGCTGACGCTGGGGCAGGCGCGCTGGGGGCTGGTGGCCAGTCGGCGGCGCGTCACGACATTGGAGTCGTTGCGCTCGGCGCTGATGGAGACGTTGCGTGGTCAGGCGGAGCTTGAGGCCTATGCGGCGCTGGGCAGTGCCCGTCAGCGCCTGGATGAGATCGAGACCTGCCTGTTGAGAGATCAGTGGCGACTGGCGGTGATCACGGCCATCGGCAATGGCCTGGCCAGTCTGGTGATCGGCCTGTCGTGGTTGCTGTTGCTGGCGGCCGCCATGCAGGGAATGACGGATGAGCGACTGACACCGGCGGTGATGGTCATGCTGCCGCTGGCGGCCATGGCCTTGAGTGAGGGGCTGGCGGGATTGCCGGCGGCCTTCACTCAGGCCGGTGCTACCCTGGGCGCTGCCGAGCGACTCAATGAGCTGTCCTCCGCCACGCGGCCGCTGGAAGGTCGGCAGACCCTGGCCAGCGGTGCCGTGCAGGTGCAGATCCAGCAGGTGTCGTGGCGCTATCCCGGCGCCTGGTTCGAGGCGCTTGACGAGATCACCCTCGAGATCACCCCCGGCACCCAGATGGCCATCTGCGGTGCTTCCGGCTCCGGCAAGTCCACGCTGGCGGCCTTGCTGACTGGCCAGACCCGGCTGCAGAGCGGCAGCATCACGCTCAACGGACAGCCCATCGACGCCTGCTCGCCCGAGTCACTGGCCCATGCCGTGGGATGCCTGACCCAACAGGTGGAATTGCTGGATGCCAGCCTTGCCGACAACCTGCGGCTGGGCGCGCGTCAGGCCAGTGATGAGGATGTCTGGCAGGCACTGGAGGCGGTGGATCTCGCCGAATGGGGGGCGCAACTGCCTCAGGGCCTCGCCACCCGAGTGGGTGAGGGCGGTCGGCAGGTCTCGGGCGGGCAGGCGCGGCGCCTGGGACTGGCGCGCCTGGTACTGACGGATCCGGGGCTGCTGATTCTGGATGAACCCTTCTCCGGGCTGGATGCGCGCACGGCACAGCGCATGGCACAGCGTTTGGAGGGCTGGTTCAAGGCGCGTACGGTGATCTATCTGCTGCATGAGCATGACCTGGCATCGCCGCGTCCCGGTACGCAGAGCATCACTCGGGTCTGGCGGCTAAAGGATTGAGCGATTGCCGGCCGCGGCGTCGAAGTCTGTCTGCCAGTATCCTTGGACAGCAACGCAAAAGGCCTCCCGAAGGAGGCCTTTTCATTTCTCTTACGTGGCATCGGGCACAGGCCTGAGGGTCATCAGTCCCAGTCAGGGGCGAAATCCGGGTTGGCGATGCGCTCACCGCGATCCAGCTCGGCGATCTTCGCCATGTCTTCACCGGTCAGTGACATGGAGAAGGCCTCGAAGTTGCTCTCGATGTTCTTCGCCTTGGTGGAGGACGGGAAGGTGACGATGTCCTGCATCTTTAGCCATGCCAGGGCGATCTGCGCCGGGCTTGCGTCATGACGTTCGGCGATGGCCTTGAGGGTGTCATCGTCCATCACCTTGCCGACTGCCAGTGGCATGAAAGCAGTGACTTCGATGCCCAGCTCGTGGCACTTGTCGATCACCTTGCGGTTTTGCAGAAACGGATGGACCTCGATCTGGTTGGTGAGCAGCTCATCACGCCCCACGATGCCCACAGCACGTTCCAGCTGTTCACAGGTGAAGTTGGACACCCCGATGTGGCGCGCCTTGCCCGCTGCCTTCAGCTTGGCCAGTACCGGCAGATAATCTTCCATCGGCACTTCATCATTCGGCGACGGCCAATGGATGAGCAGTAGGTCGACGTAGTCCATTTGGAGGCGCTCAAGACTTTCCTCGACGCTTTTCTCCATGTCACCCGGTACCAAACGGTCATGCCAGATCTTGGTGGTGATGAAGAGCTCTTCGCGCGGCACTTTACTGTCGGCGATGATCTGTCCGACTTCGGCTTCGTTGCCGTAAAACTGCGCGGTATCAAAGTGACGATAACCGATCTCAAGCGCGGTGTTCAGGCTGTCACGGAGCGTTTCGCCCTCGATACGGTAAGTCCCAAAGCCGGGATTTGGTAGGGTAGTCGACATTCTAGAACTCCTGTTAAGCGCGCCCGGTATTTAGTCGTGAATGATGGGCGCATATCCATTTTTGCCCTTCCTATATGAGGCTTGCATACTGCGACGTCAACCTTACGACTTTGCATTAGCTTTTTTACACTAACGTAACAGTCGCGTGGACTTTGCCATGCACCTTACTCGTTGGCGGTAATCACGAATTTCAGCGCTCGGCGCTCACCACGCTTCAGCTCGGCAAGGCAGGCTGGCAGCGCCGTAAATGATTCGATACAGGGCGCCGGCTGGTTCAGGGAGCCATCGGCGATCGCTTCCAGAAGACCTTCCCCTGCTGCGACCAGGCGTGCCCAGTCCTCGTCGTCACCCGCCCAGTGAAGTGCTCCGAGTGCGACTTCGTGCTGCGAAATGGCGCGATCGAAGGCCGGCGCGGCCGCCTGCTCCAGACGGTCCTGGATACAGACGATATGGCCGTTGGCCCCCAGGTGGCGGGTCATCTTGCGGGCGTGATCCCCATTGACGGTATCGATCACGGCGTAGACCGGGGCGTCCAGCTGCTCGGCGTCCGTCAGGGTCTCGACGGCGCCCAGCGTCTTGAGGTCCGCGTGGCGCTTCATGGAGGCGGCGGCGATGACATGGAAGTCGCGCTGTCGGGCCAGCTGGATCAGCCAGCGGCCCACGCTGCCGGAGGCACCAGTGATCAGCAGGCGTTGACCGGCCTTGATTGGCAGCTTCTCGATTGCGAGCCATGCGGTCAGCGCCGGGCAGGGGAAGGCGGCGGCGTCATTGAAGCCTAGGGTAACGGGTAGGCGCATCACGGCCCGCGCTGGGACCCGCAGACGCTTGCTGAAGGTACCCGGCCCCGCCAGGGTGGTGTGGACCGCGATGCGGTCTCCCGGGGAGACGTGGGTGACATTCGCGCCGCAGGCGATCACCTCACCCGAGGCATCGACCCCGGGAATCTGACCGGCTTGCCACAGCTCGCTGTCCATCGCCATGAACTTCCAGTCGACGGGATTGAGGCCGATGGCACGCGTGGCGACCAGTACCTCGTCATCTCCCGGTGCGCCGATGTCCACCTCTGTCTGCTCGAGCGCCTCAGGCTCTCCCGGCCCCTGCCATACCCAGGCGGGCGCTCGGGTGGTGCCGTGACGGATGTCTTGCGGGGTGGTGGTTTCCGTGGAATCTGACATGGGATCTCCTTCAAGCGTGAATGGTGAATCCTTTCCGCCATGGCGGGGACAGGTCAGTGCGACCCGTCAGCCCTCATGAAAAGTGCGGCAGCACCTCACGGCCCAGTTCCTCGAGGGTTTCCGTGAGCGGGCGGCAATTGCGACGCAGGTGGAAGCCGATGTGATTCACCCCGGCATCCTGCATGGCCGACAGTTCTTCCATGAGGGCAAGGCGGCCACTCGACAACCCGAAGCGGTGACGACGCACCGGGGCGTGCGGGTCGTCTTCCAGATTGAGGTGGATGAAACTGACGTAGGGCTTGTCGCCGGCGACCTGACGCCAGAGCGCCACGCGGCAGATGTGATCCTGTGGCGTGCCCGGGTAGGCCAGCCAGCCGTCCATCTCGCGACCGATCCACTCGGGCGTCTGCTGAGAGAGCCCGGCGCTCAACAGCGGCGGACGCGTCGCGGTAGGCAGGATGGCCTGACCGTCGCTCAGGGCGTCGTCCGCTTGGCCCTTGATGACGTCCACCGCGTGGCGGAAGGTGGCACCGCGGGTGGTGAACTCCTCACCGAACAGCGGGTATTCCGCCGGTCGGTCGCCACTGGCGACACCCAGCAGCAGGCGGTCTCCGCTCAGGGCCTGCACGCTGGCGGCGGCCTTTCTCATCAGCCACGGCTGGCGCAGTGGCAGCACCGCGGCGGCGGTGCCCAGTAGCAGGTTGTCGGTGTGACTGGCCAGATAGCCCAGATAGGTGAACAGCTCGAAGACCTGACCGGCGTCGCCGAAGGCGGGGTCGAACAGCGGCACGTCACGCAGCCAGGCGGCGCGGAAGCCGAGCCTGTCGACCTTGCCGATCAGCTCGGCATGGGCGCGCATGTCAGGGACGCCGAAGGGTGTGGAGGGGGCTCTGTCAGTCCGCACCCAGTCATTGTCCAGGGGCAGTTCGACGCCGAGGGTCAGGGGGCCCTGGGTGAGGCGATCCAGCGGGCGGGTCGGAGAGATCATGGTGGACTCCTTCAGCAAGCAGGTGTGCAGACGACGGTGCCCCCGAGCCAGCAGGCTGAGCTGTCGGAATCGGGAGCACGTCGTGGTGGCGGTAGGCTGCGGGGCGGATCAGGCGGTCGCGATGGAAGACGCGTGACGCTTGTCGAGGCGGCCAGCCAGCAGGGTCAGCAGCAGGGCGGCGGTGACGATCAGCGCGCCGATCCAGGCGGTGTCGGTCAGTGCCATTCTGGAGACCACCTGGCCACCGACGATGGAGCCCAGCGCGATGCCGATGTTGAAGGCGGCGATGTTGAGGCCGGAGGCCACGTCAACGGCCTGCGGCACGAAGCGTTCGGCCTGCTGCACGACGTAGACCTGCAGTCCCGGCACGTTGCCGAAGGCGAAGGCACCCCAGATCAGGATGGTGATCACGGCCGTGATCGGGTTGGCGGCAGTGAAGGTCAGCACGCCGAGGATGACGATCAGGCCACCGAAGATCAGGGGCAGGGCGCGAATCGGGCCCATGCGGTCAGCCAGCTTGCCGCCCTGGATGTTGCCGATGGCCACCGAGACGCCGTAGACCAGCATGATCAGACTGATGGCGCCTTCATTGAAGCCACTGACGTCCTGCAGCAGCGGGGCCAGATAGGTGAAGGCTGTGAAGGTGCCGCCGTAGCCGAGAATGGTGATCAGGTAGACCAGCAGCAGGCGCGGATGGGTCAGCACCTTGAGCTGTTGGGCGAAGGTGGCCGGTACGTTCTTCTTGAGATTGTTGGGCACCAGAATGGCGCTGCCGATCAATGCCAGCACGCCGAGCACCGAGACCACGAGGAAGGTGGCGCGCCAGCCGAAGTGCTGACCGATCCAGGTGCCCAGCGGCACGCCGGTGACCAGTGCCACGGTCAGGCCGGTGAACATGATGGCGATCGCACTGGCTTCCTTGTCCTTGCTCACCAGGCTTGTCGCGATGGTGGAGCCGATGGAGAAGAACACCCCGTGGGCGAGGCCGGTCAGGATACGCGCCGTGATCAGCGAGCTGTAGCTTGGTGCCTGCCAGGCCAGCAGGTTGCCGGCGATGAACAGCGCCATCAGTCCCAGCAGCACCAGCTTGCGATTGAAGCGGCCGGTCAGGGCGGTCAGCACGGGGGCGCCGATGGCGACACCGACGGCATATAGGCTGACCAGCAGGCCAGCGGAAGGCAGAGAGACGCTCAGATCCTGAGCGATGGTGGGCACCAGTCCGACGATCACGAATTCGGTGGTCCCGATGGCAAAGGCGCTCAACGTCAGCGCCAGCAGGGCAAGAGGCATGGCAGTTCTCCATCAGCAATGGGTGGGTCTTGGATGCTGTGCAGTCTGCCGTGGTTGAGTTTTGCGATAAACGGAGTGATTCGCAAAAGACCTTTGTGATTATTGTAAATATGCGCGTGTGGACATGGCTCCCGCCGTTCAGGGGACCAACACGACAACGCCCGCACTCCACTGAAGGAGCACGGGCGTTGTCGTGTCGAGAGGCTGCTGGCTCAGTCGTCCGTCGGCCAGACCTTGTAGATATGGTAGGGCGGCTGACCCTCGTCCTCTCCGCCTGCGAAGGGCGGCGTGCTGTCCAGCTGATTGACGGTGACATACAGCCAGCCGTCAGCGGCCATGCGCACGCCATCCGGCCAGTCGAGGCGCTCGTCGCGGACCAGCGGCGTCAGTTTGCCGTCCGCCCCCAGCACATCCAGCCCATGCTGATTGAGGTTGGTGAAGTAGTGGATGCCCCCGGCGGTATCCGCACCGTCCGAGATGGGCTTGTCGCCGACGCGCGTGATGGCGGCGGCAATGGTGTCGTGATCGGCACCTTCACGCAGCAGTCTGGCCGGGACGCTGTACCAGCTGTGGCCGGTCATGGCACCGAAGAAGACCGTCTCGCCGTCATCGGACAGGGTGATCGGGTCGACGCCCACCTTGGCAGGCTTGCCATTGAACGGGATGTCACGGCCATCGATCTTCAGGGTGGCGTCTGGCTCGGCTTGCACTGCGGCGTGCTGGCTGAATCGGGACGCCTCGCCGGAGGCCAGATCGACGGTGATCAGGCCCGGGTTGGCGATATCGGCCAGATACGCCACGCCGCGACTGCGATCCACTGCCAGGTCCTGCACGAAGCTGCCTTCGGGGGCGATATCAGTGGGCAGGGTCAGCTTGGTGATCAGCTTGCCCGAGGCAATGTCGAAGCCCCACAGGCGGGTCTTGCCCAGATGCAGGCCCATGTCGGTGATCCAAAGGCCTCCCTGGCCGTCCTGATAGATGCCCAGCGGGGAGTCGATGGTGGCGTCGCTGTAGCGGCCGGCGTGGGTCTGGAAGGCGGGTGAGGGCCAGGCACGATAGCTGTTCTGGCCGGTTATCTCGACCAGCTGCACGTCGTGATCGCCATCCATCGGGTGGATGGTCGCGAAGACTCGTCCAGCGGGTGTCACGGCGACGTTGCCGGGACGTATCTGCATCACGGCCACCGAGCGCATCTCACCGTAGGCCGGGCCGGGTTTGAGGGATGAGGTGGTGGCGGGCAGGGTGGAATGGCCGGTGGCGCAGCCCGTCAGCAGGCCTGAGAGCAGGGCGAACACGCCCAGATATCGGGTCGAACGGACGGCGTTGTGCATCAATGCTTCCTTGTATGGTGAGGCGGTTGTGTCGGTCGTCTTCAGCGTCTCGTTTCGGGAGACGGCATGTTTCATCGCCTACAATTATCAATGAAATCAAACAGGTAAGGTAACGCAAGTCACAGTGCTGTCCAAAAAAAACGCCCTGCGAGAGGGCGTTTTCGAGGCCGGGAAGATCCGGCGCTGATGTGATCAGGCGTGACGCGCGATCATGGCATCGAAGTTTTCCTTCGGCTGCACGCCGGTCAGGGCTTCGATCTTCTCGCCGGACTTGAACAGGGCGATGGTCGGCAGGCCGCGGACGCCATTCTGCGCGGCGAGATCCGGTGCATCGTCGACATTGATGGCAACGACCTTGAGGGCGTCACCCTGTTCTTCGGCGATGGATTCGACGATCGGGTCGAGCATCTTGCACGGGCCGCACCACGGCGCCCAGAACTTCACCAGCACCGGCTGCTCGCTCTCGATGACTTCCTGGGTGTAGTTGCTGTCTACCACTTGCGCAAAATCAGCCATTTGACTCTCCTGTGCATCCCTGAGGATGCGTGATTCAGATTGGCACCGCACGTGCCGGATGGGCACACACTAACGCCCCGGGACTTTCGTTCGCAAGCGCATTCTCCCATGTCAGCAGAAACATATGCGTGCCGATCAAGCAACAGTGGAGGCTTGCGGCGACCGCTGGCGAGGAGGATTTTCCGCCTGTCTTCTCTTCTCTTCCGTTCTGATACCGAACGAGCCCAGCGAGTGACGCCAGCGTGTGACATGCACGCCGTCACGCGCCTGACATGAGAATGTCACTTGATATATGGAAAAACGTATATATGATTTTCCATATATCAGATCGTCACCGATCTCGCGTCTCTCGCACTCTGCCCAAGGAAGCTGTCATGAAGTCGTCAAGTCGCGATGCGGCGCTGGAGGATGGCGCTGCCGCTTCCCTGACCCCGTTGGGGATATTCAAATGTCTGGCCGAAGATACCCGCTTGACCATCATGCAATTGCTGAGCGAGACGGGAGAATTGTGTGTCTGCGAGCTGATCTGGCTGCTGGAGCGGCGTGAGCAGGACATGCCGGCACACGAGACGCCCCACGCAGGTGGAGAGCGCCCCGGCATCTCGCAGCCCAAGGTCTCCCGCCATCTCGCACAGCTGCGCGACTGCGGACTCCTGAGCAGCGAGCGACGCGGCCAGTGGGTGTATTACCGGCTGAGCCCCGCCATGCAGGGCTGGCGGCACGCGATCCTGATGGCGGCCTGCGAGGCACAGCAGGAGGAGGTGGCGCGCTGGCGTCAGTGGCTGGTGGCCATGCCCAATCGTCCCGAGCGCTGCGCCGAATGACGCGCTTGCCCCTATCCATCGCAGGCAGGCAGGCGTCTGCCCAGCCCCCCGCCTGAAACACGTCACACCCCTGATCCTACATTGACCCTCACGAGGAAATTACGATGCCTGCTCATGAGGCTCCGTCCTACAGCGCTTCACTGACGCTGCCCGCTGGTCTGCCACCTCTGCGAATCGGTATCAATGGCTTCGGCCGTATCGGTCGGCTTGCGCTGCGCGCGCTGTGGAAGCTGCGCGAGGATGTCGCACTGGACGTGGTACGCATCAATGACCCGGGTGGCGATGCCGCAACTTTCGCCCATCTGCTGGAATTCGATTCCGTACATGGCCAGTGGTCGCCGGGCGTGGGAATCACCAGTGACGATGAGAGCATCATCATCGATGGTCAGCGCACGACGTTCTCCAGCCAGCGTGAGATCAGTGACACCGACTGGTCGGGCTGCGATGTGGTAATCGAGGCCTCCGGCAAGAAGAAGAGCACCGAGGTGCTCAATGCCTATCTTGAACAGGGCGTGGCGCGTGTCGTGGTCTCCGCGCCGGTCAAGGAAGCGGGCGTACTCAATATCGTCATGGGCGTGAACGATCATCTCTATGATGCCCAGACGCATCGCATCGTGACGGCGGCCAGCTGTACCACCAACTGCCTGGCGCCGGTGATCAAGGTGATCCAGTCGCAGTTCGGCATTCGCCATGGCTCCATGACCACCGTGCACGACATCACCAATACCCAGACGATTCTGGATGCGCCGCACAAGGATCTGCGCCGTGCGCGGGCCTGCGGCATGAGCCTGATTCCGACGACCACCGGCTCCGCCAAGGCGATCAGCGCCATCTTCCCGGAGCTGGAAGGCCGCCTGAACGGCCACGCCATTCGCGTGCCGCTGGCCAATGCCTCTCTCACCGACATGGTGTTCGAGCTCGATCGCGAAGTGACGGTGGAGGAGGTCAATCAGGCGCTGCAAACTGCGGCAAAAGGCGAGCTTTCCGGGGTGCTGGGGTATGAGACACGCCCGCTGGTGTCGATCGATTTCCGTACCGATTCCCGCTCCAGCATCATCGATGCGCTCTCGACCATGGTGGTCGCGGGGACCCAGCTCAAGCTGTACGCCTGGTACGACAACGAATGGGGCTACGCCAATCGCACCGCGGAACTGGCACTGAAAGTCGGCCTGGGTGATCTGGCCGACCCCAGCACACAGGAGCGCTGACATGCTTGCCCGCCTGCGAGAGCTGCCCCATGAGGTGCGCCAGTACCTGCTGGTGACCGGCAACTATTGGGCCTTCACGCTGACTGATGGCGCGCTGCGCATGCTGGTGGTGCTGCACTTCCACTCGCTGGGCTATTCGGCGCTGGACGTGGCGATGCTGTTCCTGTTCTACGAGGCCTTCGGTGTCGTCACCAATCTGGTCGGCGGCTGGCTCGGGGCACGGCTCGGCCTCAATCGCACCATGAATGCGGGGCTTGCGATGCAGCTGGTGGCGCTCGGCATGCTGCTGGTGCCGGAACCCATGCTGACGGTCATCTGGGTGATGATCGCCCAGGCGTTGTCGGGCATCGCCAAGGACCTCAACAAGATGAGCGCCAAGAGCGCCATCAAGGTGCTGGTGCCCAAGGGGCAGCCGGTAGAGGAATCGCAGAGCGCGCTGTATCGCTGGGTCGCGTTGCTCACCGGCTCCAAGAATGCACTCAAGGGACTGGGCTTCTTCCTGGGCGGGGCGGCGCTCAGTCTCATCGGCTTCCAGGGCACCGTCATGGCCATGTGGCTGATGCTGGCAGGCGTGCTGGTGCTGTCACTGCGCAAGCTGTCGGCATCACTGGGGCAGAGCAAGGCCAGTCGCAAGCCGGCATTCCGTGAGATGTTCTCGACCTCGCGGGCGGTCAATGTACTCTCGGCGGCTCGACTGTGCCTGTTCTCGGCACGTGACGTCTGGTTCGTGGTGGCCTTGCCGGTCTATCTGGCCGAGGTGCATGGCTGGCATTTCTGGACGGTCGGTGTGCTCATGGCCGCCTGGGTGATCGGCTATGGCGGTGTCCAGACCCAGGCGCCACGCATCACCGGTCCGTTCTCACGCCGCTTGAACGGCGCCACCGGCGTCCGCTGGATCACGGTGTCGCTGGCGGCCGGCCTGGCACTGCTGCCGGCGCTGATGGCCAGCCTGCCGCTGGATGCGCCTCAGGCGGCCGATATCAGTGGTGCCATCCTGTTGGGGTTGGCGCCACTGGAATGGTTGATCATCGGCCTGTTGGTGTTCGGGGCCGTCTTTGCGGTCAATTCCAGCTGGCACAGCTATCTGATCGTGCGCTTCGCGCGCAGTGAAGGCGTGTCGATGGATGTCGGTTTCTATTACATGGCCAATGCCATGGGGCGTCTGCTGGGCACGCTGCTGTCCGGTTGGCTCTATCAGGCCTATGGGCTGGAAGCCTGCCTGTGGTGGTCGGCCGGATTGGTGGCGGCGAGTGCCGTGATGGCCTTAGCCTTGCCGCAGGTGTCACACGCAACGTCCGATTCGCCTGCCGGCAGTACCTAAGTACCTAAGTACCTGAGTACCTGAGTACCTTGCAAGGTGTCGCCTGAGGGATCACTTCCTGATCCCCCGACGCCTGTCCATGCACCCAGCGCCACCTTCTACAGAGACGCCACATGTCATCCAGTCACGATCGTGTTTCAACCAGGCAGGCGCCGCACGAGGCCGACGGTGTGACCGCCGTATCCTCTCGCGAGCGATATCGGGACGTGCTGCTCACGTTCCTCACGCTAGGGCTGACCAGCTTCGGCGGGCCGATCGCGCACCTGGGCTACTTCCACGCGGAGCTGGTCCGCCGGCGCGGCTGGCTGGGTGACACGGCCTACGCCGAGCTGGTCGCGCTGTGCCAGTTCCTGCCGGGGCCGGCCAGCAGTCAGGTCGGCTTTGCACTGGGCATGGTGCGTGGTGGCGGGGTGATGGGTGGGGTGATTGCCTGGGTTGGCTTCACCTTGCCCTCTGCGCTGGCACTGCTGGCATTGGCGCTGGTGGCGGCCAGCCTCGAAGGGCCACTGGCTTCCGGGGTGTTCCACGCTTTGAAGCTGGTGGCGGTGGCGGTCGTTGCCCAGGCGATCTGGGGCATGGCGCGCACGCTGTGCCCGGACCGACGGCGCGCCGGGCTGGCGCTGTTGGCCATGCTAGGCCTGGCGCTGGCGCAGGCCGCCTGGACGCAGGTCGGAGTGATCGCGATGGGTGCAGTGCTCGGCAGCCTGCTGTGTCGTGATGACAGTGCGGCCCTTGTTCGCCAGCAGGCGGGAGCAGCGGGGCTGTCGCTGCCGGTCTCGACGCGCCTGGCTCGCGCCTGTCTGATCGCCTTCTTCGCGCTGTTGATCGCGCTGCCGCTGCTGGCCTCCGGCAGTCTGGTCGAGATCTTCTACCGTGCCGGGGCGCTGGTATTCGGGGGCGGGCATGTGGTGCTGCCGCTGCTGGAGGCCTCCACCGTCGAGACGGGGCGTATCGCGGCCGATACCTTCCTCACCGGCTATGGGGCCGCGCAGGCGGTGCCCGGGCCACTGTTCACCTTCGCCGCCTGGCTGGGAGCGGGCATGGCCCAGGTGGGCGGGGATTCGGCAGTGCTCGGTGCCATCATTGCGCTGTTGAGTCTCTTCCTGCCGGGGATTCTGCTGTTGATCGGCGTGGCCCCCCTGTGGGGGCGCCTGCGTGCACGGCCCGCAGCACGCGCTGCGCTCGCGGGCGCCAATGCGGCGGTCGTTGGAGTGCTGGGCATGGCGCTGTATGACCCCTTGTGGACTACCAGTGTGCTGAGCCGTCTGGACGTCGTCATCGCGCTGGCGGCCTTCATCGCGCTGACCCGCTTCGCGCTGGCTCCTTGGAAGCTGGTGCTGGCGATGGTGATTCTCGGGGCGGTACGTGGGGTGATGTAAGCCTGGCCTCTCGTTCAGAGCACAGCCTAGAAAACGAACGCCCCCGTCTGCAAGCTGGCAGGCGGGGGCGTTCTGTTCATACGAGGCGGTCGTCACACCAGTGACAGCAGGGCGGTGACCAGCAGTTCGTTGTCGTAGTAGGGCGCGCTCTGCTCGCTGATCAGGCGAGTGTCGATCACGGTCAGTCCCATGCGCTCCAGCGCGGGGACAGAGACGCCGCCGGGGTAGTCGCCACGCTGACTGTCCAGCAGCACGATGTTGAGCAGATGCTCGTTGGGACAGTCGTTGCGCGAGACATCCAGGTCCGCACACAGGGTGTCGATCAGGGTCGTGACCAGTTGCTCGAGTGTCTTGCCGGTCTGCTCCGGGTCCGGACTGCAGTTGGGGATGTAGACCTTGGGACAGGGGTTGGCCAGTATCGCGCGTCCCACCCCGCAGGGCAGCAGGTTGGCGATGACGCTGGAGTAGAAACTGCCCGGCGGAAAGCAGATCAGTTCCGCGGAATCGATCAGCTGGCGGTTGTTGAGGTGCAGCGCAGGCCGCACGGGCACGATGGCACCGCCGTCATTGTGCGTGTCTCGCTCTGTGGTGCTGTCCGTCGTATTGTCCTTCGCACTGGCCTTCGCGCTGGCCTCGACCAGCTGAATGCGCGCGATCGGGCTCTCCAGTGGCGCGACTTCCTTGCCGGTGATCTGGTGCTGGCCGATGATTCTGCGCCCATCTTCCAGGGTGACGGCCAGATGGCAGTCGGCATTGATGATGGCGCGCACCGTCCCGCGTACATGCACCAGCTTGGAGAACAGGAAGATGATCTGGTCGAGCTGCTCATGATGGTTCAGGTAGCCGCCGGCGATGATCAGATTGCCGATGCTGGCGCCGCGCAGATCGAAGCCTGCCGGCATGGCCTCGATCAGAAAGCCCAGCTGATGACAGATGAGCGTGCGCATGGGCTCCGCCACGGCCATGCTGAGCGGATGACGGCCCGCCGCCAGTTCCCGCAGAGTGGCCTGCAGCATCTCCGGGCGTGCTTCGGCAGGCAGACGGTGCGTGAACAACCGGTAGATCTCCGGGTGCCCCAGCACGCTGTCATCGGCCAGCGCCATCAGGCGTGAGCGAAGGTCGCCGATGGCCGGCATCGAGAAGGCGTCACGCAGCTTGGCGGAGCTGCCACCGGAATCGAAGGGCGTCACCAGATGGATGCTGTGATGGGTATAGCGCGTCAGGGTGCGCGAGATGCCCGTCAGCGCCGTGCCGCCGCTGAAGAACAGCACACGGGGGCCGACCTCCGGTGCCTTGTGATAACGCCTGACGCGTAATGGATCCGGGACCCTTGCGGTCCGACTGACCCTGACCTCTGCCATGTTACGGCTTCCTTTGCCTTTCGTCTTGGGCATAGAGTGCCTTTTTTTGCGTCAGTCGTCGCCTGTTTCGGGAGTGAAAGCGCTCAGTCCCTCAGTCGTAACCTTGCCAACGCAGGCGCGGCCAGTGGCGCTGCGTGGCGATGGCTTCCAGGGTCGGGTCGGCACAGACGGCATGCGGGTGATCGACGAACTCCAGCAACGCCAGATCATTGCATGAATCTGAATAGCCCCAGGTGGGGAGGCTGTGCCCATCGGGGCCGAGATGCTCTGCCAGCCAGTGCGTCAAGGCCGTAAGCTTGCCATCGCGGAAGGTACGGATGCCCTGGGCGCGTCCCGTGTAGCAGCCATCCTTGACCTCCAGGCGAGTCGCCAGCGCGGCATCCAATGCCAGTCGCTCTGCCAGCGGTGCCACCAGCTGGGCTGTCGAGGCTGAGATGATCACGACCTGATGGCCCTGATCACGATGCCAGGCGATGCGCTCGCGACCCTCACGGTAGAGGCGCGGCAGCAGTTCGGTATCGAGGAAGGTGCCCACCTCGGCCTCGACTTCACTGACGGTGCGACCGGCCAGCGGGGAGAGCAGATGGCTCAGGTGCGCTTCCATGTCGAGTCGGCCCGCGGCGTAGTCTGCCATCTGTTGCGTCCAGATGGCGCGGTATCGCTCGGGGTCCGTGATCCAGCCCAGCTGGATCAGCCACTCGGTCCACAGCCCCGTGGCGTCGCCATCCAGCATGGTGTCATCGAGATCGAAGATGGCCAGCCCGCGCACTTCCCCCCCAGGCACTTCACTCATGTGCATTTCACCCATTTGCCACCCGTGATCTGTCGCCAGTGTCGTGCGTGCCCAGCGCCTGGATTTCGTCGAGATCGGCATGCACCTGCACGCGTAGATGGTCGGGCAGCAGCTGGCGGGCACTGCGGTTGAGCACATCGACGTTGAGACGCAGTCCCTGACAATCCACCTCGTAGCGCACGATGTTGCCCAGCAATTGATGGCGCAGGATGACGCCGGGCAGCGCTGGCCCCACATTGGCCGGCAATGGCTGGAGCGGGAAGTCGAGACCAGCCTCCAGGTGCCCGGGGAGGAGGGGGCGTGTCATCTCATCCGGCTGCAGATAGAGCGCCTCCGGCCGCAATGCGACCTGCGGGCTATCGCACAGGTAGCCGAGCAGGGGGCGGGCAAGCTCGCTGCCGATCAGATTGTAATGGCCCATGAAGCCTGCGGCCGTGGCGTCTACCGGTCGGGTGTAGAGCGATGCTGCGTTGCCCTGCTGGAGAATGCTGCCCTGATGCATCAGGAAGATGCGATCCGAGAGCAGCAAGGCCTCTTCCTGATCGTGGGTGACGAACAGGGTGGTGAGGCCGAGACTCTTCTGGATGTCGCGAATCTGATCGCGCAGATGACGGCGGATGCGCGCATCCAGCGCCGAGAGCGGCTCATCGAGCAGCAGGATCTGGGGCTCGACCACCAGCGCGCGCGCCAGTGCCACGCGTTGTCGCTGGCCACCGGACAGCTGATGTGGATAGCGCTGTGCCTGGTCGGTCAGCTCCACCAGTCGCAGCACTTCCGTGACGCGGCGCTCGCGCTCCTCGGGGCGCACCTTCTTCATGCGCAGGCCGAAGGCGACGTTGTCCGCCACGCGCATGTTGGGGAACAGCGCATAGTGCTGGAAGACCATGCCGATGCCGCGCCGCTGGGGCGGCAGACGGGTGATGTCGTGACCATCGACGATGATCTCGCCGCTGTCCACGTCGTTGAGCCCGGCAATGGCGCGCAGCAGGGTGGATTTTCCGCAGCCAGAGGGCCCGAGTAGGGTGATGAACTCGCCACGGGCGATCTCGGCATCGATGTCGGAGAACACGCGCGCCTTGCCGAAACGCTTGGCCAGGCCCTTGAGCGTCAGGTACTGCTGGTCGGCGGCCTGTTCACGCAACGCGCTTGTCAGCAAACCATCGGTGTCGTGGCGAGAGTGGGTCTGCGGGATATCGGTGGCAAGCATCAGCGGTGCCCTCGTGAATCGGTACGGGAATGGGGGGCGGCAGGGCCAGCTTTCGCGGGCGTGGCGGGGAGACCTTCCGTCATGGCGGTGGCCAGCGCCTCCTCGGGGTCATCTTCCGGCATCGCCTGCTCGGCGGGCTGGCGGTTGCCCAGCCAGGTGAGAATCAGGGTGAACACGAACAGCGTGATGACCAGCGCACTGGTGAAGTGGCCGCTGGCCCCGCGAATGTTGTTCAGGTAGACCTGCAGCGTCTCGAAACGGGTGCCGACCAGCATGTTGGCGAACACGAATTCACCGGCCAGAAACGAGAAGGCCAGGAAGACGGCGATCTGGATGCCGACCCGGATATTGGGCAGGATCACCTGGAAGAAGGCCTGCAGCGGGCTGGCGCCCAGCAACTGGGCGGCTTCCATCAGCGATGCCACATCCAGCGCTCGCAGGCTGTTGGCCAGCGCTCGGTACATGAAGGGCAGCACGATGGTGAAATAGGTGGGAATCAGGATCCAGGGCGTGCCGATGATCGGCAGTGGGCCGCCGGCATACAGCTGCAGCAGACCGACCGAGGACACGATGGGTGGCACGGCGAAGGGCAGCAGGATCAGGCCATTCATCCAGCCATCCAGGCGCGGATAGCGGGTATGGGCCAGGAAGACCACCGGCACGATCAACAGCAGTGACAGGATCAGGGCGCCGACGGCGACCAGCAGGGAGCGCCCGAATGCGGCGAGAAAGCGGGGGGTGGTCCACAGCTCCAGAAACCACTTCACCGTCAGGCCATCGGGCGTGAGGCTGGCGCCCCACCGGGTGGCAAGGGCGTAGAACAGCGTGGCCACCAGCGGCAGTGCCAGCAGCGTGAAGACGCTGCCCACCACCACGCTGTAGGGATTGAGCCCGCGCAGACGCGCCATCAGGCTGGGCAGCAGCGGCTTGCCATGGCGATACGGCAGTTCAGCGGGAAGTGACATGGTAGCTCCTACGCATGAGCCACTGCTGGATCAGCGTGACGATGACGAGAATGACCACCAGTACCATCGCCAGTGCGCTGGCCAGTTCCGGCTGCAGGAAGAGGTCGCCGGAGACCAGATTGGCGATGCGGATGGTCATCAGGTTGTAGCTGGTGTTCACCAGCGCATAGACGGTGGCATAGGCGCCCATGGCATTGGCGAACAGTACGGTGAGCGTGCCAGCCAGCGACGGCCAGAGCACGGGCAGGCCGATGTGATGCCAGTAGGTCAGACGGTTGGCGCCGAGCAGGCTGGCGGCTTCGCGCCACTCGCCCTTGAGCGTGCTGAAGGCCGGGTAGAGCAGCAGGATGCCCAGCGGGATCTGGAACCAGGTGTAGATGACGATCAGGCCGGTGCGTGAATAGAGATTGAAGTCATCGATGATGCCCAGGCGCTCCAGCATCAAGGTCAGCATGCCGTTGGCCCCCATCAGGATGATGAAGGCGAAGGCCAGCGGCACGCCGGCGAAGTTGCTGGTCATGTTGGTGAAGGCGATCATCGCGCGCGTCAGGCCCGGCCCGCAGCGGTGCATGCTGTGACAGGTCACGGCGGCGATCGCCAGTCCCAGCACGCTGGACATCAGCGAGATCTCGAGACTGCGGCCGATGGCCTGGCGGAAGAAGGGGGAGGTGGCGATTTCCTGAAAATTGGCCAGCCCCCAGCCTGCGGGGGTCTTGAAGGCGCTGATCATCACCCAGATCAGCGGGGCGATCTGGAAGGCGAAGAAGAGGATGGCGAAGGGCAGCAGCCACATCGCGGGGCTGGTCAGCACTCGCCTGAGGAATGTCGGCATCATGCGTCCCCTCCAGGGCCTGCCAGCAGGGATGTGTTGCTGGCCTTGTCGTGCTCCAGTCCCAGCACGCTAGCCAGAGTGCCGCAGAGCTCGCGCTGGCGAAGGTTGCGGGCGGGGCTGCGGGCGAAGGCGCTGCCGAAGGTCCAGAGCGGCACACGGCGCTCTTCTTCGAGAAGGCCGGAATGTGAGCGGTCGGCGTTCATGCCGTGATCGGCGGTGACCATCACCTGATAGCCAGCCTCCAGCCAGCAGGGCAGGTAGTCGGCCAAGGCGACATCGGCATGACGCGCCGCATTGCGATATTGCGCGGACTCACCGCCGTGGCGGTGGCCGGCGTCATCGATGTTCATGCTGTGCACCAGCAGGAAGTCCGGGTCGTGACGCAGTCTCAGCATCTCGGCATCGCTGAAGACGTGGTCGTCCGGGTAGTGATCCTGCCAGTAGAAGATGCCCGCCTGGATGGCGGATTCGGGATTGTCTAGCAGCCGGTGTCTGGCCGGCACGAAGGGGGCGGCGACGTAGAGTTCGCTGACCCAGTGATAGGCGGCTGCCGCGGTGCGTCGCCCCTGCTGACTGGCGAGGTCGAACAGGCTCACGCCACGCGAGCGTCGCACGATGCCATTGGTGACGATGCCGGAGTCGACGGGCAGATCACCGGTCAACAGGCACTCATAGAGCGGTCGCGACATCGCTGGCAGTTCGCACTCCAGCGACTGGTACTGCCCGCGACCGGTCTCGACCAAGGCGCTCAGATAGCCCATGGCATGCCGACCCACGGCATGGTTGAGGCCATCGAGTACGACAAGAATGACACGCTGGGACATGAAGACTCCGTGAAGCTCAAGACGGCACCGTGTGGACGGTGCCGTCTGTCAGGATTGTGCGCGCTCTATCCGCTCTGGACAGAGGCCGGGGGTCACTGCTGGTGGATCAGTACCTGGGACTGCCACTGACGCGGCAGCTGTCGGGCACTGGCTTCCCAGCCGGCGAAGTCCTGTACCGGGCGGGCATTGGCGTACTGCTCGTTGGGCAGCAGCTTGGCGGCGATGTCTTCCGGTAGGGTCAGGTGCTCGGCGCGGATCGGGCGTGCGTAACCTGCCGCCAGGTTCAGCTGGCCGGCATCTGACAGGATGTACTCACGCGCCAGCTTGGCGGCGTTCGGGTGAGCGGCATGCTTGTTGATGATGGTGGCGTAGCCCGAGGTGACGGAGGCATCCGAGGGGATGACCACCTCGAAGGTGTCGCGGTTGATCTGATCGCGATAGTTGAGCGCGTTGAAGTCCCACAGCAGTGCGACCTCCACCTCGCCCTTCTCCAGGTTGGCGATGCTCGGCTCGGCCAGTGACAGGCGTCCCTGGCGGGCCAGTTCGGCGAACACTTCCAGACCCGGCGTCAGGTCTGACTCGCTGCCGCCATTGGCGAAGGCTGCGGCCAGGATGGCGTTGTTGGCCTGGGAGGCCTTGCCGACCGCGCCGACGGAGACCTTGTAATCGCCATTGGAGAGATCCGCGAAGGAAGCGGGGCGCTGATCTTCACTGACGAGTGTCTTGTTGATCATCAGGGAGATGGTGCCGGTGTAGCCCAGCATCCACTCGCCATCTTCATCCTTGGCCCAGTCGGGGATCTCGTCCCAGGTGGTCGGCTTGTAGGCTTGAGTCACCCCCTGCTTGACCGCGATGGGGCCGAAGGCGAAGCCCACGTCACCGATATCTGCCGTGGCGTTCTTGCCTTCGGCTTTGAACTTGGCGACTTCCTCGGCGGAGCTCATGTCGGTATCGCTGTGCGCGATGGAATACTTCGACTCGAGGTCTGCCCAGGTGTCCTTCCAGTTGGCCCAGCTGTCCGGCATGCCGACGCTGTCGACGCGGCCTTCTGCCTGGGCGGCCTTGAGCAGTGCGTCCGGCACTTCAGCGGCACTGACGGAGGCGCTGCTCAGCAGGGTGGCCATGAGGGCCGAGACCATCAGACCGGCGGTACGGGGCGAGGTAGCGGTGAACGACTTCAATGACAATCCTCCCAGACGGGGTAATCAACGGATGCGAGAGTGCATTCCTGGCCAGCGAGTCGCCGAGGCGAGCAGGCAGGCGAGATGGGGTCAAAGCTGGTTCTTGTCCTGCGCAGTCTTCCCTGAGACTTGCCACCTCAATTTCTGTGGTCTAGTTCAGTATCGGGGCTGACATGACTTTACGCAGCGGTTGTGACAGTCGCGTGTCGTCACTATGTCAGTGTCGTGATGTCAGTGTCGTGGCAATGAGCCATCAGCCATCAGCGCTACATGTTTTGACGCAACGCTGCGTGGTGCCGGCTGATTTTCTGACAATTACCTGCATGAAAGCGTGTCCCGGTGATAGGCATCCGCCTCGGATTCTCACGCGCATCACACAGGATGGCCTTGCGCTGTCACCGGATCGTCATGCCTGTGTCATGGTGCTCGGCGAGCGTGGGCTGATTCGCCTGGCGACGTCTACACTAGACCACAGCGATCGCGATTCTCGGGCCTTGTCATGATGGACACCTTGGATGACATGCAAGTGACTCGCCAGAAATCGCTCTCTTTCGTTATCTTTCAGGAACTTCGCATGCCTTCATCATCGATCGAGCCCACAGGTGACGACGCAACTTCCCTGACGCGCACGGCGGATTTGCCCGTCACCGGGCTCAAGGGCAGGCTGCTGAACCATCTTGAGGCAGCGCCGCTGCATGCCTCGCAGCGTCTGCCGTCTGAGCGTGAGATGATCGAGCGGTTCGGCACCACGCGAGTCACCTTGCGAGATGCCTTGCTGCAGCTGGAAGCGGAAGGGCGAATCTATCGCGAGAACCGCCGCGGCTGGTTCGTCTCGCCGCCGCGCCTCAGGTATGACCTGCTGGCATGTCTGCCTTTTCACGAGATGGTGCAGTCGCAGCAGCGGGTCGCTTCCACCGAGGTGCTGTCCGCTCAGGAAGTTCCCGCTGATGAGGTGATCGCCCAGCGTCTGGAAATTGCACGGGGTGCCGGGGTCTATCGCATCACGCGAGTGCGGCGCATCGATGGCCGGCGGGTGCTGCATGTCTGTCATCACCTGCGACGCGACTGCTTCCCGGGCATTCTCGATTTCGACCTCTCGGTGCATTCGCTGACGACGCTCTACCTTCACCAGTACGCCATTCGCATCCGGCGCGTGAGCTTCGAGCTGGCCTCCAGCGTGTTCGACGCCGAGACGGCCGTCGCCCTGAATGCGGCACCGGGTAGTCCGGCGCAGCGCATCACGCGGATCAACTTCGATCAGAATGGCCGCGCAGTGGACTGCGATGATGAACACTGGCGTCATGATGCCATCGAGTTGACGTTATCCGCCGCACCACAACGCTAGAGGGCAATCTGGGGACACACGCCACCAGTCTCCGGGAATTTCCTTCAACTCGACGAAAACGCCCGCAAGTCCTCCTCTGACGGGAAGGCTTGCGGGCGTTGTGGTAATGGCCTCATCCAGTAGCGATCTGGGCGTGACATCAGTGGGTGCGTGGCAATCCTGCGAGGCTTGTGGGTTCAGTTGACAGCTTCCGGCTCATGCCGTCGGCAGAGGTGCAGATTTACTGGAAGCAGGGGGCTTCGACATGTCGGCAAGGGAAATGCCACTCGTCTCAGGCAGTCTGAGACCACCGATCAAGGCGACTCCAGCTATCGCGATCAAGTACCAGGCGGGTGCCAGATGGTTGCCGCTCAAGTCGATAAGCCAAGTGGCAACCAGCGGTGCGGTGCCGCCGAAGATCGTATAGGCCACGTTATAGCTGAGTGCCGAAGCGGTATAGCGCACACGAGTGGGAAACTGTTCCGAGAGCAGCGAGGCGGTAACCACGCCGCACAAGACTGCGCCGACTGCCATCAATGACGCACCGAGCATCGAGGCCCACAAGGTGCCGCTGGCAGCGAGTGAATACGCGGGAAAGACGGCAATGGCGAGGCTGGCGCAAGCGGTGATGATCGTATTACGCCTACCGACCAGATCCGAGTAGTAGCCAGCCACAGGGCATAACAGAGCTGCCATCATGAGAGCACCGAGGCTGGCCAGCAGGGCGGTCTGGCGCGAGGCTCCTCCTGCCACCTGCATGTAGGTCGCGAAATAGGTGCTGAACATGTAGAACGACAGCGCGGTGGCAGAGATGAATGCCATCAAGCTGATGATGGTACTGCCGTGGATTGTCAGCGTTTCCATGAGCGGAGCGCTGGTGGCGTTGTGCTCTTGCTGGACCAAACGGAAGGCAGGTGAGTCATCCAGCTTGAGACGCATGTACAAGCCGATCAGGCCCAATGGCGCGGCGATCAGGAAGGGGACACGCCAGCCCCATTCCTGCATGGTCGCTTCCGATACCAGGCTGTTCAGGCCAAGTCCGAGCGCTGCGGCTGTCGCGAAGGCGCTGAAGGTAGAGACGGGGATGAAGCTTCCATACCATCCGCGCTTGTCATCGGGCGCGTGCTCCATCACGAAGGCGCACGCACCGGCATATTCACCGCCTGCCGAGAAACCTTGGGCACAGCGAGCCAGGGTCAACAATAGCGGTGCCAGCAAGCCGATACTCTGATAGGTCGGCAGCAGACCGATCAAGGCGGTGGCGCTTGCCATCATGATGATGGTGATGGCCAGTACATTCTTGCGACCGATGCGATCCCCCAGAGTGCCGAAGAAGATGCCGCCTAGTGGGCGCAGTGCAAAGGAGACGGCAAAGACGGCAAAGGTCTGGATCAGAGCGAGGGTTGGATCGCCTTGCGGGAAGAAATGTTGCGAGATGATCACTGCCATGAAGCCGTAGATGGCAAAGTCGAACCATTCGATGAAATTGCCGATGGTAGAAGCAGCAAGGACACGCCGGAGCGTGGCAGGTGATACCGCACTGCTGTCAGACATGTTGTTGTTATTCATCAGAGGACTCCGCGAAGGTTAGGCCCACCGTAAGGCCTTCTCGAAGAGGGCATCATCTGGCGTGGGGCCTGGATCCTTCATCCTGCGCAACTCTATCTCTCTCGAGCGTGTTGAATGCGACATCATTAATGTTTGATACGACAGAAGGTCATCTTCTGGCAGTTGACGCGAGGTTTCAGCGCATCAGCAGCGTGTCATCTATCTCGCGGAAGTGATCAGCGCTGCGCATCAGGGCAAGGGCAGTGAGTGCCTCAACGCCGTAGACACGCGTCGTGACGGCATGGCGCGCTGCCACATGCTCCAGCAGCAGGGCGAAGTCACCATCGCCGGAGGCGAGGATGATCTCGTCGACGCTGGGGGCGGCTTCCATCACATCGATCGTGATGCCGACATCCCAGTCACCCTTGGCTGAGCCATCTCCTCGCTGGATGAAGGGTTTGAGCTTGACCTCGAACCCTATCTCACGCAGGCGTTGCTGGAATTGCTGCTGCTTGGGGTCACCACGGTCAATCGCATAGGCGTAGGCATGCGTGATGCTGCCCAGGGATTCCAGCTCGGCCCACAGTCGGCGGTAATCGAATTGCCGGCCAAAGGTGTCGCGGGTGGTGTAATAGATATTCTGGACATCGATGAAGACGGCGAGGCGCTTGGGCGAGTTGGATGTCGGCAAGGACGGTTGGATTGCGGGCGTGGGAGAGTTCGACATTGGCTGTCACAGGGACCGGAAGGCTGAATGATGTGCCTGAAACAGAGCAGGCAGGTACTGGAGGCGCGTGCTACGTGGGAGTCGTTCAGGTGTCGCGGGATGACTCAGGCATTGCGCCTGGCTCCGACGATGAGTGCTGTGCTGCTGACACCATGCAAGGAGAGCGGATCTGTCTTTCTCTGACCTGTCTGCTCTGATCTGTCTACCCTGACCTGTCTGGTGCTATCAGTTGAAAGCAGAGCTGTTCCAGGTCGCGCCATCTCGAGAGGAGGGCAGAGACCGGCCGCTGCCAATCATGGCGAGCAGCGGCTGGCGATCTTATGACAGCTTGCCACGATCAGGCCAAGTCTGGGCCTGATGGAAGCATCAGTTGCCGGCAGCGGGATTGGAGGGCTTGGTCGGCTTGTGGCCGATGATCTGACCGCTGACGCCGGATTCAATCACTTCAACCTTGCCGCCACGATCGAGGAAGGCTTGCATCTGGGCTTCCAGCGAGGCGGATGTTTCAACAGCAGCGGGTGCTTTCTTCTTGGCAGCAGTACGAGTGTTGGCCATGCGGGACTCCGTTCCGAGACGTGAGGGGTGGAAGAGCATGATAACACGACTGCGTTTTTCCTGCTTGATCGCGTCAGAAGTAATTAAGAAGTGGTGATTTCGCTGCGTGATATGTTCGTGATGTCGTGAGACGACAGCAGCGCTGTTGCGATCACACCAACACAGAGATGCCAGAAGACAGGGAGTCAGGGCGTTGAAAAGTGATCCAGGCGGCGACATCTCCTTCTTCACGTTGATATTTTTCATGATGCAAGGAGAGCTGGCATGGCGAACACCTTTGACGGCAACACCCGAAGCTACGCACTCAAGTCCGATTCCGCCGATCTGGCGCCATGGAATTTCGAGCGCCGTCAGCCGCGCCCGGATGATGTGGCCATCGAGATTCTGTATTGCGGTGTCTGTCATTCGGACCTGCACGTCGGTCGCAATGACTGGGGCTTCACCCAGTACCCCATCGTGCCGGGCCACGAGATCGTCGGGCGAGTCACCCAGGTCGGCGATGATGTCAGCCAGTACAAGGTGGGTGACATGGTCGGTGTCGGCTGCATGGTAGATTCCTGCCGTGAGTGCAGCGCCTGTCACGAGGGGCTCGAGCAATATTGCCTCGAGGGCATGACCATGACCTACGGCAGCCCGGATCGCCACGATGGCAGCCTTACGCAAGGCGGCTATTCCGACAGGATCGTCGTCAGCGAGCGCTTCGTGGTGTCCATTCCTGACAAGCTGGACCCGGCGGTGGCCGCGCCGCTGCTGTGTGCCGGTGTCACGACCTATTCTCCGCTGCGCCACTATGGCGTGAAGTCCGGCGACAAGGTCGGCGTGATCGGCATGGGTGGCCTGGGCCACATGGGGATCAAGTTCGCCAAGGCGATGGGCTGTGAAGTCACCCTGTTCACGCGTAGTGAAGCCAAGGTGGCGGAAGCGCGCGAGAATGGCGTCGATCACGTCATCGTGTCCAGCGACGATGAGCAGATGGCCGCCGCGACCGAAACCTTCGATTTCCTGCTCGATACGGTACCGGTGCCGCACGATCTCAACCCCTACCTCAATACCCTGAAGTACGACGGTACCCATATTCTCGTCGGGCTGGTGCAGGAGGTGGATCCCGCACTGCAGGGCGGCAATCTGGTCATGAAGCGTCGTGTGCTGGCGGGCTCGCTGATCGGCGGCATGCCGGAGACCCAGGAAGTGCTCGATTACTGTGCCGAGCATGACATCACCTGCGATATCGAGATGATCGACATCCAGAATATCAACGAGGCGTGGGAGCGCATGCAGCAGGGCAAGGTGAAATACCGCTTTGTCATCGACATGCAGAGCTTGAAGAACGCCTGACACCTGTCGTCATACCATGCCAAGTCTGGTGTGGTGGCATGAAAAAAGCCCCCGGTATCCTTCTGGATGTCGGGGGCTTTCGCGTCTGTCATGTCACAAAATTGTGATGGGGTGATTCCCGATCGAGGCGAAAACGCGTATAAGAACGCGATGAAAACGCCAAAGAGAATCCAGCCGCTCATAGATGACGGACTGGTCGATGAAGTGCTTCGCCCCTTGATGAGTGGCAAGGAAGCCTCGGTCTACGTGGTGCGCTGCGGAGAAGAGATTCGCTGCGCCAAGGTCTACAAGGATGCTGCCCAGCGCAGCTTCAAGCAGGCCGTGCTCTACCAGGAAGGCCGCAAGGTACGCAACAGCCGTCGTCAGCGGGCGATGGAGAAGGGCTCCGGTTTCGGACGCGACCAGCAGGAAGCCGCCTGGCAGAACGCCGAGGTGGATGCCCTCTATCGTCTGGCCGATGCCGGTGTGCGCGTGCCTCAGCCATACGGCTGCTTTGACGGTGTGCTGCTGATGGAGCTGGTCACCGACGACGATGGCAATGTGGCACCGCGCCTCAATGATGTCTCGATGTCGGCGGAACAGGCGCGTGAAGACCACGCCTTGATGATGCATTACATCGTTCGCATGTTGCATGCCGGCCTGGTGCACGGGGATCTGTCCGAGTTCAATGTGCTGGTCGATGACTACGGCCCGGTGATCATCGATCTTCCGCAGGCGGTGGACGCAGCGGCCAACAACAATGCCAAGAGCATGTTGGCGCGCGATGTCGCCAACATCACTGCCTACTACGCGATGTTCGCTCCGGAACTTGCCCAGACTCGCTACGCTGATGAGATATGGGCATTGTTCGAGGCCGGTGACATGGACCCGGATGTCGAGCTGACGGGTCTCTTCGAGGATGACCCCGAGGCACCGGACGTGGATGCGCTGCTCGAGAACATCATGGCCGCCATGGAAGAGGAGCAGGAACGCAAGGCGCGTCTGAAGAGTGCCGAAGACGGCGATGATGACTAGACGCTGAACGGGTGGAGCGCCGGGCATCAGGCCCGGTGATGATGCCTTGAGACACGACAACGCCGCTTCACGATGAAGCGGCGTTGTCGTGTCTGGCTGGCTGAGGCTTCAGGTGGGGTCGACGGCGTGCTGCTCGGTCTCCGGGTCGTGGCGACGGTGACGCAGCTCGATGCCCTTGAGCAGATTGCGCAGGATCTGGTCCTTGCATTCGCGGTAGTGGCGATGGTCCGGCTTGCGGAAGAAGGCGGACAGTTCCGACTTGGTGATCATCTCGAAACCGGCCAGCGCCAGCAGATCCAGCATGTCATCGTCCTTGAGCTCGAAGGCGATCTTGAGCTTGCGCAGTATCAGATTGTTGTCGAGACGCTTTTCCGGTGCGGGCTGAGCACCCTCGCGCTTGCCCCGCCGCACGTTGATCAGGCCATTGAGGAAGCTGGCCAGATCGATGTCCTTGATGCGCTGCTGGGCATCGTCGTCATCGCGCTTGAGCCAGTCACTGACCTGGGCGCGGGTGACTTCGTGGTCGGCGGCGGCGAAGGTGTTGATCATGTCGCTGTCGGAGAGATTGAGTGCGTAGCGCAGGCGACGGATGATGTCGTTGTTGGTCACGGGCGTGGGTCCGGTCTTTGAGGGTGTCTTGAAGTTGCGTGGCGCGCCATGCATGGCGTCAATGGCGCGCAGCATACCAGATCAGGGTGGGGTGCCGCTCCATCCCGGCGCGCTTCCCGGCCGGGGGGCAGACAGGGCGTGAGCCAGGGCGGCAGGCAGAGCCGCTAGCCGACTTCGGTGATCAACGCCCGGGCGTCGGGACATCCTGATGACTGACGTCTTCGTCTTCCGCGGTCTCGCATGCTTCAGCGTGATCCTCCGCGTCAGGCTCGGGCCTTTCATCGACGTGATTCGTCTTCTGGTTCGGGGTCAGTGCCAGCTCCGTCAGCAGCGGGAAATGATCGGAGCCGAAGGCTTCCATGCGAGCCACGCGCACCACGCTGAAATGCCGGCTATGGAAGAGGTGGTCCAACGGCCAGCGCAGCAAGGGAATGCTGGCATGGAAGGTATTGAACATGCCACGGCCGACGCGTGGGTCCAGCAGGCCGGACAGTTTGCGGAACAGGCGTGTGGTGCGAGACCAGGCCACGTCGTTGAGATCTCCTGTCACGATGATGGGCTGCTCGCTCTCGGCCACGCTCTTGGCCACGATGACAAGCTCCGCGTCTCGTTCACTGGACTCTTCGTTTTCGGTCGGGCTGGGCGGCGCGGGATGCAGGAAATGAGCGCGTATGCGATCGCCGCTCTTGAGCTCCAGATGGGCATGCATCGAGGGCACGTCATCTTCGACCAGGTAGTCGATGCTGGCGTCGTGCAGGGGCAGACGAGAATAGACATGCATACCGTAGAGGTTGTCCAGCGGGCACTTGAGTGTATGCCGGTAGCCATGCTCCGGCTCATCTCCCTCCAGGACATCCAGGCGGCTTTCCCACCAGCCATCGGACTCCAGAGTGACGAGAACGTCGGGTTGCTCGCGCCTGACGATCGCCAGCAGGGCGTCGCTGTCGTGGTTGCTGGTCAGCACATTGGCGGTCAACAGACGCACATGACGTGCGGGATCACTGTGCTGCGCGACGCCCGATTCACAGCGGGCGAGCCGGGTGTAGGGAATGATCCATTGCGCCTGGTAGATGAGCCCTGCCAGTGCGATGAAAGCCAGCGTCAGCCGCAGCCCTATCGCGAGCTCGCCGACGAGAAGGTCGGCCACCAGCAGGGCCGCCCAGAGTACCGCCAGCTGCAGGCGGGGAAAGTCCATGATGCGGACGGACCAATGCCGCAGGCGCGTGAGTGGCAGCAGGGTGAAGGCTGCCATCAGCAGCGTGAGTACGCCGAGTAGCGTGGGGGTCATGGGGGCTCCGGTGACAGGAATGGGGCGGGAAATCAAACGCTCAAGCGTCAGACATGGTGGCGAGATGCCTGACACTCAAGTCAGGACGCTTTACTCACGAGGCAACCCGTCGCTGACGCCAGAGACGCGCGATCCATTGCCAGCGATTGATCAGCAGGGCCATGAAGATCAGTCCGCAGCCTGTCATCTGGATCAGGGTCATGCGCTCTCCGAACCAGGCCGCCGACATCAGGGCTGCCCAGACCGCTTCGAGCATCAGGATGACCGAGGCATGGCTGGGCGTAGTCAGGCTCTGTGCGTAAATCTGCAGGAAGAAACGCAGGGTGCTGGCGATCAGAGTGCTGGCCAGAAACCAGCTCAGGATGTCGAGACTGATGCCGGCCGGCCAGCTTTCGCTGATGGCCGACAGCACCAGGCAGGTGACGCCGGTGGTCATCAGCTGGATGGCCGTCAGCGGTAGGGCCGGGATATTGCGCACCAGACGCGAATTGAAGTTGAAGACCAGGGCAAACAGGCAGGCAGCCCCGAAGATCAGCCATTGTGCCGGTTCGATATGAAAGCTTTCCGTAGCGCCGGGTTGTCCCATGCCCAACAGCGCGAAACCGAGCAGGGCGGTGGGCAGGGCGATCCAGGTGCTCATCGGCGGCCTGTCCTTGAACAGCAGGCGGGCGAGCACCGGTACCATCAGAATCCCGAAACTGTTGATGAACGCGATCACGCCGAGCTGCTCGGACAGTGCCACCCCCAATGACCAGCAGGCCATGGCGCCGCCAAACAGGACGCCGACTCCGCTGGCGCGCAGCTTGCGAGTAGTGGAGAGCTGTCTCAGCGAGCGAGCGTCGAAGATCGCCAGGATGAGGCCTGCCAGCAGGAAGCGACTGCCGATGAACAGTAGCGGAGGCATACCGGCCATGGCTTCCTTGGAGAAGATCCAGCCTGCGGCGGCGATGATGGTGACCAGCAGAAGCAACAGATCGGCCTTGAAAGGCGAGCGTGAAGGCGTCGTCTCGGTAGTGGTGCTCATGGGGTGGCGTCGGTTCCTTTGGGCGTGGGGATGTCTGATCTCTATCCTAACAAGCTGATACAGGCGGTGCTGTCATATATCGGAACTTGCAAATTCAACAATGGAGCTTGAATTCCGTGGCAGGATAAGCCTAATGCAGAGGGAATCGATAGCGTTGCAGCGATTGATCTCGCGGCTTTTCACGAATGCAGGAATGGTGGTCAGGAGGCTGGATGGCGACACCGTCGCAGGACACGACATCGAAAGATCAGGGGTATGAATCCGGGCACGTGCATGCGCATGGTCATTCACACGGTAATCACCATGGTCATTCACACGGCCATTCACATGGTCATTCACATGGTCATTCACATGGTCATGGACATCATGACCATGCACCTGAGGTGACCGCTGACAGCGAAAGGCGGGTCATGCTGGCGATGTGGCTGACCGGCGGGTTCATGCTGGCGGAAGTCGTCGGCGGACTGGTGGCGGGCTCTCTGGCCTTGCTGGCGGACGCCGGCCATATGCTCAGTGATACCGTGTCGCTGGCATTGGCGTGGGGAGCGTTTCGCCTCGGACATCGCGCGGCGACCCGCAAGCTGACCTTCGGCTATGCGCGTTTTCAGGTGCTCGCCGCGTTCGTCAATGGCCTGACATTGCTGGTCATCGGGGTCGCGATCGTGATGGCTGCCCTCAAGCGCCTGTGGCTGCCGTCTGAGGTGCTGGCAGGGCCGATGCTGGCGATTGCCGTGCTCGGACTTGTCGTCAACATCGCGGCATTCTGGATATTGCACAAGGGAGATCAGGACAATCTCAATCTCCGCGGCGCCCTGCTGCATGTCATGGGCGACCTGCTGGGTTCCGTGGCGGCCATCATTGCCTCGCTGGTCATCATGACCACCGGCTGGAATCAGGCTGACCCGTTGCTGTCGATGCTCGCAGCGGTACTGATACTGCGCGGTGCCTGGTCGCTGGTGAAACGCTCGGCGCATACCTTACTGGAAGGGACGCCGGAGCAACTTGACCACGAGGAAATCCAGGCGGGTCTGCTGACACTGGAGGGAGTGGATGGCGTGCATGATCTCCATCTGTGGGGCCTGACGCCTCAATCCCCGGTTGCCAGCCTGCATGTGGTGGTGGCCGATACCGGCATTCCCGGCGAGGTGCTTGAGCGGGTCCAGGCCTATCTGCTCGATACCCACGCGATCTCGCACGTCACGGTGCAGCTGGAAGGCGAAGCCTGTCTGCAGGGGTGCGTGTCTCGTTGAAGGAGACGGCTGGCGGCACGCAGGCAGGACAAGTGATGCCGGCGCTCGTGCAGAGCTTGGGAGCCTTCTGACGCAAGACGCCCCGCTGAAAAGCGGGGCGTTGTTGATTGCAGCCCATGGGCTGCCTGATGTCGCGACATCGATGCCTCGAGAGCTCAGTGCTCAAGGATGTCGATGACGTGTCACCTCAGTGCTTGGCGACATAGACGGTGCGGATGTTCATGAAGGCACCGAAGCCATATTCGCTTTGCTCACGACCATAGCCGCTGCCTTTGACACCGCCGAAGGGCAGTTGGGCGAAGGGCGTGGTCGGGCGATTGACGAAGCTCATGCCGGCTTCCAGCTGACGCGAGACACGCTCGCCGCGCTCGTCGTCCTTGGCCACCACCGTGCTGCCCAGACCGTAGGGGCAGTCGTTGGCGAGCTCGATGGCATGTGCCTCGTTGTCCGCGACCACCACGGAAGCGACCGGGCCGAACAGCTCTTCATTGAAGGCCGGATTGCCCTGGGTGACGTTGGTCAGCACCGTCGGCGGATACCAGGCACCCTCGCGATCCGGAATTTCGCCACCGCATTCCAGCTTGGCGCCAGCCTTGATGGCACGCTGTACCTGATCATGCAGGTCATCGCGCAGGTCCTTGCGTGACATCGGACCGATGTCGACCCCTTCGCTGAGCGGGTCATCCATGCGCATGTCCTTCACTTTCTCGATCAGACGTCTGGAGAAGTCTTCGGCGATCGACTTGTCGACGATCAAGCGCTTGGAGGCGGCACAGCTCTGGCCGGTATTGTCGAAGCGTCCGGCGATGGCGAGATCCACCGCGCGCTCGATGTCGGCGTCATCCAGCACGATCAATGGATCGATACCCCCCAGTTCCAGCACGCTGGGCTTGAGCGCCGCACCAGCCTGCTCGGCGACCTTGCGGCCTGCCTCCTCGCTACCGGTGAGGGTCACGCCCTGCACGACAGGATCATTGATGATGTCTTCGATCATCTCGGAGCCTACCGGCAGCCAGGTGAAGACGCCATCTTCGAAACCGGCCTCGTGGAACAGCTGGGTGATCAGCTCAGCGCAACCCGGGACGTTGGAGGCATGCTTCATCAGGCAGACGTTGCCACCTGCCAGTGCCGGGGTCGCGAAGCGGATGACCTGATAGAGCGGATAGTTCCACGGCATCACGCCCAGCACTGCGCCGATGGGGTCCCTGACGATCTTCGCTCTGACGGCACCCTCGACGTCGCGCTGCTCGGTTTCCATCAACGTGGGCAGGTTGTCGGCGTAGAAACGCGCGATGCTGGAGGAGATCTGTGTCTCGCTGATGCCCTGCTGATACGGCTTGCCCATCTCATGGGCGATCAAGGTGGCAATGTCCTGCTGGCGCTGATCTATCAGGTCTGCCAGTGCGTGCAGACGTTTCGCACGTTCTTCCAGCGAAAGCTGACGATATTGCGGATAGGCAGTGCGCGTCTGTTCCAGTTTCTGCTGAACCTCGTCCTTGCTCAGCGTGGCGTATTCATTGAGAACCTTGTCATTGGCCGGATTGGTCGCGGTCAGTGTCTTGTTGCTCATCTTGCCTCCCTATCTGGGTGCTGGTTCAGCGAGTGGCCGAGCGGCGGATGTCACATGAGCGACATCGACCTTGGATCAGCCACCTCATTGGCTACACGACAAGAGTTGGAGATGCTGCCGCTGACCTTCAAGAGCCGAGGTGATCGATCTGGCGTCATCTCAGTGTTGCCATTCGAGCACGCGCGTCCCCCCTTGAAACGTCACAGGTTGCGTCCACCGAGCCTCGCAAGCCTGCCGCACGGGCTGCCAGCATGCGACAATGGCCCTCTGGTGTCCGGGCGCGGGAAAGCGTCTCCCCCCCCGGGCCATCGACATGAGTGCAAGCGTCACAAGGAAGAGGAAGTCAGCGTGTTCAACAATATTCTGGTGGTGTGTACCGGCAATATCTGTCGCAGTCCGGTCGGTGAGGCACTGCTGAAGCAAGCGTTGCCGGGCAAGACGGTTCACTCGGCGGGTGTGGGCGCATTGGTCGATCATCCTGTCGAACCCACGGCGGCTAGATTCGCTCTCGAGTCCGGTCTGGAGGTTGATGGGCATCGTGCGCGGCAGGTATCGGTCGAGATGTTGACGGCAGCGGATCTGATTCTGGTCATGAGCGATGGTCATCGTCGTGCCATCAACCAGATGGCCCCGCAAGTCAGTGGCAAGACGATGATGTTCGGCCGCTGGCTGGCGGGTGGGCAGGGCGAAGAGATTCCGGATCCCTATCGCAAGAGTGAAGAGGCCTTCCGGCACGCGCACCAGAAACTCGTGGACGCTGCGGCGCTGTGGGTCAAGAAACTGTCGTAACCAAGGTCTAATTCTTGCTGATATCTGATCAAGCAACTATACAACCCTGACGAAGAGACTGATTGCCATGCGGTCAGTCTCTTTTATAGGTTCGTCCAGACTCCGCTTTCACGAGAGAGGGGCCGTGTCGAGTGCTGCCACATGATATCGAAAGGACCACAGCGAGCGTGATCGGTAACGTCGCTCAAAACGTGAGCTGCGTCCCCGGGCGGTTGTTGGCGATGCCTTGCGACGTCATCACGCAAGCCTTGTGAGCCAGCGTCGAGTTCTCTGCCACTAGCGGGGAAGGCTTGCCGATGGCATAGCCCTGGACGTGGTCGACCCCGATGGACGTCACGCATGCCAGTACCTCCTGGCTGCCAACGAATTCCGCGATGGTCTGCATGCCCATTTCGCGGGCCACCTCGGCGATGGCGCGCGCGATGGCGTAGGAGACACGGTTGGTGTCCATGTCGCGAATGAAGGCACCATCGATCTTGAGATAATTCACCGGCAGGCTCTTGAGATACCCGAAGGACGATACGCCGCTGCCAAAATCATCCAGTGCGAAGTAGCACCCCAGCTCCCCCAGGGTATCGAAGAAGGTGCGAGCATCGCCCAGGCGAGTGATGGCCACGCTTTCTGTAATCTCGAAACACAGCTTGTGGCCGGGAATCTCGCTGTCACGTACCAGACTGACCAGCATGTCGCGGAAATTGGGACTGCTGATAGAGTGACCCGAGAGGTTGAGCGACACCCGTGTCAGGCTGGCCAGGTGGGCAGGTTGCGACTGCAGCCAGGCCAGATAATGCCGGATGACGTATTCATCGATGGTGGCAGCCAGCCCATAACGCTCTGCCGCGGGCAGGAAGGCCCCGGGGGCGATGATGCTGCCGTCACGCCCCAGCATGCGCACCAGCACCTCATAGTGCTGCTCATCAGGGGTGCCCGGCCTGGTGCGTGTGCTGGCGATGGGCTGGTGATAGAGCACGAGACGTTGCGCTTCCACCGCGGCGGTGATTTCGGCGACCCAGTGCATTTCCTCCATCCGCTGAGTGACTTCGTCTCCGCTCACGCTATGGCGATGCACGCGGTTGCGCCCAGCGTCCTTCGCTTCATAACAGGCGGCATCGGCAGCGCTGAGCAGATGATGTGGATCACTCTGGCCGTTGCTGATGCTGACCAGGCCGATGCTGGCGCTGACGCTGAACAGCTTGTCGTCCCACATGAATCGGAAATTGGCCACGCTCTGGCGCAGTCGCTCCAGCAGTGGTTCCGCTTCGTCCAATGTCATGCCGGGCATCAACAGACCGAATTCGTCGCCCCCGAGACGTGCCAGAAGATCCTGTGGGCGCAGATCATTGCCGATGACGTCAACTAGCTGGATCAACAGGGCATCGCCCGCGGAATGTCCGCAGGTATCATTGACGACCTTGAATTGATCAAGATCGATATAGGCTAGGCAATGTTGCGAGTGGTCCTCGCGCACGACGTCACAGAACTGCGTCAATCTGCGACGGAAGGCGGCGCGGTTCAGAAGCCCTGTCAGGCTGTCATGGTTGGCTTCATGGATCAGTCGCTGGGACATGGTGTGACTATGGGTCTTGTCGACCAGAGCGACCAGCGTATAGCCGTCCTGCACCGGGGTGGTATCGACGGAGGAAACGCTGACGTCGGCATGCACCGTGTTGCCCCGTGCATGAAGGAAGCGGCAGCGTTGGGTGAAGTGACTGATACCGCCCTCGATCAAGGCAAGGTGGCGTCGTTGCAGCGATGCCAGGTCTTCCGGCTCGATCAGTTCGCGGATATAGCAGCCCTCGAGCGTGGTGCTCGGGTAGCCGAGGATGTCCTCGAGTCGCTGGTTGACCCTCAACAACTGGCCCGACTTGGACATGTGCGCCATCCCGACGGCGGAGTGCTCGAAGGTGGCGCGATAGCGACGCTCGCTGGCACGCAGTCGCTCCTGGGTCGCGTGACGCTCAAGCTCGGTGGCAAGCTGGGAGACGTGATCACAGGCCGAGCTCAGGAAGGCGAGCTCATCCTCCGCCCATTCGCGTGGACCGCCACACTCCGTGCAACAGATCACCCCGCGAATATTGCCGGAGATGCGCACGGGGCTATCGAGGATTGCCTGGAGGTCCGTGCTGAAATAGCCATTGAACAACAGCCCGCTGCTGGCCTGCTGGGTATCGCTGATCGCCAGGATGCGCTCGGATTTCAGGGCGGTGAAATACTCTCCCAGTTGGCTGTCACACAGCTCTCGGGGGGTCGCCCGAGAGGTCGCATCGTGCGGGGCAGGCAGTTCACCATCGTGTACATGACTCAGTGACAGCCGGGTTCCCTCGGGATTCATCTTCCAGAAGCTGACCTTGCGTACCTGCAGGGCATCCGCCACCTGCTGGCAGATCCATGGCATCAGGTCTTCGAGCCGAGTGCCCTCGGCATGGTGGGCGTTGCCGAGTCGTATCAGCACGGCCTGCTGACGTTCGTAGCGACATAGCTTGTCGGCCTGTGCCACGGCGGCCATGTGCTGCTGATGGATGTCGAGCAGAGAGCCGATAAAGCGATAGGGCGCGTCATCACGCACCTGGAACTGCGCACGCAACTTGAACCAGCGGTAGTCTCCCTGGCGGGTGCGGATGCGCAGTTCGATGCTGAACGGGGTTTCCTGCAGTCGCTGTATCGCGAGAAGCGCCTGGAACTCTTCGCGCATCTCGGGGGCGACTCTTTCATGCAGCGCCTCGAGTCGGCTGTCCAGGGTTCCGGCGCTGTAGCCCAGCTGCATTTCCAGGCGTGGCGATATCGTCAGGCGTTCATTGCCTAGCTGCCATTCGATGATGCCATCGGAAATGCTGCGCAGTATCCAGTTGGCGCGAGTATAGCTGTCGCGCAAGGCTGCACTGAGCTGGGCACTCTGCATGAGGCGCTTCAGTGCCTCGCTGATCATTCCACCCAGCTGATCAAGCCGCGCCAGGGTGTCATCGTCGGGCAGCGACTGGCGTGGAGAGGTGTCGAACATGCTCATGCATCCGACCACCGCGCCAGTGGCATCATGCAGTGGCAGTCCGATATAGAAGCGTATGCCATCCCCCTTCACCGAACAGGTATCGCGCAGTTCAGCATGCTGATAGGCATCGCGCGTCACCAGAGGCCTTCCCTTGATGACGGCCAGACCACACAGGCTATCGTGCAGCGGAAGGGTATCGGGAATGCTGTCGTCCAGGCTTACCCAACGCTTGAGATGACGTGCGTTGCGCAAGCTGATCAAGGCGAGGGGAGTCCCGGCGAGATCCGCTGCCAGCTCCAGCAGCATGCGGGCCTGATGGTCCTCTTCGCGTCGAAGTGTCTCGACCCATTCCGAAGTGATGGAAGTATCAAGCATCAAGGATTCTGGCATCGCGTAGGCGTGTCCTTGCCGGAGAAGGTGGCGGTTCAGTCGAGTCAGAACACTACCATAAGCCAGCGTTGCCGCCACTGCCGGGCTTTCGACGTGCACCCGGGACTGCGCCGTGCTGCCACGTCGCGCCCATGGCGGGTTACGGCCCGGTATCACCGTGCCGTGATTGGGCATCTATGGTACAATTCGGCCTTTTACCGCACGTCAGATGAGTGCCTTGATAGGGGAGGCTGGCCGGAGATGGAGTTGTTCAAGGGGTTCTGCATTCTGCTGACATGTCAGTTCGTGGGCGAGGTGCTGGGACGAGCCCTCGTATTGCCGGTGCCTGGACCGGTACTGGGCATGCTGATCCTGCTGCTGGCGCTGATGGTGCGTGGCCGTCTGCGCAAGCGATTGATACCGTCGCCGGACAGGGAAGGTGACGCCGTACGCATCTCGGACAACGATGCCGGCCAACGTCAGCTGCTCCGCGCCATGTTGCGTGAACGAGTGCCCGGCAGTCTCAGGCTTGCCAGCAATGGCCTGCTGGCGCATCTCTCGCTGTTGTTCGTCCCGGCAGGCGTCGGGGTCATGGTGCATCTGGATCTCATCGCTCAGGATCTCCTCGCCATCGCGGTGACGCTGGTGGTATCCATCGCCGTGACGCAGTTCGTGACAGCCTGGCTGTTGCAGCGGCTGATAGATCGTCGTTCATCTTTGCAAGGTCCGATGGCCGGCAAGGGAGGGGAACAGTGAATCTCGCCCCTCTGGATGCTCTCTGGGTCTATCTCAGTGCCTCTCCGCTGCTGCATCTATTGCTGACGCTGGCGGCCTTTCTGCTGGCGACCGTGATCAACCGCCTGGCTCGTGGCGCGTCTCTTGCCCATCCGGTGCTGGTGTCGATTGCCTTGATCATCGGCTTTCTCTGGCTGACGGATACCGACTACGCGACCTATTTCGAAGGCGCCCAGTTCATCCACTTTCTGTTGGGGCCGGCGACGGTGGCACTGGCGGTGCCGCTGTTCGATCATCTTGACCGCGTCAAGCAGATGCTCTGGCCTCTGCTGACGGCCTGTTGCGTCGGCATCACCACTGCAGTGACCACCACGCTCGGTCTGGCACTGGTCCTGGGGGCGCATACTCCGGTGGCGTTGAGCTTGGCACCCAAGTTGGTGACCTCGCCGATCGCCATGGGGATCGCGGAAAAGCTCGGCGGCATTCCCTCACTCACGGCAGGACTGGTGTTGTTGACCGGGACGCTTGGCTGTGTGATCGGTCCGCTGATGCTGCGGCTGTCAGGTGCGCGTGATGATACCGTCAAGGGCTTTACCATGGGCCTGTCTGCCCATGGGATCGGCACGGCTTACTGCTTCTCTTCACTCAGCACCCTGGCCGGTGCCTTCGCGGGCATGTCCATGGGTCTGACGGGGCTCCTGACAGCCTTCATTCTGCCGCCGCTGGTCCATCTGTTCGGGTTGTAAGCCTTGGGCATCGGCGTCTGGCACCGGCAAGGGACATCAAGTCTTCCGTCAGAGGGCAAAGAAAGAGTCGCTGCTTAATCTTTCGTTAAGCGTTGGTCGGCATCGTGTAGGTCATTCAGCCTGGCATGGTCGAATCGACGATGCCCCGACCAAGGATGTTGCCATGTACCGTCCGTTTCGCTCCCGTGGTGGTTCTGTCGAAAGTTCTCGGCTGGCCGGTCATCGCTTGCTCGTCGAAGCGCCCATGGCCTCGAGTTGCCGGGAGATATGCTGGCAGCTGGCGGGCCATGGCGCCACGCTGACACTGGTGGAGCGCCCTGGAGATGATCTCGCGCTTCTGTGCCAGCTGCTGCCGACTCCTCTGGGGCAACGGCATCGCTGTCTGACCCTCGCCGTCTCGGACGTCACCGGCGGGTCGCTGTGTGAGCAGCTGCTCAGTATCACGCCCGCGTCGCGTCCTCACACCCTGGTGAGCTTGCCGGGTGATGGTGAGTGGCAGCTGGAGGCAGGGCGTGCCATGCATGTTCTGCATGGCTCTGGCTGGCAGCCTGGCGTGCGCCAGCGGGTACTGGAATGTCTCCCGGCCTCTCTTGTCACGGCGGGGCGGGAGGAATTGGTCGAGTTCATACTGCAGCCGGATGGCCACTTGTTCGCCCCGGCCTCCGCCTGTGCCCACCAGCATGTCCGGCTTCACGTTCCCCCTCTGATCACCGGGGAAGAGTCCCCGCTACTGATGCAACTGGCGCGGCATCAAGGATGCCACCCCATCAGCATCGAGCGTCAGGTCGAGCAGATGGTGTATCCGCTTTGCCTGTTGCGAGCACCGGGGGCGTTGGCTCGCATGAGACTTCGAGGTGGCTGGGCATTGCGCCGCATTCTCGGCCAACCGGAACGCATGCTGGACTCGGGCCTGGAGGCCATTCGTGAAGCGCTTCAACGCATCGTGTTTCGCCGCCAGGAGCGCCGCGCTGTCCTCGGCGCAAGACGACGGGGCAGGGGATGGGGCTTGCAAAGGCCATGGGCGGAGAGAGCCGGGAATCGCGCCTAGTCGATGATGCTGCCATCCCGCTCTCGTCATCTGTCATCAGTGGGGCATGGGATATCCCCTGTTCCCTCTCACGTATCGCTTGTCATCAGGAGAGCCCATGCGCGTGCTGCTCGTGGAAGATGATCCACTGTTGGGTGAAGGTATCGGTCATGCCTTGAGTCGTGAAGGCATGAGCAGTGAATGGTTGCGGGTGGGGGGCGATGTCGTGGCCACTCTCAAGCATTCCTCCTTTGATGTCCTGGTGCTGGATCTTGGCTTGCCGGACATGGACGGTCTCGAGGTGCTGACCGCGCTGCGCCGTCGGGGCCACACTCTGCCGGTGCTGATTCTGACGGCACGAGATGATATCAGTGACCGAGTGCGTGGCCTGGACAACGGGGCGGATGATTATCTGGTCAAGCCCTTTGACATTGCCGAGCTGGTGGCCCGATTGCGCGCGCTGGTCAGGCGTCATGCGGGTCAGGCCAACGGATGCCTGCAACTGGGGGCCCTGAGCATTGATCAGGCCGGTCGTTCCGTTACCCTGGCCGGCGCCGAGGTGACGCTGGGGCGGCGCGAATTCGATCTGCTGGAGTTTCTTCTCCTCCATCCCAGTCGTGTCTTCAGTCGGGACCAGCTCGTCGAGCAGCTATACGGTTGGGATGGGGATGTGGAAAGCAATGTCATCGAGGTGCATGTGCATCATCTTCGCCGCAAATTCGGGGCCGGCGTGGTGAAGACCGTACGCGGGGTCGGCTATCGACTGGGTGAGTCCGTGTGAAGTCGATACGCAGTTTTCTGCGGCGCAGCCTCATCGGGGGGGTGATCATCGTGCTGGGGGCAGCTGCCACCTGGAGCTACTTCGATGCCCGTGAGCAGATCGATGAGCTGTTCGATGCACAGCTGGCCCAGAATGCCCGCATGCTGGGCCGCCTCTATCAATCCGAGCTGGCCTCGCTGTCGCCGGTGGTGCGTCAGCAAAGACTTCAGGAGATGACCTCGGGGCAGTTCAGTCTGCGACCGCCATCCCTGAGCTTCGCGGATGGGCACGAGAAGTCGCCCCTCGGTCATGTCTATGAAGACAAGCTGGTCTTCCAGATGTGGGATGCACTCGGTCAGCCCTTGCTGGGGCTCTCCACCCCCTCGGTCATGCTCGACTATCTGCCGTTGCCCGGCTATGCCAAGCAGCACACCGATCATCACGACTGGTTCACCTTCACGCTGTATTTCCCTGACAGCGGCATCTGGGTCACGGCCGCTCAGCGGGAAGACGTACGAGATGAATTGACGGGGCAGATCGCACTGCACAACGTGCTGGCGCTGGTGGTCGGGCTGCTGGTGATCGCCTTGCTGATCGGTGTCGCCGTCTCTCGGGGATTCCGTCCCGTGCTGCGTATCAGCCGACAGATCACCGCCCGTCAGCCCGGCTATCTAGAGCCACTTGATGCCAGTGAGGCGCCGGACGAGATTCGCGGGATGGTGGATGCGCTCAACGGCTTGCTGAGACGCTTGGCCGACACGCTCGACAAGGAACGTCGCTTCACTGCCAATGCGGCTCACGAGTTGAGAACGCCCCTGGCCGGCATCAAGGTGCATGCCCAGAATGTCGAGGCGGATGCCACCGATGAGAACTCGCGGCGTTCGGCGCGCATGATCGTCGATGGTGTCAATCGCATGACGCGTGTCGTGGAGCAACTGCTGACGCTGTCGCGGCTGGAGAGTGGTGCCGAGGTGCCGCGCATTCACGTCGATCTCGGGCATCTGGCGCATGAACTTACGCGGGATCTCGGCCCCATGGCGCGCCAGCGTGGCGTCGGGATGTCTGTCGACGTCACGCCCGACGCGCAGTTGATCAGCCACGAGAACGGCCTCTATGTGCTGCTGCGCAATCTTCTCGACAACGCGCTGCGCTATACGCCTGAGGGGGGGGAAGTGCGTTTGAGCATTCGGCGCCGCGAGACCTCTCTCGGCGGTGGTCTGATCATGGAAGTCATGGATACCGGCCCCGGCATTCCGCCCCGTGAGCGTCAGCGGGTCCGGGAGCGCTTCGTGCGTCTGGCGGGGCAGAACACCTCGGGGTCAGGGCTGGGCCTTTCGATCGTCGATGAACTGGCCGAGCGCCTGGGAGCGGAACTGACCCTGGATGACAGTCCGCTGGGGAGTGCGGCGTCGCCCGGTCTGTCAGCTCGATTGCACTTCGGCTGAGCTCGCGTTGCATGCTGCGCCCTGGCGGTTGCGCAAGTTGCATCACGGCTCTGGCATGCAGGCTCCAGGCGGTTCAACGCCATGCATGCTGTCGCCGGCAGGCCAACAAGGCGATGGTCGGGTGGCGAAGGTGGCTTTATTAGCGCTATCTTCACTATATGTTGCAGAGCAGCATCCGATGCCACCCGGTCCCTGTCCTTGTCTGGGGCCGGGCATTCCTGCGGCATGACATCAGCCCGAAGGAGACCTTCATGAGTGAACAACAGTCAGCCCCGACCCGCGTCGCCCTTGTCACGGGGACTGCCAGTGGTATCGGCGCCGCCATCATGGAAGCGATGTGCCAAGCCGGTCATCAGGTCCTTGCCGTGGATTTCAGTGACGATGGGGCAGAGGTCGCCGACAAGGCAGGCGCTGCATTCTTCAAGGCAGACCTGACGGATGGTGAGCAATGTCGGGCCGCTGTCGAGGAAGCGGTGTCACGCTTCGGTCGCCTGGATATCCTGGTCAACAATGCCGGTATCCAGCACGTCGAGCGCATCAAGGAGTTCCCGCAGGCCAAGTGGGATCAGATCATCGCGCTGATGCTGACGGCACCTTTCACGCTGATTCAGGCGGCCTGGCCGCACATGGAGAAGAATGGATATGGCCGCATCGTCAACATGGCCTCCATTCACGCGCATGTCGCCTCGCCCGGCAAGGCGGCCTATGTCAGCGCCAAGCATGGTCTGATGGGGCTGACCAGGACGGCGGCACTGGAAGGCGGCGAGAGTGGTATCACGGCCAATGCCATCTGCCCGGCGTATGTGCGCACTCCGCTGGTCGACAAGCAGATCGCCGAGCAGGCCAGGCTCAATGACATGCCCGAGGATGAGGTGATCGAGAAGATCATGCTCAAGGGGGCCTCCATCAAGCGCATGATCGACCCCGCCGAAGTCGCTGACATGGCGGTGTGGCTGGCCTCCGACAAGGCAGGTTCGGTGACGGGCTCCAGTTTCAACATGGATCTCGGCTGGACGGCACAGTAAGTCGCGTGACACCTCGCGTGGGGGTCGGCAGCCCGCCTGCCTGCTGCGTGAACCACCGGCAAGACCGACAGGCCCTTGTCTCTCCCGCCGCATGACGCTGCACGGAGGACAAGGGTCTTCTCGTATGCGCGAGCCGACAGGCCCCCCTTGAGGACCCTCGCTCGTGACGGCCATCGATGACGCCAGGAATCCGCCATGACCGCTTCGCCACATGACACGACTCACGCCGCTGCTCACGACGCTACTCACGACGCCATCTCATCCCCACGCGATTCCACTGACGCCTCCTGCGCCCGGCAGAGGTCAGCGGCTGTACCCGTGCCCCTTGTCGACAGTCACCTCAGTCTCGAGCACGGTGTCGCCGTCATGACCTTCGCCCGTCACGACGTGCGCAATGCCCTGACGGGGACTGCGCTGGTGGAGGATCTGCTGGCAGTGGCCGAATGGGTTAATGGCTGTGACAGCGTGGGTGCCCTGGTGATCACCGGCGAGGGCAGCGCCTTCTCTGCCGGAGGCAATGTGCAGGACATGGCGCAGCGAAAGGGGGATTTTGCAGGAGATGCCGCCGAGGTCGCGGCGCGCTATCGCCGCGGTATCCAGCGAATGACACCTGCGGTGCTGGACATCGAGGTGCCCGTGATCGCGGCGGTCAATGGTCCGGCCATCGGGGCCGGCTTTGATCTCGCCAACATGTGTGACATTCGCCTGGCCAGTGACCAGGCACGTTTCGGCGAGACGTTCCTGTCGCTGGGGTTGATCCCCGGCGATGGGGGCGCCTGGCTGCTGCAGCGTCTGATCGGCTATCAGCGTGCCTGTGAGCTGACCTTCAGCGGGCGTATCGTCTCGGCGCAGGAAGCGCTGACACTGGGGATCGTGCTGGAAGTCTGTGCAGAGAAAGACCTGATGACACGTGCCCTGGAGATGGCACGTCAGATGGCGAGTCAGCCGCGTCAGGCGACACGGCTGACCAAGCGCCTGATGCGTCGTGCTCCCGAGATGCGGTTGGACGACTTCCTGGATCTGTGTGCCAGTTTTCAGGGCCAATGCCATCAGGACCCGGAGCATCATGCTGCCGTGGCGGCCCTGCTGGCCCGAATGAAGCGCTAGCGCTTCACCGGTCGCTTCTGCAGTTTGCGCTGCAGCGTGCGGCGGTGCATCCCCAGGGCGCGAGCCGTGGAAGAGATGTTGCCGTCGTGCTCGTTGAGCACCTTCTGGATGTGTTCCCAGGTCAGGCGATTGACCGAGGGCGGGTTGTCGGAGATCTCGGCTTCCGGATCACCTCCCTCGCGCTTGAAGGCGTGAAGTATCTCGTCGGCATCGGCGGGCTTGCACAGGTAGTTCACGGCACCCAGCTTGATGGCTTCCACTGCCGTGGCAATGCTGGAGTAGCCCGTCAGCACCACGATGCATGCTTCCGGCAACAAGGCGATCAGCTCGGGCAACAGCTTGAGGCCGGAGCTCTGTTCGAGCTTCAGATCCAGCGTGATCAGCTCGGGGCGATGGCTGCGCGCGATACTCAGCGCCTGTGCCTCGTCCCGGGCAATCTCCACGGCATAGCCGCGGCGTGTCATGGCACGTGCCGTCACCTGGCAGAAGAATTCGTCATCGTCGATGATCAGCAGTCGGGTTTCTTCGCTCATCAGGGGCTCACTTGGGCGGTCTTTGCCGCCATCAGTTCAGATAAAGAGGGAGGCGCACTTCCGTCAAGGTGCCGCCGTCTTCGTGGTTGTACAGGCTGACGCCGCCACCGAAACGATTGATGGTGGCGTGGGTCAGGAACAGGCCGATGCCCATCCCCTTGGATTTGGTGGAGATGAAGGTCTCACCGAGCTGGTCCGCGACCGCCATGGGTACGCCTGCACCATGGTCACGAATGTCGATGGTGACCTCGTCATCCCGCCGTTCCAGGGTGATCTCGACGCCATCGGGGCAGGCATCCGCGGCATTGTTGAGCAGGTTCATCAGCGCCTGCTCAAGCGTGGTATCGACCAGAATCTGAGCCTTGCGGGCGGAGGCATCCACTTCGACGCTATGTTGCACATCCGGGCGTACCACCAGCCAGCGCTGCACGATTTCCTCCAGCCAGCGCGCGGCGTTGAGCGCCTGGGGCTGCTCCATGCGACGACGGTCGGCCGCGGCCACCATCGCTTGCAGGCGCTGCTTGCAGGTGTCGACCTGGCTGCGCAGCAGTGCAAGATCCTCCTCCAGCTGCGGGTCGTTCTTGTCCTTGGCATCCTCGCGCATCTCGCTCAACAGCACCGCCATGGTCGAGAGCGGGGTGCCCAGTTCGTGCGCGGTGCCGGCGGCCTGGCTGGCGACTGCCAGCACCTGTTCGCTACGCAGAGCCGCTTCTCGTGTGGTGGACAACGCCTGGTCTCGCGTGCGCAGGGCGTGAGCCATCTTGAAGATGAAATAGGTCACCAGCAATGCCGACAGGCCGAAGTTCAGCCACATGCCGATGACGTGCAGACTGATGCGCCCGCCGAGTTCGTAGGTGGCCAGCTGCGGTACGGGTTCGTAGAACACCATCAGGAAGCTGTAGCAGCCCATGCCGACGGCCGCGATGATCCAGGCATAGCGCCAGGGGAGGGTGGCGGCCGCCATGGTCACTGGCACCAGATAGTAGGGCACGAAAGGGTTGGTGGAGCCGCCGGTATTGAAGAACAGCATCGTCAGACCGGCGATATCCACCAGCAGATGCAGCAGGTTCTCGGTGTCAGTGACCGGATGCGTCTGACCCAGACGCCACCAGCTGGCGACATTGACCAGGCCCATCGCGATGATGATCGAGATGACGGGGAGGACATTGAGCTGAAAGCCGATGATCTCGATCCCGAAGATGATCAGGATCAGGAAGCCTGTCCAGGTGATGCCGCGCGCGATGGTCAGACGAATGAGATTGCGGTGCGGTGTGGACAGTGGCGGCGGTAGCGGTTGATTCATGACGACTCCTGCAAGGAATGCGGCCATGATAGTGAATAAGGCCAGTAAAGTGCAGTCCTGACGGCCAGTTAGCGTCAATGGCCCGACGGCTTCTGTCCGCTGATAGTCTCCTCTCAGCCCCGTTCGAAGGAACCACTCAGCCATGGCTTCACACGTGTCGGTGTGACGTCGCTGAGGTGGGGCTGCCAGGCATCGACAAGGTGCAATGGCTGGCGCGGGTAGCCGGACTGCGTCGTCCCGTTGATGCCTCCCGATGCCCCGGGCGTCACGCGAAATGACCAGGCAGTCCAGGGAGCATGGCGTTGCATGCCGGCCGGCAGCGTTTCCAGTTCGGGTATCCAGCGGATGACGTGATGGCCGAGCGGGTCGTGCTGGCGAGCCTGCTTCATCATGTTGAAATGACGGTCCGCACGCGGGTCGCGTCCCACGCCTGCCAGGTAGCGCCAGTTGCCCCAGTTGGACGCGACATCATGATCCAGCAGCTGATGCTCGAACCAGGCGGCACCCAGCCGCCAGTCCACGCCAAGATCCTTGATCAGATAGCTCGCCACGTTCTGGCGCATGCGGTTGCTCAGCCAGCCGGTGGCGGCCAGCTCGCGCATGCCGGCATCCACCCAGGGCACGCCGGTCATTCCGGCCTGCCAGCGTGCAAGCGCATCCGGTATCGCAGCGCACGCCTCATGCCGCAGCGAGTCTGTACCGGGCCTGCCTGCCAGAAAGACCTGTCTCCCCAGCTGGCGGGTATCCCAATGAAAGTACTCCCGCCACAAGAGCTCGACGCGAATCCAGTCGCTGTCCTTGAACGCCGCCTGTGGGGTCTCGCAGAGCTCAGGCAGTGTCTTCTGGAAGGTGTGCAACCTGTCGAGTATGCGTCGTGGTGAGAGACACCCCAGTGCCAGCCAGGCAGAGAAACGGGTCGAGAAATCTGCCCCACTGAGGCGATTGCGAGTGGTCTTGTACTGGCCGGCATGTTCAGGACTCAGATAATGCTCGAGTCTCTGCAGCGCTGAGGGCTCACCCCCAAGGAAGGCATGCTCTCCCCGCGGGTCGGTCTGCCAGTCCCTGGCCGCATGGAGTCGTCTGGCGTTGCCCTGCACGCCACGCGGCGCCTGTTGCGGCCAGCTCGGCAGCGCGCAAGGCGCCGCCACCGGAGCGGGCATGGCCTGGATATCCGGATAGGCCTTTTCCAGCTTGCGACGAAAGGCGCTGAAGGTTTCAGGAAGCTCATTGAGCGTGAAGGGCAAGTCATCCTCGTCCAGGAGCAAGCCGCTATTGACCTGCCGCAGGCGACAGCTGGCGGCCACTGCCTGCTGCTGGCGTCGCTCCACCAGACCTGTGGCCCGTCGCGCGATGACGCCTCGGCACGCATGCTGCCTGGCGAGTTCGGGTATCAGATGTGCAGCGTCACCCTGGAGGATCAGCAGATCACTGCCCAGGGTCTGAAGCCCTGCCTGCAGGGATTCGAGGCTCTCCAGCAGGAAGCGCTGACGTGCAACGCTGAGTGGCTGCAGCCTGGCAACCTCAGGGCTGACACTGCCAACGGGCTGGAAGGTCGTCTCCGGCAGGATGTATACCACCAGCAGGTGCGCCGGGTGTTCCTCGAGCGCGGCCTGCCACAGGGGGTTGTCATCGAGACGTAGGTCATCGTCCAGCCAGACAAGCCAGGTATCAGTGCTGGTCATGGTGTGTCTCCCGGGCTGCCTGACGCGCATTGTGTCGGCAGCGTTGACTGCAGTGACGTACGTCTTCCCAGCAGTCCTGCCACTTCTTGCGCCATGTGAAGGGGCGCTGACAGGTCTGACACAACTTGCTTGGCAGGTGCGGTTTGCGATGCATGCGGGGACGACTCCATAAAACCAGTACGTGATTTATACCATACTTGTACGAGGTGCGAGTGTCCTGTCGAGAATCTCATGGGGCACAAGGTGGCGCACCTGCTGCCTACCGCGAGTCTCAGTCGTTGCCTGGCAGCTGATCCAATTGACGCTCCAGGGTCTGCATGGTGAGCAGCAGATCCCGGTATTGACGTGCATTGACGGCACTCAGCAACTCATCCTCGAAGCGGCGGGCCTCGGGGATCAGCTCAGCGAGCATGGCCTCACCCTCGGCGGTGAGGGCGAGCAACTGCGCACGCTGATCCTGCTCGCTCGGCCGGCGCAGAATCAGTTCACGGGCTTCCAGAGATTTGACGGCCCGAGAGACGCGCACCTTGTCCATATGAGTTCGCTGACTGATTTCCTGGGCCGTCAATGACGAGCCACGGCTCAGCCAGGCCAGCAGACGCCACTCGGCGACATTGATGGCGAAGCGCTCACCATAACGGACGAACAGCGCCTCACTGGTTCGCTCTGCCAGACGGTTGAGGCGATAGGGCAGGAATTGGTCAAGATCCAGCTCGCAGCGGGGTGTGTCTTGTGGGGGTTCCCCGTCACGGGCATCGCGAGCTTCGGGGGTGTCATCAGTGCGTTGCATCAAAAGTTACCTGACTCTGTGAAAGGGTTGGCATACTGATTCGCATTGAAACGTTTCAGGTGGATCAGGTTACCGATGTTACCACCTTCGATAGCGATCAAGACAAAAGTCTAGCAATTCGGCGATTGCCAGGGTATGGGTCTGTCTATATGGTTTCATATGTAACCAGTTAGGGCGTTGGCGGTATGTCGTGCCGTGGATGCCCCAGATCTTCAGGAGCCGCGAGCCCACAAGGAGATGAATCGTCATGTGCGAGCGCAACGCTGAGTGCCATTATCACGCCGGTTTTCGTAATCATGTCTCCACCGAGGCGTTGCCTGGCGCCTTGCCGCAGGGCCAGAACTCTCCCCAGCGTTGCCCTTATGGCCTGTATGCGGAGCAGTTGAGCGGCTCGGCCTTCACGGCACCGCGCAGTCACAACCTACGCAGCTGGCTTTACCGCATTCGGCCCTCGGTCATGCAGGGCGCCTACCAGCCCATGGAGATGCCGCAGGTCGCCACTGCACCGTTGGCCGAGAGAGTGCCGGACCCCAATCCGATGCGCTGGGACCCCATCACATGCTCGACAGGGGACTTTCTGGACGGCCTGATCACGCTGGCGGTCAATGGGGACGCCCAGGCGCAGCAGGGCTGTGCCACGCACCTCTATGCCTTCTCTCGCGGCATGCAGCAGCGCTTTTTCTACAATGCCGACGGCGAATTGCTGATCGTGCCGCAACAGGGCGCCATCGAGGTGCGCAGCGAGCTGGGCCTGCTGGAAGTCGCCAGCGGCGAAATCGTGGTGATTCCGCGCGGTATCAAGTTCCAGCTCAATCCGCTGGCGGGGCACGTGGAGGGCTGTCGAGGCTATGTGGCCGAGAACTATGGCGCGCCTCTCGAATTGCCCTCTCTGGGGCCCATCGGCAGCAATGGACTGGCCAACCCGCGTGATTTTCTCGCACCATCGGCGCGTTTCGAGGACGAAGCTGGTGATTTCACGCTGGTGGCCAAGTTCGGCGGGAGTTTCTGGCGCGCGAGTCTGGATCATTCGCCACTAGATGTCGTGGCCTGGCATGGCAACTACGCGCCCTACAAATATGATCTGGCGACCTTCAATACCCTCAACACGGTCAGCTTCGATCATCCGGACCCCTCGATCTTCACCGTGCTGACATCACCATCGGACACCGCTGGGGTCGCCAATCTCGACTTCGTGATCTTCCCGCCGCGCTGGATGGTCGCCGAGAACACCTTCCGTCCTCCATATTTCCATCGCAATCTGATGAGCGAGCTGATGGGACTGATCCATGGTGAATATGACGCCAAGCGCGAAGGCTTCCACCCGGGAGGCGCGAGTCTGCATAACGCCATGACCCCGCATGGCCCTGACGCTGCCACCTTCGAGGCCGCCACTCAAACGGAACTCGCCCCCCGCTATCAGGGCAATACGCTCGCCTTCATGTTCGAGAGTCGCTATCTGTTCCAGCCTACCTCACAGGCCCTGTCGTCGAGCGCTCGTCAGCGCGACTACGGCTCGGTCTGGCAGGGGTTGGCGTCTCACTTCACTCCCCGAAAGCGCTGAGCTTGGCATGTGCCTGTCATCCCGCTCTGGACTACCCACTTTCTCTCATCTCTCAAGCTTCTCAAGGAGGCAGTCATGAAATTCGCCACTCACCAGGATGGTTCCCGCGATGGAACACTGCTGCTGGTCTCCCGTGATCTGACCCGCGCCGTGAAGGTCGCGGATGTCGCCACGACGCTGCAGGTGCTGCTGGAGGACTGGGCTTCGCTGGCGCCAGCGCTCGAGAAGCGTTATGCAGCGCTCAATGATGGCACCTTGGCTGATGCGTTCGATCTGGACATGAAGACTCTGCATTCGCCGCTGCCACGCGCTTATCAATGGGCAGACGGCTCGGCGTATCTGAATCATGTCCAGCTGGTGCGTCAGGCACGCGGCGCCGAGATGCCCGAGACCTTCTGGCACGACCCGCTGATGTATCAGGGCGGCAGCGACAGCTTCCTGGCCCCCAACGCCGATATCGTGTGTGTCAGTGAGGAGCATGGCATCGATTTCGAAGGCGAGATCGCCGTCATCACTGACGATGTGCCGATGCAGGTCAGTCCAGAGCAGGCCGAGAGCCACATCCGCCTTGTGATGCTGGTCAATGACGTCAGTCTGCGTGGGTTGATCCCCGGTGAGCTGGCCAAGGGCTTCGGCTTCTTTCAGGCCAAGCCGTCGTCTAGCTTCTCGCCCATCGCCGTGACGCCGGATGAGCTGGGGGATGCCTGGCAGCAGGGGCGCGTGCATCTGCCGCTGAGCGTGCATCTCAATGGTGAGACGTTCGGAGAGCCAGAGTCCGGGCCAGACATGATCTTCAGTTTCCCGCAGCTGGTGGCGCATGCCGCCAAGACTCGCCCGCTGGGGGCCGGCGCGATCATCGGTTCCGGCACCGTATCCAATCCCGGCAAGGATGGCGGGCCCGGCAAGCCGATCAGCGAAGGGGGCGTGGGCTACAGCTGTCTGGCGGAGGTGCGCATGGTCGAGAAGATCCTGTTCGATGAGATTCGCACGCCCTTCATGCGTTTCGGTGATCGTATCCGCATCGAGATGTTCGATCGCGATGGCCAGAGCATCTTCGGCGCCATTGATCAGCAGGTGACGCCGTTGGACGCCTGAAGGCGGCCTCATCAGGCAGAGCTTCTCGAAGACACGTCTCGGGAAGACGTCGTGTGCCGGTAAGCCTCAAGCCAACTGGGTGCGAGGCAGTGCGAATGAGCGGCCGGCTTCCAACCGCGTCACAGGGGAGTGCAGCATGAGTTCAATGAGCCTGTATGGCTATTACCGTTCATCTACCAGCTATCGTGTAAGAATCGCGCTGGCGCTCAAGGGGATTGAGGTCGCTCAGGTGCCGGTCAACCTGCTCAAGGGCGAACAGCGCAGCGAGGAGTATCTGGCCATCAATCCCCAGGGGCTGGTGCCGACCCTGATGGTGGGAGATACCCCAACACCTGCGGCCCTGACCCAGTCGCTCGCGATCATGGAATATCTGGAGGAGCGCTGGCCCGCCCCGGCGCTGCTGCCCTCAACGCCGGAGGCGCGTGCGAAGGTGCGCTCACTGTGCCAGTTCATGGCTTGTGAGATGCATCCGCTCAACAATCCGCGCGTGCTCAATTATCTGACAGATCGCCTTGTGGTCACCCAGGCGCAGCGCCTTGAGTGGTACCGCCACTGGGTCGCCGAAGGTTTAGCGCGTCTGGAAGTGATGCTGGCGGAAAGTGCAGGGCGTTTCTGCCATGGCGATAGCCCGGGCATGGCGGATGCCTGCCTGATGCCCCAGCTCTACAATGCGCGCCGCTTCGAGTGTGAACTCGAGGACTACCCGAGGATTCTGGCTATCGAGGCGGCCTGCCAGTCACTGGACGCTTTCCAGCAGGCGCATCCTGAGCGTCAACCCGACTGTCCGGCCCCCTGACCCTGGCGATATCCAGACACTAAAGCGCCCCGTCGAGCTCGACGGGGCGCTGTCGTTTCAGGCGGACTGCACGCGGATGATGGCATTCGACGGCATGTCAGTGGCTGGGCAGAGCGGCGGGAATACCACCTGAGTCGTGTCAGATAGAGATGTTTCCACCACCGCCCTTGCCGGAACAGCAGCCGCTGGCGGGGGACTGTTCGACCACGGTGGCAGCCGTGGGCGATGCACAACAGCTGCGGGTGGCGCAGGACGATGCCTGATCGCTGGCTGCCTGCTTGTCTGATGCCTGCGCGTCTGTGGCCTGTTTCGCCTCGCGCAGCTCAACTCGTGCATCGCGAATCACCTGCCAGGCGGATTGCAGGAAGAGTGCGGCGATCGCAGCGCCCAGCAGCACGTCCGGCCAGCGAGAGCCTGTCCAGCCCACCAGTATCGCAGCCCCGAAGACCGAGGCATTGGCGATGATGTCATTGCGCGAGCACAGCCAGGTGGAGCGCATGTTCAGATCATCCGACTTGAAGCGCCACAGCAGGCCGAAGCAGATGAGATTGACGACCAGTGCCAGCAGGGCGAAGGCGCCCATGCCGTGGGCGGCCGGTGCCTCGCCGTGCAGTGCCTGATGTCCCGCCTCGCCAAGGACGATCACGCCCAGCACCAGCATCACGACGCCCTTGACCAGCGCGCTCAGCGCCCGTGCGCGTACGCTGCGGTGCAGGACATAGAGGGTCAGAGCGTAGACGCTGGCATCGCCGAACATGTCGAGGGAATCCCCCAGCAGCGCGGTGGAACCCAGCCACCAGGCCGCGGTGAATTCGACGAAGAACATGCTGGCATTCAGCGCCAGCAGAATCTTCAGGACCTTGCCCTGTGAGGCTCTGAGCTCTGCCAGCTCGCCGGATTTGCTTTCGCAACAGCTTTTCATGGGTCTTGGCCTCCTGTCGTGTTGATGACAGCATGGAGGTTATAGTCACTATAAGGTCAAGTCGGCTGATGAAATGGTTGATGCATCGACATGCAACACATAGCGAGAGGAGAAGTCATCGATGACCGCAAGAGATTTCACACGGAAAGGGGAATCGTCCACGTCATCGCACGGCGAGGTGACGATGGGCATCGGCCAACTGGCCAAGGCGTCTGATGTCCAGGCGGTGACGATCCGCTACTACGAGAAGCAGGGGCTGTTGGCCCCGCAGCGGCGTGCGCCTAATGGCTATCGTGAGTATGGCAATGCACAGCTCAGGCGTTTGACCTTCATCCGCCGTTGTCGGCGACTGGGGTTTTCGCTGGATGACATCCGCGCCTTGCTGGGCCTGGCGGACCAGCAGTCCTTGCCTTGCGATCAGATAGACGCGCGTATCGAGGCGCAGCTGGCCGAGGTGCGCAAGCGCCAGCGTGACCTCGCCGTCATGGAAGAAGAGTTGCAGCGCCTGACGCACTGCTGTGCCGGCGGGGTGATGGCACAGTGCCATATCGTCGAGACACTGTCCGAGGTCGAGGAGTAAGGCCCTGACAGACAGTTCATCTATCGCCAGGGCTGGGTCACGGGTTGGAGGTCAGGCGGGTTCAGGCGGGGGCAAGGAGGATCAGACGCCGTAGGACTTGCGAGCGAGTTCCTCCGCGACCAGTTCCGTGACATCGATCAGTGTCTTGGCGGGGGCTGCGTCGTTGTCTGACGAGCTGACGGTGTTGACGGGAATCAGTGGCAGCTCGGTACAGGCCAGCAGCACGGTGTCTGCCGACAGGCTCTCCAGCAGAGCATGAAAGCGCTGGACCACGCTCGGGTCATCGCCCCCATGCGCCTTCACGTCATAGATGATCTGGTGCAGCAGTTGTGGGTCGGCGGGTACCTCGACTTCCACCACCTCCGTGAGTACCCGATAGGGTGACCAGTCCCCCATGTCCGTCACGGACTTCGCGCCCAGCAGCGCCACCTTGCTCAAGCCGTCGCGCCGCACCCTGTCGATGACGACATCACTGAACGACACCAGCCGGACATTCAGCGCCAGAGCCTCCAGCTGGGGCTGATAGTAGTTCAGCGTATTGCAGGCGATGGCGTAGTAGTCGACATGCTCGGCGAGCTTGAGGGCGCTGTCGGCCAGCGCCTCCCACACCTGTTGGTCATGAGTCTCTAGTTCCATGGACAGCCCGAGCGCCGGCTGGGAGATCAGGTGGACGTGTGGGGCATCCAGATCTCCCCGGTAGCCAGGCCCGATATGGGCCTTGTTGGCGATCAGCAGCTTGTTCCAGAGATCCAGTCCGGCATCCGGGCCGGAGCCGGTGAGGATGCCGATCACGTTGCGTTGGCGCAGCTCAGTATCTTGCATGGCGGTGTCCGTCGTCTTGTTGCGGGGCAGGCGGTGAAGGTTCAGTCGAGGGCAGCTCAGTCAAGAGCAGCTCAGTCAGGCGCAGATCAGCTGGCTGAGCTTGAGATTTAACTTGAGACTGAGTTTGAGGCTGACGCTGACAGTAAGGACCGCCCAGCGGGCACCTCGGTTGCAGCCTCGTCCTGAGCGCTCGCCTGGTCCGCCGGGCTGAAACGACGACCCCAGCCGGTGGCGATGGAGACACACATCACGGCCAGCAGGACCCAGGCGTAGAGCACCCAGGGCGTCAGATCGAGCGGCATCAGGGCCGGCACGCCGGGGAAGGTTTCGGCGGCTTTTACGGACAGCCCGGAGGCGAACAGCAGCGCGGCGGACCAGGGCAGCGAATAGACCAGGGTGCAGGACATGCTGTCGATGATGTTGGCGCGACGGTAAGGACTCAGGCCGAAGCGTTCACCGACCGGTTTGGCGTAGGACAGGCCGACCGCGAGGATCGCCGGGGCATTGATGCTCATCAGCGAGGACATCAGCAGCGAGAGCCCGGCGGAGGAGGCTTCCGCGCCACGCGGTGTGCGCACGACACCTTTGAGCGCATTGATCAGCCTCTCACTGCCACCGCCATCGAGCATCAGACGAATGCCCGCCGACAGCAGGATCACCAGAATCGACAGGTCTGCCATCCAGCCGGCCACGCCATTGATCAGCGCACCATTCTCGACCGACACGAAACCGCTCAGGGTGTTGAGGCCGGTGAGTATCGCCACCACCATGCCGGACAGAATTCCCACGCTGGTGGCGAAGATCACATCGCCTTTCTTCATGGCCACGTAGATGGCGACCAGGGCGGGCAGCAACATCACCAGGCCCTTGGGGTCCATGTGTTCGGCCAGCTGTTCATGCGCGATGATCAGCGGCGTTGTTTGCTGCGTCAGACTGATCAGCACCATCACCACCAGCGTGATGCTGCCGGCCACCAGCGTGAAGGGCAGTCGGGAACGAACCACGCCACCGATATCAGCGCCCTGACTCGCCGCCGAGGAGATGGTGGTGTCGGAGATGGGCGCCAGGTTGTCGCCGAAGGCACCGCCGCCCACGATGGCCCCTGCCAGCAACAGCGGGTCGGCTCCCAGCATGACGCCCGCGGGATAGAGCACGCCCATGCCCGCGGCGATGGTGCCGAAGCCGGTGCCTGCCGCGGTAGCGAACAGGGCGCAGGCGAGGAAGGTCACGACGAGGAAGGCCGTGCCGGTGGCGCCGGTGTGATAGGCCGCCCACAGAATGCCATCCACCAGTCCTGAGGAGCGCAGCACCGTGGCGAAGATGCCGGCAAAGATCCACGCCGCCACCGGGGCGATGGCCACCTTGCTGGCCATGCCCTTCATGATGGTGTCGCTGTAGACAGACTTGTCACGGGCAAACAGGAAGGTGACCAGCAGGCCGGCGAGAATGCCGACCCACATGCCCTGGATGGCCGGCTCCTCCAGGCTGGTGGCTACATAAATGGCTGTGGTGATGAAGCACAGGATGGGCAGGAACGAGACCCAGGGCCCGCCGTGGAACGTGAGCTTTGATGCAGGAGTCATGCGATAGCCTCTTTTATGGTTGTTACTATCTGCGTGTGAGGGACTTCTGCATTGCATCATTCGCTGGTCAGCCGCGGAATTTGACGACCTGACTCAAGGTGGCGCACTCAGACGCACTATCTGGTGCAGGCTGCGCCTGTCGCACTCTGGGTCATGGCGGGTGGGCGGCGTAGACTGAGGCTTTATCCCGCGCGAGACAGACCCATGAACGAAGACCTGGCCCTCAATCTGCGGCTGCTGTGCAGCTACTACCAATCCATCGCCGAGGTGAGTCGGCGGCTCGAGATCAGTCGGCCACAGTTCAATCGATACCTGAGCGGCCAATACCGGCCCGCTGCACATACACTGCGGCGGATCTGTGAGTTCTTCGGGGTGGAGGAGCACGAGATCCTGCTGCCCAATCGTCAGTTCCAGCGTCTGGTGCAGGTGCGCCCCAAGCCGCGCGAGAGTGAGGCCACGCGTGTGGAGAGCGAGCCGCTGGCGCAGCTGAGACGCTCGGGCGCCTCCGAGTTGGGCCGCTATGTAGGCCATTACTATGAGTACTATCTGACGATGTCGTCGCCGGGGCGGATACTGCGGGGGCTGGTGTCCATCATCCAGCGCGAGGATGGTGTCTATTACCAGCGTCTTGAGCGCCTGGTCGAGCGCGAGTCGTCCGGTGTCGGCGTGTCACATTGCAAGTATCAGGGGATGGCGTTCTATCTGAGCGATCGCATCTTCATGACCGACTACGAGTCGATGACCGGCAATGAGATCACCCAGACCATTCTCTACCCGACCTTTACCAGCCGTGTGTCACGCCTCAAGGGGCTGCGAATCGGGGTATCGGCAAGCGGTGATCGCACGCCGGCCAGTACTCGCGTGCTGCTCGAATATCTCGGGCGTGACATCCGGGTTCGCTGCGCGCTGAAGCAATGCGGTCTCTATCCCCTGGACAGCGACGAGATCGAGGATGCCATCCACAACGAGATCCTCAATGACCAGGCGCCGGTGGGCGAGGGACCCTGGCATTTTCGCGCACGCAAGGATGACTGAAGGCCGCTGATCGCGCCCGCCTCTGTTGCCGAGCCTCGCCAGCCGCTACAATGCGCGCCATTCGTTTCGTTCTGCTATTCACCTAACAGTGCGCGCGGCGTGCCTCACGTCGAGCCGGATGCCTTTCAGCCCATGTCAGATTCCCAGATTGCCAAGGCGGCGGATGTTCGCCGTACATTCGCCATCATCTCTCACCCGGATGCGGGCAAGACCACCATCACCGAGAAGCTGCTGCTGTTCGGGAATGCCATCCAGATGGCCGGCTCGGTCAAGAGCAAGCGGGCCGATCGCCACGCGACCTCCGACTGGATGAAGATGGAGCAGGAGCGTGGCATCTCCGTGACCACCTCCGTGATGCAGTTCCCCTACAAGGACCGCATGGTCAATCTGCTGGATACGCCCGGGCACGAGGACTTCTCGGAAGATACCTACCGGACGCTGACGGCCGTCGACTCGGCGCTGATGGTCATTGACGGTGCCAAGGGTGTCGAGGACCGTACCATCAAGCTGATGGAAGTCTGCCGCCTGCGCACCACGCCGATCCTGACCTTCGTCAACAAGATGGACCGCGAGACGCGCGATCCCATCGAGGTGATGGATGAAGTCGAGACGGTCCTCAACATCCAGTGTGCCCCGATGACCTGGCCGATCGGCGTCGGCAAGGGTTTCAAGGGGGTCTATCACCTGCTCAATGACGAGATCCATCTCTACAAGCAGGGCCAGGGCAACCGCATCCCAGATGATGTGCGCATCAAGGGCCTCGACAGCCCCGAAGCCATTGAAGTGCTGGGCGAAGATCTCATCGAAGAACTGAGCATGGAAGTCGAGCTGGTGCGCGGCGCTTCTCACGAATTCGATCTCGAGGCCTATCGTCGCGGTGATCTGACGCCGGTCTACTTCGGGACCGCCATGGGCAACTTCGGCGTACGCGAGATGCTGGATGGCTTCGTCGAATACGCGCCGCCGCCCCAGTCGCGTGATACCGATACCCGTGAAGTCACGGCCCATGACGAGCGCTTCACCGGCTTCGTGTTCAAGATTCAGGCCAACATGGACCCGAAACACCGTGACCGCGTGGCCTTCCTGCGCGTCTGTTCCGGCAAGTACGAGAAGAACATGAAGATGCGTCACGTGCGCATCAACAAGGACGTCAAGATTCCTGACGCCCTGACCTTCATGGCGGCGGACCGCTCCCACGTGGAAGAGGCCTGGCCGGGTGACATCATCGGTCTGCACAACCACGGCACCATCCAGATCGGCGATACCTTCACCATGGGGGAAGACATGCGCTTCACCGGCATCCCTCACTTCGCGCCGGAACTGTTCAAGCGGGTACGCCTGAAGGACCCGCTGAAGATGAAGGCGCTGCAGAAAGGGCTTCAGCAGCTCTCCGAAGAGGGGGCGACCCAGGTCTTCCAGCCGTTCGACAACAATGACCTGATCGTGGGCGCCGTGGGCACCCTGCAGTTCGATGTGGTCGCTCACCGTCTGAAGGAAGAGTACAAGGTCGAGTGCATGTATGAAGCGGTGAACGTGCAGACGGCGCGCTGGATCTATTGCGATGACACCAAGATGCTTGAGGACTTCAAGCGCAAGGCCAGCGCCAATCTCGCCTACGATGGCGGCGGCTTCCTGACCTACATCGCGCCGACTCGCGTCAACCTGCAGTTGACGCAGGAGCGTTGGCCGGACATCACCTTCCGCGCCACCCGCGAGCATTGATACGGTTCAGGGGGGGATGCCCGAGTGGCTCGCATCCGAGTGGCTCTGGTGCCTGACGAGGCCATCTCCGAGGCCCCTTGACCGATTCAGGATTGATACGAGCGCCGCCCCTTGGGGCGGCGTTCGTGCTTTCGGGCTGAACGTGTCCTCAAGCGTTAGCCACACCAACTCAAGATCGATGACTTTGGCCGCATACTCCCTTGCGAAAGACATGGGGATGGCCAGCGACGCAGGCAGTCACAGGGCGCATGCCTTGGCCTGACAGACGCATGACCCAAAGGGACGCGTCGGTCGCGACAGGACAACAACAATCATCAGGAGGTGGGGCTATGGCCGGTTTCATGAAGGAATTCCGCGATTTCGCGGTCAAGGGCAATGTCGTCGACATGGCGGTGGGCATCATCATCGGGGGGGCTTTCACGCTGATCGTGAAGAGCCTGGTGGGTGACATGCTCAATCCCTTGATCGGACTCTTGATCGGGGGCGTCGATTTCTCCAACTTCTTCTTCGTGCTCAAGGAAGGGGCTCAGGCGGCTCCCTATGTCAGTCTGGAGGCTGCGAGGGATGCGGGGGCCGTGACACTGAACTATGGACTGTTCATCAATGCCATCATCAGCTTCGCGCTGGTGGCGCTGGCCGTCTTCGTGTTGATCCGTCAGATCAACAAGCTCAAGAAGGAAGCCGAAGAAGCGCCGGAAGAGATCACCGACAAGGACTGCCCGTACTGTCTTTCCAAGGTGCCGCTGGCGGCGACCCGTTGTGGTCATTGCACCTCCGAGCTGGCGCCGGTAGCGCCGGTGGAGGCGACCTAGGCCAGCTTTGCCAGTCACGATGGCTGACAGAGCAACATCGACAAACGAAGGGACCGGCCACCAGGCCGGTCCCTTCGTTTGTCTGTCACTGGCTGATATAGCACGATGGCAGTACGACCATCACCGGGATATTGCATGTTGATCGACAGCCATTGCCATCTGGATTTTCCCGTCTTCGATCAGGATCGTGACGCGGTCATCTCGCGTGCCGTGAATGAGAGTGTGTCGAGGTTCGTGGTGCCATCCACCACGGTGGCCAGCTTCGCGGACGTGCTGGAACTCGTGCAGTCATCCCCGCGTATCTTCGGTGCCCTGGGGCTGCATCCCTATTTTCTGTCCGAGCATGGCGAGAGCGCGCTGGCGGAGCTTCATCAGGCCCTCGGTCAGCATGCTGGCGAGATCGTCGCGTTGGGCGAATGCGGCTTCGATGCGCGACTGGCCGATCATGACGCCCAATGGCAGCTGTTCGAGGCCCAGCTGAGCATGGCACGCGAATTCTCCCTGCCTGTCATCGTGCATTGCGTGCGTGCCAATGACGAAGTGGCCAAGCGGCTCAAGAACGCGCGCCTCACCCGGGGCGGCATCATTCATGCCTTTGCGGGCAGTCAGGTTCAGGCTGAGCGCTTTCTCGAGCTCGGTTTCGTGCTGGGGCTGGGCGGCAGCGTGACCTACCCGCGTGCCCGCAAACTGCGGGGAGTCGTGGCGTCGCTGCCGGAGGATGGCTTTGTGCTGGAGACCGACAGCCCCGACATGCCGTTGCAGGGCTTTCAGGGGCAACGCAATGAACCGGCCAGGGTGGCGGAGGTGGCAAGGAGTGTGGCATCGCTGCGTGAGTCCACTCTGGAGGCCATCAGCGAGACGACCAGCCGCACCGTGCAGCGTATTCTTCAACTGAGCGCCTGATCTAGACTGAACTCAGCACCTCGGCAGCACTGTGCCACGGGATTCAGGAGATCGCGTCATCATCGGTAACTCAATGCCTCGTAGAACGTCTGCCCATCCGCGACCGGATTCTGACAAGTCCGTGCGCGCCTCCTTGAGGCAAGGCCCGCCCCGGGAGCCCCGCCATCGTCTGTGGCTGATACCGCTTCTGCTGATTGCCTCTGTTCTTGCCACCGCCTGGCTGGGTATCAGTCAAATACAGCAACTGCGAGCAGGAGAGCAGGATGCGGCGCGTCAGCGCGTCACCATGTGGGCCCAGGCCAGCCAGCGAGCCCTGGAAGGTCAGTTGCGCGAGCATGGTGATTGGCAAGAGGCCACCGAGGAGTTCCTGCGTTTGCCTGCCCCGAACCCTGAGTGGCTGGACTACATGTACGGGCCCGAGTTCTCGATCAATACGGGGATCCATCTCGTCGGGGCCATCAGAGGAAATGGCAAGGCCGCTGTCTGGCAGGAGCGACGTCCGGGGCTTGAGTCCGATGATTGGCAGGGGGCTCAGCCGCTTGCGTGGCGCCGCGCCATGGCCCCCTTGATCGAGAAGGCTCGCCAGACCCCGACGCGATCCGTCATCGCCTGGATGGTGCTGAACGGGCGGGCCTGGCTGGTGGGCGTGCACGGGCTCTATGCGGATGAAGACGCGCTTCCTTCACGGGAGGAGCAGGGCATGCTGGTGTTCGGGGTGCCCATGCGCCCGGAGTTGCTCAGCGAATCATCCGCTTCCCTGGGAGTGGAAAGGCTGGAAGTCGTCAGTCAGTCACGCCAGATGAGCGGGGAAGCCGCTCTCGTCTGTAGCGACCTGCCGGCCATGAAGCGCTTCGATGAGCATGCTGCCATGGCCTGCTGGCAGGATGCAGATGACGTCACCGCGATGCTCAGGCAATTGGGAGCGCCCTTGGGCGCCTTGAGTCTGGTCATCGTGTTGGCGAGTATCGCGACAGGCGGCATGCTGTGGCGCGATCAGCGCCGTCGTCGAGATTGGGCAGCGCAGGGCCTGCAGCGTGAAGCTCAGCTTGAGCAGCATCTTGCCCTGAACGAGCGGTTTCTGGCATTGCCGCATGAAGCGCACAATCCCCAGCACGCCTTGGCTACCTTGTCCGGCTATCTGCGTCGGGTACGAGAGATGACGGGAGCAGAAGTCATCATCTATCGGCGCGAGGTGGGCAACCCCAACGCAGGCTATCTGATCGTCGAGAGTCGTGATGAGCGGGAATGGTTGAGCAGTGTCTCGTTGCGGCGTGACCCTCTGTGGCGATTGCCGGCCGGGCGGATCGTGGCCAATCGTGCTACGAATGTGGACGCGTCCACCGAGGAGAGTGCCCAACTGCTGTGTCAGCGTCTCGGGGCGACCCAGTTGCTGGGGTATTCCGTCTCGCCGCATCCCGGTCGCAGCGAGCTGCTGCTGGTCGCCAGTCGTGGTCAGGCGCTGGAGGAAAGCCTGATGATGCCGGTGCTGGACAGAACCCTGAATGCCTTGATCATTCGTGGACTGGAGCAGGAGCGCTTGCTGCTCCAACAGCAGGTGCTGCAGGAGCGCGAGACGGATACCGACACCGGGCTATTGAGTCGTGAAGGCATGCTGCGCTTGATCAAGCTGCGTATCGATCAGTTGGGTCGTGTCTCGGGGCTTGATGGTTTCGTGCTGATGGCATTGCGTATCGGCGGGCTGCAGGAGCTCTATGAGCATGCGGGGCCGGAGGCGGGCAATCGCCAGCTGGAGTTGCTGCAACGTCGACTGGCCCCCTTGCTTGGCACATCAGGCCATGTCGCACGTCTGGAGACGGATCGTCTCTTGATCATGGTGCCACGACGGCTGCTCGAGGCCGCGCGGGGCGGCATCTGCGGCTGGCTGGATATGCTGCTGGTGGCGGTACGTCACAAGGTGTCGCTCAACGGCGAGGATATCTATCTGCTGCCCAGCCTCGGCATCAGTCGCTTTCCCGAGGATGGTGAGCAGATGGATGCGCTGGTCTACCGCTGTGAGCGCGCATTGCACGACACGCTTCAGCTCAATCGCGAGTGGCACTTCTTCGATGAAGAGGCCGAACGAGAAGTCAGGCGTCTCAAGCAGCTCGGAGCGGAATTCGTCGAGGGATTGCAGCAGGACCAGCTGCGGCTTCATCTGCAGCCGATCGTCGATGGACGGGATGGATCCCTCGTGCTTTCCGAGGCGCTGGTGCGTTGGCAGCATCCGGAGCATGGTCTGCTGGGCTCCGGCGACTTCATGCCGATCATCGAATCCGCCAACCTCGATGTGGCCCTGGGGCGCTGGGTCATCAAGGAGAGCATCGCCACCCTGATCCGTGTGCATGACGCCGGTCATGCGCTGCATCTCAGCGTCAATGTCACGGTCAGGCACATGATGGACGAGCGATTTCTGGCGGATCTCAAGAGGCTGTTCCAGCGGCCTGAGCTATGTCGCCAACTGACCATCGAGCTGGTGGAGAGTCAGCTGCCGGAAGATATCCAGAGTCTGGCCATCCTCTTCCAGCGCATTCGCTCACAGGGTGTCGCCCTGGCACTTGATGACTTCGGGACCGGGTACTCGTCCCTGTCGCAATTGCAGCAACTGCCGTTCGACAAGGTGAAGATCGATCGGCAATTCGTGGTCGCGATGGATACCGACAAGGGGCGGGCGATGATTGATGCGATGCTGGGACTGGGGGAGGCCTTCCATCTGGCCGTGGTGGCGGAGGGTATCGAGACCCCTGAGCAACGCACGGCGCTTCTGGCACGCGGCTGTCATCTTCATCAGGGCTATCTCTACTCGCGTCCCCTGCCGTCCGAGCAGCTGATCCAGCATCTCAAGGCCGGCAAGCACTGGTTGCCGGCCAGCGTCACTGGCGAAATGGGCTAGCGGTCTCGGCTCTCCCGCTTCGAGATGCCCAGGCCTTGACTCAGCCGGATACTGCCAAGGTCAGCCTCTGATACAGCCAGGCATTGATACAGACAGGCCCCGACGAATCGCTTCGCCGGGGCCTGTCTGTCATGACGCCGCAGGCGGCTATCCAGGCCAGCCGTGGCGTCCGTGTCACGGCTGGCAGCGCTGCCTGGTGCTCATGTCTTCAAGCTCATGTCTTCAAGTTCATGCCTTCAAGTTCATGCCTTGAGCTGTTCCGGGTCACGTCGTTCCAGCGGATAGGGCAGCGGGGCACGGTGCAAGGGCTCCCCAGTCTCGAGGGTCAGGGGGGCTTCCTCATCGCGCAGGCTCACCACCGCCAGCACTTCCAGGCTGCCATCGGCATTGTTGGCGACCCGCAGGATCTCACCCATGGCCTTGCCTTCTGGCGAGACCACCTTGCCGCCCGGCTGCGGCAGAGGAGTGACCGGCTCTGCCGTCAGGCGCTGCAGGCGCTTCTTGACCTGACCACGGAAGTGGGCGCGGGCCACGACTTCCTGACCGGTATAGCACCCCTTCTTGAAGCTGATGGCCGCCAGCGCTTCCAGGTTGAGCATCTGCGGCAGCCAGGCATCCGTCTGCTCCGAGTCCACCCACTGCAGGCCGGCACGAATGTCCTCGCGTGCCCAGTGATTCTCGTCACCGATGTTGATGCCGCCATCGAGCAGTGCACGGCTGAGTCGGGTCACCTGCGCATCAGAGCCGACCAGTACGCCTCGTACCGTCTCTGCCCCCGGCTGGCGTGCAAGCACGGCATCCGAGGTTGCCAGCATGGCAAAATCATGCGGGCCAAGCGCGGTGTGCTGTGAGGAGGCAGCGTCGGCCAGTTGCTCGGCCGCCCGGGTCAGGGTGGGCTCTCCCGTGAGCCCCACGACCACGCTATCCTCCCGGACCTCGAGACTCACCTTGTAGAAGGGCGCGAACTTGGCAAGGTGCGCGCGCAGGGGCTCCGCCGTGCCCGTCGGCATCAGCAGCCACAGGCAATCCTCGCTGAGACGCATCAGCTGGGCCATCGCCAGAATCCGCCCCTTGGGAGTGCAGAAGGCGGTCAGCGGAGCGAGTGAGCCATCCACCAGCGCAAGCTGCTGCGAGGTCTGGCCTTGGAGAAAGCGCTCACCATCCGCGCCATTGACCGCGAGTACCTCGAAGCAGGAGAGGGGCGTGAGACTCCCGGCGCCATCGGTCTCGGGGGCAAGCGGCGACTCGGGGGCAAGCTTGCCCTCCTGTGTCGCGTGAAAGCCGTGGGCTTGCATCAGGGTCTTGAAGTCAGTCATGTCGCGCTATCCTGTCGCAAAGGAGGGGTCCGCCGCAGGCGGTTCAATGCCTGAGAATTGCCAGCGGTACATTCGATGCAGGCATTGTCACGCGGCAGTGGTCAGCTGTCAGCCCCCGGCAGGGCAACACGGCATCTTTCGGGGGCATCCACTGGCATGAAAGCCTGAGACGACTCGCTGGCATGCATGGGGGAGCCCTCGTCAAACGTGGTATTCTTGGCGGTTTGATCGCGCCTGCGATCCTTTTTATCCAGCGAGACAGGAATCACGAGATGGCCAGCTTTTCCCTTACATTGATCGGTGTCGAGAGCGTCAAGGATGTCAACAAGGTCACCACTGCCTTGATGATGATGGACGGGGTCAAGGAGGCCGAGGTCGGGCGTGGCTTTGCCGAGGTCGAAGGGCAGGTGCGGTATGACGCCGTGGTCAAGACCGTCGAGAAGGCGGGTTACAAAGTGAAGTGAGCGCTCTGCTCGCCAGCAGGCTCGGATGCGTCTCGCGAGAGTCCACGACAAGGAGGTAGTGCATGAGCATCGAGGTGATTACCCGCAAGGCTGGCAGCTTCGTCCATCGGGTTCAGGTCGCGAGCTTCGAGGAACTGCTGGTGGATGTGCCCACCGTGGTGGGTGGCGAGGACAGTGCGCCGGACCCGCACGACTACTTTGATCTCTCGCTGGGTGCCTGCAAGTCGATCACCGTGTTGATGTATGCGCGGCGCAAGGGGCTGCCACTCGCGTCCATCGTGACCACGGTGGACCGTGATGACAGTGATGAGCGTCGCGCAGGTGAGAACGCGGAGTATCGTCTGAGCGTCAGCATGCACTTCCAGGCCGAGGATGGTGAGGAACTCGATGAGGCGACACGTCAGCGCCTGCTCGAGATTTCCGAGCGTTGCCCCATCCATCGACTGATGACCAGCACCCGGGTCAGTGTGACGAGTCGCGAGATATCACCCGAGTAGGGCGCGGTGTCCTTTCGCAAGTCTGGCCGCCACCGTCAGTTGAAGAGCGGCATGACCGCCACCATTGAGAGCGCATGAGCAAACCATTTCGCATCAATTCCAAGTTCAAGCCAGCCGGTGATCAACCGGCTGCCATCGAGAAGCTGATCACTGGCCTGGAAGCGGGTCTTGCGCATCAGACGCTTCTGGGTGTGACCGGCTCGGGCAAGACGTTCACCGTCGCCAACATCGTGGAGCGTCTGCAGCGCCCCGCGATCGTGATGGCGCCCAACAAGACGTTGGCAGCCCAGCTCTATGGCGAGTTCAAGTCGTTCTTCCCTGACAACGCCGTCGAGTACTTCGTCTCCTATTACGATTATTACCAGCCCGAAGCCTATGTCGCGTCCTCGGATACCTTCATCGAGAAGGACGCCTCGATCAACGACCACATCGAGCAGATGCGCCTGTCGGCGACCAAGGCGCTGCTGGAGCGGCGCGATGCGATCATCGTGGTCTCCGTCTCGGCGATCTACGGCCTGGGTGACCCGGATCAGTACCTGAAGATGCGTCTGCACTTCAATCGTGGTGAGCAGATCGACCAACGCGGTTTCCTCAGGCGCCTGGCGGAGCTGCAGTACACCCGCAACGACATGGATTTCCGGCGCGGTACCTATCGCGTGCGCGGCGACGTGATCGACATCTTCCCGGCGGACTCCGAGGAGCAGGCCGTGCGTGTCGAGCTGTTCGATGACGAGATCGACTCCATCCGCCTGTTCGATCCGCTGACTGGCGAAGTGGCCGAGTCGGTGCCGCGCATGACCATCTACCCCAAGAGCCACTACGTGACGCCGCGCGAGACCATCGTCGCCGCGGTCGATCACATCAAGGAAGAGCTGGTCGAGCGCCTCGATTACCTGCGCAAGCACGACAAGCTGGTCGAGGCGCAGCGTCTGGAGCAGCGTACCCTCTACGACATCGAGATGATGATGGAGCTGGGCTACTGCAACGGCATCGAGAACTACTCGCGCTATCTGTCCGGGCGTGACCCCGGCAATGCGCCGCCGACCTTCTTCGATTACCTGCCCAAGGACGCGCTGGTCTTCATCGACGAGTCCCACGTCAGCGTGCCTCAGGTCGGCGGGATGTATCGCGGTGACCGTTCACGCAAGGAGACGCTGGTCGAATACGGCTTCCGTCTGCCGTCGGCGCTGGACAATCGCCCGATGAAATTCGAGGAGTGGGAAAGCATCCTGCCGCAGACCGTCTTCGTCTCGGCGACGCCCGGTACCTATGAAGAAGAGCATGCCGGGCAGGTGGTGGAGCAGGTCGTCCGTCCCACGGGGCTGCTTGATCCGGTCATCGAGGTGCGCTCTGCCTCGACCCAGGTCGATGACGTGCTCTCCGAGATCAAGGCGCGCACCGAGGTCGGTGAGCGCGTTTTGATCACCACGCTGACCAAGCGCATGGCGGAAGACCTGACCGAGTATCTGGGAGAGCACGATGTTCGGGTGCGCTATCTGCACTCGGATATCGACACCGTCGAGCGCGTAGAGATCATCCGGGATCTGCGTCTTGGCAAGTTTGATGTGCTGGTCGGCATCAACCTGCTGCGTGAGGGCCTTGATATCCCGGAAGTCTCGCTGGTGGCGATCCTGGATTCCGACAAGGAGGGCTTTTTGCGCTCCGAGCGCTCCCTGATCCAGACCATCGGCCGTGCGGCGCGCAACGCCAACGGCAAGGCGATTCTGTATGGCGATCGCATCACCGATTCCATGCAGCGTGCGATAGCCGAGACGGAGCGCCGCCGTGAGAAGCAGATGGCCTTCAATGAAGAGCACGGCATTACGCCGCGTACCATCACCAAATCGGTGGCGGATATCATGGAAGGTGCCCAGGCACCGGGACGCAAGAGCAGTCGTCGCAAGGGCAACGAGCGACAGGTGGCGGAAGAGACGCCAGACTATGCGGCTCTGGCGGCTCAAGGCCCTCAGGCACTCGAGAAGGAAATCAGCCGGCTGGAAGATGCCATGTTCGCGGCGGCCAAGAATCTCGAATTCGAGGAAGCCGGTCGACTGCGCGATCAGATCAATGACGTGCGCAATCGCCTGCTCGCGCTGGGCTAACGCTACTCTCCATCCCCCAGCATTCGCGTTGCTAAAGGCATGACCCTGCGCGCCCGACGATGTCACCCATCGTCGGGCGCGTGGCGTTCAGGGCTGGCGGGTATCTGACGGGGAGGTGCCATCAGCAGGTTATCCCGTTATCTTGTCTATTGCGTCGCAGATCATCATATTGCAGCTCAGTGCATGGCTCAGGGGCAACCGGTTGCCTCGGGAGGGCGGCAGGATTGCTTTTCCTACAACCTTGGGCGTAGCCGGGGTGGGTGCAGCAATGCGACCTGATGGTGCAAGTGAAGAGGGAATTCCTGTCAACTGCGTCTTCACATACGCCAATGACTGGCTTTCATCGTCAATGCCAACGATTGTCTGGCCAGAATGGAAAGCGCAGTCTTTTTCGCTATTGGTAGGGCCTTGGCCTGCTTTCATGAGCGCTCAAACGGTCGCTTTACATGCGTATTCGCTGCTGCCAATAATGCTTTCAAGGCATTCCTGGCGTCGCGAGTCGCCTGCCTGATGGCTGGCGGCGGCGGACAAGGTCAGCGAATGACAGCGATTGTCGCCAGTCCTTTTCGGGCGGCGCAATGCTGCCGCAAGGCACCCGTCAGGTCTGCCCGGCCGTAGTACAACAATAATCGGGAACAGGAATTCTCATCATGATGCGCAGGTCTCTTCTCGCTCTCGGTATCGCCGCGGCGATGTCCACCCAGGCTCAGGCAGATATCACCATCGCCATGGCAGGCCCGGTCACGGGGCCGGTCGCCCAGTACGGTGACATGCAGTTCATCGGTGCCGAGATGGCCATCGAGCGGATCAATGCCGCCGGCGGCGTCGACGGCGAGATGCTCAAGGGCGTGAAATACGACGACGCCTGTGATCCCAAGCAGGCGGTGGCGGTCGCCAACCAGATCGTCAATGACGGCGTCCAGTACGTGATCGGCCACCTGTGCTCCAGCGCGACGCAACCGGCCTCGGACATCTACGCCGAGGAAGGCGTGATGATGATCACGGCGGCGTCCACCAGCCCGACCATCACCGAGCAGGGCTATGAGCTGGTCTTCCGCACCATCGGCCTGGACTCGCTGCAGGGGCCGGTTGCGGGGCGCTATATCGCCGAGACGATCAAGCCCAAGCACATGGCCGTGATCCACGACAAGCAGCAGTACGGGGAAGGTATCGCCACCGGCGTGCGCGATACCGTCGAGGAAGCGGGTATCGATGTGGTGCTGTTCGAGGGCATCACGGCGGGTGACAAGGATTTCTCGGCGCTGATCTCCAAGCTCAAGAAGGAAAACGTCGACTTCGTCTACTACGGTGGCTATCACCCGGAGCTGGGCCTCTTGCTGCGTCAGTCACGTGAGCTGGGCTTCGACGCGCCCTTCATGGGGCCGGAAGGGGTCGGGAATCCGGACATTTCCAAGATTGCCGGCCAGGCCTCGGAAGGCCTGTACGTGACACTGCCGCCGGCCTTCGAGAATGACCCGAAGAACGCGGATCTGGTCGCGGCCTTCAAGGACAAGGAGCAGGACCCTTCCGGTCCGTTCGTCATGCCGGCCTACACCGCAGTGGAGCTGATCGCCGATGGCATCAAGGGCGCCGATTCCACCGACCCCTATGATGTCGCCGAATACCTCAAGGCCAACAGCTTCGACACGCCCATCGGCAAGGTCGAATACGATGAGAAGGGCGATCTGAAGGACTTCAACTTCGTCGTCTACAACTGGCACGCCGACGGTACCAAGAGCGAAGCGGCACATTGATCAGCAGCACGTTGATCAACGGTACATTGATCAGCGGCTGATATCAGCACTCGCTGCGGCCTCGTGACCTGTCATGAGGCTCGGCGGATCAATGCCGACACGCTGTCCCGTCATGCCGCTTGGCATGGCGGGCCTCTCCGTTCGGTCGAGTTCATGGCGATGCAACATCGCCGTGCCTTCCCGTCGTCGTCGCGCATGCGGCATTTCCCTGACAGTCTCCGGCCACAAGCCGAACACTGTCGCGGCCAAGGGTCGTTTCAATGGAAGACATCCTCTACTTCCTGCAGCAGGTCATCAATGGCCTGACCATCGGCAGTACCTATGCCTTGATCGCCATCGGCTACACGATGGTCTACGGCATCATCGGCATGATCAATTTCGCCCACGGCGAGATCTACATGATCGGCACCTACGTGACCTTCATCGTCATCGCGGCGCTGGGCATGCTGGGCATCGCCAACCCCTTCTTTCTGATGGCGGCCGCCTTGCTGGTGGCGGTGCTGGTGTCCTGTGCCTACGGTTTCGCCGTGGAGCGGGTGGCCTATCGCCCGGTGCGAGGCTCCAAGCGTCTGATCGCGCTGATCTCGGCGATCGGCATGTCGATCTTCCTGCAGAATTACATGCGTCTGGCCCAGGGCTCGCGGGACATGGCGATCTCCAGCCTGATTCCGGGCGGCTGGGAGTTCGGGCTGGAAAGCTTCGCGGTCAATCTGTCCTACATGCAGGTGATCATCTTCAGCGTCACGCTGGTGTGCATGCTGCTGCTGTCGTCCTTCATCTCGCGCTCGCGCCTGGGGCGTGCCTGTCGTGCCTGCTCCCAGGATGCCGGCATGGCGCGTCTGCTGGGCATCAATACCGACATGATCATCTCGATGACCTTCGTGATCGGGGCGGCGCTTGCCGCTGTGGCGGGACTGCTGCTCGGCATGTACTACGGCGTGGTCAATCCCTACATCGGCTTCCTGGCCGGGCTCAAGGCGTTCACGGCGGCGGTGCTCGGCGGTATCGGCAGTATCCCCGGCGCGATGCTGGGTGGCCTGCTGCTGGGCGTCGCGGAGGCGCTGACCGGCGGCTATCTGTCCACGGAATACAAGGACGTGGTGGCCTTCGGACTGCTGATCCTGATTCTGCTGTTCCGTCCCTCCGGGATTCTCGGCAAGCCCGAAGTGGAGAAAATCTGATGCCCAAGCTTGCGAAACAGACTCTGAAGACAGCGGGCACCTCGCCCGCCGAGACGATTCCGCCACAGCCCTCCTATCGTCGTCCCTGGTGGTCGGCACTTGCGGCCGCCGTGTTGACTCTCGTGCTGGGTGGCTCGGTACTGGGGGTTCAGCTCGAGTCCACCGGTATCACCACCACGGTGCGCTTGATGGGCATGGACACCTGGGGCTGGTTGCTGGCCGCGTCACTGGCCGTCTTCCTGCACCAGCTGGTGCGTCCACAGATCGAGGAATGGCGTGCGCGTACCCGCAAGCCATCACGTTTCCGCGTCCCCGACGTGATGAGCGGTCAGAAGCGTCAGCTGTGGATCATGCTGGCCATCGGTGCGCTGCTGATCTTCCCGTTTCTGTCCAACCGCTCGGCGGTGGATCTCGCGACCCTGACGCTGATCTACATCATGCTGGGCCTGGGGCTAAACGTGGTGGTGGGTCTCGCGGGACTGTTGGATCTCGGTTACGTGGGCTTCTATGCGGTCGGTGCCTATACCTACGCACTGCTCAATAGCTACCTGGGCTTCAGCTTCTGGGAAGCGCTGCCCATCGCGGGGTTGATGACGGCGCTGTTCGGCTATCTGCTCGGCTTCCCCGTGCTGCGGCTGCGGGGTGACTACCTGGCCATCGTGACGCTGGGCTTCGGCGAGATCATCCGTATCCTGCTCAACAACTGGACGGAGCTGACCGGCGGCCCGAATGGCATCGCGCGCATACCCAAGCCGACCTTCTTCAATCTCGAGTTCTCGCGGCGAGCCGATGAGGGCAACATCGCCTTCCATGAGTTCTTCGGCATCGACTACGACCCGGCCTTCAAGGTCATCTATCTGTACCTGCTGGCCTTGATCCTGGTGCTGATCACGCTGTTCGTGATCTATCGGCTGCTGCGCATGCCCATCGGGCGGGCGTGGGAGGCGCTGCGCGAGGATGACATCGCCTGCCGTTCACTGGGCATGAATCCCACCGGCATCAAGCTCTCGGCCTTCACGATCGGGGCGAGTTTCGCGGGCTTCGCCGGTGCCTTCTTCGCCGCGCGTCAGGGCTTCATCAGTCCCGAGTCATTCACCTTCATCGAGTCGGCGATCATTCTCGCCATCGTGGTGCTGGGCGGAATGGGCTCGCAGCTGGGCGTCATCCTGGCGGCGATCGCCATGACGCTGTTGCCGGAGCTGGCCCGTGAGTTCAATGAATATCGCATGTTGCTGTTCGGGCTGATGATGGTGCTGATGATGGTGTGGCGTCCTCAAGGCCTGGTGCCGCTCAAACGACCGCAGATGGAGCTCGACCGTGGCTGACGCACATGACAAGCAAGCATTCGACAATGAGGCGCCAGCCGCTTCCTCACACCGCCAGGCGCGCGCCGAGGGCCGGGCACCGCTGCTGGATGTACGTGATCTCACCATGCAGTTCGGTGGCCTCAAGGCCGTGGACGGCGTGACGCTTCAGGTACATCCGGGCGAGGTGGTGTCGGTCATCGGGCCGAATGGTGCGGGCAAGACCACCGTCTTCAACTGCATTTCCGGCTTCTATCAGCCCACCGGCGGCGAGGTGTATTTCCAGAATCGCGCCATGCATCGCCTGCCGGGGTACCGGATCGCCCAGGCTGGCATGGTACGCACCTTCCAGAACGTGCGGCTGTTCAAGGAGATGACGGTCATCGAGAACCTGCTGGTGGCGCAGCACATGCACGCCGAACGCAATCTCCTCAAGGGCCTGTTCAAGACGCCGGGCTATCGTCGCAGTGAAAAGGCGCTGATGCAGCATGCCGGTGACTGGCTGGAGCGTGTCGGTCTGCTCGAATTCGCCAATCGCGAGGCCGGCAATCTGGCCTATGGGCAGCAGCGGCGACTCGAGATCGCGCGATGCATGGTGGCCAGGCCACGGCTGCTGATGCTGGATGAGCCGGCGGCCGGCCTCAACCCCAACGAGACCCGGGATCTCGATGATCTGATCGTCAGCCTGACCCGCGATGAGGGCATCTCGGTGCTGTTGATCGAGCACGACATGAGTCTGGTGATGGGAATCTCGGATCACATCTACGTGGTCAATCAGGGTCAGCCGCTGGCGGATGGCTGCCCGGATGACATTCGACTCAACGATGCCGTGATCAAGGCCTATCTGGGGGAGGAATGAGCATGAGTGAGCATGTTGATGCAGTCATGCCAGAGACCGTGCCTGCCAGCGAGGCACTCGCGCCGCAGGATGCCATGCTGGCGCTCGAGCATCTGACGACACATTACGGGCCGGTGCAGGCGCTCAATGATGTTTCGCTGGCTGTAGGGCAGGGCGAGATCGTGACGTTGATCGGTGCTAACGGCGCCGGCAAGACGACGCTTTTAATGTCAATCTGTGGCGATCCGCGTCCGACCAGCGGGCGGGTGTGGTTCGAGGGCGAGGAGATCACCGGCACACCCACGGCGCGCGTGATGCGCGGTGGGCTGTCGGTGGTGCCCGAAGGTCGCCGCATCTTCACCGGCATGACGGTGGAGGAGAATCTCGCCATGGGCGGCTATTACCAGAGCAAGGAGGAGAACGAACGCAGCATCGAGCATGTGCTGGGGCTCTTCCCGCGCCTCAAGGAGCGCTTTCATCAGCGCGGCGGCACCATGTCCGGTGGCGAGCAGCAGATGCTGGCTATCGGGCGTGCCCTGATGAGTCGGCCGCGGCTGCTGTTGCTCGATGAGCCATCGCTGGGGCTGGCACCCATCGTGATCGGGCAGATCTTCGAGATCGTCGAGCAGCTGCGCGAGCAGGGCACCACCATCTTCCTGGTGGAGCAGAATGCGCATCGCGCCCTGTCGATCGCCGATCGCGGTTATGTGCTGGAACACGGTCGCGTGGTGCTGGCGGACAGCGGCAAGGCGCTGCTGGCCAATGACGAGGTCCGCCGCGCCTATCTTGGCGGCTGAGAGGTCTGGCACGTGATTCGCTGTCGCGTCTCACCGGAGGAAGGCAATGCAACAGAACGCGCCCCTGTCACTGAACTTTCGGTGGCAGGGGCGCTTTCTTGAGGACGCGATGCAGGGTGCGAGCCAGGGGGCGGGTAAAAGTGGCGTGAATGGCTTACGCCGAGAGAGGTGTCACGAATTCTTCCGGAGCATAGGCGACGCCGTCATGGATACGATAATGATCGGTAGGGCCGGAGACCTGGCAATTGCTGACGCAGGCCTGGCTGGCGGGAAGCTGGCGCAGCGGATAGCGCACACCGGATTGACACAGTTCCAGCATCTTCTTGAGCGCGCTGCGTTCACAGTAGCCACACAGGCACTCGAGGGCGTTGTCGAGGCAGTCCTCTTCGCTCATGCCTGCCCCATAGATGCGCTTGTCATCACAGACGACGAATCCGAGCGCGCCGGGGGATATGGCGGGTGTTGTCATGTCTGCTGCCGTATCAGGTACTGCACTGAGAATGTTATCAGCCATGATGAACCTCATTGGAATGGGGATTCCGGCGTCTCCTCGCCAGTCGCAAGCGTGTGGATCCATGACCCTCTCTGGTCATGTCTGTACCCAGAGTAGACGGCCGTTGGCAAAGTGCCATGCAACACCGCTCCAAGTGTCAGGGGTGGTGTCGATGCTGCGGCAGCAATGTGACAGATGAATGACGATTGGATGACGGAAATTCCCCGGTTCACCGGGCCTGACAGGGCGTCGATTGGCGATAGCGCATGTTGAGGGCCAGCAGGATCGCGGCGCTTTCCGCATCAAACTGGCCACTGATGGCCCCGGGGCGAAAGTGCGCCTGGAACGCGGCGATCGCCATCCAGGGCCGCTCGGCCTCCACTGGATAACCATAGTGGGCGAGTGCCGCGATCAAGGTCTTCTCCGCGGGCAGTCCATCGCTGGCCATCTGTCGTCGAAAACAGCTGACGTCGGCATCCCGTGGCCAGGCCCCGATGCCGGCTTCATGCAGACGGCGCCAGGGGAAGCGCGGGCCCGGGTCGGTCTTGCGGTCCGGGGCGATGTCGGAGTGTCCGACGACATCCACCGCCTTGATGTCATGGCGGCGCACAATGGGGGAGGCCAGCGCGATCAAGGCCGCGATCTGCTGTTCATTCCAGGCCGCGAAGTGGCGATCAGGGGACCAGCGCCTTGCCACGCCGGAAGCTCGGGTCTCCGTCTGCCCGGGTGCCAGGGGCGTGAGCGCCTCGGGCCCGGCATTGACCATCTCGATGCCGATGGAGGTGTCGTTGAGGTGGCCGCGTTCACCCCACTGGCTGATGCCGGCGTGCCAGGCGCGGCGGTTCTCTGACACCAGCGGGTAAACGCGGGGAAGCGCTTCGCCATCTGCAGGTGCCGAGAGCAGGTAATGCGCGCTGACGTCAGCGCCGGTGAGGCTGATCAGAGAGCCTGTGAGATCATCATCGGTGTAATGCAGTACCAGGTGGCGCACGCGAGAATTGCTTTGACTCTCGGTGCTGGCCTCCATCCGCTGATAGCTCCCCGAGGCCTCGTCAGTGTCCGACCGGGAATGCTGCATGCAGCCCGACAGCAGCGTCAGCGAGGCTATCGTCAAGCAGGTGAGAGGGCGAAACGCATTGAAGCCTGATGTCATGAGTCGCTCGTGAGGGGAAGTGGCAGTGAAGAGGTGGCAGTGAATCGGGGGTCATCGCGCGGGGCATGATGGCAGTCTCCACGCCCGTCATTTGCGCTGGATGGGCTGGGATGTCCTGACATGCGGGTTGCAGGATTCGCTCTGCCGCCGCGTGCTCGCTTGAGGTATAATCCCGGCCACCTGACCCGGCGCCCGGCCCATGGTGGCGCGATTTCTGTCCCTGACAACAGTAATCGGCCTGACGCCCTGGGCGCCAGTGTGCCTGTCTTTTCCATCGCTTGCCCTTGAGGAGCCGATCCTGATGACCGTGATCCGCCAGGATGACCTGATCCAGAGCGTCGCCGACGCGCTGCAGTACATCTCCTACTACCATCCGAAGGACTTCATCGACGCCATGAACGCGGCGTACGAGCGTGAAGAGAATCCGGCCGCCAAGGATGCCATCGCGCAGATTCTGATCAACTCCCGGATGTGTGCCCTGGGTCATCGTCCCATCTGTCAGGACACCGGTATCGTCACCGTTTTCGTCCATGTCGGCATGAACGTGCGTTTCGAGGCCGAGATGAGCCTGGATGACATGGTCAACGAAGGCGTCCGCCGCGCCTATCTGCTGCCGGACAACGTGCTGCGCGCCTCCGTGCTGGCAGACCCGGACGGCAAGCGTGCCAACACCAAGGACAACACGCCGGCCATCATCCACCACAAGCTGGTGCCGGGGGATACCGTCGAGATCCACGTCGCGGCCAAGGGCGGCGGCAGCGAAGCCAAGTCCAAGTTCGCGATGCTCAACCCCTCCGACTCCGTGGTCGACTGGGTGCTGGAACAGATTCCGAAGATGGGCGCTGGCTGGTGTCCGCCCGGCATGCTGGGCATCGGCATCGGCGGTACCGCCGAGAAGGCGATGCAGCTGGCCAAGGAATCCCTGCTCGAGCCGATCGATATCCAGGAACTGCAGAAGCGTGGTGCCTCCAACCGCGCCGAAGAGATCCGTCTCGAGCTGTTCGAGAAGGTCAACGCGACGGGTGTCGGCGCACAGGGCCTCGGCGGTCTGACCACCGTGCTCGACATCAAGGTCATGGATTACCCGACCCACGCGGCCAACAAGCCGGTGGCGATCATCCCGAACTGCGCGGCGACCCGTCACGTGCACTTCACTCTGGATGGCAGCGGCGCGGCAGAGCTGCCGGCACCCAAGCTCGAGGACTGGCCGGAAATCACCCGTGAAGCGGGCGACAGCGTCAAGCGCGTCAACCTCGACACAGTGACGCCCGAGGAAGTGCAGAGCTGGCAGCCGGGCGACACCCTGCTGCTCAACGGCAAGCTGCTGACCGGCCGTGATGCGGCCCACAAGCGCATGACCGAGATGCTGGCACGGGGTGAGCAGCTGCCGGTGGATCTGAAAGGTCGCTTCATCTACTACGTCGGCCCGGTCGATCCGATCCGTGACGAAGTCGTCGGTCCGGCTGGCCCGACCACCGCGACCCGCATGGACAAGTTCACGCGTACGCTGCTGGAAGAGACCGGCCTGTTGGGCATGGTCGGCAAGGCCGAGCGTGGCCCGACCGCGATCGACGCCATCCGTGACAACAAGTCCAGCTACCTGATGGCGGTCGGCGGCGCCGCCTACCTGGTCGCCCAGGCGATCAAGAAGTCCCGCGTGCTGGCGTTTGAAGACCTGGGGATGGAAGCGATCTACGAATTCGAGGTCGAGGACATGCCGGTCACCGTGGCGGTCGATAGTGCAGGTGTCTCCGTGCACCAGACCGGCCCGGCCAAGTGGAAGGAAATCATCGCCAGCCGCGCCTGAAGGCCGTCTGCGTGATGTGCACGTCATGTCCGTGAGGGCATGAGCCAGGAACCCCGCCCGTGTCATGACATCGGCGGGGTTCTGCGCATCTGGACTCTGCCACGCCGAGGCATCGTTGCCAGCGCAGCTGTGGCATAATCTGGCGACCCTGACGCCTGCAATGGAGCTGCAATGACCGCCTGGTTACTTGGCTTTCTGCTGTTGAGCAGTCACATTCTGGGTGCGATGACCGCCGTCATGGCCCTGATGTCCAGTCGTACCTCACAGGGTGCGATTGCCTGGATTCTGTGTCTGCTGACCTTCCCCTACGTCGCCCTGCCGCTTTACTGGGTATTCGGGCGTCCCCGTTTCTATGGCTATGTCAGTGCCCGCGAGGAGCGTGACTCGACGATGCGACGCGTCTTGATGCGTTTTCGTCCCAAACTCTCCCCCTGGCTCTCGCGTCCGCTGGGCGGCAACCCCACGCACCTGGATGCCATCGAACGTCTGGCGATGATGCCGGTGACCACCGGCAATCGCGCCAAGCTGTTGATCAATGGCGAGGAGACGTTCGATGCCCTGTTCGCGGCCATCAAGGCGGCCGAGGATTACATCCTCATCCAGTTCTTCATCGTGCGGAATGATGAGCTCGGTGTACGGCTCAAGCAGGCTCTGATGAAGCGTGCCGAACGTGGCGTGCGGGTCTGTTTCCTGTATGACGAGATCGGCTCGCGCAAGCTGCCGGATGGGTACCTCAATGATCTGCTGGAATCCGGCTGCGAGGTGAGTGCCTTCAACTCTTCGCGGGGCTGGCGGCACCGCTTCCAGATCAACTTCCGCAATCACCGCAAGATCACCGTCATCGACGGTCGAGTGGGCTTTGTCGGCGGACTGAATGTGGGCAATGAGTATCTGGGCCATTCCGAACGCTACGGCGCCTGGCGCGATACTCACCTCAAGTTGGAAGGACCCAGCGTGATGGGGCTGCAGGAGGCCTTCTGGGAGGACTGGCACTGGGCGACTGGCGAGGTGCTGTCGCTGGAGTGGGAGCCGCGCATCAGCTGTGAAGAATGTCAGCACGTGGTGATCGTGCCTTCCGGCCCGGCGGACCGTCGCGAGACAGCCAGTCTGCTGGTTCAGCAGGCCATCCACTCCTCGGTCAGCCGCATCTGGATCACCAGCCCCTATTTCGTGCCGGACCAGGGCGTGCAGGATGCCTTGAAGCTGGCAGCGCTGAGAGGCGTGGATGTGCGGGTGATGATCCCCGAACGTCCCGATCATCTGCTGGTGTTCCTGTCGGCCTTCTCGTTCCTCTCCGACATGATTCGCTCGGGCGTGCGCGTCTTCCGCTATCAGCCGGGCTTTCTGCATCAGAAGGTGATGCTGATGGACAGTCACACGGCGACCATCGGGACGGTCAACCTCGACAATCGCTCCTTCCGTCTGAACTTCGAGGTCACGGCCTTCGTGCCGGATCACCAGTTCGCGGCAGAGGTGGAGGCCATGCTCGAGGAGGACTTCCGTCATTGTCGCGAGATCAGCTGCGAGGAGCTGGAGGCGCGGCCCATGTGGCGCAAGCTGGTGTCGCGGGCGGCCTATCTGCTGGCCCCGATCCAGTGACCCCGCGCACTGCATGAACCTGCCGCCTGCCGAGTTGAACGAAACTCACTCGGCAGGTCTTGTCATTCGTGGCCATTACAGGCATCTTCTCGCTATAACTGATCGCCTGTTTATTTCTTTTTGGAATAAACTGAGAGCCTGGATGCTTCTCTCGCCATGCATTGGAGAGGGCACCCAGGACGGCGGCTTCATGATTCCGCGCTGAGACCTGCCATGACCGTTCAAGACCCTCACGCCAGCCAGGCACCTTCCATCGAGTATCAATTCCGGGATGACGCCGATGTCATTGCCTTCGCACGCCAGCATGTCGGCGATCAGTTGCCTGCCTTCACTATGGCCAGTGAGCTTCAGGTCGAGGAGATCGGCGATGGCAACATCAACTATGTCTATCGCGTCTGCACGCCGGACCGCTCAACCTCGGTGATCGTCAAGCAGGGACTGCCTTGGGTGCGCATCATCGGCGAAAGCTGGCCGCTGTTGCTGGTGCGGGTGCGCATCGAGGCCGAGACGCTGCAGTTCGAGGCCGATTGCGCGCCTGAGCTGGTGCCGGCGCTCTATCACTTCGAGCAAGCCCGCTCGGCGATCGTGATGGAAGATATCGGCGATCACCGCAATCTGCGACACGCCTTCCTGGAGCGTGCGTCACTGCCGCAGCTGGGTCAGCAGATGGGGCATTTTCTGGCCACGACGCTCTATCGCAGCAGTGATCTGGCACTCGATGCCCACGACAAGAAGGCGCGCGTCGCACGCTTCACCAATCCCGATCAATGCAAGATCACCGAAGACCTGTTCTTCGTGGACCCTTTCTGCGATCACGAGCGCAACAGCATCAATCCGGCGCTGCGCAGCGATGCCGAAGCCCTGTGGCAGGACGCGGCACTCAAAGTGGAAGTGGCGGAGCTCAAGCAGCGCTTCCTGTCCACACCCGAGGCGCTGCTGCATGGCGACCTGCATGCGGGATCGATCTTCGTGCGTGAAGACAGCACCAAGGTCATCGACCCGGAATTCGGCTTCTTCGGTCCGGCGGGCTTCGATATCGGCAGCTGGCTGGCGGCGCTGTGGCTGGCAGCCTGCGCGCATACCGAACTCGAGGGCGACAGGCGTGACTACGTGGCGCAGTTGCGTGCCCAGGCGGTCGCCAGTTGGGAAAGCTTTGCCCGCGAGTATCGTGAGCAGGCCGCCCACACGTCGGATGCTAGCTTCGCGGCACCCGGGGTGGCGGAACGATTGCTGAGCCGTATCCTGCGTGATGCGTTGGGTTATGCGGGCTGTGAGTTGATTCGTCGCACCATCGGGCTTGCGCACGTGCTGGAGCTTGAGTCGATCAACGATGATGCCGTGCGGGCGCGTGCCGAGCGCCGTGCTCTGGCACTCGGGCGTGAGCTCATCCTTGCGCGTGAGTCGCTGGAAGACCTCGCGGCGGCGGATGGCGTGGTCGCACGTCTGCTGGGGTGAGGCATGCAGCGTCAGGGCTTTGACGCTCGTCGCAAGCGTTGCGGCGCCGGCTAGGGTAGACTCTGCGCTTTCATCGCCACGCAGACAGGCTTGTCTTGGCTGCGTGGGTCGCTGGCGGGAGATGTCCTGCCGAGCATCCGCTTTTCAATAAGAGACTTTCATGGCCCTGTCTTCCACGCCTTACAAGGTTGATCTCTCGCTGACCGACCTTGATCGTGGTGTCTACGAGACCCTGCGTTTTACCGTTGCCCGTCACCCCTCTGAAACCGAGCTGCGTCTGTGTGTTCGCCTGTTGGGCCATGCGCTGTGGTACAGCGAGAACATCGCATTCGGGCGTGGTCTGTCGGACGTCGATGAACCGGCGCTGTGGGAGAAGAGCCTGGATGGCCGCGTGCTGCACTGGATCGAGGTGGGCCAGCCGGATGCCGAGCGCCTGACCTGGTGTTCACGGCGCACCGAGCGCACCTCGCTGCTCGCCTACGGTAGCCTGCGCGTCTGGGAAACCAAGGTGGTGCCGGCAGTGGCTGGACTGTCCAATCTGAGCATTGCCGCGGTTCCTGAGGGCGCACTGGGCGCCATCACCGAATCCCTGCCACGCAACATCAAGTGGACCATGATGATCTCCGAGGGCACCATCTTCATCACCGATGACAATGGTCAGCACGAGATCAATCTGGAGTGGCTGAAAGGGGAGCGCTGAGGGACATGCCGTTCGCGGCATTGGCTGACTGCCCCTGAACCTTCAGGTCAGATACCACGAGACAGCCCCCGCAAATCTTGATTTGCGGGGGCTGTCTCGTAGAGGGCGAATCGTAGAGGGCGAATCGTGTCGAACGGCTCGCAACGCAGGCAAGTCTGACTGCCGGAGAACCTGGCCTCACACCATGCTGATGTCGTGATCGACGATGAGTTGATCACGGCCGCTGGCCTTGGCGTGGTAGAGCGCCTCGTCGCTGCGTTGCACCCAGCTGCTGAGGGTATCCGGATGGCGCCGTTCACTGACCCCGGTACTGAAGCGGATCACGCCGTGGGCCAGGGGAGACGCCTCACAGCTTTCACGCAACTGGCGATCGAATTCTCGGGCCACGGCAAGATTGCCCGGCATCAGGATCATGAATTCCTCTCCCCCATAACGACCGGCCTTGCCTGAGTATTCTCGGCTCAACGTCTGGATGTGCATCGAGAAGTGCGCCAGGACCTGGTCGCCGTAGGGGTGGCCGTGGGCATCATTGATCTGCTTGAAGTGGTCCAGATCACAGATCAGCAGACAGCTGATGTCGCGTTCGCTGAGGTGGTGTTCGGCGTGTTCATGGATCGTGCGGTGATTGTAGAGTCCGGTCAGACTGTCCAGTCGGCTCAGGCGTTCAAGCTTCTTTGCATAGGCGCGAGCCAGATCACGCTCCTCTCGAATGCGCTTGGCATAACCGGCGATCACGAGGCTCAGCAGTCCGAACGCCAGGGTATAGCTGACCCCCATGTCCAGGCTGCGCATCGCGGTACTCGCATAGGAGGAGACCAGTTGCGGGTTGGCCATCTCCCCCCACAGCAGAATCCAGGGCATCAGCATCAGGCCGCTGATGATGACGCCACGACGCAGACGGTCCCGCGGGAGAACCCCCAGCACGTAAGCGGCGGCCATGAGATAGAACAGCAGCGTCGGGCCCGAGGCGCCGTGATTGAAGACCCAGTTGCCCGGCAGCATCACGAAGGTCACCAGCGTGCAGAACAGCCAGGACATGCGGCTGAACTCCCCGTGGAAACGTGAGCGATACCACATCACCATGACCATCAGACTGATGACGGCAAGCGCCACGCTGTAGGCGGGGACCGTCAGCTCCATCAGATAGTTGAAGACAGCGGAAAACAGGCCGATCAGGACGGCGGATACCAGAAACCCGTGGTGCAGAATCTGTCGTGCGGAGCCATTCTCGCCAACCAACCAGCGCCAGCTGGTGCCTACCATTTTTGCAAGACGAGTCATGGTACCTCGACGGTCATTGGGCCAGTCTGATGCTTCAGGCATCGGCTGATGATGAAGGCTCATGTGACGTTGGTCGTTGTTCAGTGTCAGCCTACTCGAGGAAAGCCGTTTCCGGTTTCACTGTGCCCCAACGTTTCTCGCCTATGCGGGGGGCGTGACTCACCATCGTCTCAGGGGCCGCCTGTCCTCGATGATAGGCGGCAGGGCAGCAGTGGCCCGGCGACAGGCTCGGCTTTTATGAGATAGTCCTCATGCTGTCTGGACGATACTGCCAATGGCTGGCCGATGCATCTTTTCTCTTATGGCTGCCTGTCCGAGGCTATTTCCACGGCGTATAGCGATAGCTGTCCGGGTCCGAGGGGTCAGGCTTGTCCGACTCGGTAAGTGCCACGAGGGTGTTGCCGTCATCATCTTCTTCCACTTTCGTGACGGTGACGGGGAAGTTGGGTGACAGGGCGTCCAGTGCCGGCCAGTCACCTTTCTGTATCGTGTTGCCCGTTTGCGGCGTGCTACTGGCACTGACCTTGATCGGGTCGCCGCTGACGGTTTGCCCGTTCTTCAGGTGCGTCGTGAGAGTGAAATGAACGTTCGCCATGTCATCCTTCCTATCAAGTGGTACTGATGGGGTCGTGACTAGAACATGGTTCGTCCCATGGGAGAATTCAATCTTTTCCGGAGCGCCACGGGTCGCGGGTCACGCGCTTGCGCGACGAATGACAAGAAATGTTCATATCGGGCTTTTCTTTTTGAGATCAATGCGGTACATTACGTCTCGTCTTGAGGGGGAAGCCTTTCAAGGACGAAGTCGGGACGTGGCGCAGCTTGGTAGCGCGCTGCAATGGGGTTGCAGAGGTCGCAGGTTCGAATCCTGTCGTCCCGACCAAAATTGAAAAGAAAAGGCCACCCGGTTCATTCGGGTGGCCTTTTCTTTTGGGCGGTATTTCTCACGCCGTTCCTTCCGCGAATGCGGCATCTCTGCATGCCGGTCACCCCTGTGACCTCGTCACGAAAGTCCAGTCAGCTTTTCCTGCACTCATTTGCGATGGCGTGTTGTCGATAGTCCATTGTCGATTGTCTAACGTCAGAGGCCTCCAATCACTTGATGTCTAGAGGCGCTGATCGTCGTCGCTTGTTACCGATTGTCGCCATTTTCCTTTGCATTACCTCACTCTCGTGAATGGCAGGGGAGAGGTCACGTCGACCACTCCTTTACCCATATCGTTTCAACATATTGATATTGCTTAGTTATTGCGATTATTGATCAAGATCAAGAAAGGCTCGATCTGGGAGCCAGGGCCATACTCGCATGGCTTTCTTGATGCTGTGAGTATTAGATTTCTAGTATATACTGGCTTGCCTTCAAGGGAGGTGAGAATGAAAACGGTTAACATTTACATGGGGAGTCGGTTCAACCTGGAGCGTTCCATTCTCAAGGAAAGTCTGGGGGATGGTTAAGTGGCAAGGACCTGTGCGGCGCAAGCCCCAACTTCCTGTTCGAGGTACATCAGGGACAGGATTTCGTGCTGGGGATAGAGGTCGCGGGGGCACGCAGTGCCGAATTCCTGTCGATCATCACGGAGGATTACGTCTATCAGCATCCCAGCAGCGAGCCGAAGACGCTGGCGGAGTATCTCAAGAGTCGTGCGCAGCACCCGATCCGACGCAGGAAGCGTCAGGTCGAGGTATCCCTAGTGGCGTACTCTGGCTGAGAGTGCGTGCCTCAGAAGTGCACATGGGAATTGCGGTACAGGCAGGATGACTCGATGCCGGGGCAGCGGTATCGAGGCGGGGCTGACACAGCCGTTCCGGCTCAGGCAGAGCGCCTGCGCCAATGTCTTGCAGCCTGCACCAGTGACGCGCAGATCACGCATGACACCAGCGGCAGGGCCACGTCCAGGCAGGAGTCCCAGTTCCAGTGGTACAGCAGGCCATGATCCCAGGCGACTGCCTTGGGGCCACCCCCCTTGTACTCGTGCTGGGCAATTTCCCGGCCCAGAAAGATGGCGACCGCAATGGCACCAGACGACCACAGCGTGAAGACTGGCCAGAGCATCAGCTGGATGATCACGGCGATGACGGCGTGCTCGAGAGCGCTTGTCCAGATGTCCGCCGTCAACATGTCTCAACTCCCTCCAGAATGTCTCGGCCATGTCCAGACGCCCAGCGTCAGCAGTGCATCGAATCGCGCGTGGCGATCAATCACGCGTAGCCCAGCACCCGTTGCAATCGTGCGGCATTGTCGGCGACCCATTGGGCATTGATTGGCCCCCAGTCCCGAATCACGTAATGACCAATGTTGTGACGTTGACCTTCCGCATGCTGGAATTCACAGACAATCTCGAGTTCGGCAAGTGCCGAGATGGTGTCTTGGGCGGTGCGCCTCGGCATGCCGGTGGCCTCGATGATGTCCGGCACGCTGGCGATCTCGTGGGCGATGAGATGCGCCACGAACAGGCGACGATAGAAGCTGGTCTGGGTCTTGCTGAGAACGGTGTCGGACATGCAGGCTCCGCTGTCGAGGAAATCATGAAAGTCGATAAGGAGCGGCGGGGGCGAGTGCCCGCCCGCCGGGAGGTCAGTGACTGAGCGTGTAGTCGATGGTGGTGACGACCCTGACCTGCTTGATATCGGGGGTATAGCTGTCGAGGTCCGAGATCGAGAAGTAGCCCTGGCTTGCATGCTTGATATGCCCCACCTGGCTGCCGGAATCCTCGGCGAACTGTTGCGCGGCACGTCGTGCATCCGCGGTGGCAGCCGCGATCATCTCCGGCTTGAGAGCGGCAAGCCCCGTGAACAGGAATTCGGTGCGGTAGGCATAGTCCGCCGACAGCAGAATGCCTTCACGCACCAGCTCGCCGGTACGGGAGGCGCTCTGCTTGACGAGGTCCACCTCGGGCGAGCGCACCAGTACCGTGGCCTCGGCGCGGTAGCGCTCGTCAGGGCGCTGTGCGTTGTAGCTGTTGGCATGCAGGTCGGTTACCTGCGGTGACGTCACGCTGATCTGCTCGGACGGGAAGCCGCGTGCGGTGAGAAAGTCGCGAATCTTGCGTTCATCATCAGCCAGCGCTTCGTGCAGGTCGGACAGGTGGTTGGCATTGACGCTGAAATGCAGTGGCCAGAGAGCCAGGTCTGCCTTGACGTCCCGCTCTGCCAGGCCCTTGACCGTCACCACCCGGTTGGACGCCTCCCAGACCTGTGCCGCTTCCTTGAGATAGCTGCCACTCCAGACCATCCCCACGGCCAGCAGGCCGCCCAATACCAGTGAGCTTGCGAGAGTGCGCATGTCACATCTTCCTTGAGAGGTGGAAGGCCCGTTGCCGAGCCTGTCTGATCAAGCCTCGAGCCTGCCGATCAGCGCTGAGTGTGTCGATCCGCCATGGGCGCCGGATCAGTCCTGAACCTTACCGCGCATCGCCTTGATCTTGCCCTTGCGAGTCTTGCTGTCGACCCGCCGCCGTTTGGCGCCCTTGCTGGGGCGAGTGGCGCGGCGTGCCTTCTGTACCTTGACGGCATCGAGGATCAGCGCCTTGAGGCGTGCCAGAGCATCTTCCTTGTTGAGTTCAAGGGTGCGGTGGCTCTGGGCCTTGATGATGATGATGCCGTCCTTGCTGATGCGTTGATCCGACAACTGCATCAGGCGTTCCTTGTAGAACGAGGGCAGGGTGGAGCGTTGCACGTCAAACCGCAGGTGGACGGCTGACGCCACCTTGTTGACGTTCTGGCCGCCATTGCCCTGAGCACGAATCTGGGTGAGGTCGATTTCCCAATCCGCCAGTGTCACCGAACTGGAGATGGTCAACATGGCTTATCTCCTTGTCGTGGGGAGCCGCATCGAATCTGTCGCGGCCGTGGGGTCATGTTACCGCAATCAAGGTCGGGCTTCAGAATCGCCCGAGAGTCGGCCGGCAGAGTCAGCCGAGAGGGGAATATCCTCGTCTGGCACAATCTGGTTGCGAAGATATCACGGCAGGCGACACTCACTCCGCCTTCTCGGGCATGTATCTGGTACGCTGTTGCGTAGTGAGGCAGGAGTCGCTGACCGCCGGGCGGCTGATAGCCGGCCTCTGCATCCACGTGAGTCTTTCTCGTGTCAGGCGCTCTTCTCGAGCGTGCTTCCCAGTCCCCGCGACGTCAAGGCATCGGGTCGTGGCCTTCGAGACGTTCCTCCGTAGGGTCATGGACATGCGGGATGTCTGGCCTCAGTTCAACCTCTTGCGCAGCGTTCACTCATGGATATTCCGCATCAACGCCTCGTCTATTTTCAGGTCACCATTGAAGCGGGGTCGATCCGGCAGGCTGCCGCTCGACTGGATATCGCGCCGTCAGCGGTCAGTCGCCAGATCGGATTGCTGGAAGAGGTGATGGCCGCCACGCTCATCGAGCGAACCCGTGATGGCGTACAGCCGACACGAGTGGGCGAGATGCTGCTGGACTACATTCAGCAGCGCGAGCAGCTGGATCAAAGCTTCGGTGAGCGTCTGGATGCCTACCAGCGGCTGGAAACCGGCGAGATTCGCCTGATCATCGGCGAAGGCTTCGTGGGCGATCTCGTCAACATCCCCCTGCGTGCCTTCCGATCCCAGTACCCGGGGATCACCCTCAAGGTCAATACCGGCAGCATGCAGAGCATCATCGACCGTGTGGTCGAGGATGAGGCGGATATCGGCCTGATGTACCACGAACGCGTGCACCCTCAATTGCGCTTCTGGCATTCAAGCCCACAACCGCTGGTGGCGATGATGTCCCCAGAGCATCCGCTGGCGGCGGTGAACCATGCGCTGACCCTGGAAGAGGTGGCAGCGCATCCCATGGCGTTGTGGGGCCCCACCCATGGAGTGCGTCAGCTGATGGATGACGGCTTTCGTGACGCGGGCGTACGTCCCCACATGGTGATGCAGACCAATTCCATGGAGGTGCTCAAGCAGGCCGCACGCTCGGAGCTGTGCATCACGCTGCTGCCGGCCTTCGCGGCTGCGCGCGAGCTGGAGGAGGGCGTATTGATCGCTCGTGATGTGGAATGCAGCGCCTTTCGCCAGGCACGCGCCCACATCATCACGCGGATCGGACGGCGCATGCCACGGGCCAGTCTTCAACTTCTGCCCCACCTGGAGCGCTGGATCACGGCCTTCAGTGGCCCCCGTCAGGAGTAGGCCTATCGGGGGCGAAGACAAGACGCGTCAGCCCGCGATGGGGGTGGGCTCAGGCTTTCTCGGCAGGCGGCCGGGAGCCATCCGTCACCCTGCCCGGCGCCGAGGCATCGCGACCTGATGAGCGAGGCGCCCCGGCGTCGGTCAGCGTGCTCGGGGCGTCGGTGGCAGGTGATGAGGTGTGACGCAGTTGAGCGGGAATATCACTGAGCCAGCGATCACACAGATGATGGATGTCATCTTCATCCGCCGGGCACAGTTCGGGTGGTTGCCAGCGATCGAAGACCGCCTTCATCAACCCGGAAGGCAGCTTGAGGGTGGTCACGTAGCTGCGCGCCAGGCGCAGGTCGCGGCGCAGGGCACCGGTGGAGATACCGGAATCATAATCTCCCGGCAGCACCCAGCGCGGGAAATTCACTTCGCTGACGGCGCTGCGGCCGGCGCCCAGATTGATGGCATCGATGCAGGCGTGAGGCCGCACCCCGGCGCGATAGGCCATCGCGATCGCCTCTGCCGTGGTGATGAGATGGGCGGCGTGGAGATAGTCATTGGCCAGCACGGCCGCATGCCCACAGCCGGCATCCCCGACGTGCAGGTGGCGGGTAGCGATGGCCTCGAGCAGGGGCGTCATGCGTTGCACGGTGGCGTCATCACCGCCGACCAGCAGCGTGAGATGGCCTTCGCTCTCATCGCGAGGGTCGCGACTGGAAGCCGCTTCCAGCCAGTGATGGCCAGCCAGCCGGGTCTGCACGGCCAGCTCACGGCTGATATTCACATCGCCCCGGCAGAGATCGACGATGACACTGCCCGGCGGTGCCAGTCGCAGCAGGCCTTCCTTGCCAGTCAGTACCTTCTGCACCTGTTGGGAGGTTGCCAGCGCCAGCAGGTAGACCTCGCTGGTGAATCGCTCACGCGGCCGTGCATGCGTATCGAACCACCGCTCGGCCTCGCTCTGCTCATGAGGCGCGTGGCAGCGTTGCTCCACCGTGGCGGTCGCAGCGCCCGCCGTCTCGGCCGTCACCTGGTCCGTCAGCTTGTCTGCCACTTCGCCCGCCACCTCAAACCCTGCCCTTGAGAGCGCCGTACGGCTCCGTGCGCCAATGGCTTCCCTGCCGATCACGCTGATTTTCATGTCGCTCCTTCCTCACCAGAGTCATGACACTGTGTAGATTGCGATGGTCCTTGATCAAGTTCAACGCCGCGCCTGGCGACGTCATTCGCATCGCGCTTGCCGCCAAGGGCATGTGGCCATCAATCGCGCGTCAGCAACTCGCGCACCAGTGACGTCCAATAGCTGACCCCGATGGGGGTGGCAGCGTCGTTGAAGTCGTAGTTGGGGTTGTGCAGTGAGGCGCTGTCCTCGCCGTTGCCCAGCCAGATATAGGCGCCGGGGCACTCCTGCAGCAGATAGGCGAAGTCCTCCGAGGCCATGGAGGGCGGCAGATCGCGATGGACCTTCTGGATGCCGGGCAGTTGCGCCAGGACATTGGCACAGCGTTCGGCGTGTCCCGGAGTATTGAGGGTCGCCGGGTAGCGTGGCTGATAGTCGAACTCGACCTTGAGGCCATGGAAGGTCGCCATGGCATCGACGGCATCATGGAAGCGCTGCTGCAGGTGCGCCCGCAGTGCCGGGTCGAAACAGCGCAGCGTGCCACGCAGCTCGACCACTTCCGGCATCACGTTGAAGGCATCGCCGGCATGGAACTGGGTGATGCTGAGAATCGCGGTCTTGTGGGCCGGCGTCTCGCGGCTGATCAGCCCCTGAAGCTGGGTCACCAGCTGGCAGGCCGCCAGGATGGTGTCCTTGCCCAGATGCGGCATGGCCGCATGACAGCCATGACCGCTCAAGGTCAGGGTGAAGACATCGAAGGCCGCCATCACCGCCTCGTCATGCACGGCGGCTTCGCCCAGCGCCAGTCCCGGCCAGTTGTGCAGGCCGTAGATGGCCTCCATCGGGAACTGCTCGAACAGGCCATCCTCGACCATGCGGCGTCCGCCGCCTTCGTTTTCCTCGGCGGGCTGGAACACGAACACCACGCGCCCGGCGAAGTCCGGATCACGCGCCAGCGTACAGGCCGCGCCCAGCAGCATGGTGGTATGGCCGTCGTGGCCACAGGCATGCATCTTGCCCGGTGTATGCGAGCAATGTGAGACGGCGTTGGCCTCGGTGACATCCAGCGCGTCCATGTCGGCACGCAGACCGATGGTACGTCCCGGCCCCAGATTGCCATCCAGCACCGCCACCACGCCGGTCTCGGCAAGTCCGGTGGTGACCTCGAGACCCGCCGCACGCAGGATCTCGGCGACGCGCGCCGAGGTGCGGTGCTCCTCGAAGGCCGTCTCGGGATGCTGATGAAACTCATGACGCCAGCTGCGCAGCAGTGCCTCGTCGATGTTCTCGGGTAGTTGCATGCTGAATTCCTGTGGAAACCGGCACCCTGGAGTGCCGGCTTGAATGTGTTGAGAGGGGGGGAAGCAACGTGCGAAGCCCGTGTGATCAGAGCAGTGCCTGCGCCACGACCGCCGAGCCGATATAGGTGCCAGTGAAGACCAGCAGCGAGATGATCACCAGCTTCCAGCCAGCCTGGCGGAACATGCTGAACTCGCGCTTGCTCAGCGCCAGACCCGCGTAGCCGAGTACCGGCGTGACGATGGCAAGGAAGTTGACGAAGCTCAGCTGCTCGGTGATCCAGCCGCTGCCCGGGAACCATGGCAGTGTCATCAGAATGCTGACCAGCGACACCCAGGCGATGGCCGGCAGATAGAAGGGCATCAGGCGAGCGACGCCAAGGCCGAGCATGGTCATCACGTAGAGGATCAGCATGCCGGGGGCGGCGTCGATCAGGCTGGCACCGTTGATGGTGTTGACCACCCAGCCGACCACACAGACCGCCGCGACCACCAGTGCCGTCTTGCCCAGCTGGTTCTCCGGGCGATCTTCGGCCAGCGCCTCGGAGGCAAGCGTGGCTTCCTCGTCATTCATGGCGCCATTGTCGCCGGCTCGCTTGCGGCTGAAGAAGGTGAACAGGCGCTCGGCGACCGGCAGGGCGATGAACAGGGACACGTAGAGGCCGGTGGCATAGGTCAGCAGGTTGCTGGCGCCGGCGAAGGCCAACAGCTCCTCGCCCATCTCCGGCAGGGCACCGGCGATGGCGCCGGAACATGCCGCCACCATGCTGCCGCTGCCGACACCACACGCCATGGCCAGCGCACGCGGGTCGAAGATATCCAGCGAGGTCAGGTAGCCCGCCATCAACGCGAACCACAGGGTGCCGAACATGGTACCCACGACATAGACGCCCATCACGCCGACACCTTCCGGGCCCTTGAGGCCATATTTGTCGGAGATGATCGCGATATTGGGTTCCCGCGCGATGGAGTAGGTCGCACCGATCGCCTCACGGCCCATCTTGAGCACAACGACCGCGATCGGCATCGCGATCAGCATGGTACCCAGATTGCCCAGCTCCTGCAGGATCAGCGCCGGACCTGCCGAGATCAGCTGCTCGATGGCCGGGCCGATGGTGGAGCCGAAGCGGGCGATGAACGGCATGATCGACAGCAGGATGACCGGTCCTGCCGCCGCGCTGATCACCGGCGGGATGACACGTTTCGTGCCGCTGAACAGGTGCGGATTGCACAGCACGGCCGCAATGAAGGCATAGAACAGGGGCAACAGCAGCAGGGTGCCGGGGCCGAGGGGGAACTTGAGGATACCGATCAGTTCGGCGCCGAGAGATAGCACCACGACCAGCAGATGCAACCGCCAGTCCAGGAGTTGAGCGAGGGGCATGTGGGACTCCGCTTGTTATTGTAGTGACTGCTTGTGTAGTAACTTCTTGTGTAAGAACTGCTTGAATAGCAACGGCTTGTGAGGCGCCTTCTTGTCCAGTGCGCGCTTGTGTCGTGACGACGTCTCAGACACGGGCACCGCCTCGGGGAGACCCCGAGCCTGTCGCCCTCTGGTGGAGCGATCAGCGGGTTTCAGTATTGTCACGAGCGGCGCGCTAAAGAAACATGATAGGTGTACGAATAAATAGAGCATGCTGGCGGACGGCGATGGACAGAGAAGGCTCTCCTCATACGAGGACACCCCGCACAGGGCGGGGTGTCGGGTGGTGCAGTCGCAGTGCGACAGGGCTCAGTCGTCCGTGATCACGCGCAGCAGCTCATGGCAGGCGCCGAGGCTGTGGTAGTCACACTTGGCCCCGGGCGAGCTCTTGAGATCATCGAAGCGTTGGTTGTCGGCATTCAGCAGGCGATACCAGGCGCCGTAGCGATGGTCGATGAAGTGCTGCCAGGCGTAGCCCCACAGGCGTTCATACCACTCGGCGTAGTGCGACTCGCCGGTGGCCTCGTTCAGCAGCGCTGCGGCCACCAGGCTCTCTGCCTGCACCCAGAAGTACTTCTCGTGGTCGCAGATGGTGCCATCCGGCGCGAAGCCGTAGTAGAGCCCACCATGTTCGCCGTCCCAGGCCAGATCCATCGCGGTATCGAACAGACGCTTCGCGGTCGGCAGCAGCCAGTCGTCATCGCGGTGACGCTTGAGCATCAGCAGCAGCTTGGCCCATGCGGTCAGGTGGCCCGGCTGGAAGCCCCACGGGCGGTAGAGGTGCTTGGGGTCGTCGCGGTTGTAGTCCCAGTCGACGTTCCAGTCGCGATCGTAATGCTCCCAGATCAGGCCATCGGCCTTGGCGGCCTGACGCTGGCAGATGTTGCGGGCCAGGGTCATGGCCCGCTCCAGATAGCGTTCGTCATTCGTGGCTTCAAAGGCGGCCAGCATGGCTTCACAGGCGTGCATGTTGGCGTTCTGGCCACGGTAGTCAGACAGTGTCTGCCAGTCGGCACTGGCTTCATCGGCGTACAGACCGTGGTACTCCGACCAGAAATGCTGCTCCATCAGGGCGTGGGTCTCGTCCAGCCAGCCGCGGGCCTCCTCGATACCGGCGCGCCAGGCCGTCGCGTAGGCCAGCATCACGAACGCCAGTCCGTAGCACTGGTTGGTATGATCCGCCTCGCCTTGCTCGCTCAGCGACCACAGGTAACCACCGGTCTGCGGATCGAGATGCACCTCGCGCAGATAATCGATGCCATGACGGGTCGCGGCCAGACACGCCTGGTCACCGGTGCGCAGATATTCCATCGCGAAGTTGAAGATCATCCGCGTGCTGCTGACCAGATGACGCGCTGCGGGTGCATACACGCTGCCGTCATCACGATACGCCTGGAAGTAGCCGCCGCGTTCCTGATCCACCGCGCGCGGCAGATAGAAGTCCATGATCGAGCGGATATGCGTGTCCAGAAAGCCGCGGCTGGCGAACGTTGCCGGCATGGGCGGCACAGCCTGCCGGGTCAGCGGTGCCTTCTGCGGCGCCTGCATCTGTTGAGAGGCGTGCTGAGTCATCAGGAGACCTCCTCGACGCCGGACGCCGCCTTGCTGGCGGTGAAGCTTTCCAGCGGGTTGAGCCAGTAGAGGTCCATCGCTGCCGTCCAGGAGAAGTCGCGACCGCCACAGCCTTCGCCGGTCACCGAATTGAAGTATTCATAGTAGCCTGCCGCCGCGATGCACTGCTGGCTGGCCTGCTTGATCCGGTCGGCCTCGCGGGACATGCCATATTCCTCACAGCCGATGGCCAGCATCCAGTTGATGTGCAGCCAGCTCGGCCCGCGCCAGTAGCGCTTGGGCTCAAAGCGGGTGCTGGCCGGGTGGGTGGAGGCGACACCGAAGGGCGCCTGTTCCAGCCAGTCCTCGAGCAGGCCGCCCATGCGCTGCGCCTGGGCACCGCTGGCGACCCCGGCGAACAGCGGCAGGATACCGGCGGTGGTGACGTGCTCCAGCAGCACATTGGCACGCGCATCGCGGCTGAGGAAGCAGCCCAGCTCATCGCTCCACAGCGCCTGCACGCCTTCCTCGGTGCGCGCCAGCGACTGCTTGAGGCTGTAAAGCGCCTCGCCGTGGGCGTTGACCAGGCCCAGACCGGCGGCATCCTCTTCGCATAGCGCGATCAGGTCGCGCGTGCCACGGTGCAGGATGGAGATGAGGCTGATGTCCTCGACGCGGTACGGGCAGTCGCGATACAGCACCTCGGCGTCGTGCTCGTTCTGCTGGAAGAACTTCACCAGATAGATGTAACGATCATATTCGTACTTGTGCGGGCGCTCGGACGGGTCGACCAGCCCCGTATCGCGACGCACGTATTCGGCATCGACCGGCGGCACGCCAGCCAGCGGGCCATCCCACTGGGGGCTGTTGTCCATGCCGGACTCCCAGGGGTGATAGCTGCACACGCGGCCGGTATGTTCCGGATCACGGTCGCGGTAGAACCACAGGTGATAGCGGATGACGCCAGGCAGGGTGGCGGCCAGTTTCTCCTCGGCAAGCCGGCGGTCACGGCCTTCCTCGAACAGCAGCTTCATGACGCTGGCCAGCACCGGTGGCTGGGAGATGGCGCTGGTCGCCGGGCTGCGCTTAACGCCCCAGACTTCCGGCCCCGGGAAGTAGGTTTCCGCGTCACCGTGGAAGACGATGTGCGGCACCATGCCGTTGTCCCACTGGCCTTCCAGCAGACGCTCGATCTCACGCCAGGCACGTGCCTCGTCACCGGCCGCCAGCCAGCCCAGCGCGGTGATGGCGGCGTCCCAGTTCCACTGGAAGGGGTAGAGGCCACGCGTGGGGACGGTGTAGCCGCCCAGGTCGTTGAGCTTGAGAACGTCGTGAGCGCTGAGCGCGTCGAGCTTGGCATTCATGTAAGTCGACTCCGTTCGGGATGACAGGTTCGAAATCAAAGGTTCTGGATCAAAGGTTCTGGATCAAAGGTTCTGGATCAAAGGTTCTGGATCAAAGGTTCTGGATCAAAGGTTCTGGATCAAAGGTTCTGGATCAAAGGTTCTGGATCAAAGGTTCGCAATCAAAGGCTCGGGTCGAAAGGGATCAACACGCCTCACGCCGACATCAGCTGGCCGCTGTGGTCATAGAAGCGCATCTTCTCGGCCAGCGGCCGGATGTGGATGTCACTGCCATTGGCGATCTCCAGGTCACTCGGTACGTTGACGCGCAGCATCTCGTCCCCGAAGCGGGCAGTCAGCTGCTTGTGGGAGCCCAGCAGCTCCGTGACCAGCACACGGACCGGCGCGAAGTCCTCGGTGGGCTCGAAACGCACCTCGAAGTCCTCGGGGCGGATACCGCACCTGTGGATCTGGCTGGCGGCCGGGGCGGCCTGGTGCCAGCGCGCATCCGGGGCGATGAAGTTCATTGGTGGATTGCCGATGAAACTGCCGACGAATTCGGTCGCCGGATAGTGGTAGATCTCGGAGGGCGGCGCGTATTGCTCGATCTGGCCCCCCTTCATGACCGCGATGCGGCGATCCCGCGGTGCCAGGGAGGTGATCTCACGCTCGCCGATGCGGATCGAGCCGCTGCTCTCGTACTCCAGCCCCGCGATGATGCGCAGCAGGGTGGACTTGCCGCAGCCGGACGGGCCGAGCAGCACGGTGAATTCCTTGTCACGGATCTCGAGATCGATGGACTTGAGGATTTCCTGCTTGCCGAACTGCTTGCGTACGGCACTGATCTGGATGGCTGACATGGTCGGACTCCTTGTAATCGTGAGCGACGGCGCTGGATGGACAGGTGACCGCCGTCGTCATGCATTGGCCGGTTGAAGGGCCGTACGCTAGCGGTTGGAAATGCCCCACATGCTGGACAGGTACTTGTGGATCGCGAACAGGAACAGCAGCGCCGGAACGACCAGGATCAGACCGCCGGCGTATTTGATCTCGGCGGGCGACTCGGAAAGGCTCTGGACCAGAAAGGCCGTCAGGGTGCGGTTCTCGACGGTGAGAATCGCCGAGGCGAACACCTCGTTCCACGAGATCACGAAGGCGAATACCGCAGAGGCGGTGATGCCCGGCGCGGCCAGCGGCAACACCACACGGCGGAAGGCCTGCCAGCGGTTGCAGCCCATCAGCCAGGCGGCTTCCTCGAGTTCTACCGGGATGCCCATGAACAGGCTCGAGGTGATTAGCACCGCGAAGGGCAGTGCCAGGGTGGCGTGGACCATCGCCAGCCCCAGGATGGAGTCATCGATGCCCACCTGGATGAAGATGACGGCCAGCGGCAGCGCCAGCAGCGGCATCGGGAAGGCCCGCGACAGGATGATGATCAGACGAAAGGCGTTCATGCCCGGGAACACGAAGCGGGCCAGCGCATACCCGGCGGGAGCGCCGAGCACGATGGCGATCACCATCGTGAAGGCGGCGGCCAGCAGCGAGTTGCCCAGCGCACTGATCACGCCCTGGTAGTGCCAGAAGAAGTCGAGGGTCTCGAAGCTCAGCGCCGGGGGCAGGGTCTTGGGCCAGCCGCTGATCTGCTCCGGGGTGCTGACACTGCTGAGCATCAGCAGGGCGATGGGCACCAGCACCCACAGCACCAGAATCGCGACACCGGCACGGAACAGCCATTTCCAGGCCATGTCATGACGGCGTGGCTTGTGTGCGCTCTGCGCCTGCGCCGGGGCCTGGGAATCGGAACGAGAAGACACGGGAGCCGGCATGATGGCCTCGGATGTCGTGGATTTCATCAGCGTGCCTCCTTCGGAACGTTGAGGAACTTGAGGTAGCAGCCGGTGATGACTACCGAGATCAGCATGATCAGCACCGCGTAGGCGGAGGCGGCGCCGGTCTGCTGATAGAGGAACTGCCAGTCGAAAGTCTCGCTCATCAGTACCGGCATGTCGCTGCCGCCAGCATCATCACCACCGCGAAGACTTCCAGTGCCAGCAGGGTGCGCAGAATCAGTGCCGACTGGATGCTCGGGCGCAGCATCGGCAGGGTGATCTTCCACAGGCGCTGCCAGTAGCTGGCGCCGAACACCTGACCGGCCTCGTCATATTCCTTGGGGATCAGCCCCATGCCCGACACCAGGGTCACCAGCACGATGGCGGTGCCGCGCCAGATTTCCGCGACCACCACTGCCAGGAACAGCGCGAAGGCGTTCTGATAGTTGAGCCACGAGGTTGGCGCATCGATCACGCTGACCGCGCTCAAGAAGCTGTTGAGAAACCCGAACTGTTCCAGGATCGCCAGCCAGATGATGCCGGCGGCCAGATCGGAGATGCCCAGCGGGATGGTCCAGATGTAGAGGATGCTGTCGCGCCCCTTGTTCATCTTTGTGACCATCAGCGCCATGCCGATGGCCAGCACCAGCTGGACCGGCACCACGACACCGGTGAGCAGCAGGGTGTTCTTGAGCGAGGGCCAGAAATTGAAGTCCTGATAGATGCGCGTGAAGTTGGCGAGGCTCACGCCGCCGTCAGGCTGGGTGAAGGCCTGGGCGAAGATCTCCAGAAAGGGGTGAAGGCGCCCATGAACAGCAGGCTGGGGGCGATCAGGTAATAAGGTAGCCAGCGATCATGCTTCATCTTTGCTCACCTTTGACGTTGTTGTGATGGCGTGTCGGAAGGGGTTCGTGGCACCGGGTCGGCATGACAGGGGTTGGCGTACCGTCATGGCGACCCGTCGAGGGGTGCCGTTGCTGCTGCTTGTGTTGCAAGTGTTGCGAGTGATGCGTGCTGTCGAGCGACGGCTCGAGTGAGCGAATTACTTGACCGGGCAGGGGCCGTCGCTGGGCGTGTCCGGCAGCCAGCAGCTGGCCCCTGCGGTGTCGATCAGCGTCTGCAGGCGCGGCGCGAGAATATCCAGCGTCTCCTCGATGTCGGCGCCGCGCAGCACGATCTGCACGAAGGCATCGCGGTAGATCTTGTTGAACAGGCCCGCCTGTTGCCCCAGGCCACTGGGCAGCAGGGACAGCAAGGCATCCTCGGCGGAAGACTGTGTCGCCACCGCCTTGCCGGACATGCGAATGCTGGCGGGCAGATCATCGGGCAATTCAGCGGTGACCACGGGGAAGAAGTTGGTGGCGCGCAGGGTGCGAATCTGGGCCTCGGGCGTCATCAGATAGCGGATCAGCTTGCGACTGGCTGCGGGGTCGGAGGCATTGGCCGGCATCGCCAGCCCTGCCACCACCGGCATGTAGCCTCGACCGCTGGGGCCTGCCGGCGCCGGGAAGGCCACGAAATCATCGGGACGCTTGTTGAAGGCATCCTTGAGACGCGCGGTGTGATCGAACGCCACCCATACCTCACCATTGAGCAGCGGTTCCTGCATGAAGCCGTAGGCGGTGGAGCGTGGATTGGTCACCGTCCAGATCTCGCGGAACTTCTGCCACATGGCCACGGCATCGGCGCTGCGGAACTCGCGCACCACCGAATGGGTGAAGGAGGGATAGAGATAGCCTTCCAGGAAGCGGTGGATCAGCCCCTAGCGACCGGCCGGGAAGCCCAGCTTGGGCTGGCCGGTGGCGGTCTCGAGATTGCGCCCCCAGGCCAGCAGCTCGTCATAGCTCAGTGCATCGAGATCCGCGCCTTCGGGCAGGTAGGGCAGCGCCTTGCGATTGGCCGCCATGATGTAGGTGGCCTGCATCCAGGGGATGTAGCGCTGTTGCTCGCCGCCCAGCTTGCCCAGCGTCAGGTATTGCTCGCTGATGCCCTTGTCCTTGAGCGTGCTTGCCAGCGTATCCAGTGGCGCGAGAATGCCGGGCGTCAGCGAGCCCAGCTCGCCATGCAGGCCGCCGAGCAGGTCCAGCGCGCCTTCGGGACTCGACTTCTCCGCCTCCAGTCGTGACAGGAAGGTACCGGTTTCCTGCGGCATGTAATCGATGGACTCGGCGTAGGGTGCCAGGGCGATCTCGCGCATCTGCTGGGCTTCTTCCAGCGGCCTTGCCTGGGTGCTGAAGAAGGTGAGGTCAGCGAGGGCGGAGGTGCTGCCCAACAGTGCCATCACGGCGAGGGCGGTCGGCATCTTGCGCATGGGTGTCTCCCGGGGCGGGTAGTGGGATGAAGAGGCAGCGTTCACGGGCGGCGCGTCAGCCAGTGGTATCGCGCAGCAGAAGCTCGTAATCGAAACAGCGGTGGCGTGGCACACCCTCTCGCGGGGCCAGTACCAGCTCGATCAGCGCTTGGCTTACGGTCTCGAAGGAGATGTCCAGCGTGCTCAGGCTGGGTTGCTGGTACATCAGCGGTGGCAGGTTGTCCGCCCCGATGATGGCGATATCCCGCCCGGGCGTACGCCCGCTCTCGCTGACGGCTTCCATCACCCCGTAGGCGAAGATGTCGCTGGCGCACACGAAGGCGGTGGGGGCATCGGCACTCGCCAGCACCTCTCTGGCGATCTGATAGGCGCTGGCGTAACCGTGGGGGCAATGGCGCGAGCTGGGGGCGAGGCTGGCCTCGCGCATGGCCTGCAGATAGCCGGTCTCACGCTCCACCGCGGTATAGAGATCGCTGAAGAAGTTGAGGAACAGAATGTTGCGATGTCCTTGCTGGATCAGATGGCGAGTGGCGCGCAGGAAACCATCGGCGGCATTGATGTCGACCCAGTCGTGCTCGTCGGCGCGGCCGGTGCGACCGTGGGTGACGAAGGGGACACCGCTGTCGAGCAGGAAATCGACGCGCGGGTCCTGGATGCAGGTACGCGCCACCACGAAGGAGTCCACCTTGCCGCCATCGATGAAACGCTTGTAGGTCTCCAGCTCGTCGCGGTCTTCCGGCACCGTGGTGACGATGAGGTCGTGCTCCGGTGCGGCATCGTGCAGTGCCTGCCCCAGCGCCACCAGCAGGCGGGTGTTGAACTGGTCACGAAAGTCGCCCTGGGCGCCGTTCATGATGTAGCCCACCGAGGAGGTGCGGCCGGTCTTCAGTCGGCGTGCGCTCTGGTTGGGTTGATAGCCCACGTCGTTGGCGAAGGCCTGGACTCGTTCACGTGTCGCTACGCTGACATCCTCGAACCCCCCCAGGGCGCGAGAGACGGTGGTCACCGAGAGCCCCAGTTCAGTGGCGAGATATTTCAGCGTGATCTTCGGTGGCATGGTGGAGGTCTCTGGCAAGGTGTCAGGTCGAGAAATCGCTGAAAAGCATCTTCCGAAACGTTTCGGATGGATCATTTCACTAAATTTGGCGCCCCCGCAATGCTTTCGATACCAAAGGATATGTTGGTAATGATTCGTAATTTTCAGACGTTACGCCAGTCTGTTGCGTTGGCGCTGATGACACGCTGATTGAACGTTTCACGACATCGTGAACCGGGCAGTGAAGATGGCACTCAAGGGGGCTGACGAGGGAACTGACGAGGGCAATCAAGAGGGCAGCAACGAGAACGCCCCGCAGGGCGGGGCGTCGTGGGGATGGCATGTGTCAGCCGAGAGGCGGGCCGTCGCGGGTCAGCGGCTCTGGGGTTCGAGCGCTGCGGCCTGTTCGCGTTGGGTGGGACGAACCAGGCGGCCCTGCAGTTCCTCAAGCGAGACACCCTTGGTCTCGGGCATGAAGAACAGCACGAAGATCAGTTGCAGTAGCATCATTAAGGCGAAGAAGGCAAACACCGGCCCACCGCTGAAGTGGCTGAGGATGGTCGGCATCAGCAACGCGATCAGGGCCGCGAAGATCCAGTGTACGGAGCTGCCGAAGGACTGGCCCATGGCGCGTACCTTGTTGGGGAAGATCTCGGAGATGAACACCCAGATCACCGTGCCCTGACTCATGGCATGCGCCGCGATGAACACGCCCAGCAGGATCGGCACGCCATAGCCGCCCATGGCGGAGAAGTCCTCGAGATGGAAGGCCCAGGCGATCAGGCACAGCGACAGCAGATAGCCGGCCGAGCCGATCAGGATCAGGGTGCGGCGGCCCAGCTTGTCGATCAGTGACATCCCCAGCATGGTGAAGACCAGATTGATGACCCCGATCCCGGCCGTCGAGAGCAGGGCGGCGCTCGATTCCAGCTGCGCCTCGGCCAGAATGCGCGGCGCGTAGTAGATGATGAAGTTGATGCCGGAGAGCTGATTGAAGGCCGCGATCAGGAAGGCGAACAGGATCGGCAGACGATAGCGCCAGGCGAACAGACGGGTGTGCTGCTTGGCACTTTCCTCGCTTTCCGTGCCACGGATGATGGCGATTTCCTCGGCGATGTCGGCCTTGGGGTTGATCAGTCGGATGATCTCGGCGGCAGCCGCCTCGTCATTGCGCTTGAGGATCAACCAGCGCGGGCTGCGCGGTACCTTGCAGATCATCAGCAGGTAGAGCGCCGCCGGCACGGCTTCCACCCCCAGCATCCAGCGCCAATTCTCACCATCGACGAAGCCGATGAAGTAGTTGGAGACGAAGGCGATCAGAATCCCGAAAACGATGTTGAACTGGTAGAGCCCGACCAGCGCTCCACGGCGCTCGCGGGGGGCAATCTCGGAGATGTAGATGGGTGCTGCCACGGAGGACGCGCCGACACCGAGCCCCCCCAGCAGGCGGAAGAATGAGAACACATAAGGGTCGGTGGCCAGCGCCGAACCCAGCGCCGAGACCAGATAGAGGATCCCGATCCCGATCAGGGTCGCGCGGCGGCCGAAGTGATCTGTCGGCCAGTTGCCGAAGATGGCACCGATGACCGTGCCCCACAGTGCCATCGACATGATGACCAGGCCGTGCATGAGGTCGCTGAGACCCCACTGGCTCTGCAGAGAGGTGTCCGCACCTGAGATGACAGCGGTATCGAAGCCGAACAGGAAGCCGGCGAGAGCGACCGTGATCGACCATTGAAGAATGCGTGGCATGGCGTAGCTCATCCAATGAGGCGTGAAGGAAAGACAGCGATTCGCGGAGGTTAAACGTTCAAGAGTGTAAAGGTGAATCGTGTCACCTGACAATAATAGTCTAACGTGAGCGATAACGTTTATCCGCTATACCTTAGGGTGAGAGGCGCGCCTAGCGATATCCGAGGCACCGTCACGTGCCTTTTTTGATGGCTGATATCAATTAGTTATCAATTAGGTATTACGGTTATTCCAAATGGATTTATCGTTATTCTATTTTTGTGTTCGCGCCTGGGCAGGCGTAGGCTGAAGTCCATTCACCCTTGATTGACTCAGGAGGCCGAAGGATGGCAACCCCGACACTGCAGCCCCATGTCGAGAGCTTCTTCGACGAAGACAGCAATACCTTCACGCATCTGGTGCGTGACCCGCACTCCCGGCGTTGCGCGATCATTGATCCGGTACTGGATTTCGATTACCCCGCAGCCCGCACCACCACGCAGTCGGCGGATGCCCTGCTGGCCCACATCGCGGACGAGTCGCTGGAGGTGGAATGGATTCTCGAGACCCACGTCCATGCCGACCACCTGTCGGCCGCCGCCTACCTGAAAGACAAGCTTGATTGCCAACTGGCGATCGGAGCACGCATCCGTGAGGTGCAGGACATCTTTGCGGACATCTTCGCGGCCGAGGCGGGTTTCGCGCGTGACGGACGTCAGTTCGACCGCTTGCTGGAAGAGGGCGACAGCCTGGCCATCGGCGGGCTTGAATGCCGCGTGCTGCATACTCCGGGCCATACGCCTGCCTGCGTGAGCTATGTGATCGGTGACGCCGTCTTCGTCGGCGATACGCTGTTCATGCCCGATTACGGCACCGCGCGCTGTGATTTCCCCGGCGGTGATGCGCGCACCCTGTACCGCTCGATCCACAAGGTGCTGGCGCTGCCTGACAGCTCCCGCCTGTATCTGTGTCACGACTATTCCGCCGAAGGGCGCGAGGGCTTCTGTTGTGAGACCACGGTCGGGGAGCAGCGTAAGCACAATATCCACGTGCACACCGGGATTGATGAAGCGGCCTTCGTGGCCATGCGTTCGAAGCGCGATGCCGGGCTTGGCATGCCGCGCCTGATGCTGCCGGCGGTCCAGGTCAACATGCGGGCCGGCCAGATGCCGCCTGAGGACGCCAATGATCAGGCCTATCTCAAGATTCCGCTCAATCGTTTCTGACCCTCGCCGCCTGCACAGGTAAATAAATGACGTAGACTTCTTACGTGTCTATGCCCATTTTCTTTTCAAGGAGTCACGGATGAACAATCCCGCCAGCGATTCAGCCTCATCACCGTCACCAGCAACCAGGGGCGAGACGACTGTCACGGTGCCCCCCAATGCCCACAAGGTGGTGATTCTGGGAGGAGGGGCCGGCGGGATTGCCGTGGCTGCCAGCCTGCTCAAGCGTCAGGCCGGCATGGATGTCGCCATCGTCGAGCCATCGGAGCAGCACAGCTATCAGCCGGGCTGGACGATGGTCGGCGGCGGGATCTTCACCCCGGAGTCCACTCGCCGGCCGATGTCCACGGTGATGCCCAAGGGCGTGCACTGGTATCGCGAGTCCGTGGTGGGCATCGACGCGGACGCGCATGAGGTCACGCTGGGGGATGGGCGCAAGCTTCGCTATGAGCGTCTGGTGCTGGCCATCGGGCTTGAGCTGGACTGGGCGGCCATCGAAGGCCTCGAAGAGACCCTGGGCAAGAATGGCGTCACCTCCAATTACCGCTATGATCTCGCGCCTTATACCTGGCAGCTGGTGCAGTCCCTGCGCAGCGGTCGTGCGCTGTTCACCCAGCCACCGATGCCGATCAAGTGTGCCGGCGCCCCCCAGAAGGCGATGTACCTGTCCTGCGATCACTGGCAGCGTGAAGATGTGCTCGGTCAGCTGGAGGTCACCTTCCACAACGCCGGGGGCGTGATGTTCGGCGTACCGGCCTATGTGCCTGCGCTGGAAGAGACCGTGAAGGGCTATGGCATCGAGGTGCAGTTCCATCAGCGTCTGATCGCCGTGGATGGGGAAGCGCAGACGGCGCGTTTCGAGGTGGCGGCGGCCGAGGAAGGCGGTGAGCCGCAGATCGTCGAGCAGTCCTTCGACATGCTGCATGTGGTACCGCCGCAGAAGGCGCCGGCCTTGATCAAGGACTCGGGGCTTGCCAACGCCGCTGGCTGGCTGGAGCTTGAACCCGAGACCCTGCAGCACATCACCCATCCCGACATCTTCGGACTGGGGGATATCAGCGGTACCTCGAACGCCAAGACCGCCGCGGCCGTGCGCGAGCAGGCGCCGGTGGTGGTGGAAAATCTGCTCGCGACCCTGGCCGGCGAATCGCTGGCGGCGGACTATCGTGGCTATGGCTCCTGCCCGCTGACGGTGGAGAACGGACGCATCGTGCTGGCGGAATTCGGCTACGGCGGTGAGCTGCAGCCGACCTTCCCCAAGTGGCTCAATGACGGTACCCGCCCGACGCGTCTGGCCTGGCAGCTCAAGGCACGTGGCCTGCCGTTCATCTACTGGAACCTGATGCTCAAGGGCCATGAGTGGCTGGCGCGTCCGGCGTCACGCGATGTCTGAGCCGTCCGAGCTGACCAACGCACGCTCGCGCGGCGCGCTGGCCCGCTGGCTGCCGCTGGCGGGTTGGCTTGCCCAGTATGATCGCCAGAGCCTCGGGCGAGATCTGCTGGCGGCGGTGATCGTCAGTGTCATGCTGGTGCCGCAGGCGCTCGCCTATGCGCTGCTGGCGGGGCTGCCGGCGCAGGTCGGCCTGTATGCCAGCATGTTGCCGTTGGTGCTGTATGCGCTGTTCGGCACCAGCAGCACGCTGGCCGTCGGGCCGGTGGCGATCATCTCGTTGATGACGGCGTCTGCCATCGCAGGCATGAGCGGTGCCGAGGGTACCGCGCTCTCGACGCCCGAGATGCTCGCCGCTGCGCTGCTGCTGGCGCTCATCTCCGGTGCCATGCTGGTGGCAATGGGGCTGTTGCGGTTGGGGGCGCTGGTGAATTTCATCAGCCACCCGGTGATCTCCGGGTTCATGACGGCCTCCGGTGTCCTGATCATCGCCAGCCAGCTCGGGCCCATGAGCGGCCTGCGCCTGAGTGGCGGCAATCTGCTCGAGATGGGGGAGTCGTGGCTGTCATTGCCGCAAGGGGCCGGCGTGCATTGGCCGACACTGGCCCTCGGGCTGGGCTGCTGGGCCGCCCTGACGCTGGCGCGTCGTCATCTCAAGCAGGGCCTGATGGCCCTCGGGATGCGCGAGAGCGCGGCGGGCATGCTGTGCAAGACCACGCCGATCCTCGCCGTCATCCTGTCCAGTCTGCTGGCCTGGGGACTGCGTGATCCTCTTGATCAGGGCGAGCGCGGCATGGCGCTGGTCGGGGCCGTGCCTAGCGGGCTGCCCGACCTCAGCCTGCCAAGCCTTGTCAGCAATGACTGGTCGGGACTGCTGGTGTCGGCACTGTTGATCAGCGTGGTCGGCTTCGTCGAGTCGCTGGCACTGGCCCAGACCCTCGCCGCGCGTCGGCGTCAGCGCATCGACCCCGACAAGGAGCTGATCGCGCTGGGGCTCTCCAACATGGGCGCAGGCGTCAGCGGCGGCATGCCCATCTCGGGCGGGCTGTCGCGCTCGGTGGTCAACTTCGATGCCGGGGCCGCCACGCCACTGGCGGGGGCCTTCACGGCCATCGGCATTCTGCTCGCCAGCCTGTGGTTGACGGACTGGCTGGCCTGGCTGCCACGCGCGACGCTGGCGGCCATCATCATCGTCGCCACCACCAGCCTGATCGACCTCGCGGCGATCAGGCGTACCTTCCGCTACTCGAAGGGCGATGGGGCGGCCCTGATGATCACGCTGGTGATTACCCTCGCGCAGGGGGTGGAGAGCGGCATCATCGTCGGCATCCTCGTGTCACTGGGGCTCTATCTCAAGCGCACCAGCCAGCCGCACAGTGCGCTGGTCGGACGCGTGCCGGGCAGCGAGCACTTTCGCAATGTTGAGCGCCATGAAGTGGAGACCGACCCCGAACTGGCGATACTGCGCATCGACGAAAGCCTGTATTTCGCCAATGCGCGCTATCTGGAAGACACCGTACTGGCGCTGATGGCCGAACGCCCCTCGCTCAAGCATCTGGTGCTGGCCTGTCAGGCGGTCAATCTGATCGATGCCTCCGCGCTGGAAAGCCTGGAAGTCATCAATGAGCGCCTGAGCGCCGCTGGCGTGAAACTGCATCTGAGTGAAGTGAAGGGTCCGGTGATGGACCGCCTCAAGCGCTCTGAGCTGCCGGCCAATCTCGGTGGCGACATCTATCTCAGCACCTTCGATGCCTGGCAGGCGCTGAGCATCCACGGTAGCCATTGTGGCCAGTGCTGCGCACGGGATGGGATCAGCCAGACGGCGGCGGCAGGCTGATAGGAGAAGGCGCTGGTTTCATGGGAAAGCCGTGAAGGGAAGCCGCAAAGGAAAAGTGGTGAAGTAAAAACTGTGAACCAAAACGCCCCGCCTCGGGGATTGCCGAGGCGGGGCGTCGTGTCATCGGGTCACACAAGACGCTCAGTCAATACGTTCAGTCAAGTACCGGCCCGATGATGTGCTTGACCTCCAGATAGCCCGCCAGGCCCCACGGGCCCAGCTCGCGGCCGATGCCGCTGCGCTTGAAGCCACCCCAGCTGGTCTGTACCAGCGGCAGCTGCTCGCTGTTGTACCACACCACGCCTGCGCGCAGACGTCGGCCGATCTGCTGGGCGCGCCTGGCATCACCACTGACCACCGTGGCCACCAGCCCGAAATCGCTGTCGTTGGCGAGGCGAATCGCCTCGGCCTCATCCGCCACGCGACGTGAGCACAGCACCGGCCCGAAGATCTCCTCACGCCATAGACGGCTTTCCACCGGGACATCGTTGTAAAGCGTCGGCGCCACGAAGTAGCCCTTGGCCGGCAGGCTGCGATAGGTATCATCACGCAGCGCCGTCAGACCTTCCTCGCGCGCCACATTGAGATAATTGAGCACGGTGTCACGTTGACGCGCGTTGGTTATCGGCCCCATCTGAGTCGCGGCGTCCAGCGGGTCTCCCAGTACCAGCGCGTCGATGCGGCTGGCCAGGGCGGTGTGCAGGTCATCGGCGATGGCCTCATGCACCAGCAGCCGCGAGGTGGCGGAGCAGATCTGCCCGGCATTGAAGTAGATGCCCGCCATCACCCAGTCGGCGGCGTCGTCGACGTCGGCATCTTCCAGCACGATGATCGCTGACTTGCCGCCCAGCTCCAGCGATACGCCGCGCGTGCCGCAGACCGCCGCCTGCATGACCTTCTCGCCGACCACATTGCTACCGGTGAAGGAGATCTTGTCGATGCGCGGATGACGCGTCAGCGGCGCGCCGATGCCCTCGCCATCGCCGTGCAGCAGGTTGAACACGCCTGCCGGCAGACCGGCTTCCAGCGCGATCTCGGCCATCACCTGTTCCGGCAACGGCGTCACCTCGGACGGCTTGATCACCAGGGTGCAGCCCGCGGCGAGCGCCGGCGCGACCTTCCAGGCACTGGTGACCAGCGGGAAGTTCCACGGCGTGATCAACCCCACCACGCCTGCCGGCTCGTGATAAGTGTGCGCGGCATAGCCCTCGACATCATGCGTGACTGTCGCGCCCTGACGCGCATCCAACGCACGTGCCTGCTCGGCGTAGTAGCGGTAGCAGCCAATCGCATCATCGAGGTCGATCTCGGCCTCGGCGCGAATCTTGCCGTTGTTGCGACACGACATTTCCACCAGCGCTTCCCGGCGAGATGTCAGCCCCTCGGCGAAGGCCTCCAGATAGACGGCACGCTCGGCGCCACTCAGTGCCTGCCAGCCCTCGAAGGCATTGGCAGCCGCCGTGACGGCGGCCTCCACATCACGCGCATCCCCCGCCGTCACCTCGGCGATGACGGTTTCCTCGAAGGGATTGGTGACCGCCAGACGGCGCTCGCCGTGGGACTTGACCCACTCGTTGTTGATGAACTGCTGATCGAGCTTGTGCATGGACATTCCTGACATGTGAGTGTCTTGCCGCCAGTGACATACGGGGAATGGCGGTCATTGATCAATGTTGTGAAGAGATGCGATGCGCCGAATCGGACTCAGCCGGCGATCGAGCGCTGCCACCCGGCCGCGTCGATTTCCACCAGCAGCGGGGCGCTCGGATCGCGCTCGACCAAGGCGATTTGCAGCGCCTCGGGGGAATCGATGGCGACGGCGGCGCAGCCGAAGCCGCGGGCGAGCAGCTGGAAGTCGGGGGCCTGGATGTCGACGCCCAACCGCGTGACGCCGGCGTTGTCCATGAAGCGGCGAATCTCTTCATAGCCCTGGTTGTGCCACAGCACGATGACGACCGGCAGCTGTTCTTCCACCGCGCAGGCGAGTTCCGACAGCGTGAACATGATGCCGCCATCGCCGACCAGCGCGATCACCGGCAGGTCCGGGCGGCCCAGGGTCGCGCCCATCGCGGCGGGCAGGCCGTAGCCGAGCGTGCCGTAGCCGGTGGAGGCATTGAAGTAGCGGCGCGGCGCCGGCTGGCTGAGCAGGTGATTGGCGGCGTAGACCGTCGCGCAGGAATCGCCGACCCAGATCGCCTCCGGCAGTGCTTGCTGCAGGGTGTCTAACAGCGGCACGTAGGGCGCGAAGGTCGGGTCGCTCGGCAGGGCGAGGGCTTCCAGCGTCGCGGCGGTGACCTGAGCGCCGCGACCTGTACCTTGCGGGTTGGCCTGGAGGTCAGTCAGCCGACTGGCGAGAATCTCAAGCGCCAGGCCGGCATCCGCGACGATACCCAGTGCGGCGGCATGATTGCGCGCCAGCTGTTCGGGGTCGATGTCGATGCGAATCAACTCGCCGCCGATCACGAAGCCATCATCGAACACCACGTCGTAATCGGTCTCGCCAAGCTCGGTGCCGATCGCCAGCACCACATCGGCGTCGCGCGCCAGCTCGCGTACCGCAGGCAGCGCGGCATTGGCGCCGAGATCCAGCGGGTGGGCGCTGCCGAGCAGGCCCTTGGCATTGATGGTGGTGACGGTGGGGGCATCCAGCGCCTCTACCAGCTGACGCGCGGCCTCGGGCGCGGCGACACAGCCACCGCCCAGCATTACCAGCGGGCGCTCTGCACCTGTCAGAAGGGCCACGGCCTCGTTGATCAGCGCCGGGTCTGGCGCGAGACGCCCGATGCGTGAGCGCGTGACGTCATGGGTGGTGCGACCGGCAGGCAATGGAATCTCGGCATTGAACAGGTCAATGGGGATCTCGAGATGCACCGGGCCAGGACGTGCGCCCTCGAACAGCGCAAAGGCGCGGGCCAATACTTCCGGCAACGCGGACGGGGCGAGCAGGGTATGGCTGAAGCGCGCCACGCCCGAGACCAGCTGCTGCTGGCTGGGCAGCTCATGTAGACGGCCCTGGCCACGGCCGAGGGTGTCGGAGCGATTGACGCTGGAGATCACCAGCATCGGGATGGAGTCGGCCAGAGCCTGGCCCATCGCGGTGGTGATGTTGGTCATCCCCGGGCCGGTGATGATGAAGCACACTCCGGGCTTGCCGGTGCTGCGGGCATAGCCATCGGCCATGAAGCCGGCGCCCTGTTCATGGCGCGGGGTGACGTGGCGAATGGTGGGCGCGGCGGGATCGGCATCCGGCTCCAGGCCCCGGTAGAGCTCGACGGTATGCACGCCGGGAATCCCGAAGACGGTATCCACGCCGTAGGTATCACGCAGCAGTCGGATCAAGAGTTCAGCACATGTCATGGCAGGTTATTCCAATGACGGGAGCACCGTGGTGCTCCCGTATGAGATGAGAAACAAGTTGAGTGCCCGCTTGGCTCAGAACACGAACAGATGCGCGATACCGGCTATGATCGGCAGGGTGATCAGCGTGCGCAGCACGAAGATGGCTACCAGTTCCCACAGCTTGAGCGGAATCTTCGACTTGAGCAGCAGGGCACCGATCTCGGACATGTAGATCAACTGGGTCAGTGACAGGCAGGCGATCACGAAGCGGGTCAGTTCGCTGTCGATGTCCTTGGCCAGCACCGCCGGCAGGAACATGTCAGCAAAGCCGACCAGCGTCGCCGGGGCTGCCTCTGCCGCGTGGGGAATCTGCAGCAGTTCCAGCAGCGGAATCATCGGGTAGGACAGCCAGGTGAACACCGGCGTGAACTCGGCCAGCATCAGCGCCACGGTCCCGATGGCGATCACCACCGGCAGCAGACCGAGGAAGATGTCCGCCACGTTGAAGCCGGCCGATTTCACCAGCTTGAGCGGGCCCGGCGCATGCTCGGCACGCGCGACGGCCATGCCCAGTGAGTAGCGCAACACGCCACAGTCGCTCTGGTTCTCTTCACTGATCTGACAGCCGACCGGCTCGTGGTAGTCATCACGCTTGCGCGACAGCGGCGGCAGACGCGGCACGATGACGGCGGCGATCAGGCCCGCGATGACGACGGTCAGATAGAACGGCACGAACAGGTGGTTGATGTTCATGAAGCTGGTGACCAGCAACGCGAAGGCGATCGAGACCACCGAGAAGTTGGTGGCGATCACCGCCGCTTCGCGCTTGCTGTAGAAGCCCTGCTCATACTGCTGGGTGGTGATCAGCACGCCGACGGTGCCGGAGCCCATCCATGAGGCGGTGGCATCGATGGCACTGCGTCCCGGCAGATTGAAGATGGCGCGAAACGGGCGACGCACGAGGCTGCCGATGAATTCCATGAAGCCGAAGTCCACCAGCAGCGGCAGCAGAATGGCCGCGAAGAAGAAGAAGGTCAGCAGGACAGGGGCGAGATCATTGAGCATCACGCCGCCGGTGAAGGCCGCGGTGACGGCGGTTGGCCCCCACTGGAAGTAGGTCATCAGCGCGAAGATGGCGCCGAGGGCGCGCATGGCAAACCACACCAGCGCGATATCGAACAGCTCATGCGCTGCGCCCTGACGTGCCCAGTTCGGCCTGGCGAGCTTGACGAAGCCGGTGAGGATCACCGATAGACACAGCACCGCGACGGCGATGGCGGGCAAGGCGCTACCGAGCGTGGCCTTGAGCCAATCGGCCATCAGGCCCATGCCGATGTTGATGGTGTCGCCAACGCTGAACGGTACCAGGAAGAAGCTGACGCCGAGCAGTGACGGCACCAGGAATTTCATCAGCCCCCTGGCCGTCAGCGGCACCGGGCGGGTGGCGATCAGGTCCTTCTTCGGGCGGGCCGCTGGGGTCGCGGCGGAGTCAGACGCGGAGTCATGCTGGGACGGTGCGTGCTCCGCCGTCGGGTCGATGCTGGTTGTCATTCGGGTCACCTTGATCTTGTTGTAATGGTCAGGCTCTGATCGGTCATTCGGCATGCGACATGCCGTCTTCGCGGGGGATTCTTCACGTGCCAGGGACGGGACAGGCCCCTGGCACGCGACCCGCCCTCCGGCGGGGTCTTTCACTGGCAATGGAGGTGCGGTGCGACTCAGTCGCGCTGTTGCACGCCCGGCAGTACGCACAGCATCTCGTAGAGCAGGGTCGCGCCCATCAGCGCGGTGTTGCCGCTGGTGTCGTAGGGCGGGGAGACTTCCATCAGGTCACCGCCGACGATGTTCAGACCACGTGCGCCGCGCACGATTTCCATGCCCTGGGGCATGGTCAGGCCGCCGGCTTCCACGGTGCCGGTACCGGGGGCGACGGAGGGGTCCAGTCCGTCGATGTCGAAGGTGATGTACACCGGGCGATCGCCCATCATGTCACGCACTTCGGCCATCAGCGGGGCGAGTGACTTGAACCAGCACATCTCGGCGGTTTCCACGCGGAAGCCCTGCTGACGGCACCAGTCGAAGTCATCGGCGGAGTAGCCGGTGCCACGCAGGCCGATCTGCACCACGCGGTGGCTGTCGAGCAGGCCTTCTTCCTGGGCGCGACGAATCGGCGTGCCGTGGGCGATGGGCTCGCCGAACATGTGGTCATTCACGTCGGCGTGGGCATCGATGTGGATCAGGCCGACCGGGCCGTGCTTCTTGGCGATGGCGCGCAGCACCGGCAGGGTGACGGTGTGGTCACCGCCCAGGGTGAGCGGCACGCAATCGTGGCTGAGCACTTCATCGTAGAATTTCTCGATGATGTCCATGCTCTTGGGCAGGTGGAAGGTGTTGATCGGCACATCGCCGATGTCCGCCACCTGCAGGCTGTCGAAGGGCGCGGCGCGGGTGGCCATGTTGTAGGGGCGCAGCATGCGCGATTCATCACGGATCTGACGCGGGCCGAGACGAGCGCCCGGACGGTTGGAGGTACCGATGTCCAGCGGAATGCCGATGAAGGCGGCATCCAGGCCTTCCGCGGTTTCCTGAGCCGGCAGGCGCATCATGGTGGCCGGGCCGCCGAAACGTGGCATGTCGTTGCCGCCCAGTGGCTGATTGAATTCGCTCATCTGTCTCTCCAGGGTCTTGAGTCGCTCGCGATACGCTGACGGCGAGCAGGGTATTGTGATGGTTCGCCTGATCGCCCGGCCGGACGGTGTCATGAAAGCCGGCGATTCTCCTTGGCGCATACCCCAGCATTGCAGTAACCATGCCAATTTTCAGGCAATTGATTTTATTGGATTTTCTGAAGAAGCGGTTGTCGAGTGATTCATTTATGGATCACTCGAGCGTCAATAACGATTCAAAAATGGATCACTGATTCATTTGTGGATCACATTCAGGCATCATCGAGACTGTCTCCAGCGCAGTGCGAGAAAGACCTGCTGGAAAGAACTTATAGAAAGAAGCGATAGAAAGAAGCGCTGGAAAGACCTGCTAGAAGGAAGCCCAGAAAGCCCCGTCCCGATTCACAGGCTCGACCATGAGGTGCCCGCCATGTCAGAGCTCGACCACCAGATTCTCAAGACCATCATCGACACCGCTCACGATCACTACTTCGTGGTCAATGTGGATGGCCAGGTGATGGATGTCAGCCCCGGCGCCGCGGCGGTCTATGGCATGACCCGCGAGGAGTTGTGTGCCGCCAACGTGCATGACCTGGAAGCCAGCGGGGTGCTCAAGCCCTCCATCAGCCTGGAGGTGCTGCGCACGGGGAAAACGCTGCAGATGATGCAGCTCACCGCCACCGGGCGGCGGGTGGTGGCGCAGGCGCATCCGGTATTCGTCGCGGGCAGGCTTGAGTGCGTGGTCAGCCGATCGATGGATCTCACCGATATCCAGTTGTTGCAGCAGGAATATGCCGTGCTCCAGCAGCGCTTCACGGATCACCTGCGCCGCAACTCGCGGGGCAGTGAGCTGGGCGGGGGGGGGGCGGGGGAAAGTGATTGGGGGGCGGTGGGGAGTGCGCGCTCAGGTGCCGAGCAGACCACCCATGACGCGCAGCAGCAGGGGCGTGCCCTGTGCGAGCAGGCCGCGCGCGAGCAGGCGGAATGCGAAGACGCCGCGCTGGAACTGGGGGAGCTACAGGTCAAAAGTCCCGTGATGCGGGAGATAGCGCTGCTGCTCAAGCGGGTTGCGCCCACCAACGCCACGGTACTGATGCTGGGCGAATCCGGGGTCGGCAAGACGGCCTTCGCGCATCAACTGCATCGCTGGAGCCAACGCGCCGAAGGCCCCTTCATCGAGGTGAACTGTGGCGCCATCCCCGAAAGCCTGTTCGAGTCCGAGATGTTCGGCTATCAAGCCGGTGCCTTCACCGGCGCGGGCAATCGCGGCAAGGCGGGCCTGATGGAACAGGCCGAAGGCGGCACCCTGTTTCTGGATGAGATCGGTGAGCTGCCGCTGGCCACCCAGACCAAACTGCTCAAGGTGATTCAGGACGGGATGATCACCCGCCTGGGCGACACCACCACCCGCCGCGCCGACTTCCGACTGGTCGTCGCCACCAATCAAGACCTCGCCGCCCGCGTGGAGCAGGGCCAGTTCCGCCTCGACCTCTACTACCGAATCAATGTGCTCCCCGTCAGCCTGCCGCCGCTGCGCGAACGCCGCGAAGACATTCCCGCCCTGATAGAGCAACACCTCTCCCGCCTCAATCAACGTCACGGTCGCCGCAAGCTCCTCGACGCCTCGTTATGGCCCATCCTCATGCGCCAGGACTGGCTCGGCAATATCCGCGAACTGGAAAACTGGTTGGAACGCGCCTGGCTCAGCGCCCCCAGTGATGTCATCGACAGCGACTCAGTGAAAACACTGCTCAACACTTGTTCCACGAATAACGCTAATGGACTAGGCAATTCATTTGGCTTCAGTAATGACAAATCCAATGGAATAGGCGTTACTGAAAGTTTTCCCACTGCCGATACCTTACATAGTGACAATTCCCTCTCAGCGCCTGCCGCTGAGGGGGCGGTAGCCATGCCAGTCCCCAAACTCGGCCCCAATGAAACGCTCAAGGAAGGCCTGGCACGCATTGAAGCGCAATGGTTACGCGAGATGGCAGCCGAATTGCCCAGCACCTATGCGATAGCCAAGAGGGCAGGGATTAGTCAGCCGACAGTGGTGAGGAAAATAAAGCTATTGAAAGTATAATTTTTTATGTGGTTTTAGAGCTTTAGATATCTTGGTTTTATTGTAAGTATAAAAATCATTGTCTTTTTAAAAATCAGGTTTATATGGGTGTTATTAATGACTGTGCATCCAGTTAATAAAAAATATTTTATAATTTTCTGGGAAGGGGTGAAGAATGTTAGACTATACTGAATTGTCTAATAATGGTCAAGGATTGGAGCAGCTATTACGAGAGATGCTTTTTAGCTTTGGATTAAAGGTATATTGGAGCGGTAATGGTCCTGATGGTGGGAAGGATTTAATCTGTATAGAAGAAGATAATAGTATTTTTGTTAAATCATCGAAAAAATGGTTGGTTCAATGTAAACATAAAGCTATTTCCGGTGCTAGTGTTGGAATAAGCGACTTAGATGATATCGTTACCAGCTGCACACAATTCGGATGTGATGGTTATTTGTTGGTTACTTCTACCCAGCCGTCTTCTTCAGTTGTAAGAAGGCTTGAAGATATAACTAGTAATCATTCTAGTAGTATACTGGCTACTTACTGGGATGGTGTAGATATTGAACGCAAGCTAAGAACTCCAAGTCAATGGCATATTGCTCAACATTTTTTCCCAAACAGTGCTTCTGGTTGGCAGATTTTTTCAAGTGATCGTCCTAACCATTGGTCTGCAAGTTTTAAAGGCTACTATTTTCATATTACTAATCGTATTGGGTCGGTTTATACTATTCACCTTGATAAAATAGAAGAAATTGTGTCTGTTTTAGATGAAATAGAACTTCCTGAAGGTCATCTTCTAAGATTAAGGTCCGTTTTCTTTGATGATAAAAGCGGAACATATATGTGGTACGTGGATTATCTGTACCCATATGGGAGTGAACCCTTAGCGGAAGATGAAGATTTTGAGAATATTATTTCTGGTGACTGGTGTGATGGCTTTGATGTTCATTCACATTGTTATCTATCAGAAAGCGATCATTATGATAGGGATCACTACGATTTTTATTATAGATATATGGGGCAGTTTATCTTAGGGACACGTCGCCCAAAGCAATAAAAGTTCATTTGCTGAAATGAAAAATAACACTGTAGTCATTCTTAGTCAGAATCCATCACCACCAAACTCCCCATCACCCCTTCACACAACGGCTTGATCTCGCTGAAGCCTTCCTCGACGGTGAGGTCCGTCTTGGCTTTGGCGTAGGCGGTGCCGTCAGCGGCGGGGTGGTAGCTAGTGCAGTGCAGGCGGATCAGCTTGTCATCGAGAAAGAGGCCGTATTCGCGGGTCTGCGAGGTGATGGGCATGCCCTGGTGTCGTTGTGTCATGGCGATATCGAACCAGTAGGCCTGACGGTGATCCACTCGGGTCAGGCCGGAGTCGAGCATCTGACTGTTGATGGGCGCCCACTGGGCCAGCGTATTGGTGGAGGCCATCACTTTTAACTGCGCGTCACTGACGGTGTCGCCATGCAGGTCATAGATCTCGAGGATGATCATGTCGGTGCCGGTACCGGCCTGACTCTGCCACTTCTGCACGATATGCGGCAGTCGACCCTCGGCGGCAGACCATGAGGCGGGCAGGTGCAGCGCAATGTTGATGCCCAGCGACTTGGGATGGCCCTTGGTATGGAACTGCTGGAAATAGCCGTCGTACAGCTCGTACACCGGCTCGATCTGATATTTGGTCGCCAGCAGAAATTCCTTGAACGGCGAGGGCAGATATTCCCCCTGGGCGCGCAGATGAATGGCCTCGATGAAGCGGGCCGCGAAGTCGCTGGTCAGCTTGTCGGTGGTCAGCTGCGAATCCAGTTCCTTCTTTATCTGACGACGAATGCCATCCAGCACTTCGCGTGCGTGCTCCCGCCCCATCAGGGTGGCGAGGTTGTCCGCCAAACGATGGGTGATGTTCGGGAAGGCATTGTCGAAATAGGCGGAGGCAAGCTCTGCATCCGGTGCGAGGCCGGGATACTCCTCGGCGATGCGTGACAGCGTGATGTCCTGGGCGATGACGAAGCCGTAGGTACTGCTCAGCGTGTTGATGACCTGAGGCGAGGAGCGAAACTGTGCCGCTTCGGCGCGTGCCGAGGCACCGGGAGTCATGAGACATGAGCCCAGGCTCAGGCCGAGCGTGAAGGCGGTGACGGCCAGCCCGGGAATTGCCCCAAAGGAGCGTGTTACGGCAAACGCCATGCGTGACATCCTGTCAGAGTGCGATCAATTCAATCCTATCATCGGCTTACGATGACTTCTCGTGTGCTGGCGCTGTTCAGATGCCTAATCAGGCAGAAGTATCAGGCTGTGCGTCATGCGGCGCACGCGGTTTCCCTTCAGAGAGCAGCAGACAACGATGTCCAGACGACACCAGTATTCGGTTGAACTTGAGTGGACCGGCAATCGCGGCGAGGGCACCCGCCATTACACCGCCTATGAGCGTGATTTCGTGGCCCGTGTCAGTGGCAAGCCGAGTATTGAAGGCTCCGCCGACCCTGCCTTTCGAGGCGACGCTGGTCGCTGGAATCCGGAAGACATGCTGGTGGCCTCCGTCTCGGCCTGCCACAAGCTGTGGTATCTGCACCTGTGTGCCGAGGCCGGCATTCGTGTCATGAGCTATCACGACCACGCCGAGGGCACGATGCAGGAAGGCGCGCCCGCCGCTGATGGCAAGACTCAGACAGAGAGCCAGGGCGAGGCGGGACGTTTCACCTCCATCGTGTTGCGCCCCGAGATTACGCTGGCCGCCGGTGACGATATCGCGCTCGCTCATGAGCTGCACCACCGGGCGCATGCGCTGTGCTTCATTGCCAATTCGCTGAATTTTCCGGTCAGCTGTGAGGCGGTCATCATCCATCAGTGATACGTGGCAGACTATCCGCATCGGACTGACCGTGTCTTACAGACCGCGTCTTACAGACCGTGTCTTACAGACCGTGTCAGAACCCAAAAGGCCACCAGAGCAATCTGGTGGCCTTTTTTGGTTTCAGCATCTCTCTAAAGAAACAGCGTCTTGCGAACTGATCAAGCGAGGGGCTCAACCCCGTGCGTTCACTTCCTCGATCAGCTTGCTGGAACCGGTGAGGTCCGGCAGGCAGGCGCCGTCAGCGATCTTCGCCAGCAGCACGTCTTCCGCTTCTTGTACCTCGATGGCGTGGCTGGCGATGGCGGTGACTTCCTCTGGCGCCATCACGATGACACCGCTCTCGTCAGCGAGGATGGCATCGCCCGGATTGACGACCACGCCGCCGATGCTGACCGGCACGTTGAGCGCGCCACCGATACCGGCGAAGCGGGTGGTCAGCGAGGCGACACCGCGACTCCAGACCGGGAACTGCTTGTCGCGAATGGTCAGCGCATCGGTGGCCATGCCGTCGATCACCACACCGGCCACGCCGAGGCGTGAGGCGACCGTGGTCATCACGCCGCCCCAGCAGGCGCGGTGGCGATCGCCCTGACGATGCACGATCAGCACATCGCCCGGCCGCACCAGACGCATCAGGTGGTTGAGCAGGGTGCCGTCTTCCGGCGGCAGCGAGACGGTGACGGCGGTACCGGCGATGCGCACCTGGGGCAGCATGCTGGCAATCGCCGGTTCGATGAAGCCGTGGGTGTGGAAGTGGCCGATGGTGGCCGTCTCGCACTGCATGAGCTGTTCCAGCAGCTCCGGCGCGACCTGGTCTGGCATATCATTGAGTTGGTACATGAAAGTCTCTCGCTGTGGTTGGTCAGATCAGGCTGGGCAGGAAGGTCGTCAGCCACGGGGCCCAGTAGAGCATCAGCATCGCGAACAGGAAGCAGATGACGATCGGCCAGGCCGCGGCGTAGATGGTCTGCATTGGCGTCGCGGGGGCGGCGCCTTTCACCGCGAACAGGTTGTAGCCGAAGGGCGGGGTCAGACTGCCCACCGAGATATTGATCAGGAACAGCGTCCAGAACCACACCGGGTCAAAGCCATACAGCTTGACCAGCGGCGCGTAGATGGGAATCACCACCATCATGAAGGCGATCTGGTCGATGAACATGCAGGCGATCAGCGGAATCAGCATCAGGATCAGCAGCATCCACACCGGGTCGAGATCCAGCCCGGTCACGCTGCTCACCAGCCCGCTGGTGGCGCCGGTGAAGCTCAACAGCTGCGAGAACAGCTTCGAACACGCCAGGATCAGGATGATCATGGTGCTGACCTTGAGCGACGACATCACCGCCTCGCCGGCCATCTTGAACGAGAACTTGCGGTAGTAGGCCGCGACCACCAGCGAGCCCAGCACGCCGGTGGCGGCGGATTCGGACGGTGTGGCGATGCCGAGCAGAATCAGGCCAAGCACGGCGAAGATGATGATGGTGAACGGCAGCATGTTGATCACGGCGCGGCGCTTTTCCTTGGCCGTGCCGCCCCCGCTTTCATCGACGGGCGGCGCGCGGCGCGGGTCCATCGTGATGCGCACCTTCACGTAGAGGATGAACAGCGCAGCCAGCAGGATGCCGGGCAGAATGCCGGCGATCAGCAGGCGTGCGATGGAGACATCCACCATCGAGCCGATGATGATCACCAACAGGCTCGGCGGGATGATCGGCGCGAGACTCGCCCCGCCCAGAATCAGACCGATGGAGAGCCTGTCGTCGTAGCCGCGCTCCTGCATGGTCGGCAGCGCCGAGCGGCTGAGCATGGCGGTCACGGCCAGCGCCGAGCCGGAGAGGGCACCGAACAGCGTCGAGAGGGCGACGACGAAGAAATAGAGGCGACCCTTCATGCGGCCCATCAGGGCATCCAGCGAGTCGAAGATCACATCGATGGAGCCGGAGCGGAACAGCAGCTCCCCCATCAGCACGAACAGTGCGATGGTGGTCAGCGTCTCCGAGGTCATGCTGTCGTAGACACTGTTGGCGAACATGCCGAAACCGGCGGTGCCCATCAACCACAGCGTGCCGAGCACGTTGATGGTCAGGAAGGCGGCGAAGACGGGAATGCCGAGGGCAAACAGGCCCATCAGCAAGGCGATGGCCAGGCCCAGAGAGGTATACCATTCCATGACTCAGGGTCCTTTTCTGGTGTCGGCGGTCGCCGAGGGCGTCGAGCGGCTAAAGGCGTGACGCAGGAAGTACAGGGCGGCGCTGATCATCGCGTAGGCGATGAAGCTGGAGACCCAGACCTTGGGAATGTCGAGACCCATGGCGGTGGTGGTGTGGTAGCTGAACTGACGCAGGCTTTCCTGCACGCAGATCCAACCGGCCACGGCGCAGACGGCGCCGGTCACCAGGGCGAGGAGACGATCATAGACAGCGCGCGCGGCAGGGCCGAGGCGCTCCGGCAGCACGGTGATGGCGATATGGCCATGGGTGCGTGCCAGTTCCGGCGTTGCCAGCGAAATCGAGAGGCATAGCAGGTAAGCCACCATCGCGCCGGACCACAGGGTGGGTGAGTTGAAGAAGTAGCGCGCGATGACTTCCAGCCAGAAGCACAGGACGATGCCACACAAGGTGACACCGCCCAGAAGGAAGCCTGCTCGCGTCACGCCGTCATGCACACGTGCAAGCAGGGTTAGCATGGTGGATTCCTTACTCGCTGACGGTGGTCAGGTGCTTCTCGATCGCCAGCTCGCGCATGGCGGTCACGGCTTCCGGTGACTTGTCGATGCCCAGCTGCCAGATACCGTCGGTGACCAGCGCATCCAGACGCTCGGCGTCTTCCGGTGCGAATTCGGTGGGCTGCATGCCGGCTTCGTCCAACGCCTTCCACTCTTCGACCGCCAGCTCATCCAGCACCGGGACGATCTCGGTTTCCAGCTCACGCCCTTCGTCGAGCAGCACTTGCTGCTGTTCCGGCGACAGGGTGTTGAAGGCGTTCAGGTTCATCAGCACGAAGTTGTAGGTCTGACCGAAGGTCGGCTTGGAGTAGTAGCCGGCGACTTCCTGCCAGCCCATGTCCTTGACGCCATTCAGGCCCCAGGCCGCGCCGTCGATCACGCCACGGTCCATCGCGGAATAGACATCGCCACTGGACATCAGCACCGGCGTACCGCCCAGGCCCTTGGTGACGTTGGTATAGGTGGGGCTGCCGCGCAGACGACGGCCATCCAGACCCGGCGTGCCGGTGATCGGCTCCTTCAGCACGTACTGGAAGCCGTGGCTGCCCAGCGGCGGAATCGCGATCAGCTTGAGGCCCAGGCCGTTGTAGTGCTCATCGACCATGTCCCACAAGCCGGATTCACGCGTCTGTTCCGGGTTCACCGCCACGCCATCCATCGCGGCGCCGACGCCGGTGGTGTTGGTGTGATAGGCGGCATGGGTATACAGCAGCTGGAAGACACCGGCAGCGACGGGCTGCAGCTGCTCGAAGGGCGGTACCACATCCGGGCCGGTCAGCTTGATGGTGAGGTCGGCTGCCTTGTTGGCTTCGACTTCCTTGATGAATCGCTGGGCAATCTCGCGGGAGTAGGCGGTGGTCTGGTCGTAACTGGACAGCATGCGCAATTCGGTGGCCATGGACTGGGTGGCCGGGAGGAGCGCGAGCAGCGGGAGAAGAAGAGCGGGCTTGAGGGTTTTCATGACAGTATCCACGTTATCGTTATTGTGAGCGGGGCAGTGCATGCGGGACATCCCGTGACCCTGATGCGGAGTCGTAGAGAGGCATGCGGTACCTGTCCCTGCTTCTTGTTGTGATGGTACGCCTTCAATCTATGAGGCCCTCCCTTCGCGGTCAACGAATCATCAGCCTTTTGGGCTTTCAAATTTCAATACGCAGTATTTGCCAGATTTATGCAAGAAAATATGTGTGTATTGTGCGCTGGCAACAAGCGGGAATTTCGAGGATAAATAGGCCGCTTCATGGCAGAAAAGACCGTCAAGTCATCGCAAGGATGGCGGTCAGTCAATCGAGGAAATCCTTCTGAAGCCATCTGCTCGCTCAGCAAGCTGGTCAGGTAGATAGTCAGTAGAATGGCGGGCATGAAATCATCGATCGACTGCTGCTGAACACAGGAAAGCCCCCGTTGCCGATGCTCACAAGAGGTCATCGGTCACGGGGGCTTTCGGTTGGTGCATCACTGTCTGAGGCGCATTGAGTGCCACTGTCACCTCAACCAGCCAGGTCGGCTAGTCAGGTCGGCCAGCCAGGTTGGTCAGTCAGTGCGCCAAGTCAGCTCGGTCAGTCAACACGGCCAGTCAGCGCGGTGCAGACTCGGTCGAGAGAGCCAGGCTCGGCTTGCGCAGTGCCAGCGGCATCAGCGCCAGCGAGACCGGCAGGCCGATCATCACCGGGTGCAGGCCGAAGGGATGGCCCAGCACCTGCCACAGCACGGCGGTGGCCAGCCCGCCCCACATCATGATCACTCCGCCACGCGGGTCTGGCGTGCGACGGCACAGCGCGACCACCGTCGGCACCAGCACCCCGCAGACCAGCATCGCGCTGCCGAGAATCCAGATATCGAGCAGACGCGGTGCGTAGAGCGCCAGGCCCAGTGAAATCAATGACATGGCGACCACCGAGTGGCGGCTCATGCGCAGCATGAAGGCATCATCGCGGCCTTTCATGCGCGGCTTGATGATGTCGTTGGCAATCGACGACGCGCCGGCGATGAAGAATGAATCGGCACACGAGATGATGGTCGCCAGTAGCACGACGACCATGCTGACCATCAGCGGCAACGGCAGGGTGGCCTTGATGATGGCGTAGAAGGACAGGTCCGTATTGGCCACCGCGATGTCCAGCCCCAGCCTGGCGAAGGCACCGATCAACACCACGGCAGCGCCGACCAGCAGCGTGAAGACGATGGCGACGGCGTAGCCGGTACGTGCCGCCTTGAGGCTGCGCGCGGCCCAGAAGCGCTGCCACAGGTCCTGGCGCACGAACTGATAGGCACCGATGGTCAGCATGTAGACCGCAAGTTCATGACCGGAAATGCCGGTCAGGCTCAGGAAGTCAGGGTTGCCTTCGGGCATGGGCGCCGCACTGATGAACGCCCAGCTGCCGCTGGCGTAGTAGACGGTGACCAGCAGGAAGAAGATGCCGACGGTCTGCAGGGTGCCCAGGATGGCGTCAGACCAGATGACCGCCATCAGGCCGCCCAGCCATGTCTTGGCGGTCAGCAGTGCCCAGGTCAGCAGGATGCCCACCGGCAGTGCCAGGCCGAATACCAGCTTGAGGACCGTGGCCACGGCCACGAACTGCATGCCGGTGATGGCCGCGTAGGCACACAGGATACTGAGCAGGGTTGGCACCCTGACGCCTTCGCCGAAGCGACTGACCAGGAAGTCGGCCAGTGTCACCATGGTGAGGCGCTCGCCTTCGGCGTGGATCTTGCCGATGAAGAAGTACAGTGCGATGCCCGCGAAGGTCATGCCCACCGGCAGCCACAGCTGGCCCATGCCGAAGGTGTAGCCCTTGGAGACGAAGCCCAGCAGGGTGGAACCGCCGACGGCGGTACCGATAAGCGTACAGATCAGCGGGAAGGTCGAGGTGGAACGGCCTGCGACATTGTAGTCATCATAGGTCTTGATGCGGCGGAAGAAATACAGCGAAAGCCCCATCAGAAATACGCCACATGCTATGATCATGATCGAGAGAATGAAGGTTTCTCGGGAATCGAACATCGTCGTGTTTTCCGCTTTATTGATATTGTATTGATCGTCATTGCCGTCTTGAGCGAGAGGGAATATATCACTCGAGGGCAGACGTTGGTGACGCGGTGCAGACATTATTACCATCTGGCATGCCGCCGAGAGTGCGTTTCATTGCCCTCTTGCCGGCCGCGCCACTTTCGGGACAGGAACAATCGCCATGCGACCCATCCATGACACGCTGGACTGGAACCTGCTGAGAACCTTCATCGTCATCGTCCAGGAGGAAAGCGTCAGTCGGGCCGCGGCGCGTCTCTACCTGTCACAGCCAGCGGTGAGTCTGTCACTCAAGCGTCTGGAAGAACGTCTCGGGCAGCGACTGATCGAACGTGACAGCCACAGTTTTCGCGTGACGGGGGCGGGGCAGGTGGTCTATCGCGAGGCGGTGGAGATCTACGCCAACGTGGCGCGTCTCGCCTCTGAGGTGGGCAACAGTCATACGGAGATTTCCGGGCATGTCTCGCTCCTTTTCATTACCGGCATCGAATGCCGATTCCTTGATAGCGTGTTCGCGCGCTTTCATCGCTGTTTCCCCCAGGTCACCTTCTCGATCCAGGAGATGTCCAGTCACGAGGTGCAGCAGGGTCTGTTGCAGCGCCAGGGTGCGCTGGGCATCTGTCTGGCCCAGCAGACCCCGGAGCCACTGATGTCCCAGGTGCTGGCGCGCCAGAGCTACCGCTACTTCTGTGGTCGCATGCATCCGTTGTTCGGTCAGCAGAATCTACCGCTGGAGGCGCTGCGCAATGAACGTTATGTCTCCTTTGGCAGTGAGCAGCTCGATGGCGTGCTGTCACCGCTGGCGATGTTCCGCGCCCGCGAGGGCCTGCAGGGCCCGGTGATCGGTCAATCCAGCAGCCTGCAGGAAATCCGCCGCATGGTGCTGGCCGGCTGGGGCATCGGCTGCATGCCGGAACACACCGTGCGGCGCGAAATCGACGAAGGGCAGCTGTGGCCCTTGCCACCCTATGGGGGCGTGGCGGATATCGACCTGCATCTGATGTGGCACCGCGAAGCGCGTTTCAGTGCCGCCGAATCCACCTTCGTCGACTTCCTGCACAACGCGCTGGCCAAGGTGCCGCTGGAAGAGCGTCTGCATCGTGGGCTGGAAATGCAGCTGCCGGACGCCAATGCCGTGCTGGGCAGCGACGGCGCACCCGCTACTTGAATCAGCCCTGGCGCTCGATCAAGACCTTGCTCTCAAGCCCGCCCTGAAGCCCGTCTTGAAGCCCGCCCTGAATGGCCCGCGCCGCTGTCACCAGAGAGTCCGGGTGGCAGCGGCGCTTCGGGGGCGACCCTCGGGGGGGGCAACCGACGGTTCAATAGGCCAGATTGATCCAGGTGGTCTTCAGGTCGGAGTACTTGTCCAGCGCGTGCAGTGACTTGTCACGCCCGAACCCGGACTGCTTGACGCCACCGAAGGGCACGCTGATATCGCCATCGGCGTAGCAGTTGACCCACACCAGCCCCGCCTTCAAACGCCGCGAGACACGATGGGCGCGCGCCAGGTCGCGCGTCCACAGTCCAGCGCCCAGCCCATAGATGGAATCATTGGCCAGTTCGATGGCCTCTTCCTCGCCGTTGAAGCGGGTCACGCCCAGCACCGGGCCGAAGATTTCCTCACGCATCACGGTGCTGTTCTGGCTGCCTTCCACGATGGTCGGCTCCAGATACCAGCCACCGGCGGTGGCGTCGCTGGGCGCGATGGCTCGGCCGCCCTGATGCAGCGTCATGCCTTCCGCGAGTGCCGTCTCGACGAAGCCGAGCACCTTCTCGTGGTGGTCCGCGCTGACCAGTGCGCCCATGCGCGTGGCCGGGTCTAGCGGGTCACCGGCCGGCATGGCGCGGGCGCAGGCGATCAAGCGCGGCATGAAGTCATCGAAGATGGCATCATCGACATACAGGCGCGAACCGGCGATGCAGACTTCGCCCTGATTGATGAAGATGGCGTCGGCGGCGGCGCGTGCGGCCTGATCGAGATCCGGGCAATCGGCGAACACGATATGCGGTGACTTGCCGCCACACTCCAGCCACACCCGCTTCAAGTTGGAGTCGCTGGCGTAGCGCATGAAGCGCTTGCCGGTCGCGGTGGAGCCGGTGAAGGCCAGCGCATCGACTTCCATGTGCAGGCCAAGCGCCTGACCCGCCACCGCGCCGAGGCCCGGCGTGACGTTGAACACACCCGCCGGAAGGCCAGCTTCATCGGCGAGTGCCGCCAGACGCAGCGCACTCAGGCTCGAGGCTTCGGCCGGCTTGAGTACCACGCTGTTGCCCAGCGCCAGCGCCGGCGCGAACTTCCAGGAGGCAATCATCAGCGGGAAGTTCCACGGCACCACCGCCGCGACCACGCCCAGCGCTTCACGGGTAATGGTGGCGTGCACGTTCTCGCCGGTGGGCGCGATCTCGTCGTAATGCTTGTCGATGGCCTCGGCGTACCAGTCCACCGCGCGCGCGGTTTCCACCAGATCAAAGCCCAGGCTGTCGCCGATCGGCTTGCCCATCTCCAGTGTCTGCAGCAGGGCCAGTTCTTCGGCATTGTCGCGGATCAGCTGCGCAAAGCGCTGCAGCACGGCCTTGCGCGCCTGGGGCGACTGGCGCGACCACACGCCGGAGTCAAAGGCACGCCGCGCCGCCATCACGGCGCGGTCGATGTCCTGCTCGGTGCAGGCGGTGACATGCGCCAGTACGTCGCCGGTGGCCGGATTCCAGGCCGGGAAGGTGTCGCAGCCGGTGCTTTCCACATAGGCACCGTCGATGAAGGCACGCGTCTCGAAGGTCAGCGCTGCCGCGCGCTGCTGCCAGTCGGCATGGGTCAGCGGAGCGGCAGTGGTCGAAGCAGTGGCAGTGCTCATTGGGTGTTCTCCACGGTCGTGGCGTTGGCGCTGTCGGCGAGAGAGCCGCGGCTGACGACACCGGCGCGCTTGAGCATCGCCAGCAGCAGCACGTTGGCACCGGCTTCGAGATCGGCAGGCTCGGCGTTCTCGCTCTCGTTGTGGCTGATGCCGTCTTCGCAGGGCACGAAGATCATCGCCACCGGATTGATGCCGGCGATCTGCACGGCGTCGTGACCGGCACCGGTTTCCATGTCGCGGAAGCTGAGGTTCAGCTCCTGACTTGCACTGCGCACCATCTCGATCAGTTCCGGCGCGAAGGGCGTCGGCGGAATGTGCTGTACTTCGATCAGTTCGACATCGACGCGCTGTTTGTCGCTCTGGTTGGCGGCGTGATGCTTGAGGCACAGCGCCTTGAGCTGGTCGTGCATCTCGGCCAGTACCGCCGGTTCCAGATGACGCAGGTCGACGCTGAAGCGCACCTGGCCCGGAATCACGTTGCGCGAATTGGGATGCACATTGAATTCGCCACAGGTGACGCGGCCATTGGGCTGGTAGGCATCGGCCAGCGTCAGGATATCGCTGACCAGCGCGCAGGCGGTCTTGAGCGCATCGCGACGGTAGGACATCGGCGTCGGACCGGCGTGGGCTTCCTGACCGCTGACCACCACGTCGAACCAGTGCAGACCCAGCGAGCCGGTGACGGCGCCGATGGTGATCTCTTCCTGCTCCAGCACCGGGCCCTGCTCGATATGCGCCTCGAAATAGGCGCCGAAATCATGGCTACCCACCGCCACGTCGCCGGCATAGCCGGTGCGCTCAAGCGATGCGGCAACGCTGTCGCCGTCACGGTCGGTGGCGGCCAGGGCCTTCTCCAGCGGAATCAGGCCCGCATGCACGCCGGACCCCATCATCACCGGCACGAAGCGGCTGCCTTCCTCGTTGGTCCAGATCACCACTTCCAGCGGGGCTTCGGTCTCGATGCCGTGTTCATCCAGCACGCGCATGACCTCAAGGCCAGCCAGCACGCCGAAGCAGCCGTCGAACTTGCCGCCGGTGGGCTGGGTGTCGATGTGGCTGCCGGTGGCGACCGGCGGCAGGCTGTCATTGCGGCCGGGACGACGGGCGAAGAGGTTGCCGATCTCGTCGACGCGCAGCGTCAGGCCAGCAGCCTCGAGCCAGCCGGTGACCAGCTCGCGGCCGGCGCGGTCTTCTTCGGTCAGGGCCAGACGGCAGTTGCCGCCCTTGGGCGTGGCTCCGATCTCGGCCAGTGTCATCAGCGCATCCCACAGGCGCTTGCCATCGACGCGCAGGGCGAGGGAGTCCAGCACGTCTTGAGTCGCTTGAGTTGAGGATGTGCTCATGTCAGATACCTCCCTTGTCGTTGCGTGTCAGAGCATCTTCGCGGATGCCGCTCAGCAGCTTGCCCGGGGCGATGCCGTCCGGGTCATAGCGCAGCTCGATCAGGGCCGGCAGACGCTCGCGGTCGGCGAATTCCAGCGCGCGCGTGAAGCTCTCCTCGAAGTCCTCGTCCTTCTCCACCACCTGACCCAGGCCGCCGTAGGCGGTGACCAGCGCGGCGAAGTCCGGATTGGTGAAGGTCAGCGCGATCTCGCGGCCCGGGAAGTCGTTTTCCTGGTGGGCGCGGATGGTGCCCCACATGCCGTTGTTGAACACCAGCACCACGATGCCGAGGCGATACTGCAGCGCCACGCCCAGTTCCTGCAGGTTCATCTGGAAGCAGCCATCACCGGCGTAGCAGACGGCGGGGCGTTCCGGGAACTCGAGCTTGCTGGAAATGGCGGCGGGCAGGCCATAGCCCATGGAACCGACGGTCGGGGCCAGTGAACTGCCCAGACCACGGAAGCGCACATAGCGGTGGGCGTAGAGCGCGTAGTTGCCGGCGCCGACGCTGATGCAGCCCTTGCCATCGAGGATGCGATCGACGGTCAGGCTGACCTTGTCCAGGCTCAGCGGGCCTGGCGACGGCTGCTCTTCCAGCGTGGCCAGATAGGCGGCGCGTGCCTCGCGCGTGATGTCAGACCAGCGCGGTGCGCTGTCCGGTGACAGCGTGGAGAGCGCCAGTGAGAAGCCGTTGACGTCGGTGTTGATGGCCAGCGTCGGCTGATAGACACGGCCCAGCTCTTCCGGGTCTGCATAGATGTGCACCAGCTTCTGGGTCGGCACCGGCGACTGGATCCAGCTGTAGCCTTCGCTGGTGGCTTCGCCGATACGGGTACCAACGGCGATCACCAGATCACTCTCGACCAGCTGCTGGCGCAGTGCGTCATGCATGCCCATGCCGACATGACCGGCGAATTGCGGCAGTTCCGCATCGACGCACTCCAGACGGCGCCAGGCGACACCGGTGGGAATATCGAAGCGCTGGGCGAAGCCTTCCAGCGCGACCTGGGCATCGCGGGTCCAGCCGCTGCCGCCGACCAGCAGGAAGGGGCGCTCGGCAGTCGCAAGCAGGCGCTTGAGCTCATCCAGCTGCGGCTGACCCGGGTAGGTGGCCAGACGCGGGTGCGGCTTGACGTCCGCGACCTGGGCTTCGCCCCACAGGGTGTCTTCGGGCAGTGCCAGCACCACCGGCCCCGGACGGCCGCTGCGCGCCACCTGATAGGCGCGGGCGATGTATTCCGGAATGCGTGAGGTGTCGTCGATCTGCGCGACCCACTTGGTCATCTCGCCGAACATGCGGCGGTAATCGATTTCCTGGAAGGCTTCGCGCTCGATGAAGTCGCCACCGACCTGACCGATGAACAGGATCATCGGCGTGGAATCCTGATAGGCGGTGTGCACGGCGATGGAAGCGTTGGTGGCGCCCGGGCCACGGGTGACGAAGCACACGCCCGGCTCGTTGGTCAGCTTGCCGTAGGCCTCTGCCATATAGCCCGCGCCACTTTCCTGGCGGCAGACGATGGGCTCGATGGCACCCTTGTGCTCATTGAGCGCATCGATGCACGGCAGGTAGCTTTCGCCCGGCACCAGGAAGACACGCTTGGTGCCGTGCAGACGGATCTGGTCGACGAGGATCTGCCCGCCATTGCGCAGCGGCAGAGTGGAAGCGGAGGAGGTGTTCGCGGCCTGAGTCATGGGAGTGCTCTCGTTGTTGTTGAGAATTCGATGTTGATAATTCGGTGTTGAGAAATCGGTACTGAGAAATCGGTACTGAGAAATCGGTGCCTTGAAGCGGTAATGCATCCGGTGCGGCGCTCGGTAGGACAACGGTTCAGTGCTTAGGCGCGATGCTGTCGACAGGCATCAGGTCTGCGTCCCACCAGCGGGCATCGGGTCAGCGCCGCGAGCGGGCATAAGGTCATAGAGCGCTTCGAGCTGTTCGAGGTGGATGACGCAGCGTGCCTTGAACCCCTGCTGGTTGGCCCAGTGCTGGTCGGTGCCCAAGCCGTGCTGCCAGCGCCATGGGCCATCGATGGCCAGTCGTTCGTGGCGCTGGCAGACCTGCGCCAGCCGCTCGCGCCACGGCTTGAGCGTCTCGGTGATGGTCGCGACGGGCAAATCCGGCATCAGACCGAGATCCGCGGCCAGATCCCCGGTACCGATCAGCGCGCCCAGCAGGCGTGGCGTGTCATCGCCCGGGGCAAGCAGTTCCTCGGCGGCCAGCAGTCCGGCCTGGCTTTCCAGCGTCGCGAGGCTCTTCAGACAACCCCGCGGCAGGCCATGCAGGTCTTCCTGCTCGGCGAGGGCGTCATCCAGCGCTGCCAGCTGGGCGCGTTGCTCGACGGCGGGCAGGAAGATGGCGGCAGGAATCCCGGTGTAATCACCCAGGGCGGTGCTGATCAGTTCAGCCAGCTCGTCATGTCCGCCGTGCGTGAGCCGGTTGAGACGCACGCACGGCCATATCTCGAGGGCACGGGCGCGTCTGGCGAATTCGGCGAAGCGGCTGATGGCAAGCTCGCGTCCGACGGCCGGGGTGAACTCCTCGAGATCGACCACGATGGCATCGGCACCGCTGGTGAGCGCGGCTTCCAGTCGTGCAGCGTCATCGCCGGGCACGAAAAGCCAGCGCTGCGGGAGGGGCTGAGTGGCAAGAGAGGTCATCGCTCAGCCCTCCATCAGGTTGGGCAGGAACAGCACGAGTTCCGGAATGAAGGTGATCAGCATCAGCACGGTCAGCATCGCGCCCAGCATCAGGCCCAACGGACGCAGCGAGTCGCTGACGTTGATGCCGGCGATGCGACACGCGGCCATCAGGTCGATGCCCAGCGGTGGCGTGTTGGCGCCGATGGCCAGATTGACGGTCAGCAGCACCCCGAAGTGCACCGGGCTGATGCCGTATTGCGCCAGCAGCGGCATCACGATGGGCGTCACGATGATGATGATCGCCACGCTTTCCATGAAGGAACCCAGCACCAGCAGCACGGCGGTCAGCAGCAGCAGGACGCTGATGCGGCTGTCGGTGAATTCGCCGATCAGCTGGGCGATGGCCTGCGGTACCTGCTCGTAGGTCAGGCCCCAGGCGAACATGCCGGCCGCACCGATGATCAGCAGGATGGCGCCGGTGGTCTCGGCGGTCGCGCGTACACTGTCCAGAAAGCCCTGCCAGGTGAGGCTGCGATAGACACAGGTGCCGATGATGATGGCGTAGAGAATCGCGGAGGCGGCGGCCTCGGTGGGCGTGAAGACCCCGAAGCGGATACCGCCGATGATCATCACCGGTACCATCAGCGCCGGCATGGCACTGAGCAGCGCGCGGCGACGCTCGCCGGGCACACGGGCCGCGACACCGCCCGACCAGCCATGCTTGCGCGACATGTAGAGAGCGACGCCGACCAGCGCGACCGTCAGCATCAGGCCGGGGATGATGCCGCCCATGAACAGCTGGCCCACCGACGTATTGGAGGTAGTGCCGTAGACGATCATCACGATGCTGGGCGGAATCACGGTGCCGATGGAGCTGGCGGTGCCGACCAGCGCACTGCTGAAGCCCTTGTCATAGCCATTGCGGGCCATGGTGGGCAGCAGCATGCTGCCGATGGCGATCACGTCTGCCACGCCAGAGCCGGACAGCGCGCCGAACATCATGCAGGCCAGCACCGCGACCACCGCCAGGCCGCCGCGGATATCACCGACCATCGCCATGCACAGGCGTACCAGGCGCTCAGTGAGGCCAGCGCGATTCATCAACTGGGCGGCGAGCACGAACAGCGGGATCGCCAGCAGGGTGAAGCTTTCCATTCCGGCCACGAATTGCTGCGCCGAGACCATCATGGGCGCGGCACCGAAGGCCAGCAGATAGAAGAGGGCCGACATCAACAGCGCGAAGGCGATGGGAATGTCGATGAGGATGCCGAGCGCGAATACGCCGAGCAGAGCCAGGGCGCCGAGAGTCATGGGGCATCTCCTTGGCGAGAGGAAGCGTTGTCAGGCGCAGTGGCATCCATCTTGTGAGCCTCGGCTCCGATCGCTGAAGGGCTCAACAGATGCTCAAGCTGGACGAGTGCCATCGCGGTGCAGCACAGCGGCACTGACAGATAGACGATGCCGGCCGGAATCTGCAGCGCGGTGGTGGTCTGGCGCATGGTGATGGCGGTCAGGTCCATGCCTGCCTTGGCCAGCAACACCAGCATGATCAGGATCATGGCGTCAGTGATGCGTCCGGTGATGCGCTGGATACGTACCGAGCGCACCAGCAGCGGCAGCAGGCCCGCACTCAGGTGAGTGCGGTTGCGGGTGCAGGACACCGCGGCCAGCAGGGTGGTCCATACCAGCACCAGCTGCGGCAATTCTTCTGCCCAGTGCGGCGGCTGACCCATGACCCAGCGCATGAAGACGGTCCAGATCACCAGTGCCGACAGCGCGGCCACGCCGCTGGCAGCCAGGGCCAGACAGCCCCGGCAGCTCCAACGTGAGAGGGTGATCATCAAGGTACGCACGGCACACAACACGGCCAGCGGCTTGACGGAGGGAGAGGCGGAAGACATCGTCACTCGCCCTTGCGGTATTGCTCGACCAGGCCCATCAGCTCAGGCCCGAAGACGTCGGTATACTCGGCCCACACACCCTGCACCTTGGCATTGAAGGGCGCGGTATCGACCTCGTTGACCTGCATGCCGGCTTCTTCCAGCTTGGCGACCAGCTCGGCGTCATCCTTCTGGGTCATCGCGCGCTGCTTGTCACGCCATTCGTCGGCGCTCTTCTGTACCGCGGCCTGATCCTGCTCGGAGAGCTGATTCCAGGTGAAGTTGGACATGGTCAGACATGCCGGTGCCCAGACGTGGCCGGTGAGGGAGACGTAGTCCTGCACTTCGCTGAACGAGGAGGAATAGATGATGGCCAGCGGGTTTTCCTGGGCATCGAACACGCCCTGCTGAAGTGCGGAGTAGAGCTCACCGAAGGACAGCGGTGCCGGGCTTGAACCCAGCGCGGTGAAGGTGTCCAGACGCATCTTGTCCGGCGTGACGCGAATCTTCAGGCCAGCGAGGTCTTCCGGGGTGGTGATGGGGCCGCGATTGTTGGTGACGTGACGGAAGCCGTTCTCCCACCAGGACAGGATCTTCATGTTGTGCTCGTCGGCGATGTCCTCGAGCGCATCGCCCAGCTTGCCGTCATAGGCGGCGTAGGCGTGTTCGCGGTCCGGCCAGGAGTAGGGCAGTTCGACGATGCCGAAGCGCGCATCCAGCGGCTGGAAGGAACCACAGCCGATCACGCCGGCCGGCACGCTGCCGATCTGCATGCCTTCGACGACAGTCTTCTCGTTGCCGAGCTGACCACTGGGAAAGACCTGGAAATTGACGCGGCCCTCGGTGGCCTCGGCGACATCCTTGGCGAAGCCTTCCGCCGCGATGTTCCAGCTATGGGTCGGCGCCAGCACGTGGCCGAGCTTGATATCCTGGGCCTGGGCGGCGCTCAGCGGCAGGGCGCAGGCCGCCGTGATGGCAGCGGTCAGCAGGGCAGGCTTCAGCGGGACGGATTTCATCGGGACACCTCTTGGAGTTGTTATCGTCGTGACAGGCGTCTCTGTGTACGCCTTGACCCAAGAGTGTGTTCTGCTCGTGTATTTCGGTAGTTGCGAATTCTTATTCTTGGTATTAACCAAATTTATGCTGGGTCTGCATGTCCTGCCCATCTGAGAGTCAGTTATGTATATACCGTTATCTTGCTTGGTGCCCATTTCAGTTCCAACAGGCCTGAGAGAGGCAGCAGTCATCGGGATGCGCAATGCAGGGCACCCGCTTGCAATGCAAGGCGCCCGCGAAGAGACGTGTCTTCGCGGGCGCTGATATGTCGCTGAGGCGGCCTGGTTGGCGTCTGAATGGCGCCTGACTGTCGTTCAAGAGTCGCGCTCGGGTCAGGCCACCGCCTTGTCCAGCGCCTGGCTGACATCGGCGATGATGTCGTCGATATGCTCGATCCCCACCGAGATGCGAATCAGATCCGCCGAGACGCCGGCCTTGGCCAGTTCTTCCTCGTTGAGCTGGCGATGGGTGGTGGAGGCCGGGTGGCAGGCCAGCGACTTGGCATCGCCGATATTCACCAGGCGCAGAATCATCTGCAGTGCATCGATGAACTTGCCGCCGGCGATTCGCCCGGCTTCGGCCTGATCGGCCCCTGTCGCGTCCGTCTTGATGCCGAAACTGATGATGCCGGAGGCCTTGCCGCCGGTGATCTTCTGGCAGGTGGCATGATAGGGGCTGTCCGGCAGGGCGCCGTAGTTGACCCATCTGACACTCGGATGCTGCTGAAGGTATTCGGCCAGCGTGAGCGCATTGCTGCAGTGGCGCTCCATGCGCAGGCTGAGGGTTTCCAGGCCTTGCAGCAGCAGGAAGGCACTGTGCGGGGCGAGGGCGGCGCCGGTATTGCGCAGCGGCACCACACGACAGCGACCGATATAGGCGGCCGGGCCAAAGGCTTCGGTGTAGACGACGCCATGGTAGGAGGGGTCCGGCTCGTTGAGGATCGGGAAGCGATCCTTGTTGGCCACCCAGTCGAATTTGCCGGAGTCGATGATGATGCCGCCCACGGTGGTGCCGTGGCCGCCGATGTACTTGGTCAGCGAGTGGATCACGATGTCGGCGCCGTGATCGAAGGCACGACACAGCACCGGGGTGGCAACGGTGTTGTCGACGATCAGCGGCACGCCATGCCTGTGGGCGATCTCGGCCAGACGCTCGAGGTCGACGATGTTGCCGGCAGGATTGCCGATGGACTCGCAGAACACGGCGCGGGTCTTGTCATCGATCAGCGCTTCGAGTGCGGCGAAATCATCAAAGGCTGCCATGCGCACCTCGACCCCCTGACGCGGCAAGCTGTGGGCGAACAGGTTGTAGGTACCGCCATACAGCTGGCTGGTGCTGACGATGTTGTCGCCTACCTGTACCAGTGCCTGGATGGCATAGGTGATCGCCGCCATGCCGGAGGACACCGCCAGCGCCGCGATACCGCCTTCGACGGCGGCCATGCGCTGCTCCAGCACGTCATTGGTCGGATTCATGATGCGGGTATAGATGTTGCCCGGCACCTTGAGATCGAACAGATCCGCGCCGTGCTGGGTGTCATCGAAGGTGTAGGAGGTGGTCTGGTAGATCGGCACCGCCGCCGCCTTGGTGGTGGCTTCCGAGGTGTAGCCGTGATGCAGGGCGAGGGATTCCAGCTTCATGTTGTCTACCGACATGACAGTGTCCTTGTGCGAGAGCGTGGCGAAATCTTGTTATGTGGTGCGGTTTTCGTGCGTGCTGTTGCCGTTCGTCCCTATGTGGCTGCGCTTTGCCTCCACCGCCAACTGGGGCGCATGCCGCGACGACGCTCAACATTAGCAACGGGACATCTGCAGGTCCATGCGTCGTTCACGCCGTCACGACAGGTCGCTGACTGGGTGGCACGCCGAACTGGCGACGAAAGGCGGTGGCGAAATTGGCGGCGCTGCGATACCCCGCCATCTCGGCCGCGGCCTCCACCGTGAGCTTGCGGTCCTGCAGCAGGTGAGCGGCACGGATCAATTGTCGCCGTCTCAGGTCTTGCGTCATGGTCTGGCCATAGGCGTCGCGATAGCGGCGCTGCAACTGGCGCACGCTCATGCCCAGACGAGCGGCGATCTCCGTCTGACTCAGATAGGCGACTTCTCCATTGTGGATCCAGTCTTCCAGCGTTTCCTTCCAGTCTGTCGTCTCCTGCGGGGGATGCCGTGTCGTGTCATCCGCCTGGGCCGGTCTGGCCGCCAGACATTCACTGATCACCTCCAGCGCCAGCGATTCAATTCCCAGACGCTGGGCCGGGGAGGTGGGCCGCTGTCGGCTGAAGGTGTCCAGTCGCTCCAGCAGACGGGGGGACGGCCACCAGTGGAAATGCGCCAGGTGGCGCATGTGGGACATCACCTCACTGGCACGGGAGACGTTCAGGTGCCATTTCAGCCAGGCCGGCGTCAGCGTCAGGATGGCGCTGTGTTCGTGGGCTCCCTTGAGACTGTTCAGCCGGAATTCGGTGGGCTCGTCGAGGGCGATGCACAGTGCACGTCCCGGCTTCAGCGCATGGCACTGTGGCCCGAAACTGACCCTGGGCTCCCCTCGCCACACCACGGCGATCTTCAGCGATGGCTCGATACTGGACCGAATCATCAGATCCGCCCGCTTGCGCACGCGGTTGAGGCGCATGAACAGGCCCGGCTGCGCTTCCTGTAGATGCATGTTGCCGATCAAGGCGCCGTCAGCGGACTGGCCCTCGGCGGGCTGGCATTGGTGGTCGCTGGTCAGCGCTCGCGCCATGCGGTGCACGTGATCGAGCTCGATGATCCGGTGGCGCGCGCTTGCGGGATGGTGAGGGCTGGCGGGGGCAACTGGGGAGGCGGGCGAGACCGTGCCAGCCCGGCCCGAGGGGGGAGTAAGGCTCATCTTGTCGCACCTGCAAACATCAGGGAGGGTTCCGCAAAGGTTTTTGTCGTCATGGAGTGCCAAAATGCCCCGTCAGCACATTAAATGCAAATAATTATCATTAGTGGCGATAACCAGAGACACAAGAGGCAAGGGGACACGATGAAGAAGGTGAATGCACGAGGACGCGGTCTGTGTGGGGCAGGCACGCGTCGTCTGATGATCGGGGCAGGTGTGGCGCTGGTCAGTCTGCCGGCACAGGCGGAAGACGCGACGATGGTGCTGGATACCCAGCGGGTGACGGGGCTGCGCCTGTATGACATGGCGTCCAGTGAGCAGAGCGGCGGCTACAGCGTTGACGCTGCCACGGTGGGCTCGAAGGTGCCGGCCTCGCTGCGCGACATTCCGCAGTCGGTAAGCGTGGTGACCCATGACGCCATCGAGGACCAGAACTTCGTCACCCTGGATCAGCTGGCGGCACGGACGCCGGGAGTGCGGGTGCTGAACAATGACAGCGGTCGCTCCTCGATCTTCGCGCGTGGCTATGAATACGATGCCTACAGCATCGATGGGCTGTCCGCGCCGATGTCGAGTCTGACGGGCTCGGTGCCATCCCTGACTGCCATCGACCGGGTCGAGGTCATGCGTGGGCCGTCCGGTCTGTTCAACAGCACCAGTGAGCTGGGCGGGGTCATCAATCTGGTGCGCAAGCGCCCGACCGATACCTTCCAGGGCTCCATCAGCGGCAGTGTCGGTACGCTGGAAGACCGAAGCGTTAGTGTCGATATCTCCGGGCCCATCGATGAACAGGGCCGTATCCGCGGTCGCCTGGTGACTCGCTACACCGAGCAGGCGCAATGGGTGGATGACAACGACAACACGCTGAATGATTTCTATGGCGCGCTGGATATCGATCTCGACGAGAATACCGAGCTGTCACTGGGGGTGATCCACAACACCAAGGACATTACCGTCAATCAGGGTCAGCCGGTCGACGGTGACAACAACTTCACCTATGGCCGTCGTTCGGCGTTCTACGGCACGGACTGGAACAGCTTCGAGAGTGATTCCACCGATGTGATCGCCGAGCTGACCCACCGCTTCAGCTCACGTGGCTATGGCCGACTGGCGGCGCGTTACAGTGATCGCAATGCGGATTACAACTACGCCTACAGTGGCTCCGCGCTCAGTGACAGCGGCGACTTGAGCAGTGTCGCGGGCTATGCCGGTTTCACCGATGAGACCTCGGTGAGCGTGGATGCCAGCTACACCCAGGGCTTCGATGCCTTCGGCAACCAGAACGAATTCGTGGTCGGGGTCGATTACAAGACATCGGAATCGGATACCACCGCTGCGCGCACCAGCAACCTGACCGGCTCCAGCGCCACCATCAGTGAGCTGAACTCTCTGTCCTATGTCGACATTCTCGGCAATGCCCGTGATGGCGTGAGCGGCTATAGCCTGTCGCGCACCGAGACCACCCTGGAAGAGCAGGGCCTGTACGGCAAGGTGACACTGCGTCCCGTGGTACCGCTGGCGGTGATACTGGGTGCGCGCGTCAGCCAGTTCTCGGCCGAGACTGAAGACAAGCTCAACGGCGGCAGCAGCGACATGCAGGACACCGCCGTCACGCCCTATGGCGGTATCGTCTATGACCTGGACGCCGACCACTCCCTCTATGCCAGCTACTCCAGAGTCTTCGAGCCGCAGACCCGCGAAGACGAGGATGGCGACCTGATCGACCCGCGCGAAGGCGAGCAATACGAGATCGGGATCAAGGGCAGCTATCTGGATGGTGCGCTGAATGCACGCATCAGTGGCTTCCAGCTGACCGACAGTCACCGTGCGGCATCGTCGACCGACGGAAGCGTCAGTTACTCGGTGGATTCCGGCAAGATGCGCATCACCGGTGCGGAGCTTGAGCTGGCCGGCAACATCACGCCGCAGTGGGATGTTATCTTCGGCTACACCTACATGGATTCCGAGGTGCTGGAAGCCGGCAGCTCCGATGCGCTGCTGATGCTGATGCCCAACAACATGGTCAATCTGTGGACCCAGTATCGCTTCGAGGGCAACCTGCTGGATGGCGTGTCCGTCGGTGCCGGCATGACGGCGCTGAGCGATTTCGAAAGCACCCAGGGCACCATCCAGGCACCGGGCTATGCGGTGTTCGATGCCATGCTGGGCTATCAGTTCACGCCCAAACTCAGTGGCCAGCTCAACGTCTACAACCTGTTCGATCGTGAATATTACGTGCGTGCCGGTTCGGCCAGTGTCTTCAACTTCGTGGGACGTCCGGCCAGCGCCGTCGCGACCCTCAAGTACGAGTTCTGAGCATGACTAGCCTCTGCCCGACAACGGCAGTGAGGGAAGGACAGGGACGTCCTTCTCGCACTCGTCCACCGTTGCACGACCGATGGCACCACCGCCGATGGCACCACCGCTTGCACGACCGACTGCGAGGTTGGGGGCGCCGGTGGGTGATGGCAGGAGTGACGTCAGGCGTGCTGCTGTCATCAGGCCCCGTCATGAGCCACATGGGAGACGCCAGGGTGCTGCAGGGAACGACGACCGCATTCACGCAGCACTCATCCACCACGGGACATGACTACCTGATCCAGGTCGCGCTGCCGCAGGTCGCACCGCCCGAAGGCGGCTATCCGGTACTGCTGGTGCTGGATGGCAATCGTCACCTGGATCTGTTCACGGCAGCGCGCGACATATTGGGACGCCGTGGCTTTGACAAGGCGCCGTCAGATCTCGCCATCGTCGCGGTCGGTTATGCGGGCGCGACGGACGGGCAGGCAAAGGCGGCGCGTGACATCGTCACGAAGCAACGCTTCAAGGACTTCACGCCACCGCTCACCACCGGCACGGCCCCTGAGGGGACGGGCGGTGGCGAGGATTTCCTCGCCTACCTGACCCAGTCTCTGCCGCCTGAACTGGCCTCACGCTATCCGCTCGATCTCAAGCGGCCTGCGCTGGTCGGCCACTCACTCGGCGGCCTGTTCGCGCTCCATGCCCAGCAGAAGGCGCCCGAGGCCTTCGGCGCCATCTTCGCGATCAGTCCTTCGCTGTGGTGGTTGCAGGAGAATGCCCCGGCCAACTGGCCGCTGCGTCTTGCCTGCTCCGAGGCGGCGGGTCCGGTGTACATCGCCGCTGGCGGACGCGAGCAATCGCCTCAGCCACAGCGCAATGACCCGGAGCGGGACAGGCTGCGTGTCCAGCGCGCGATGATCGACAACGCACGCGACCATGCACGCCAGTTGGGCGAGCGCTGCTCGCAGATCGAGGTGCAATGGAAGCTGTATGAGGGCGAAGACCACGGCAGCGTGATGTGGCCCGCCGCGCGCGCAGTGATGGAGCGATTGGTGAGACCGCGCTGATCCGACCGGCCGCCACGGTGTGGCCTGGGCAGTAAAGTGGACAGTCACATGGGCGGTAAACGCCACGACGGCGGCATCAGCGTGGGACATGTATTGTCCTGACTGATGCCGCCGTCGTCGTGTTTCAGCGCCTCTCGTGTCAGCGTGATGCTTACATCACTGCACGTACCGCGAGGAACAGCACCGTCGGGGCGAGCAGAATGCCCAGACCGGTGTAGAAGGTGGCGGTCATCGCGCCGTAGGGCACCAGGCGGGCATCGGTGGCGGCGAGGCCCGCCGCGACACCGCTGGTGGTGCCGATCAGGCCACCGAAGATCATCGCGGAGCGCGGATTGTCGAGCCCGATCAGGCGCGCCGTCATCGGCGTGGCGACCATGGTCAGGATCGACTTCACCAGGCCGGCGGCGATCGACAGCGCGACCACTTCGGAACTGGCCCCGAGGGTTGCACCGGTGACCGGGCCGACGATATAGGTGACCGCGCCCGCACCAATGGTGGTGATATCGACCGGGTCGGTATAGCCGAAGGCAATGGCGACACCACCACCGGCGATGAAGGAGATCAGCACGCCGACGAACAGCGCGATGACGCCCCGAAAGCCGGTCTGACGGATTTCCTTCAAGTTTACCCCGTAGGCGGTGGCGATGATCGCGAGATCACGCAGCATGCCGCCCCCCATCAGGCCCAGCCCCGAGAACAGCGTGACATTCGAGAGCCCCTTGCTGCCGCCGGTGGTCGCGCCTCCCACGTAGGCCAGCACCAGGCCGAGGATGATGGCGATGGCGGAGCCGTGCAGCTTGCCGCGTGTCAGGTGGTTGCTGATCCAGTAGGCGACATACATCGCCAGCCCGATCACGGCGAAGGCCGCGACCAGATGATACTTGTCGAACAGGTGGACGAGTGAATCGATCATGGGTCGGCCCTCAGTGTTTGTGCGCAGGAGTGGAGGAGGCGTGGCGGTTGCGGTCCAGCACTGGCGCCCCCGTCGTCACTGAGGTTCTGGTCGGCGTGTAGCGGGTCTCGCCGGCGAGCGGGTCATCTTCCAGCGCACTCTCGGGACGCTTGCCGGTCAGCAGCGGCACGAGGGCCAGCCCCAGCACCACCGCCAGCACGCCCGCGACCAGCGCGACCATGCCGCCGCTGAAGGCCGCGACCACATTCTGGCTGGCGGCCATCGCGACCACGATGGGGATGTACATCGCATTCCAGAAGTTGATGCCGCTGGCGGTGCTGTCGGCCATCTTGCCGCGGTCCTTCAGCACGCCGGTAATGAAGATGAGCAGCAGCATGGCGATGCCGACACCGCCGAGGTTGGAATCGATATTGAGCATTTCTCCAAGCAGATCACCGATCACGAGACCGGCCATCATGCACCCTGCGAGCAGGGCAACTCCGTAGATCACCATGGCGTATTACCTTCTTGTTGTTGTGGTGAAGTGGTGGTGAATCAGTGTGGCGTCTTGTCGTCTATCTGATGTGTGTCATCTCATACGTGTCATTCGTCACGTCCATCCAGGCCGGCGAGCCTGTCTTTGCTTGTCTCGTGTCTGACTATCGGGCGTTCCTTGCCTGTCCTGGCAAGGCGTCAGGTTGAGTGAACCCACCGACATGACATGATGGCGTCACGCCATGCCGGTGGCACGAAGGTGTCAGGTGTCGGGCCTGACAGGGGTGGAAAAGATGACAGGGCTGGCTCAGCCGTGTGAGCGGGCCGGCTCAGGGGCGAACAGCTGTGCATATTCCTCACGCAGCTGTTTCTTCTGCACCTTGCCCATCACGTTGCGTGGCAGGCTTTCGATGAAGAACACACGCTTGGGCTGCTTGTAGCGGGCGAGCTTGTCGCTGAGGGCGGTGAGTACCGCCGCTTCATCGAGACTGCCCTGGTGGCCGGCCTGCATGACCACCACCGCGCAGACGGCTTCGCCGAAGTCCGGGTGGGGCACGCCGAACACCGCCGATTCGTTGACGCCGGGCATGTCATCGATCAGCAGCTCCACCTCCTTCGGGTAGATGTTGTAGCCGCCGGAGATGATCAGGTCCTTGTCGCGGCCGCTGATGCACAGATAGCCATCGGCATCGATATGGCCGAGATCCCCGGTGATGAAGAAGCCATCCTCGCGGAATTCGCTGGCGGTCTTCTCCGGCATCTTCCAGTAGCCCTTGAAGACATTGGCACCGCGCACCTCGATCAGGCCCGTCTCACCACGCGGCAGGATGGCACCTGTCTCGCGGTCGGTGATGCGCACTTCGCTGCCGGGCAGCGCCATGCCCACCGTGCCGGGACGCCGCTCGCCGTCGTAAGGGTTGGAGGTGTTCATGTTGGTCTCGGTCATCCCGTAGCGCTCGAGAATCGCGTGGCCGGTACGCGAGCTGAACTCGCTGTGGGTCTCGCTGAGCAGCGGCGCGGAGCCGGAGACGAACAGCCGCATGCCGGCGGTCGTCTCGCGATTGAGGCGCTCGGATTCCAGCAGGCGGGTGTAGAAGGTCGGCACGCCCATCAGCACGCTGGAGCGCGCCATCAGATCGAGAATCTGCTCGGCATCGAACTTCGGCAGGAAGGTCATCGAGGCGCCCACCGTCAGCACGATGTTGCAGGCCACGAACAGGCCGTGGGTATGGAAGATGGGCAGGGCGTGGATCAGATGGTCATCACGGGTGAAGCGCCAGGTCTCGGCCAGCGCCTGACAGTTGGAGGCCAGATTGGCGTGGGTCAGCATCGCGCCCTTGCTGCGCCCGGTGGTGCCGGAGGTATAGAGGATGGCGGCGAGATCATCGGCGGCGCGTGGCTCGACTTCACTGCTTGCGCTGCACTGGCGGGCCTGCTCCATCAGGGTGCCGTCCTGCTCGGTGCCCAGACTCTCGACACGCGGCACATCACATTCCTTGCCCAGCGCGCGTGCCGTCTCCAGCACCTTGGGCTGACAGACGTACAGGTGCGGCCCGGCATCGCCCAGGAAGTAGCGGATTTCCTCGCCGGTGTAGGCGGTATTCAGCGGCAGATAGACCGCGCCGACCTGCAGGCAGGCCAGATACAGGATAACGGTCTCGCAGCTCTTGTCGATCTGCACCGCGACGCGGTCGCCCGGTGCTACGCCCAGCTCGCGTAGTGCGGTGGCCATCTGACCGGCGGCGCTGCGTGCCTCGGCGAAGGTGTAGCCGTGGCCTTCGACGGTGTCGAGGAAGGTGGCATCCGGGCGCTCATCGAAGTTGCGCGCGAATTGCAGATAGAGGTTGTCGTGGTTGGCGTGAGACATCGTTGGCTCCAATGGCGTTGTTCTTGTCGTGAGGCGTTGTCTTGTCATGAGCCTTGTCTTGTCATGAGGCGTTGACGCAAGGCGACGTTCTGATCAGGCGTGCTCCGGCAGATGGCGTGACTGCCGGGCGGCTCTTTCCTTGTGTGACGCTTTCCTCGAGTGACTTATTCCTCGAGTGATGGCGCTGACTTGCTGTCGCTGGCATCCGTGGTCGATCTGGTCGCGGGCGACTGCTCGGACCCTTTTGATGACAGGGGCGAACTGGACAGGGAATCGCTTTCCTTCCTGGTTTCGCGCTTCGGCGCCTTGGCCAGCTCCTTGTTGGCTTTCGATTCCTTCTTGACCTCACTGCTGCATACCACGCTGTCGTTGCGGCTGAAGGCCTCGTGGTTCTGCTCGATGCGGTGTGGCTCATAGAGGTAATTGACCATCAGGCCGTGTGCCTGCTGGCGGCCATTGGGTGAGGTGTCACCCGGCCAGTTGAGGCGATGCAGGCTGGCACCGTTGCCGAGGTGGAAGCGGGCGACCGGGTCCATCGGCTGGCCGCTGCGGTGCTTGACGTTGACCAGATAGTGGGCGGCGATGGCACGCAGCTCCGGCGCCATCTTCTGCTGGGCCTCCTCGTCATTCATCCAGTCGTCGTGCTGCAGGTGATGGGCCAGCAGATCGGAGACTTCCAGGCCTTCCTCATCACGCGCGCGTGTCAGCCACTGACTGAAGCCGGGCACCGGCGAGAGGGTGACGAAGCGGCTGAGGTTGGGCAGTTCGCGTTGCAGCTCCTGCACCACCTGCTTGATCAGGAAGTTGCCGAACGAGATGCCTTTCAGGCCCTTCTGGCAATTGCTGATGCTGTAGAAGACGGCGGTGTCCGCCTCGCGTTCGGTGGTCTGGCCGCTGTTGGCGAGCAGATGCTGGATGTTGTTGGGCACGCCCTTGCACAGCGCCACCTCGACGAAGATCAGCGGCTCATCGCCGATGGCCGGGTGGAAGAAGGCGTAGCAGCGGCGGTCCTCGGGGTCGAGACGTCCGCGCAGGTCGCTCCAGTCCTGAATGGCATGCACAGCCTCGTAGCGGATGATCTTCTCCAGCACCGCGGCGGGGGTGTTCCAGTCGATGGCCTCCAGCATCAGGAAGCCGCGATTGAACCAGGAGGCGAACAGGTGCGCGAAGTCGGCATCCAGCGGTTTCAATTCCGGATGCTGCTTGATGAGCTTGAGCAGGTCGGCGCGCATGCGCACGATTTCATAGGTGCCGCCAGGGCACAGGTTCAGGCGGCGCAGCAACGATTGGCGCCTGGGTTCGCTGGCGGCGAACAGCGCACTCAGGTTGGCGTTGTCGGGGGAGTCGCGATAGGCGGCGTAGGCTTCGTGGATACGGTCTTCATCGGCGGCGTAGTGCTCGGCCAGCACGCGGAAGAAGGCGAGGCGCTGCTCGTGGTCCAGCTGCTGATAATCCTCAAGCGCCCGCTGGGCCATCATGATGCGCGAGGCTTCACCGCTGCTCTCGGTGAGGTTGTGGCAGCTCTCGGTCAGGCGGGCGAGGGCGGTGTCTTCATTGCCGGCGCCGGGTGAGAGGCCAACCTGCTGGCGAGCACGCTGGCCGACATGGGTCAGCAGATCCTGCAGAAAACTCAGATTGATGTTCATGGCGGTCTTCCTCAAGGCGCGAGACGCGAAGCTGTGATGATGGGGCATATCCATTGCTCAGTATGGCGTCTGAGACTTGAATATTTGGCTTCGTCTTGTTGTATACAACAGATAGGCGTCTGGTGTGTTAGCGTCAAGTCCTGGCATGCCAGACACGACTAAAGTCAGTTTCCTGCGCGGCCACTTCCCCTGTTCAATGAAGGCAAGGGGACAAGGCAGCGACTGGCCTCATGGCCGGTTGGCATGTCTGCGAGAGGATTGAGGCGGAGGGCGGCAGGGATTGGCGCCATCGTCAGCGCAACAGTCACCGCACATGGCCGCAAGGCATCAGCATCAGTACTCAGCATCAGTACAAGGACGCCGCAGATGATCAAGATGTCCCACACCCAGCGCCTTCGCGATCTGCTCGAAGATGCCATCGTCGAAGGGCGCTTCCCGCCGGGCACCAAGCTCGACCCCGAAGCGCTGGGTCGCGAGTATCAGTGCTCCCGCACGCCGATCCGCGAGGCGCTGCAGCAGCTCGCCGCCTCCGGCATGGTGAAGGTGGTGCCCAAGCGCGGTACCTTCGTGACGCAGCTGGGCGTCTCTGAGCTGGTGGAACGCTTTGAAGTCATGGCGGAACTGGAAGCCATGTGTGGCCGACTCGCCGCCCGGCGCATCACCCCGCAGGAGCTTTCTGAACTCAAGGACGCCCACGCTGCCTGCCGTGAACGCCTGGAAGCCGACGACGCCAATGGCTACTACTACGAGAACGGCCTCTTTCATCACTGTCTCTACCGCGCCAGCCACAACGCCTTCCTCACCGAAGAAGCCACGCGCCTGCACGCCATCCTCAAGCCCTATCGCCGTCTGCAACTTCACGTCCGCCACCGCATGCACAGCTCCTACGCCGAGCACGAAGCCATCGTCGCTGCCATCGAAGCTGGCGACGCCGCTGCTGCCGAGCAGGCGCTAAAGGATCACGTGCATATCCAGGGGGAGAGGTTTACGGATCTGGTGGCGAATATTGAGAGATTGCATGATTCTGCATAGTTTAGTAATTTGGTAATTGCTATTATAAGTGTTGCCCTTTGGGACGATATGAAATGTGGTTTATATTTTATATTAAGTAAAAGTTTAATATATTGGCTGAGTGCTTAGGTAGTTCGATCTCGTGATTACTTTTATCTTTCAAGTTGATATGTTTGACCAGTGTGGAGGCTGATATGCCAAGATTAAAAAGGTCTGTTAGGTCTGCAATTCTATTTAATCTAAATAATGAGCACTTTTCAGAACATGATTTTAATGTTTCATTCTCTGAAGATGGAGATAGATTGGTTGAGATTGTTTTCCTAGCGCTGCCAAAATACAGTTTCGTAATTGAAGAGTATACTGAAGGAAATATTTATGCCTTAACAATGAGGGATAGTAAAGATTCTAGGAAGTATATTAGATCAGTAGAGATACCTGGGGATTATTATCATAAAGAAGCTAATAAGCATGAAGATGTCAATAAAGCGGTAGGTAGAGTTTATGATTGGATAATAAACTTAAGAGAAGACATCCTGCATTCGAAGGAAAAGAGTGACGCAGAGCTAAATGAAATGCTCAATAGTTTAGATGAAGCTATAGATGGTAAAGACTATGGCGAACATGAGTATTTTAGTGAAGCCGAAAAGGAAGAAATCTTTTCTCAACTTGACGAATTAAATAAGAGAATTCAAGAGCTTGAGAAGGAAAAGTATGTTGAACCTAGTAAGGTAAAAACAATAGAAGATGCAATTGAGAAGTAAAGCTGAAGTTGATCAGTATCCTAAAGTCGTATGGTACAAAATAGCAGGTAAGAAATTAACTAGTTTGCTTTGGAACGTGATAAAAAATGATGAAGCGCAGCGTTTAGCTGCTGATGTATTTAGGCAACTCATGGGTTAATTGAGCTACTTGTTTGTAAGGAATCTGTAAGTAAATACTGTTTGTTGTAGTGAAGGGTGAAAGTGTGGCATAGATAATCAATTTTGGTTTTTATGTTTATTTTTCTTCGGACCGTTTCGCGTTTTAATTTATTTTAGTGCAGGATGCTCTAATTATGAAAGCCTGAAGAGTCTGTAATGTTTAAATCTACTGTGAAACCTACCCACCATAGCATTAGACAGGGTATATGCCGAGATACGCTGTACTGCTAAGAGCGCCTCACTCAACCCTTATACAACTGATTGAAGCCTTTGACGCTGAACCCCTTCAAGTACTGATCGCCAATCTTCAGGACCGGCACGCTGCGAAAGCCGGTCTTGGCGAATTCCTTCTGTCCAGCAGGGGATCGGACATCCACCAGGCGGAAGCCGATCTTCTGCTGCTCCAGATACTGCTTGGCTGTCTTGCAGTGCGGGCAGTTTGCCATGCTGAAAAGTGACACCCGTTTCATTGCTGTGCTCCCGTGTTGATCGATCCCGCGCGTTGTACGCATCTGGCCTGAGGCGCTGGCGGGCAATGATACCAGCCGTCGCTTTCTCTCTACACCAGCACTTCCTGCGCCTGCACCTCTTGCACCAGAACTTCCTGCATCAGCACATTCCACACCACGCATCCTGAAGATCAGTCCTTGCGCGGGATATGGCTCATTGCATGTTCCGCCAGTGCCGTGATGGTCAGGCTGGGATTGACGCCCAGGTTGGCGGCGAGCATCGAGCTGTCACAGATCAGCATGTTGCGGTAATGGAAGACGCGATTCTGCCCATCGCAGACGCCGTCCTCGGGGGAGGCCGCCATGGCCGCGCCGCCCATGCAGTGCGCCGTGGTGGGGATGTTGAAGAGTATCTCGGGGATGCTGCTGCCGGGGATGGCGCCGATGGCCTTGGCGCCACGCGTGACGAAGTCATTCGCCTCGGGGATGAAGGTGGGAATGCGCTTGCCCTCGGTGATCAGCGCCTTGCGAAATGGCCAGTACCACAGGCGTTTGAGCGTCATGTCGAGGTGGCCCTCCGCCGTCTGCATGCACAGAAAGATGATGGTCTCCTTCGCGAAGCCCCACGGCAGCTGGAATCTCAGCGCGCGCAGTGGATTGGCGAGGAAGAGCTTCGCCATCGCGCTCAGCCAGGAAAAAGGGCGTGTCCAGCCGGGCTTGCCTCTGGCCATCGCGGTGAACAGCAGCCCCATGAAATCGGAGCCTGCTGGATAGCGCGTGGCTTCGATATGGGTGTGCTCATCGATATGGATACCGGAGCCGATGGCGATGCCCCGGGACATGTCATCGCGACTTCCCGGCATGCGGCAGCTGATCAAGGACTCCGCATTGGTGCGCACCCGCTTGCCCAGCGCATCCGATACGTTCGGCAATGAGCCCTTGTCCTTGAGGCGGAACAGCAACTCCTGGGTGCCCAGCGACGAGCTAGCGAAGACGATGGACTGACAGGTGACACGGCGCTTGCCCAGGCCAAGATAGAGCCCGGCGAAGGTGGAGGGCACCGTCGTCACCACATAGCCATCGGCACCATCCGTCTTGCCATTGAGCGGTACGACGTCGATAACCTTGGTCTCGGCGTGCACCTTGGCACCGTGCTTCTCGGCCAGATACAGATAGTTTCTGTCGAGTGTGTTCTTGGCGCCATGACGGCAACCCATCATGCAGCCGCCACAGCCGATGCAGCTTTTTCGTTCAGGCCCTTCGCCAGCGAAGTAGGGGTCTGGATGGGTGCTGCCGGCGGCGGGCGTGCCGCTTTCGCCCTCGGGGCCGAAGAAGATGCCGACCTCGGTGGGGTACCAGGTGTCCTCGCAGCCGGCGACTTCCGCTATGCGTTTCAGGGCATCATCCGCCGGCGCGATGATCCGATTGGTCGTTACGCCGAGCATCTTCTGCGCCGTGGCGTAATGTTCAGGCATCACCGCATGCCAGTCATTGAGCCCCGCCCACTGACCGTTGTCCCAGATCTTGGCAGGCGGCACCAGCAGTGTCTGCGCATAGGTGATGGAGCCGCCGCCCACCGCGTTGCCATGCAGCACGATGACGTGACGGAAGAAGCTCATGGTGAAGAAGCCGCGCAGCCCCAGCATAGGCCGCCACAGCCAGCGGCTCAGACGCCAGTTGGAGCGCGGCATGTTGTCCGGCGTCCAGCGCTTGCCTTGTTCCATGACCGCCACGCGATAGCCTTTCTCGGTCAGGCGATGCGCGCACACCGAGCCGCCAAAGCCCGAGCCGACGATCAGGTAGTCGTGGTCGTAGTCGAAGCCATAGCCGTGCTCTTGTGGCGCAGTGGCACTGGCGTGGCGATCATCGGTAGTCATTGGTAGTCATCGGTAGTCATTGATAGCACTTGAGCTGTTGCGCGATCAGGTCAACGAAACCCTCGCGGTCGATATCGAACAGCACCCTGGCGTTGTGTGGCTTGCCGGTGAGCTGGTAACGGTCGACCACCGTCATGCCCTGGGTATGCTCGCCCTGGGTCTCGACCCCGACCCAGCAATCGACAGCGGTGAACAGTTCAGGCTTCAGCAGCCAGGCGATGGTGCAGGGGTCATGCAATGGTGCGCCGGTGAATCCCCACTTGGGGTCACGGTGGTAGATCATGAAGAAGTCGAGCAACTCGGCGACACACTGCGCAACGGGATTGTGGATGGCGCGAATCCGCTCGATGTCCTCGTCCATGATCTGCGCCTGATGGGTGACATCCAGCCCGCACATCACGATGGGCAGGCCGGACTTGAACACCATGTCGGCGGCTTCGGGGTCGACGAAGATGTTGAATTCGGCGGCGGGGGTCCAGTTGCCGACACCTGCCGCGCCCCCCATCAGCACGATGCTGTCGATCTTGTGGTGTAGCTCCGGATGGGCTGAGAGAAACAGCGCGATATTGGTCAACGGGCCGGAGGGCACCAGCGTGACCTTCTGCTCACAGGCACGGACCTTCTCGGCCATCAGCTCGATGGCGCTCTGGGTGACAGGAGCGAAGGCGGGGTCCGGCAGCTTGGGGCCATCCAGGCCACTTTCGCCATGCACATTGTCGGCGATGATCAGCTCACGCGCCAGCGGCTTGGGCGCACCACCGGCGACCGGAATGTCATGCCGCCGCAGCAGGGTGAGGACCCGCAGCGCGTTGTTGAGGGTCTTGTCGGGGGTCTGATTGCCGGCGCTGGTGGTGACGGCCAGCACGTCGAGCGCGTCTGAACTCATGGCCAGAATCAGCGAGATGGCATCGTCGTGGCCGGGATCACAATCGAGAATGATGGGGCGCGGCATGCAGCAGTCCTTGTCGTGAGTCGTATTGTTGTCGTGACTTGCCTCAATCAGCCTTTCCTTTATGCCTGAACGCAAAACGACACGCCATCCTTGCGAAGGGCGTGTCGTCTGTCCGTTCATGGCATTCGCGCTTGGTGTCAGCGCTTGGTGTCAGCGCTTGGTGTCAGCGCTTGGTGTCAGTGCTTGGCGTCAGTGCTTGGCGTCAGTGCGTGGCAGATCAATCCGTCTGCTGGGCACGCGCCTCATTGAGCATCTGCACCAGCACTTCCACCGGCTGGGCGCCGGGCACGTAGTACTGACCGACGATGGTGCTGGGCACCGACTGGATACCGGCGTTGCGCAGCGCTTCCTGCTGGGCGGCGACTTCCTGCTCGCCCGCGCCGGATTCGAGGAAGGTCAGCGCCTGTTCGACACTCAGATTCTCATCGTGCAGGCTTGCGATCTCGGCCAGCACCTGACGGTCTCCCACATCCTTGCCATCGTGGAAATAGGCGCTGAACAGCGCTTCCAGCAACGGGCGCTCCGCCAGGCCCGCGGACTGCTGGCGCCAGACGATGCGCTGGGCATCGGTGGAGTTGGGCGTGCGCTCCATCAGGGCGTGGCGGAAGGTGACGCCGCTCTGCGCGCCTGACTGTGCCACCTGGGCATCCAGCTCCGCGCCACGCTCGACACTGCCGAACTTCTGCGCGCGGTAGTCGGCGCGCGCCATGCCTTCACGTGGCACCCACGGATTGAGCTGGAAGGGCAGGTAGCTGACGCGCACCTCATCCTTGAAGTCGAGTTGCGCGATGGCGTCATCAAGATGACGCTTGCCGATCCAGCACCAGGGGCAGACCACGTCGTAGGCGACCTGGATATCGAGCTGTGACATGGGGATTCTCCTGCTGATCTCTTACGCGCTCCTCATTGCAGCTTGAAGGCCATCTTGAGAGCACGTCGGAATGATTTTGAGCAATCGCTCATCAGTGTCTTGCCATCCTAGAGATTTTGGGCCTGGGACGCTACCGAAAACGCCCTGGCCGATCATGTGTCATGACCGGACAGGGCGTTCGTGTTCAGCGCTAATAATTCAGTACTTGGAGTTCAGCGCTTCGTATTCACTGCACCGGACTCAGCAACTCAATCAGCTCAGCGCCTTGCGCAGATCCGCCAGCGCGCGGATGTCGTCCGGGCCGGTGCGGCAGCAGCCACCGATGGCCGTGGCACCTGCGGCCAGCCAGCGCGGTGTCCAGCCGGCGAGGTCATGATCGTGTTCAGAGCCGTGTTCAGAGCCGTGGCCATCGGCATCGACCGAGACGGCGCAGGCGGCGGACCAGGTCTTGGTGACCGGGTCATAGACCTCGCCCGAGTTCGGGTAGATGACGATGTCCTTGTCCGTCTCGCCACGAATCTCGTGCACCAGCGATTCGATGTGCTCAAGCGCGGTGCAGTTGACGCCGATGGCGACCACCTGCTCGCAGTCGGCGATGGCGCGCACGGCCTCTCGGATCGGCGTGCCGTCGCTCAATTCGGTGGCGTTGCGCGCGCTGAAGGCGATCCAGGCACGCGCCGAGGGGAAGTCATCGCGCAGCAGATCACACACGGCCTGGGCTTCCTCGGCACACGGCAGCGTCTCGACGGCGAGAATGTCGGGTTTGGCATCGAGCAGCGTGGCGAGGCGGGCACGATGGAAGTCGCGCAGACCGGCGCGGTCCAGCGCGTAGCCGCCACGGTATTCGCTGCCATCGGCGAGATACGCGCCATAGGGGCCGACGGAGGCCGCGACCAGCGGCGGGCAGTCCAGACGCTCCGGGTGCGCGGCCAGGTACTCGCTGCGGGCCTGGGCGGCCAGGGTGACAGAGCGCTGGATCAGCGCGCTGGCCTGGGTCTCGCTCAGGCTGCGCGCCATCAGGCCCTCGAGCGTGGCCTGATAGCTGGCGGTGGTGGCGACATCGGCACCGGCCTCGAAGTAGGCGCGGTGCACATCGACGATCGCCTGCGGCTCATCGGCCAGCACCCTGGCCGACCACAGCGAGTCGTTGAGATCGAATCCGGCACGCTCAAGCTCGGTGGCCAGGGCGCCATCGACGATCAGGAAGGGCTGCTGGGCGGTGATGGCGCTCAGCGGATTGCGGGTGGCATCAGCGGGCATCGAGGGCCTCCTGCGGGGGCGGAGTCGGGGAATTCGCGGTGTCGGTAGACGAGCGATGGGTCAGAAAGTGGACCAGATAGCACAGCGCCACGAAGGGCACGCCGAAGTAGAGCGCGATGCGCTGGTTGGGGTCAAAGGCGATGCCGATGCAGGCCAGCGTGCAGAACAGGAAGGCGGCAATCGGCACGACGGGATACAGCGGCGCGCGGTAGGTCAGCTCGCTGGCGCTGTGGCCGGCCTTCAGCCACTGGCGGCGGAAGCTGAACTGACTGGCGGCGATCGCCATCCACACCAGCACCACGGCAAGCCCGGAAATCGACACCAGCGCCAGATACAAGGTGTCCTCGGCATAGACGCTCGAGAGCAGCGACAGCAGACCGCCGAGCATGGTGATCAGCAGCGCGGGCACCGGAATGCCACGTTGATTGACGCGGCTGAACACGCGGGGCAGCGTCTTCTGGTCCGCCAGGGTCCACAGCATGCGCGAGGCGGCGTAGAGACCGGAATTGGCCGCCGACAGCAGCGCGGTGATGATCACGAAGTTCATGATGTCCGCCGCGTAGGGGATGCCGGTGAGCTGGAAGACCGCCACGAAGGGGCTTTCCTTGAGACCGGCGCTGTCCTGCGGCAACAGGGCGGCGATGACGATGATGGTGCCGATGAAGAAGATGATCAGTCGCCACAGGGTGGCGCGGATCGCCAGGGGCACGTTCTTCTCGGGGTTCTTGCTTTCGCCGGCGGCGATGCCGATCAGCTCGGTGCCGGAGAAGGCGAAGCTGACGGCCAGCAGTGTCATCAGGATCGGCATCACGCCGTGATCGAACACCCCCTCCTGCAGGATGCGCGTGATGCCCGGCGCCTCGGTGTTGCCCGAGAGTGACGTGAAGCCGAACATGGCGGCGGCGCCCACGGCGATGAACACGATCACTGCGGCGACCTTGATCAACGACAGCCAGAATTCGGATTCGGCGAAGAAGCGTGCCGAGACGATGTTCATGCCGAACACGATCAGCGAGAAGAGCCCGCACCAGATCCAGGGTTCGACATCGGGGAACCAGCGGCCCATGAACACGGCAGAGGCGGTGAATTCCGAGCCCAGTGCCACGGCCCAGGTCAGCCAGTAGAGCCAGGCGACGGTATAGCCGGTGGCCGGGCCCAGATACCGGGTGGCGTGGGCGCTGAAGGCGCCGGGTTCCGGGTGGTGCACGGCCAGCTCGCCGAGACACATCATCACCAGATAGACCACCAGGCCGCCGATCAGATAGGCGAGCACCGCCCCCGCCGGACCGGCCTGTTGAATGGTATAGCCGGAGCTGAGAAACAGGCCGGTGCCGATGACACCGCCGAGGGACAACATCACCAGGTGGCGCTGCTGCATGCTGCGTTTGAAGTCGTGGGCGTTGCTGTCAGTCATGGTAGGGGTCACTCGAGGTGCTGCCGATGAGAAAGGCCTCTCTCTGGCAGCCGTCGTTCACGATGGCGTGTGGCATGGCGAGAATCGGTCGGGAATACGCAGAAATGCACCGAATATCATAATTTAATCAATTAGTTGCCACAAAAGGCTGCTTGGGTTGATTGGCTATATGGTTAGATGGGTAATGAGCTTGCGATTCATTTCTCGGCCCAGGGTTTCCCTCCAGCGCAGCGAGTGGCGCTGGAAACGACAACGGCCACCCGAAGGTGGCCGTTCTGTTACACGTGTGTCGGAAAAGGCAACCGATCAGACGAGGCTTTCCAGCGCCTTCTCGACGATGTCGAGACCTTCTTCCAGCACTTCCGGCTCGACCGTCAGCGGCACCAGCACGCGGATGGAGTTGGAGTAGAAGCCACAGGACAGCAGGATCAGCCCCAGCTCCTTGGCCTTGGCACATACGGCCGCCGTCGCGACGGGGTCCGGCTTGCCATCGGCGTCCACCAGCTCGAAGGCCGCCATGGAACCCTGGTTGCGTGAGTGCGCGACATGCGCGAAGCGTTCTTCCCACTGGGCGAAACGCGCGGCCAGTTGCTCGCCCATCTGGGTGCTGCGCTCCAGGATGTTCTCTTCGCGGATGACGTCGATGACGGCCAGGGCCGCGGCGCAGGACAGCGGGTTGCCGCTGTAGGTGCCGCCCAGAGAGCCCGGGCCGGAGGCATCCATCACCTCGGCGGTACCGACGACGGCTGACAGCGGCATGCCGTTGGCCAGACTCTTGGCCATGGTCATGATGTCGGCTTCGACGCCGCTGTGCTCCATCGCGAACAGCTTGCCGGTACGCGCGAAGCCGGACTGCACTTCATCGGCGATCAGCAGGATGCCGTGCTCGTCACACAGCTCTCGCAGTGCGGTGAGGAAGCTCGGCGAGGCGATGTAGAAGCCGCCTTCGCCCTGCACCGGCTCGATGACGATGGCGGCGGTGCGGTGCGGTGCGATGTCAGTCTTGAACAGGGTGCGGATGGCGTTCAGGGACTGCTCTTCGCTGATGCCGTGAATCGGGTTCGGGTAGGGCGCACGGAAGATGTCACCCGGCATCGGGCCGAAGTCGTTCTTATACGGCAGCACCTTGCCGGTCATCGCCAGGGTCATCATGGTGCGGCCGTGGAAGGCGCCGTCGAAGGTGATGACACCGCTGCGGCCGGTGGCGGCACGTGCGATCTTGATGGCGTTCTCGACCGCTTCCGCGCCGGAGTTGACCAGCAGGGTCTTGCGTTCCGGGCCACGTACCGGCGTCAGCTCGGCCAGCTTCTGGCTCAGTTGCACGTACGGGGCGTAGGAGATGACGCCCGCGGCAGTGTGCATGACCTTGTCGAGCTGTGCCTTGACGGCGGCGACGACCTTCGGGTGACGGTGACCCAGGTTGAGCACGCCGATGCCGCCGGCGAAGTCGATCCAGCGGTTGCCGTCCGCATCCCAGATCTCGGCGTTCAGCGCGGTGTCGGCGAACTGCGGCGTGGCGGTGACGGCACCCTTGGCGACGTACTTGTGCTTGAGGACGTCGAGTTGTTCGTTGCTCAGCTGGGAGTGGCTCATGTCAGGTTCCTTTTCTTGTTGCCGGTGGCATGGTGCGGGCCATGCCACCGTTGTCTAGTAAACGTGGTGGGATAACGTCGTGAGACGTCCTCTCGAGGCATCGTCGCGAGGCGTCCTCACAAAATCAGAGGCCGCCGATGCAGACGTACTTCAGCTCGGTGAACTCTTCCAGACCGTGGTGAGACCCTTCACGACCCAGACCGGACTCCTTGATGCCGCCGAAGGGAGCTAGCTCGGTGGAGATCATGCCCTCATTGACCCCGACCATGCCGTATTCCAGCGCTTCCAGCGTGTGCCAGATGCGACGGTAGTCGGTGGCATAGAAGTAGGCGGCCAGGCCGAAGGGCGTGTCATTGGCCATCGCGATGGCGTCTTCATCCTTGTGGAAGCGGAACACCGGTGCCAGCGGCCCGAAAGTCTCCTCATCCGCCACCACCATCTCGGTGGTGACATCGGCCAGCACGGTGGGCTCGAAGAAGCTGTGGCCCAGGGCGTGCGGCTTGCCACCGGTGACCAGGCGCGCGCCCTTGCCGATGGCGTCATCGACGTGGCTCTGTACCTTGCTGACGGCAGCGCCGTTGATCAGCGGACCGATGGTGTTGCCATCGACCAGGCCATCGCCGACCTGCATGGCGGCGACCCGCGCCGCGAGCTTCTCGACGAAGGCATCGTAGACGCCGTCCTGGACGAGGAAGCGGTTGGTGCATACGCAGGTCTGGCCGGCATTGCGAAACTTGGAGGCGATGGCACCGTCGACGGCGGCATCGACATCGGCGTCATCGAAGACGATGAACGGCGCGTTGCCGCCCAGCTCCATGGCGGTCTTCTTGACGGTGGAGGCACACTGCGCCATCAGCGTCTTGCCCACCGGGGTGGAGCCGGTGAAGGAGACCTTGCGGATGCGCGGGTCGGTGGTCAGCACTTCGCCGATGGCGATCGGCTTCATGGCGGTGACGACACTGATCAGACCTGCCGGCAGGCCGGCTTCCAGCGCCAGATCCGCCAGTGCCATCGCGGTCAGCGGGGTGGCTTCGGCCGGCTTGATGACCACGGCACAGCCTGCGGCGATCGCCGGCGCGCACTTGCGGGTGATCATCGCCAGCGGGAAGTTCCACGGCGTGATGGCCGCCACCACACCAATGGGCTCGCGCAGCACCATCAGGCGCTTGTCGGCACCGTGGGACGGCAGGGTCTCACCGGCCATGCGCTTGGCTTCTTCGGCGAAGAATTCGATGAAGGAGGCGCCATAGGTCACCTCGCCACGCGATTCCGCCAGCGGCTTGCCCTGTTCCAGGGTCATCAGCTGGGCGAGGTCTTCCCGGTGCTCAAGCACCAGGTCGAACCAGCGGCGCAAGAGGACGGAGCGCTCCTTCACCGGCACCTTCTTCCAGGCGTTGCCGGCGATCTCGGCGGCGGCGACGGCGTCACGGGTATCCTCGGCGCTGACTTCCGCGACACGGGCCAGTTGCTCGCCAGTCGCCGGATTGGTCACGTTGAAGGTGGTACCGGTCTCGCGGCGCTCGCTGCCGATCAAGGCAGGGACGAAGACGTCGCGGCTGTTCTCCGAGTTGACGTAGCGCTGCAGGAAGTCGCTGGTCGGGAGTGCAATACGGGACATGTGGAGCTCCTCTGGCGGTCTGGTGTGCAGTGCATTCATTGAGTGGACAGCGCTGGCGAATCGCGCGGACTGTCCTGATATCGGCTCGCGGTAGTCGAGTCCGATGGGGCCGGGCAGGCGGACGGACCTGCCCGGCGGTCACATGACGAGGCCCTTGCTCAGTGAGCGGTGAAGGCCGGTGCCATGATGCGGTCGCTGTATTCACGGCCGAATTGCTTGAGGGAGATGGCGTACATCACCAGGCCCAGTGCCATCCAGGCGCCGAAGATCATCCACTCGGTGCCGGTCAGTGCGGAAGGGCTGCCCGGCAGGTACAGACAGGCCATGGCGAAGGACAGCAGGATGGCCAGCACACCGCACAGCTTGCCGTGACGCACGCGGAACGGGCGCGGCATGTCCGGCTCGCGGATGCGCAGGATCAGGAACGAGATCGCGACGAACAGGTAGGCGATGACGATACCCAGCCCGCCGGCATCCACGATCCACACCAGTGCCGGACGACCGAAGAAGGGCGCGATGCAGGACAGCAGGCCGATCAGCAGTACGGCGTTGGTCGGTGTCTTGTGTTTCGGGTGCAGCTTGCCGAGGGCGGCCGGCAGCATGCCGGCATGCGCCAGGGCGTAGATGGCGCGTGAGCCACCGATGTAGAAGGCGTTCCAACTGGTGATGATGCCGGCGATACCCGCCAGGATCATCAGCTTGCTGGCCCAGGGCGTGTTGAACAGTGCCTGCATGGCATCCGGCACGCTCAGTGAACTTGCCAGCAGGGAGTCGTGATCCAGTGCCAGGCTGGTGGCCAGGATGATCAGCGCATACCACACCACTGCCAGTACCACGGACATCATCAGCACCTTGCCGATGGCGTTGTAGGGCAGATTGATCTCCTCGGCCGCCTGGGGGATGACATCGAAGCCGACGAACAGGAAGGGCACCAGCACCAGCACCGCGATGATGCCAGCCGTCACGCCACCCTCAGGCTGGGTTAACAGCGGCGTCATGTTGGCGACGTCCCCCTCGAACAGGGCGCCGGTCACGAACAGGACACCGGCGATCAGGATCACCCCGGTCACGACTTTCTGCAGCAGCGCTGCCGTGGTGATGCCGACATAGTTGATCGCCATCATCGCCAGAGACCCGCCGACACCGACGGCGACCCAGGTGGCCTTGACGTCCCAGCCGGCGATGGTCCACATGTGACCGACGGCATAGCCGGGTGCGAGGTTCTCGATGACGGTCGGCAGGGCCACCGCCTCGAAGGACACCACGCTCAGGTAGCCGAGAATGATGGTCCAGGTGCACAGGAAGGACGAGAAATGTCCCATGGCACGGTAGCTGTAGACGTGTTCGCCACCCACCTTGGGCATGGCGGCGGCCAGTTCGGCATAGGTCAGGCCGATCAAGACGACAGCGATGCCGCCGATGATGAAGGCGATGATGGCGCCGATGCTGCCGGCATTCTGGATCATGCCGCCGGTCAGGACGATCCAGCCCCAGCCGACCATGGCACCGAAGGCGAGGGCCAGAACGTCGCCGCGGGCGAGGACTCTGACAAGTTGTTCTGCAGGGGGAGTTGTTTGGGTCATGGGGGATGCGTCCGAGTCGATCTTGGAATTTGTTATATGGCGGTGCCGGACCTGCTGATGTCCTTCGTGTGCGTCTGCCGTCCTCTGCCGAACGTTCTGGCGGGTAAGCAGGTGCAAGGTCAGTCCTGTCGCTGGCTGAGGCTTGTGGGAAAAATTCGCTCCTGTCGACATCGCAGGAGCGATCCAGCCATCGTGGGCTGTGAGCATCAGTCAGTAGGCAGCGCCTGAGGGACACGCTATCAGCGGCCACTGTTCAGGCGAATAGACCAATTGAGCGTTTGACTGGACCAATCTTGGTGGACTGCGGATAATCAGGGATGAATGGGCGCTGTACCCCGCCAGCCAGGCTGGTTGCTCACGTGATCTATGCAGCGTATGGACAATACGTGCTACATGAACGATATCGGGAGACCTGCATGGAACTGGCCACGCTTGAGCCATTGATCGAGTGCTATCGCCGCCAGTCGCAGGCCCTGGGCAAGCAGGTGCGGCTGGAGCAGGCATTGCTCGAGATGATTCGTGAGCAATGGCCGGTGGGGGTACGGCTGCCTGCGCATCGCAAGCTGTGCGAGGCGCTGGGCGTGGCACGCAACACCCTGTCATTGGCCATCAAGTCGCTGATCGAGGAAGGCTATCTGCACACCGGGCAGGGTCAGGGCACCTGGACGCGCCGCCCGCATGCCGCGAGACCCGGCAGCGCCTCGCCCGAGGCACCTGCGCCACTGCCGCTCTCCACTCGCGCACGCCGGGTGCTGGGCGGGCAGGGGGCCAGCCTGATCCAGAGTGGCGCCTTCGTGCCGGGTATTCCGGATATCGCGCGCTTTCCGATGCGTAAGTGGCGTCAGCTGTATGCCAGCGTGACGGTGCCCCACAACGCGCTGCTGCTGTCGTATTCCAGCGGCGGCTATGGCCCCCTCAAGCGGGAGATTCGGGATTTTCTGCGCCGCTGGCGCAACATCGATTGCGATACCCAGCAGATCATCATCACCGAGGGCACCCACCACGGCATCGAGCTGTGCGCGCTGGCGCTGGCGGACGCCGGCCAGCAGGTGGTGATGGAGTCTCCCTGCTACTGGGGGGCACGCAATGTCTTTCTGGCCGCCGGACTCGAGACCCAGCTGATTCCCTGGCGGCCCGCGGATGACACCGCCGATGCCCCGGGTCACGAGCTCGCCCTGCTGGCGCGTCGCCCGGTGCAGATCGCCTATTTCACCGGCTCGCATCACTATCCCTTGAGTGTCCCTACCTCACGGCGTGACAAGCTGGCGCTCTGCGAGGCCTGTCAGCCCGCCTATATCCTCGAGGATGACTACGAGTTCAGTGGCGATGACCATGATCAGCTGCTGTTTGATCCGGACGCCGACAATCGCCTGCTGGTCGGCTCGTTCTCCAAGCTGATGTTTCCTGGCCTGCGGCTGGGCTATCTGGTGGTGCCGCGCGCGCTGGCCGGGCCGATGAATCGGCTGCGCAGCGAGGTGTTTCGCGAGGGGCGCATGCTGGATCAGGCGGTACTGGCGCAGTTCATCGCCGATGGGGATCTCGATGCCTGGTATCAGCGCATCCAGCGCGATTATCTCGGCCGACAGCAGGTGGTGCATGACCAGCTGTGTCAGGTGAAGGGCGTGATCAGCGTCTCGCCGCCCTCGCGCGGCATCAGCCTGTGCGTGCAGTTCGCCCCCGAGATCGATGACAAGCGTGTCGCGCAACTGATGGTCAAGGAACATCTGATCGTGCGGCCACTGAGTATGGTCTGCAGCAGCGAGGACTCGCGGCGCGGCCTGGTGCTGGGGGTCGGCATGCTGGCGGGCGAGAGTCTGGTCAGTGAGGTGGCCCGCCTCAGACGCACGCTGGAGAGCATATTGACGATGCGCGACATCCGGTAGGGCGGCTCTCCGCTGACGCGGCAATGAGCAGCGTCAGAATTGAAAACGCCTCCGCCCAGCAGGGCGAAGGCGTGGTATCGACACTGAACGCGAGTGCTACTTTGCCTGCTGCATGCGTTCGGTCAGCTTGCGGAATTCCTCACGCATGGCGCTGTTCTCGAAGCTGGTGGCAACCGGGACCTGCAGGCCGGCGAGGGTGTCGAAGGTCTTGACGCCCTGGCGGATCAGGTCGGCGACATGCGCGCTGAGCTTGACGGTGCGATAGGTATTGGTCGCCACTGCAAGTTCGCGTTGGCTCTTGGTGAGCGATGTCTTGACGCGGTCGCGCTGCTCGCTCACCAGCGAGCGATACAGGTTGATCGTCTTGAGCGTCAGCGCATTGGCGCGGATGTTATTCTCCAGACTCTCACGTGAGCCGCCTTGCTTGATCAGCGCCCGCGCATCCCGCGTGGTGGCTTCGGCTTCGTCGGCGAACCCTTGCAGTTGCGGCAATACCTCGTCATCCACGCGCGTGATGAAGTCCTGCTGCATGGTCACGATCATGCGGTGGAGCATGACGACCATGCCGTAGTAGCGACGCGCGTAGTCCAGATTCTCGCCACTGTCGCGGGTCAGCTCGGCGAGCTGCTGGGCCACCGACTTGATGCTGGCAAACACGACACTCATGGTCAGCACGTCGTCGCCGACCACCGAGGACAGCCACACCTGGACCTGGTCCGGCGTCAGGGTGATGCCGATCTCCTCGAGCCGCGCGGCCAGCTTGCCTTCCAGCGTGGTCAGCTCGCCCTGATAGGCGGTGATGTTCTTCTCATGCGCGGCGATCAGCAGGTCATAATCGCCGCGTGTGCTGGCGGTGAATTCGCGCAGGGTATCGGTGGGCGTGAAGCGCGTCAGCGTCGAGACCTCGGTGTCGGGCGCCAGGATACGCTTTTCCTTCAATTCGGAAATCTCACGGCGCGATTCGCGAATCTTGTCCTCGACCTGTCGATAGGTGCTGCGCAGGGTCGAGAGTTGTGGCACGTCGAGGGCCTGCATGGCTTCCTCGATCATCTCGTCCATATCGCTGCGCGCGGAGGCCTGATCGCGGCTGATCCAGGCCTCTTCCGGCAAGGTGTCCATCTCATCGAAATAGCCGACCGCCTTCTTCAAGGTGGCGAAGGCTTCCGGCTGGTCGAAGTGCATGTCGTCGGCTGCCAGGGCGATACCCGGCGTCAGGGTGGGCGCGAGGGTCGCCAATGACAGACTGAGCGCTGCCAGGAGGCGGGTGGCGGGGCGGCGAGACACTGGCGAACTACCTTGGGGCATCGGAGACACTCGGGTCGGCGTGGAGCATGGCAGCGCAGAGTAGCAAAATCGCTGACAGGCGTCTCCGAGTTCGCGTCGCGCCAGGCGTGCTCAGTGAGGCTCATAGGCCTCGGGCTTGCCGGTGGCGGGGTCGATGCGGTCCAGCGACGGGCCACGATAGTGGTCCATGATCAGCGCCACCGCTGCCTCGCCGTACTGCGCGAACCAGAAGTCGCCCATGCCCTTGAGGCGCTGGATATTGGTGACGCTGATGTCGTCCATCGCATCGTCAGGCGCCCTGGGCAATCCCGGTTGCGGGCGCATCTCGGCGTTGACGCGGATGTAGCTGCCCGGCGGCGAGATGGTGATGGCCTGATAGCCGACCACCTTCTCGTCGGAGAGCACGTCGATCAGACTGCCTTCCAGCATCCACTGTACCGCGCCCCAATGCTGGGAATCCGGGCCGTTGATCTTGCGCGTGCGCGTCCCGGTACCGATCGACAGCACGCGCCGGGTGTCATGCGGCCACAGTCGACAGGCCTCGGCGATGGCGCACATCGTCGGGTTGTTGGCGATCACGCCACCATCGATCAGCCAGGTCTGCTCATTGTCCGTCCCGAGTTTCATGTCGCGGGTCGGGAAGTAGGTGGGCGCGGCGCTCGAGGCATCCGCGACCTGCCAGGCCAGCAGCTTTTGATGCTCGCGCTTGCTGGACTTCAACACATGCGGGCGGCGTCTCTCGATCCCGTAGGTGACGACGAGGACCTGCTTGCCGTCAGGGACATCCCGGAGCTTGGCCTGGCCGAGATGCTTCTTGAGCATCGCGCTCTTGCCCTTGGCCTCGTATCTGGGCGCATTGATGCCATCGAGTTCGAACCAGCCACGATTGTCGACGAAGATCTTCCTGGCATTGGTTGCGCTGTAGAGCCCGTTGATGTCTTCGAGGCTCATGTCCGTGGTAGCCAGCGCCAGCGCGATCAGGCTGCCGGTAGAGGTGCCTGCGTAGAAATCGACGCAGGCGCGCAGTGTGGTCTGGTGGTCGCGCTTGAGTGACGCATCGACATGCATCAGAAACCGGGCGGTGGCCGCCCCACGTATGCCGCCACCATCCAGCGAGAGAATCAGCTTGGACATGCAGGCCTCCTGCAGCGCGAGTGACGTTCCTTTCCTGCCCATGGCATTCCCTGGGCTGCTACCAGAATAGAGAGGCCAACGCTGTCCAGCCGTGTGAAATGCCTGATACGGAGCGACAGGAGGGCCTGATACTGGCCGGGAGAAGAGGTGATTTGAACGCGGCACAAGCGCTGAGACGCGGCACGCATTCCTTGAGCAGACCCCTATGGGAATGTGAAAAAGGCCACCCGGATCGGGTGGCCTTTGGTGTTGCTGCGTGGTGATCGTCTCGTCGCTGGCCGGACAGTGATCACCAGCCACTGGCGCAGTGAAGCGTTCAGGGACGCATCGTGATCAGGTGTTGAGCACGACGCCACCATTGAGGTGGATCGTCTGTCCCGACATGTAGCTTGAATCGTCGCTGGCCAGATAGACGTAGGCCGGGCCCATCTCGCTGGGTTGCCCGGGGCGCTCCATCGGTACCTGCTTGCCGAATTCGGCGACCTTGTCATCCTCGAAGCTGGCGGGGATCAACGGGGTCCAGACCGGGCCGGGGGCCACGGCATTGACGCGGATGCCGCGGTCCATCAGCGTGCCGGACAGCGAGCGTACCAGTCCCTGGATGGCCCCCTTGGTGGCGCTGTAATCGATCAGGCTGTCATTGCCCTTGAAGGCGTTGACCGAGGAGGTGGCAATGATGGAGTCGCCCTTGGAAAGATGCGGGACGGCGGCCTTGATCAGATAGAAGTGACTGAAGAGATTGGTCTTGAAGGTGCGTTCGAGCTGCTCGTCATCTATCTCGGTCACGTCATTCCAGTCGTACTGCTCGGCGGCGTTGTTGACCAGGATGTTGAGCTTGCCGAATTCCTCCAGCGTGCCTTCTATCACCTTGCGGCAGAAGGCCGGGTCACCGATGTCACCGGCGATGCGGCTGGCCTTCTGACCTTCGGCCTCGATCAGTCGGAGGGTTTCCTCGGCGTCCTTTTCCTCGCTGCCGACGTGGGTGATCATGCAGTCGGCCCCTTCGCGCGCGAAGTGGACGGCGGCGGCGCGCCCGATGCCGCTGTCGCCTCCGGTGATGACGGCGACCTTGCCCTTGAGCTTTCCGCTGCCCTGATAGCCTTCCCGGATATATTCGGGGCGAGGCTGCATGCGATGTTCATCACCCGGTTGATGATCCTGATGCTGCGGGGGTTGTAGTTGACTCATGCTGTCACTCCTTGTCCGTGAATCATGATGACGACGCAATCGCCTTCAGACGCGAACGCCTACCTGAATGACATGTGGATCTTCGTGCGGATTCAAACCCCTACATTCAAAAAGCTTGATGTTCATGTGGGGCCGGGTCATGCCACCAATGAAAACGCCCGTTGCTCAGGGGAAGCAACGGGCGGGGGTGTCATCTTCGGCTCAGGCCAGGTGTCAACGGCTCAGGAAACGACGCCCGGTGGCTTGTCGTGCACGGTCGCCGGGGTGGGGGCCCCCTGGGGCGAGACGGAGGCCACGGCGGGGGCAAGCGCCTGCTCCCGTTGCAGGGGTGAGGCCTGGACATTGAGCTCTGGCAGGTTCTCGGGGTCATGCCCCGGACCGGCTTCCAGCGTGGGCAGGGCCTCTCGGATGATGCAGGCACACAGGCGGCGGTGTGCCTGCAGCATCAGGCCCTCACGCTCCAGGTATTGCATCAGTCGCGTGGCTGACACCAGCGCGACGATGGGATGCAGACCGCGAAAGCGTTCCTCTACCTTTTCGGCACTGATGGTCGCCAGTTGCTCTGGGTTGGTGTGTGGCATCGGTGGTTCCCCTAGATGGCACTCGGTGTCCCGAGTGCGGATGATGCGTGTCATTCGCTGGTCATGACGGCGTCTGCCGCCACGTGAGAGTGTCTTTCTGTCAGGCGTCGCTGTTATAGGTGTCGTTGTTTGCGTGCGTGAATCGTCGTGCGAAATCACCCTCTCGCCTGTCCCGCAGACCGCCTTTCCCCATAGTGTGTCGCCTCAAGGCGGGGTCAGGCAATGACCCGAGAGGCATGCGTGGCGGGCACGATCTCCCGAGCAGGTCGTGGTCTGGCTGGCGCTCAAGCCAGAGAGCATCGCTGCCGCGTGTCTGGCACCTTCGCGCCAGCGTTTTGCATTATGCAACCTCCATTGATTAACGATTGTGGATTTTCGTAACCACCTAGCCAGTATTAGAGATACCACGAGAATGTGCCAGTTCTGTTGCAGGGGCTCTGTTGTCTCTCAACCGTTGCCACTGCTGTTGTCCTTTCTGGCAGCTATCCCTGTGGAGTGACTGGCTCATTATCGCCATGACGCGCATGGCTGGTAGGATAACGCTCCTCTGGATCATGCAGATGCCTGCCAGCGGGATATTGCGTCAATGCACGTCGCCCCTGCTGGAGTTGCCTGCAGGTATCGATTGTCGCGTGATCTCTTCTAGCCTGGATATGCCATGAAACGTTTTGTGCTGCTCGATACCGCCCCGATCCCCGGTACCACGGATTCGCTCTGTCTGTTCGAGTATGGCGAGGACTTCGTCATCAAGATCGAGAGCGGCAAGGGGGGGCAGCTGATGAATACCCGCATGCATGGCTCGGAAGACGCGCTGGCAGAGATTCCTGCTGGCCTGCTGAAGAGTCGCGGAACGCCGTCGGCGCCGCAGCGTGTCCTGATCGGCGGCCTGGGCATGGGCTTCACGCTGGCCTCGGCGCTTGCGCACTTCAAGGCAGATGCCGAGGTGGTGGTCGCCGAGCTGGTGCCGGGCGTGATCACCTGGAATGACGGCCCGCTGGGGGCCAAGGCGGGGTATCCGATCCGCAATTCGCGCACGACCGTCGAGAATCGCGATGTGGCCGAGGTGCTGCGTGAAGCACCTGGCGGCTTCGATGCCATCATGCTGGATGTGGACAATGGCCCGGAGGGGCTGACCGCTGACGACAATGATTGGCTCTACAGTGCGGAAGGGCTGGCGATATGCGCCAGGGCCCTGCGTCCTGCCGGCATTCTGGCAGTGTGGTCGGCCACGGCCGATGCGCGCTTCTCGCAGCGTCTATCGCGGGCTGGTTTCAAGGCCGAGGCGCGTCAGGTGTATGCCCATGGCACGTCCGGAGCCAAGCATACGATCTGGATCGCCCGCTATATCGGACGTTCCGCGACCTCCGAGACCGGGTCAGGGGCGGGCAAGGGAGAGAAGAAGGGCAAGCGTGCTGGTGGCTCATTCAAGGGGGCCGGGGCGAAAGGCAGCCGCCGCCGGTAATGTCGTGCGGTCGGGGCGTCAGCCTCTTTCGCCAACTTCTCGACCGCCATCAACGACAACGGGCTGGCCACGTCATGTGGCCAGCCCGTGTCATGTCCTGCCTGGCTATCGTCGAGCGTCAGGAATCAGGCGACGTATCAGGCCACTTCGCGCGCCTTCATGTCCTTCAGGTACTCATCGGCGAGTCGCTGCTTGGTGGCGTCGTCGAAGACGCGACCGGCCAGCTGGAAGACTTCCTGCTCTTCCTCGTCCAAGTGGTGAGTCACCAGATGCTCAAGCTGCTTGGCGGCGGCCAGCCAGCCCGGCGAGCTGTAGTCCGTCGTCTCGAGTTTCTCGACCAGCTCATCGATTTCATGGTGCTCGGCCACGCTGTGACGCGCCTTTTCCTGCGTCATGTCGTGCTCCATCATCGGGATGTAGAGCGCGCGCTCCTCAGCTCCCGCATGGTTGGTGAGCGATTCCTTGAGGCGCTTGAACAGGTCATCGCGTGGTTCGCTGTCACCTTCGGTCTTGAGCAGCATGTCCAGCAGGCGGCGTTGTTCGTCGTGGGTCTCGCGCAGGGCTTCAAAGATGGTCATGTTTGGGGCTCCTCATCAGCGTCAGCTTGTCGAGTGGCTGGGCGAGACGCGTGGCCTGTCTCTCTTCTTGCCGGACTCTCAGCTTTTACCTTCAAGCTTTTGGAGTTACAGCTGTCCAGAAGACGGCTCACGCCTGTCAGGGGCTCGCCGTGTCAGCGCATTTTCTCGAGCTCATTGTGTCAGGTATGTACAACTCTGGTGGCGGATCGAAAGAACTTCAAGGGCGCAACGCCGGCTGCCCTTGAAAATGCCCCGCGCGAGAGCAAGAGATGAGGTATCGCTCATATCTCGCCTGCTACTTTCTCTTTCTTGATCGAGCACGCACCGCGCAGGAGTTCTGACATGTCACACGACGCGCCCACGTCCCGGCCCGCCTCTTCCAGCACCTTCGGCCAAAAGGGTTCCCATGCGCCTGACCTTTCCCGCGAGCTTTCCGGCAGCCAGCTTGATCGTCCGCCGGGCGGCGGCTGGCCATCACTCAAGGCAGTGGAGACCTTCCTCTGGCAGGAGCACCTGCCGATCGCCGGTCATGTCAGCCTGATGAAGATGAACAAGCCGGATGGCTTCATCTGTCCGAGCTGCGCCTGGCCGAATGGTGACAAGCCCAATGGGGCCAATTTCTGCGAGAACGGTGCCAAGGCGCTGGCGTGGGAGGCGACGCGTGAACGCGTCAGCGATGAACTCTTCGCTCAGAACACCGTGAGCCAGCTTCGCGAGTGGACGGATCATCATCTGGAGAAGGAAGGGCGCCTGACGCACCCGCTGCGCTACAACGCCGAGCAGGACCGTTACGAGGTGACCAGCTGGGAGGCGGCCTACGCCGAGATCGGTGAGCGTCTCAAACAGTATGACGACCCGAACCAGGTCGAGTTCTATACCTCGGGGCGCACCTCCAACGAGGCGGCCTTCCTGTTCTCGCTGTTCGGGCGCATGTACGGCACCAACAACTTCCCCGACTGCTCGAACATGTGTCACGAGACCACCTCCCGGGCACTGCCGGAGTCCATCGGCATCGGCAAGGCCACGGTGAATCTCGAGGACTTCAAGCAGGCCGATGCCATCTTCATCTTCGGTCAGAACAGCGGTACCAACAGTCCCCGCATGTTGGGCGATCTCCACGAGGCGCGTGGCCGTGGTGCCGAGGTGGTGAGCTTCAATCCTCTGCGCGAGCGGGCGCTGGTGAGCTTTGCCGACCCGCAATCGCCCGGGGACATGCTGAGCGGCAAGGGCGTCGAGATCAGCACCCAGTACCATCAACTGCGCATCGGCGGTGACCTCGCTGCCGTGCAGGCGATGTGCAAGTACGTGATCGAGGCCGACGATGCGCTGCGTGAGCGCAATCCTCATGCGGTGGGGCTGCTGGATCATGACTTCATCGCCCAGCACACCCACGGCTTCGAGGCCTTCGCCGATCACTGCCGCAAGCTTGACTGGCAGGATCTGGTCGAGATGTCCGGCCTGTCACGGGAGTCACTGGAGCAGGCGGCGCAGACCTATCTTGAGGCCGAGCGCGTGATCTGTTGCTGGGGCATGGGCATCACTCAGCATGCGCGGGGTGGCGATACCATCCAGCAGATCGTCAATCTGCTGTTGTTGCGCGGCAATATCGGCAAGCCGGGCGCCGGGCCTTGTCCGGTGCGCGGCCATTCCAACGTGCAGGGCGATCGCACCGTCGGTATCGAGAACCTGCCCAACGGCGCGATGCTGGATGCCTTTGATCGCGTCTTCGACATCCAGTGCCCACGGGACAATGGCCATGATGTCGCCGAATGCTGTGAAGCGATTCTGCGCGGTGAGACACGGGCCTTCATCGGCATGGGCGGCAACTTCTTCCGCGCGATTCCGGACCAGAAGCGCATCGTGGAGAAGGTGCACGAGCTGGACATGACGGTGCATATCGCCACCAAGCTCAATCGCAGTCATCTGCATCCCGGAAAGCACGGCTGGGTATTGCCGACGCTGGGTCATAGCGAGCGGGATCTGCAGGCCGGCGCCGATGGCAAGGGCGCGGAGCAGACCACCAGTGTCGAGGACGGCATGTGCAACGTTTCGCCCTCGCGCGGCGTGATGGCGCCGGCGGATGCCAGCCTGCACTCCGAGATCGCCATCACCTGTCAGCTGGCCAAGGCCACTCTGCCGGCGCATCCCACTCTGGACTGGGACTGGTTGCAGGCGGATTACGCGCGCATTCGCGACCGTATCGAACAGGTCTTCCCGCAGATCTTCCCGGATTACAATGCTCGCCTGGCGCAGGGTGGCTTCCACATCCGCATCGCACCGCGTGAGCGTATCTGGCACACCGACTCCGGGCGCGCCAACTTCCTGTTCCCCGGGGGACTTGGCACCGATGAACAGGGCCTCGACAAGGTCACCCACGAGACGCTGGACATGGACAGTACCTTCCTGCTCAGCACCATGCGGGGCCATGACCAGTTCAACACCACCGTCTATTCCAATGATGACCGCTATCGGGACGTCTACGGGACGCGCATGGTGGTGATGATCAGCCCGCAGGATCTGGCAACGCTCGGCCTGTCCGAGGGCCAGCGCGTGCGTATGGAAACCGTGAGTGAGGATGGTGTCGAGCGCAGCATGGCCGGCTTCAAGCTCAAGGCCTACGATATCCCGAGCGGCTGTCTGGCAGCGTATTACCCGGAAACCAATGACCTGATTCCGCTGGATCACCGTGATGCGCGCAGCAATACGCCGGCCTCGAAATCGGTGCCTGTCAGATTGCGTCTGATGGACAGCGAAGAGGTCAATGCCAGTGAAGGAGTGCTGGCAAGCGCTTGAGGCGCATCTGACCGGGAATGTCTGAAAAAAATTTGCATCCTGCACTCGGCGTCAGGTTATGGCGTGGAGGAAGGACAATGCGATCAACGCCACGCGCTGCACTGAAAGAGTGCGCCGCGTGGCGTTTTTATGGATCACTGCCATATTGAGGGCATCTTACGGGGATCTTGCGCCATCACCGGCCAAGTGACGCAAGCGATACGTCAGAGAGGGCATTGCTGCGCCAATGGCTGCCTCACACCCCCTCCAGCGCGGGATCCTGACGCCAAGGACAAGTTATGGTGCCGGGCAGTCCGCGGACAGGTACGCGGGCATCTCAAGGACTGGCGCGTTTCTTGCGTGGTGGTAGGGTGGCGACCGCCAGTCCCGCTCATCCGCACTTCGCCAGCGGTTGGCAGGCTCTCATCGACCGACGCGCTGCCCGTCGAGCGCAGCGTTCCATGAGAGCGACCTGCCAAGTGGCGAGAGAGCATGGCACCTTACTCCGGCTGACACGGCCTCACACGAAGAGACTCGGCGCGATGCACGAGTCCGAGGGATACCCCGCATGGCAGATGACCGCTCATCAACTTCACAGACCTCACCGCTGGCTTCGGCCGCAGGCAATGACTATCCCTTGAGCGAAGTCCCCGCTTCGGCACGACGTGGGCTGCTCTCCACTTCAATGGTGCTGCTCGGCTTCACCTTCTTCACCGCCACCATGTGGGCCGGTGGGTCACTGGGCGCGGCCTTCGAACTCAATGAGCTGATGTGGATTATCGTGATCGGCAATCTGCTGCTGGGGAGCTATGCGGCGGCGCTGGCCTACATCGCCTGCAAGAGCGGCCTCAACTCGGTGTTGATGGGCCGCCTGTGCTTTGGCGAGAAGGGCAGCCGTCTGTCGGACTTCGTGCTCGGCTTCACCCAGATCGGCTGGTACGCCTGGGGCACCGCGACCATCGCCATCGTGCTGGTCAAGACACTCGGCTTGCCGGAATGGCTGACCACGCCGCTGATGGTCATCTTCGGTTTCGCCTTCTGCCTGACGGCGATGATCGGCTATCGCGGGCTCGACATGCTCTCGCGGGTTGCCGTGCCGGCCATGCTGCTGTTCATTCTGTTCAGTCTCTATACCGGCATGGTCGATGTCGGGGGCATGGCGGGGCTCGCGGCCCTGACGCCCACGGATTCCATGAGCTGGACGGCCGCCATCACGGCGGTGATCGGTACCTTCATCAGTGGCGGCACCCAGGCGACCAACTGGAGTCGCTTCGCACGCTCGCCGAAGATCGCCGTGATCGCCACGCTGGCGGCTTTCTTCGTCGGCAATGGCCTGATGGTGCTGGCCGGTGCGCTCGGCGCGATGATCTATCAGCAGGCTGATATCGTCGATGTGATGATTGCCCAGGGGCTGGTCAGCCTCGCGGTGCTGATGCTGTTTCTTAATATCTGGACCACCCAGGACAACACCATCTACAACTTCGCCATCGCCGGCTGCAACCTGCTGCGCACGCCGCATCGTCAGCGCGTCACCCTGGGCGGCGCGGCCATCGGCACGGTGCTGGCGGTACTCGGCATGTATGAGTGGTTGATCCCGTTCCTGATTCTGCTCGGCACCTTCATTCCGCCGATCGGCGGCGTGATCATGGCCAACTTCTTGCTCGGCCACAAAGGCCAGTATCCGCGTCTCGCCGAGATGCCCAAGGTGGATTACCACTGGCCGGGCCTTGCCGCCTACGCCATCGCCTGCCTGTGTGCCTGGAGCTCCCCCTTCATGCCGCCGGTCGTGGGTGTCGTGGTCGCCTTCGTCGTCTACGGCGGGCTGATCAAGCTTGCCAAGGTCGAACTGGCCGACAAGACGGCGGCATGAGTGACTGATCGCCTGATGTGAAGGGCAGAGGAATACGAAACGCCCAACGAGTCCTGGACTCGTTGGGCGTTTTTCATGGGGAGAGAAACGTCAGGGTAGAGTCACTTGATGCACAACATGGTTGTGCATAGAATGGTGGAAAAAGGTGCTGCCATGGCGGTGGAATTCAGGGATGTGTGGCTCGAGAGCTTCTACGAGCAAGATGTTGGCCACCGCAAGATACCTGCGGCGCTCTCAAGTTCGCTTTATCGCAAGTTGCAGATTCTCGATGCCGCAAGCCAGAAGTCTGATTTGAGGATTCCGCCAGGCAATCGTTTCGAGCATCTGCAGGGCAATCTCGCAGGTTATTGCTCGATTCGCGTCAACAAGCAGTATCGACTCATCTTTCGATGGGAGGCAGGGATTGCCCATCAAACATATCTAGACCCGCATGCTGACAAGGGCTAGAGGAGGTAGCAGCGATGAGAAACACCCAGCGGTGCCCACTGACGGTAGGCGAGATGTTGACGGCAGAGTTTCTGGAGCCGATGGAGATCGACATCCGCACACTGGCCGAGGCGATGGGAGTGCACAGAAATACCCTGAGCCGTATCGTTCATGACAAGGGGACCTTGACGGCCCCGATGGCCATCAAGCTGGCGGCTGCGCTAGGCAATACGCCGGAGTTCTGGCTCAACATCCAGCATGCTGTGGAGCTCTGGGATGTGCGTCATCGTGCCTACGCGCAGGATGCCAAGGGCGTACGTCGCATAACGCCGCAAGTTGATGCCGCCGAGCTTACCTCGCATTGACGTCGCGCTCTTCACGGCGAGTGATCGAGACGGCGTAATCCCGTGAGTACATGCCCAGTAACACAGAAAGCCCCAGCCTGAGGATCAGGCTGGGGCTTTCTGTTGTTCAGGCTCCAGGCATTCTTCAGATCGTTTTCGGCCTCACTTGAATCACCAGGCACACGGCAATCAGTACCATGCCGAGCCAGCCGAGCGGGGCGATATGCTCGCCGACGATGGTGACGGCGAGCAGCGCAGCCACGAGGGGCTCGAACAGCGTGAGCAGGGTGGCCTTGCTGGCGGCGATGGTCTTGAGGCCGTAGCCGAAGGCGAGATAGCCGAGGAACATCGGTACCAGTGCCATGTAGAGTGCTACGCCTGCGTTGCCGGCAGTGGCGAACAGGCGCGGGTCTGCCACCAGCATGCTGAGGCCCAGGCCTGCGATCAGCGCGATGCCGGCGACGCCAAACAGGCTGCCCATGGCCGCGCGAGCGTGGATACCACCTTCCATCATGCGCCGTGCGATCAGCGAGTAGGCGGCGTAGGTCACCCCGGCGATGATGCCCAGCGCGATACCTGCCAGGCGCGCCAGTTCATCAGTGAAGGCAAGGCGACCGTCAGCACTCTGCCCCGCGGCGAGGGGCGTCGGCATGCCCTGATGGCCCGTTTCGCCCAATGCCATCATCACCACCCCGGCGATGCCGAGCGCGAGGCTGAGATACCAGCTCGGCGTGAGTCGATGGTGACCGAACAGGCGCTCCAGTATCGCGGCCGCCAGAGGTGCCGTGGCGATGGTGATCACCGTGCCGATGGCAACGCCGGCCAGGTGCATCGAGGAGTAGAAGGCCAGCGGGTAGATGACGACATATACGGCGCCGAGCAATACCCGGCACTTCTGCGCCATCAAAAGGCCCAGGCAGCCCAAGATATTGGGCCGTGCGATCACTGCCTGAAGCAGGCCACCGACGCCCATGGCGAAGGCACCGGTCGCCAGCGGACTGACATCCTGATTGAAGTGGGCCGCCGTGCCGGTGGTACCCCACAGCAGCGCCGCAAACAGCACCGCCAGGCTGCCCAGCACTCCCGACTTCGAGGGTTGGGAGGTCAGAGGAGAGATCGTTGTCATCCAGGCATTCCTTTGGCGTGAGAGGTGCGCTCTTTCTCGTCGGCTCGCCATGCATGCCGCGAGCACGCAGAGTGTGCTGAAACCACTTTCTGTCATGATCACGACAACGCGGCGAGTCAATGCGGTCTGCGCCCCGTCGTCAGCTCAGTGCAACCGGCTCAGTGAGGCCAGTTCAGTGAGGTCAGTTCAGTGAGGTCAGTTCAGTGAGATCCGTTCAACGTGGTGTCCTGTCGCCGGACTCCACTGCCGCATGGGACCAGCCGTGCTGGCTCTCTGTGGGGTAGTCGAGCATTGCGACGCTTTCGCAGGCGTACTCCTGCCCGCTATCGCTGCCAGCCCAAAGGACCGTCGCCAGGTCAGTCTCCAGATCAGAAGCCCGCTCTGCCTCAAGGTCAGGGCGTCGTGATGCGTGGGAGGACCTTGCCCATGCGGTGGGCGCTGGCTGCGGACTGGCCGTCGGGGCCCTGGGGGCGCGGGAGCGAAGCTGCAGCATCAGGCAGGTCATGATTAACAGCATGCCAACCGCCCCCATCATGGTGAACTGCTCGCCGACCACCACGACCGCCAGAACGCCTGCCACCAGCGGCTCGAACATGGTCAGCATGGTGACGCGACTGATGGGCACGCTGGCCAGCCCACGCCCGAAGACCAGACTGGCCAGCAGCATGGGAATCAGCGCCATGTAGATGGCGACACTGGCATTCACCGGCGTGGCGAACAGGCGCGGGTCGTGGATGAGGCTGGCGGCTCCGAGGCCGAGCAGCAGCAGCACACCGGCGGTGCCGAACAGGCAGCCCATCGCCGCACGCCCGTGGGTGCCTTGCAACATCATGCGTCTGGCGAGCAGCGAATAGGTGGCGTAGCTTGCGCCGGCCACGATCCCCAGGGCGATGCCGATGAGCTTGCGCTCATCCATGAGCATCGCCCCCTCACCACGCGATTCCAGCAGTGGCGTGGCCTCAGGCAACGCGGTCTCGCCTATGGCCATCAGCGCGACGCCGATCATTCCCAGCGTCAGCGCGGCATACCAGCTGGCAGTGACCTTCTTGCGGTCCAGCAGATATTCCAGTGCGGCGGCCGCCAAGGGGGCCGTGGCGATGGTGATGACGGTCCCCATCGCGACACCGGTGTATTCCATGGCCGAGTAGAAGGCCAGGGGATAGCAGATGATGAACAGAGCGCCCCAGGCCACTAGATGTTTCTGTGCGAGCAGCTTGTGTGCCTCGGCGCGAAGGTGGCGGCGTGACAGGATGGCCTGGAGTACGCCGCCCACCCCCATGGCGAAGGCGCCAGTGGCCAGCGGGCTCACACCCTGGTTGAAGTGGGCGGCCGTGCCGGTGGTTCCCCACAGGCAGGCAGCCAGCAGTACGCACAGGTTGCCGGTCTGACCTTGGAGCAGCGGGGAGAGCGAAGCGTTCGCGATGCGGTGTTGCATGGTTGATGGCTCGCAATGAAAGGTGATTCGGTGACCACGAGATTACGCTTCATTGCGAATCGATATTGTGCTGAAACTACGCTTCGTTCTGCTGGAGACAGCCAAGTGAGCCAGCAGGCGTCTGAAACGCCGTGACAAGGGCGGGAGAGGTGCTGAAGAAGGTCAGGGGAAGACGCTCAGCTGGAGATGGTCAGGCTGGAGTACTGGCGAGTCATCTCGCGCGGCGTCATGCCGAAATGGTGAGAGAAGCGTCGCGTGAAGGCCGACAGGTTCTGATAGCCCACTGCCTCGGCGACCTGCTGGACACTGAGGTCGGAATGGATCAATTGCGCACGGGCGCGCTCCATGCGCCGGGCTGTCAGGTACTGCTTGACGCTGACGCCCAGGTTGTCACGAAAGATCTTGTGGAACTGGGTAGGACTCAGATGCGCCAGGGCCGCCAGTGATGCCACGTCATGCGGATGATCCAGCTGCTCGTTCATGACATCCAGCACTCTGAGCAGACGCCGATCGACACGCTTGTCGCAGGTCTGCCGCTCCAGCAAGCCCAGAAACAGCTCGATGGCCAGACGGTCGATCCGCGCATCGACCTTGCCCTGCAGCTGGGCTTCGAGAAACAGCAGATAGTTCATCAGCAGGGTGCTGATGGAGAACACCACGCGCCGAGTGGCGGCGAGATTGTCGGGCAGGTAGTCCAGGTCCGCGACGATGAAGCGTGCCGCGTCATGGGCCTGGAACTGATGGGTCTCGCCCGAGCGGATGATCACGCATTCGCCGGTGACCACGGTTCCGGTGTAGCCGCCGACCTGGATGTCGAGATGGCCCCGGATCGGCAGCACCAGCTGCGGATACTGGTGATCATGCACATCGGCGCGTGGCGTGTAGGAACGTAACGAGAGTGCCGTCATGGTGTCGTGGTCATTCGTCGATCATCCCTCAGGGTGGCAGGCCCGGGGCTCGCGGGAGTCTGGGCTCAGCACGCTCAGCGGCTCAGTTCGATGTTGCGTGTCTGACCACGCCCGACCTGTACCTGGCTCAGGATGAGCGGGCTGCGGGTGCCATCGGGCAGTTTGATGACGCCGGCGACATAGAAGGTGCCGGCGGGCAGGCCGGTGGCATTGAAGTAGCCATTGCTGTCGGTGCGCACGATATGGGTATAGGCCTGGGCACGCGGGTCGGCGCGCTCTGCCGTCTTGCCGGCCAGCGCCAGTTCCGCGGCTTCCGCGGAGTAGGTGGTGACCGGCGCGATCGAGATGCCTGCCCGGTTGGCATGGATCGTCTGACCCTGCCAGTCATAGGACATGCGGCCCTTGATGACCGAGGTTCCCGTCTTGTCGAGCTTGGCGTACTCCGCCTCCGGGAAGGCCACTGTCCGCTTGACGCGCTGATCGCCGTCCTCGGAGGCAGTGGTGCTGCCGAAGTCCGGAAGGGAAATGCTGTCGGCGATACGGGACGCGCTCTCGCAACCTGCCAGCAAAGTGGTGGTGAGAATCAACGCGAGAGGGGTACGCAGGGTGCGAAGCATGATGGCCATCCTTGGAATGACGAAGGGATCAAGCCCACATCCTACTGTGCCGCGAGATGACTGAAAACGTCAGCCGCCGCGAAAGACGTAAGCCACGCTCCCGGGGCGAGGGATGGGGCCTGCCGCGTTCGCTCGGGTTGCATCGAGCGCGATGACAGGGTTGCGCAAGTGCGAACGCACGATTCATTAGTCTTTCGTCTATGAGGGGGTGCCAATTGTTACCATTAACCCAATGTTAATGTTTCCCGCTTGACCTGCTGCTGGACTGCCAGCGTGCTCGAGTGTGCGTATCTGTTCCCATGATTGCCCGGAGAGCCCCATGACGACTTCGCCAGAGACCGATGCCTTGCCTGATTCGACTCATGACATCGCACGCGTCGATGCTTCACGGCGTCGCCTGCTCAAGCGTGGTCTGCTCGGGGTCGGTGCCGCGACACTGACCAGCCTGCCATTGTCGGCGCTGGCGCAAACGGTCACCAGCAGTGCCCGGGAGACGGATGAGGATGGCGCCTTTGCCGCCTTCATGTCCCTCTCGGCATGGCTCTTGAGTGACAGAGTCCTCAATGAGCGCCTCGGGCAGCGGTTCTTCGAGGCACTGGCGCGCACGCCCGTCGATGGCGTGCCGGGCCTTGGCACGCTGGTGGACCTGAGAGATCGTCTCCTGGCCCTGGGGGAGCAGCGTGAATATCTGCGCGAGGATGACGTGAGCGAAGCCGAGATGGCGCTGGTGCGCCGCGTGCTGCAGGCCTGGATGCTGGGGACGGTGGGGCAATCTGCCACCGACCCGCAGGCCGAGGTGATCGCCTTTGAACATGCCGGCATGTATGCAGGCCCCCGCGATGTCCAGGTCGTGCGGACCTATTGCCCGAATCGTCCCGGTTTCTGGGCCGAGCGTCCTGCCTGAACCCACTCGTTCATCTGCCAGCATCGCCATGAGAGCGGGCGGCAACGAATGCCCTGACGACATCGCAGTCCCGCTGCGGTGACGCAAAGCACCTTGAGGAGAACCCCGCATGGCTGAGGAAGCTCGTACGTATGACGCTGACGTGATCGTGGTGGGCTCCGGCGTTGCCGGTGCCCTGATCGCGCATCGTCTGGCCGAAGCCGGCAAGGCGGTCATCATGCTGGAAGCCGGCCCGCGCCTGGAGCGCTGGCAGATCGTGGAGCGCTTTCGCAATCAGGCCGACAAGATGGACTTCATGGGGCCGTATCCCGCCAGCAAGGCGGCACCGCATCCCATGCTGCACGGCGACAATGCCGACTATCTCGTCCAGAAGGGTGAGCAGCCCTATGACGCGCAGTATATCCGCGCCGTCGGCGGTACCACCTGGCATTGGGCGGCCTCGGCCTGGCGCTTCCTGCCCAGCGATTTCCGTCTCAAGAGCGAATATGGAGTAGGTCTCGACTGGCCGATCGCCTATGAGGACCTGGAAGACTACTACTTCCGGGCCGAGGTGGCGCTGGGTGTCTGGGGGCCGAATGATGTCGATCTCGGCAGCCCGCGCAGCGCCGAGTATCCGATGGCGCCTCTGCCGCTGTCGTGGAACGAACGGCGGGTCAGCGAGCGCATCAATCCCCACGGTTTTGACATGGTCACCGAGCCGGTGGCGCGCAACAGCCGCCCCTACGATGACCGCCCGACCTGCTGCGGCAACAACAACTGCATGCCGATCTGCCCGATCGGGGCGATGTACTCCGGCATCATCCACGTCGAGAAGGCGGAGCGCGCCGGTGCCCGACTGATCGACAATGCCATCGTCCATCATCTGGAAAGCGATGCCAGCGGCAAGATCCGCGAAGTGCGCTATCTCGACCCGCAAGGCAAGCAGCATCGACTGAGCGCACCCAAGGTGGTGCTGGCGGCCAATGGCATCGAGACGCCCAAGCTGATGCAGATGTCGGTGAATGCGCATACCCCCGACGGTGTGGGCAATCAGAACGACATGGTCGGCCGGCATCTGATGGATCACCCGGGTACCGGTGTGAGCTTTCTGGCTGATGAGGCACTGTGGGCCGGCCGTGGCCCCCAGGAGATGACGTCCATCATCACCTGGCGTGACGGGGATTTTCGCCGTGAATTCGCCTCCAAGAAGCTGCACCTTTCCAACATCGCCCGGACTCAGCAGATGACCACCGAGGTGCTGGCGGAGACTCCCCTGAGGCTGGGCGCGGACCTGCAGGCGCAGATCGACAATCGTGCCAGCCGTTATGTGCAGTTCGACAGCTTCCATGAGCTGCTGCCCGAGCCAGCCAATCGCATCACGCCGTCAAAAAAACGTGACGCACTTGGTCTGCCGCGCCCGGAATTCCGTTATGCTATCGATGATTACGTCAAGCGCAGCGCCGTGCATACGCGGGAGCAATATGCACGCATCGCCAAGCTGATGGGAGGCACGGACATCGCGTTCCGTGATGAGTTCTCCAACAACCAGCATATCTGCGGTACGACCCTGATGGGAGATGACCCGACGCAATCCGTGGTGGACCGCGATTGCCGAGTGCATGGCCACGACAATCTGTTCGTCGCCAGCTCCGGCAGCATGCCGACAGTCGGCTCGGTCAACTGCACTCTGACGATTGCCGCCTTGTCTCTTCGTATTGCCGATCTGCTCGAACAGGAAATATAAGCATGGTCCCGCACGCCCGTACTGCTGGCATTCGTGATGCCATTGATGAGAATGCCCGAGGTGCCCGCCTCACGGCCCGTCCCGCGCGTCTGGCCCGTGCAATTCGTCTTGCTGCCATTGCCGGTTCCAGTGCGCTGTTGCTCAGCGCCTGTGGCAGTGGTGAAGATGAGCACGCCAGGCAGGTGGAGGCCGACAAGGCCGCCACCAATGATCCGGCGTTGATCGAGAAGGGCCTGTACATGGCACGCGCCAGTGATTGCGCTGCCTGTCATAGTACGCAAGATGGTGATGAGTACGCCGGCGGCCTCGGTTTCGAGACGCCGGTCGGCAAGATCTTCGCCACCAACATCACCCCGGACACCGAACACGGCATCGGCAACTACACCCTCGAGGAGTACACCCGTGTACTGCGCGAAGGTGAGGCGGCCGATGGCCACAATCTCTATCCGGCGATGCCGTTCCCGTCCTATGCACGTCTGACCGATGACGACATCAAGTCACTCTATGCCTGGAACATGCATGATGTGACGCCGAGCGCCACGCCGAACCGTGAGAGCGAGATTCCGTTCCCGCTCAACATGCGTTGGCCGATGGCGCTGTGGGAAGAGATCTTCTCGCCGCTGGAGCCCTGGCAGGATGACCCCGAGAAGAGCGCCGACTGGAACCGTGGCGCCTATCTCGTCCAGGGGCCGGGACACTGTGGCAGCTGCCACACCGAGCGTGGCATCGCCTTCCAGGAGAAGGCGCTGACAGGCGATGAGGACGGCTATCTCGGTGGTGCGATGATCGAAGGCTGGCGCGCCTTCAACCTGACGCCGGACATGCAGGATGGTCTGGGCAGCTGGAGTGAGCAGGATATCCAGACCTACCTCGCCACCGGCAATCTCAAGGGCAAGGCGCAGGCCGGCGGCCCGATGGCGGATGTCGTCACGCACTCCATGCGTCACATGAGCGAAGATGATCTGCGTGCCATTGCCGTCTATCTGAAGTCCATCCCGGCCGTGAATGGCAAGGGTGAGCAGGGCGAGGCGATCAATGATGGCGATCGCCAGGCGGAAGCCGAGCAGGCCAGCGAGCCTCAGGTCGCCACGCGGTTCAATCAGGGGGCACCGGCTGACGATGTCCTGTTGCTGCGCGGTCAGCCACTCGACAAGCGCCCGGATGATGAAGCGCTGATCGGCCAGCTGACGGATGCCACCCCGGGTGTGCGCCTGTATCTGGGCCACTGTGCCATGTGTCACGGGGCGGATGGCGCCGGCACCCAGGATGGTTACTACCCGTCGCTGTTCCACAACAGCGTGACCGGCAGTGTCTATCCGGACAACCTGGCGCAGGCGATTCTCAATGGCGTGCAGCGCGAGAACAATGGTCACAGCGTCTTCATGCCGGCCTTTGATGACAACCTGACCGACGACGAGCTGATCAACCTGATGGACTACCTGGAGAATCGCTTCGGGGAAGGTCACCAGAGTGCCTCTCTCGCGGCGCCTGATGCGCGTCGCCAGCAGTTGGCGGACAAGCTGGAAGAATGGCGCAAGCACTGAGGCGCCCTTGATCGTCCCCTCTTGCGTGAATGTGAACATGAATGTGAATGTGAACGTGAGAAGGGGGCAGGAATTGCCTGGCCAGTCGTCGAAGCATGCGTGAAGACCGCCACGACGACTAGCCGATAGGCTCACCCGGCGCCAGAGACAACCAGTGCTGGCGCTATGGTGAGGATGGGGTAAAATTGCGCCAGGTAGGACACCGACATCACATTCATCCCGCTCGGTTGCGCTCAAATGCAGCACAAACTGAAGAACTGCGGTAGAATGTGCGCCCAGACTTTAGCTCTTTATCAATTATTCGAGGCAACATAGCAGTATGACCGACGCTACTCTTGACGATCAGCTTGCATCCCTGTTTCAGGAGCAGGACACCAAGCAGGACCAGAACGCCCGCATCAAGGAGCTGGAGCGTCAGCTGCGTGAAGCCAGCAAGGAAGCCGACAAGCTCCGCAATGCCCGTGACAAGGCAAAGAAGGAAGTCGAGGACCTGCGTGCTCGCAACGAGCGTCTGAGCGAGAAGGCTGCAGCCTCTGACAAGCACCGCAAGCAGGTCGAACACGAGTTCAACCAGAAGCTGGTGCAGTACAAGGCGCGTCTGGCCCGTGAACAGGCCATCGCCCAGTCCCGCATGATGCCGATGGCAGCCGCTGAAGAGCAGGCGGAGTCCGAGGACACCGCAGACGCGGCTACCCTGGAAGACCTGGGTCTGAACGCTGCGGCTATCCGCGCGCTGACCGAAGCCGGCTACGATGACGTCGCCAAGGTCCGCAAGGCCCACGCTGACGGCGTGATCGCTGAGGTCAAGGGTATCGGTCCCAAGGCTCAGTCCCAGATCGCGGAAGCGCTGGACGCCTGATCGTCGCTGATGAATGAAAAAACCCGCCAATTGGCGGGTTTTTTTGTCTCTGGCTGACGCGCCTGGCGTTTGACGGTCCGAGGCGGCCTGAGGGGCAAGACAGCCTGGGATCAAGACGGCTCACGACTGTCTCTCATGACCGTCACTCACGGCTGGAGTTCGGGCCAGGTGACATTGGCCTGCTGCTCGCCCAGCCAGTCATTGAGCGCCTGACGCATGTCACTGACGGCAAGCGCATTGCCATTCAGCGCATGTACCACCTGGGGCAGGCTTGGCGCTTCACCGGCCTGGGCCGGCCACTCCTGCTTGAGCATGAAGGCCGCCTTCGTCGGGTCTTCCTGATGCAGGGTGCGTTGTGCCGCGGCGTGGGCCTGGCCCAGCTGTTGAAGCTCGGCATCGAGAGCGTCATCGGCGATGTCGGCGCGGCTGACCAGCAGCATGCGCGGGAGATCCAGCATGTTGGCGCGCGGCAGCCAGTCCTTGGAGAGCGGGTGCAGGGCCACCAGGCGGGAGGCGTCATCGCCACCCAGGAAGGCGGCATGCATCTTGCGACTGTTGATCAGCGCCTTGGGCGCATCGCCGGCGTACTCATCACCTTCCAGCGCTTCCAGCGAGCGCGGGCTCACCAGCTGCATGCTGGAACCGACCTTGACCTCGATCCACTGCTTGAGCGCCAGATGCGAGCGCGCATCACTGTCGCTGATCACCACCCGCACTGCACGCGTGGTGTCATTCAGGAAGCGGATCAGCATTTCCTGCGGCTCGAACAGCTTGGTATAGCGGATCAGCTCATCGCGTGCGACCAGGCTGACATCATCCAGGTCCGCGCCATCCAGTACCCGCAGCGGCACGCCGCTCTCGGCCAGTGCCTTGAGGTTCCAGGGCGTCAGGTAGGCGGCGTCCAGCGTGCCATCACGCAGCCCCTTCATCACCTCATCCGCACTGGCGTATTGCGTCAGGGTCAGCGGCTCGCGCAGTGAGTCCTCGAGGGTACCTTCGGCTTCCAGCACGACGGCAGGGCTGGCGCTGACACCGGCGTCGGCAGGCATGCCGATCTCCAGGGCGCTGGCCTCCTGTGCCAGCATCAAGCTGCCACCGGCGAGGCACCAGGCCGCCAGTGTGCGTCGCAGGGGCAGGCGTTGGGCACGCGGGGGGAGGGGGAAAGAGTCAAGCAGGGACATCTGGCACTCCGGCAACGGTAACAGAGAGGCGGTAACTCACCGCCATGACAGCGCTCACGCGTGGGCGCTCATGGTAGCCGTTCACGGGCATGGTGTCAGGCGCGGCGCGGCGTCATGCCTCACCTTGAGCATGTGGAAGCCTTGCACACGAAAATGCCCCGCCACTCGAGAAGTGGCGGGGCATTTTCGTGTGCAGCGGTTGTCCCGAACGCCCTGGAAATCAGTCCGTGACGCTCGGGTGGCCTGCTTCAGGAGCGTGAACGCGCGGCCTGCTCATCAAGCGCTCGGGCATCGCTGTCCGCGACCACGCCATCGCGGCGGGCGAAGTGGTCGACCCACAGCGCGATCACGCCGTCGCCGGTGACATTGGTGGCGGTGCCGAAGCTGTCCTGTGCCAGATACAGCGCGATCATCAGGCCAAGTTCCGCCTCGCCGAAGCCGAGCATGCTGCCCAGCACGCCCAGTGCGGCCATCACGGCGCCGCCCGGCGCACCGGGCGCGGCGATCATGGTCAGGCCCAGCATGATCAGGAAGGGGACGACTTCGCCGAGACTGGCGATGGCCAGGTCATGGCTCATCATCATCACGGCGGTAGCGCAGGTCACGATGGTGATGGTGGAGCCTGACAGATGGATGGTGGCACACAGCGGCACGCTGAAATCCGCCACTTCATCGCTGACCCCGTTGGCCTTGGTCTGACGCAGGCTGACCGGAATGGTCGCGGCGGAGGACATGGTGCCCAGTGCCGTCAGATAGGCGGGCAGCATGTTGCGCAGGAGTCCCAGCGGCGAGCGACGCTGGACGAGCCCGGTGATCAGATAGGCCGTGCTCAACCAGATCCAGTGCATCACGATGGCCAGCACCAGCACCTTCCAGAAGGTATCCAGTGTCGACAGCGCCTTGCCCTCATAGGCCATCTCGGCAAAGGTACCGGCGATGAACAGCGGCAGCAGCGGGATGATGACGCTGTTGAGGAACACGTCGACCACTTCACGTGATTCAAATACCGCGCTTTTCAGGGTCGGAAGCTCCCGACGACTGATGACGACACCGAAGACGAAGGCCAGTACCAGCGCCGTCATCACCGGCAACGCGGCCGGAATCTCGAGATCGAGGAAGGGGGTCAGTGCGTCGCGGCCTTCGGCCACGGGCGCCATGCCGGACAGCATGCCCGACAGCAGATTGCTGGCGACCAGGAAGGCGAAGATGCCAGCGAGAATGGTAGAGCCATAGGCCATGCCGACGGTGCGTCCGAGCATGGCGCCTGAATTCTTCGGCAGAGAGGCGATGCCACTCATCACGTAGAACAGGATGATCAGCGGGATGGTGAAGTTGATCAGCTGGCCGATGATGACCTTGGCGGTCAGCGCCGCGCGGACCACGATATCCGGGGCCATCAGACCGATCAGAAGACCGGCGATGATGCCGAGGACAAGTTTGACGATGAGCTTCATGTGGATCTCGAGAGTTTGACGGGTTCTTGCCCTGAGTACAGGCCGTGAATCGCGTACCATCTCGCTGGTCGGCGGACTGCAGGTCGTCGCAGTCAGGCCACGCACCGAAATGGCGCGCAGAGTGTACCTGAATCGACTACCTGAATCATGGCGTCATTTGCCGCAGTCCGTGAGTGATGGCGGCATTCGCTGTCGTCGGGGCCCACGGACCCCCTTGAGAGGGACGTTCAGGCCTTGTGGGAGGGTGCCGCTGGCCGGCGCTGTCTGAGCAGGTGATGCCCGAGCGCCAGCGCCCCGAGCGTCAGCCCGAACACTGCCATGCCCTGCCAGCCGAAGAGGCTCATCATCTTGACCCCGACGGCCGAGCCCAGGCCGGCACCGGTGTAATAGCACAGCATGTAGACGGCATTCATGCAGCTCTGCGCCTCGGGGTCGATGGAGAAGACGCGTACCTGATTGGGGATCTGGGCGGCGAAGACCCCGAGATCCAGCAGGATGATGCCGATGACCAGCCCCGACAGGCTGTCGCCCCAGAGGCCGAGTACCGCGAAGGCGGCCACCACCATCGTGAGCGCGAGGCTGATCAAGGGGCCTGCGCCGACACGATTGACCAGACGTCCCGACGCCTTGGCTCCGATGATCCCCGCCAGTCCGATGATGCCGAACAGTCCGGCTTGCTGAACGCTGTAATCAAAGGGCGTGTCGGTGACATGAAGTGCCAGTGTCGCCCACATGGCGTTGAAGGCCGCGAACCACAGTGCGCCGGTGAGCGCGGATTCGCGCTGCAGCGCATGGCGTTTCAGCAGCGTGAACATCGAGGCGATGAGCCTGGGATAGGCCATCTGCACCGCAGGGGCGCGACTCGGCAGCTGACGATACAGTGACACGCCGATGATGATGGCGAGGATGGCGGCGACCAGAAAGACGCTGCGCCAGCCCCAGTACTCGGCGATGCTGCCGCTCAGGGTGCGCGAGAGCAGGATGCCGATGGTCAGCCCCGTCATCAGCGTGCCGATCACCTTGCCGCGCCTCTGCGGTGTGGAGAGTGACGCGGCAAGCGGGATCAGCTGCTGGGTGATGTTGGCACCCAGACCGACCACGAAACTCGCCACCAGCAATGGCCAGAGACTCGGGGCAAGAAAGACGCCCAGCGAGGCCACGGCCAAGGTGATGGACAGATTGCGGATCAACAGGCGTCTGTCCATGGTGTCGCCCAGCGGCGAGATCAGCAGGATCGCCACGGCATAACCGAACTGCGTGGCCGAGGGAATCATGCCGATGGTGCCCTGACTGACGCCGAGTGAGGCTGCCATGTCGGCCAGCAGCGGCTGGTTGTAATACAGGTTGGCTGCCGTGGCGGCCACGGCAATCGCCATCAGCAACAGCAGGCTGCGACTGATGGGGGAGGACTCGGGGGTCTCCGTGGTCGTCTCGTCTTGATGGCTCACCGAAAGGCTCCTCTTGCGCATTGTGCTGATGTGCGGATCTGACGCGCTGATCTGGCGTCGATCAAGGTGGCCTACGGTATGTCGCCATCACCTATAAGAGAAATGTTGATAATGGATATCTTTGATGCCGAGCTGTTATCAGCGCGAGCCTGATGAGGTCCGGTCTACCCTCGAGACGCTCTCGCGCACGACCAGCGTGGGGGCCAGCTGGGTCTGTCCCGGGAAGGGGGAACCCTCCAGGCGGGCGATGAGCTGTTCCACTGCCGTGGTGCCGAGGTCATAGATCGGCTGGCGGATGGTGGTGAGTGCCGGGTTGAGGTAGGCGCTGATCTCGATGTCGTCGTAGCCGATGATCGACAGCTCGCGTGGGACCTCGAGGCCAAGATCCTGTGCGGCGCGCAGACAGCCCAGCGCCAGCAGGTCATTGAAGGCGAAGATGGCGTCCGGTCGATCCCCGGGGTCCGCCAGCAGCAGGTGAGCGGCGCGATGGCCATCTTCCAGCATCAGGTCGGTGGCGACCTGCCAGTCCTCCGGTACGCCCAGGCCGGCGGCCTTGAGCGCCCCGAGTGCTCCGCACAGGCGCTCCCGCGAGCGGGCGTGATCGCGTGGGCCGGTCAACAGCGCGATGCGCTCGAGTCCGCGGGATATCAGATGCTCGATGGCAAGCCTGCCCCCCAGGCGCGAGTCATCATTGACCACCGTCATGTCCCAGCCCGGCTGAGGGTCGGCGTCCATCATCACTGTCGGCAGTGGCAGGGCGCTGAGAGCCTGCAGAAAGCCCTCGCCGTTCTCGGCGGTCATCACCACCAGCCCATCGATGCGGCGATCGCGCAGTGTCTCGAGATAGCTGAGCTGCTTGGCATCGATGTCATCGCTGTTGCACAGGATCAGGCTGTAGCCTGCCTGATAGCAGCGGTCCTCGACTCCACGGATCACCTCGGCGAAGAACGGGTTGTGCGCGCTGGTGACGATCATCCCCAGCGTGCGGCTGCGATTGGATTTCAGCGCACGTGCCACGCTGTCCGGCCGATAGCCGAGTGCCGCGATGGCCTCGCGCACCCGCGCTTCGGTGTCCCTGGCGACGGGCCGAGTGGCGTTCACCACATGTGAGACGGTGGTGACGGAAACGCCTGCCCGTGCCGCCACATCCTTGAGTCGAATCACGCTGCCTGTCCCCTGTCCCTGGTGGAATGATGCGTCTGTTCTGACGCCTGTCGTCACGTCTGTCGATGTGAATGTCGTGGCGTGTTGGTGGCGCCGGTGGAGAGCGGTGACGAAGACGCCGGCACGAGGCCGGCGTCTTGGTGTCACGTCTCGCGGGCTCGCGCTTACTCGGTGATCAGCTTGAGCGGCACGTCGGTGGTCTTGTCGACGTCCTCGCCCTTGAGCAGCTTGTCGGCGACTTCCACGCCGAGACTGCCGATCAGTGACGGTTGCTGCGCGATGGTCGCGTCCATCTTGCCGGCCTGAACCGCCTTGATGCCTTCATCGGTGCCGTCGAAACCGACCAGCAGGATGTCCTTGCCGGCCGCCTGCAGCGCGCGCTGTGCGCCGAGGGCCATTTCATCGTTCTGCGCGAAGACGGCATTTACCTCAGGATGCGCCTGGAGCAGATTCTCCATCACGTTGAGGCCCTGGGTGCGATTGAAGTTGGCCGGCTGGCTGGCGATCAGGCTGATGTCCGAGTGACCCTCGATGGCCTTGAGGAAGCCTTCCCCACGGTCACGTGTCGCGGAGGCACCGGCCACGCCCTCAAGCTGGACGACCTTGCCTTCTCCGCCGAGTTTCTCGGCGATGAAGCTGCCGGCCAGTTCGCCACCCGCGACGTTGTCGGAGGCCACGTGGGCGGCGATCCGGCCGCCGTTGGCGCTACGATCCAGCGTCACCACCGGCACGTTGCGCGCATTGGCGGTACGCACGCTGGAGACGACGGCGTCGGAGTCGGTCGGGTTGACCAGCAGCAGGTCCACGCCACGTGACAGGGCGTCTTCCACGTTGGACAGCTCACGTGCGGCGTCGTTGCTGGAATCCAGCACGATCAGCTCATGGCCGAGCTCCGCCGCCTTGTCCTTGGCACCCTGCTGCAGGCTGACGAAGAACGGGTTGTTGAGTGTGGACACGACCAGCGCGATCTTGTCCGCCATGGCGGATTGCACCGGCATCATGCTCAGACCGGCGGCGGTGATGGCGGTGGTCAGCGAGGAAACGAGCAGTTTTTTCATGGCGTGGTTCCTTTCATTGTTGTCGACGCCATCGTCTGGCGTCTTCGTTGTCGGCGACCCTGGCGATTCATGACCCCGTGGTTGGCGCACGGGATCGAGGGTCTTCGATGCTGCCGGGAATGAAATCGCAAGCGTCTTTCGCGCGCGTTCGAGACTATTTATGGGCGCGGCTGTCGATCAGTACCGCGAGCAGGATGACGGCGCCCTTGGCGATCATCTGGAAGTAGCTTGAAACCCCCATGATGTTCAGCGCGTTGTTCAAGACCCCGATCACCAGTGCGCCGATCAAGGTGCCGAAGATGCGGCCTCGACCACCCATCAGGCTGGTGCCCCCGATGACGACGGCCGCGATGGCGTCGAGTTCGTATCCGGTGCCGGCATTCGGCTGTGCCGAACCCAGACGGGCGGCCAGGATGGCACCCGCCAGTGCCGCGAAGGCACCCGCGATGGCGTAGACGCTGATCTTGATGCGATTGACGTTGATGCCGGACAGGCGTGCCACCTTCTCGCCACCGCCGACCGCATAGACGTGACGGCCGAAGCGGGTGTGATGCAGCACGCCCCAGCACAGCACATAGACGAAGAACATCATGTAGATGGGAATCGGGACGCCCATCCAGTAGCCGCCGCCCAGGTTCCAGAAGCTGTCGGCGGCTTCACTGACGCCGATGGAGACCGGGCGACCATCGGTGTAGACCAGCGTCGCGCCGCGCAGCACCGTCATCGCCACCAGGGTGACGATGAAGGCCTGGATGCGTCCGAAGGCGACGAACAGACCCGAGACTGCGCCCAGTGCGGCACCGGCGATGATGGTGCCGGGCACGCTCAGCCACGGTGACAGGCCGGCGGCGGTCATCGAGGCGGCGAAGGCGCCGGTCAGTGCCAGTACCGCACCCACTGACAGGTCGATACCGGCGGTGAGAATGACGAAGGTCACGCCCATGGCGATGATGGCGTTGATGCTGGTCTGGCGCAGCACGTTGAGCAGGTTGTCGGCAGACAGGAAGTTGTCGGACAGGCCGGCGCTGACGGCGATCAACAGTGCCAGCGCGATCAGTGCCTTGTTGTCGACCAGCAGGCGCATGATGTCGAGTCGACGGTCGCCGGCGGCGGAGGAAGTGGGAGTGGACATCAGTTCGGCATCTCGTGGGGGAAATCAGAAGACGTGTGTGGAGGGGTCGCCCGGGCGGCGCCAGTGCTGGCACTCAGCGGGCTCTCGAGACCGGAGGCGGCTGTCATGATCGCTTCCTGGGTGGCGTTCTCGCGGCTGAATTCACCGGAAATCCGGCCATCGGCCACCACGAGAATGCGATCCGCCAGACCCAGCAGCTCGGGCATCTCGGAGGAGATCAGCAGGATGCACTTGCCTTGACGCTTGAGCTCGTTGATCAGCAGGTAGATCTCGCGCTTGGCACCGACATCGACGCCGCGGGTCGGCTCATCGAGAATCACCAGCTCCGGTGCCGGCATCAGTGCCTTGGCCAGCGACACCTTCTGCTGATTGCCGCCGGACAGCGTATCGACCGCCTGGGCGGTATCGCTGATCTTGATCTGCATGCTCTTGACGAACTGCTCGACCGCGGCGGCTTCCTCGCCGTGACGAATGCGCCCCAGCGCACCGCAGAAGTTCGGCAGGGCACTGAGAGACATGTTGCTGGCCACCGAGTGCGCCAGAATAAGTCCTGACTGCTTGCGATCTTCCGGCACATAGACCAGGCCTGCCGCCAGTGCCGCGGCCGGCGAGGGGAACTGCCCGGACTGTCCGTTGAAGGTCACGCTTCCCGCCGCGATGCGGGTATCACCGCACAGCGCGCGTGCAAGCTCGGTGCGTCCTGCGCCCATCAGGCCGCCGAAGCCGAGCACCTCACCGCGGCGTGCCGAGAAGCTGATGCCATTGACGCCCGGCGCGTGAAGCTCCTTCACCTCCAGCATCACCTCGCCATCGGGACTGGCGGGCGTATAGGGATAGCGTTCGGCAAGTTCACGGCCGACCATCAGGCGAATCAAGCCATCCTCATCCAGTTCCGCCGTCGGCCCCTGGTGGATCATCTGGCCATCACGCAGCACGGCGACTTCATCGCACATGCTGAAGATCTCGTTGAGACGATGGGTGATCAGCACCAGTGAGCGTCCCTCACCGCGCAGCTCCGCGACCACCTCGGCCAGGATGTCCGTCTCGATGTCCGTCAGGGCATCGGTGGGCTCATCCATGATGATGATCTCGGCGTCAAGCGACAGGGCACGTGCGATCTCCACCATCTGCTGCTGACCGATGCTCAGTTCACTGACGGCGGTGCGTGAATCCAGTGTCTGGCGCAGGCGATCCAGCAGTTGGCGGGCATCGGCATGCAGGCGCTTCCAGTCGACGGTGCCAAGCGCAGTGCGTGGTTCACGCCCGAGGAAGATGTTCTCGCCGGCGGACAGGCCCGGCACCAGATTGAGTTCCTGGTGGATGATGGCGATGCGACTGTCCATGGCCTGGCGTGGGGTGGTGAAGATGACTTCCTCATCGCGGAGCCACAGGGTGCCGGCGTCATAGCGATACACGCCGGAGAGAATCTTCATCAGCGTCGACTTGCCTGCGCCGTTCTCGCCAGCCAGCGCATGTACGCGGCCGGCGCGCAGCGTCAGGTCGACGCCCTTGAGCACGCTGACCCCGGAGAAGCCCTTGTCGATGCCGCGCAATGCCATCAGCACGCGCGGGGCAGCGTCCTCATTGACCTTGGGCGCTTGCGGGGTCGGATGCGTGACATCTTGCGTCTGCATGCCCATCAAAAGGGAACTCCGCAATGCAGGATCAGATTGGCGTAGGGCGTGCACTCACCGGTGCGCACGATCACGCTGGCCTTGGGGAGTTCGGCCTTGAAGGCCTCGTGCTCGATCACATGGCGCTCAAGCGGCTTGGCGTCACGCTGCTCCAGTGAGGCCAGGCGGGTCGAGAGCGCGTCGTGAAGCTCCGGGCTCTTGAGCGCCAGCTCGCTGGCATGGGTCACGGCTTCGATGCACAGCTCTGCAAGCAGGGCGTCGAGCACCGGCAGCATGGCCGGCAGCCCGGGAATGACCGCCAGATCCACACAGGGGATATCGGCGGGAATCGGCAGGCCGGCATCGGCGATCACCAGGGTCTGGGTATGGCCGAGGCGAGCGATGTGCCCGCTGAGCGGCGCGTTGAGTAGGCCTTGTCGTTTCACGTCTCAGTCCTTGAATGAGGCAGGGGCGAGTCGATCCAGTCATTTACCTGACGGGTTCACCATGGGCGACAGTATGACGCGCAAACGTTTGCGGCGCGGTAGGCGAAACGTCGTAGCCCCTGTAGAGCGACTACTTTTTTGTAGTGGACGGCGCAGAAGGCGAGCGAGCGGGGGCGAGAATCGGTGATGAAGAAATGACGCCACGGGACTCAAGTGATTGCTGATGTGGCCGATAAATGCAGCAACCGGGACACAAATGCGTGTGGTATGCGTGCTTTTTCGCCCGATGGCGCTGCGAACGGCATGCCAGAATATCGCTAATGCTCAAGGGGAAGGCTTATGGCGACGATTTCATCGCTGGGGATAGGGTCAGGGCTTGACCTCAATGGCCTGCTGAGTGACCTGGAGAGCGCCGAGCGCCAGAAGCTCACGCCGATTGCCAACAAGCAGGCCAGCTACGAGGCGGAGCTGTCGGCCTGGGGAACGATCCAGAGCCGTCTGGAGTCGCTGGACACGGCGGCAGCGTCCCTGGCTGATCCCGATATCTATGCCGGCATGACGACCACCGCCAGTGGCAGTGGCGTCAGTGCCAGCGCCACCAATATCGCGGAGCCGGGCAGCTATTCGGTCTCGGTCTCCCAGCTGGCGCAGGCGCAGAGCCTGGCGACCGGGGGTCAGACCCATCGCGATGAGGCCATCGGGAGCGGGACGGCCACCACGCTGACGCTCTCGCTTGGAAGTCTCGGCAGTGACGATGGCTATGTGGCGGACGCCGAGCGCACCGCCGAGATCGTGATCGACTCCAGCAACAACAGTCTGGAAGGCATCCGAGATGCCATCAATGCGGCAGGGCTTGAGGTCAGCGCCTCCATCGTCAACGACGGCTCTGACTCGCCGTATCGTCTGGTGCTGACCTCCCGGGAGACCGGCAAGGACTCCGTCATCAGCCTGTCGACCAGCGGTGAAGAGCCGGCGCTGGAGGACCTGCTTGGCTTCGACCCCGCCGCGCCATCCGCGAGTCAGGTCGAGCAGGTGGTGGAGCCGCTGGATGCCAGCTTCAGTGTCAATGGCATCGTCATGCACAGCACCTCCAATGAGATCGACGATGCCGTGGATGGCCTCAGCCTCGTCTTGAGCGACGTGACCACGACACCGAGCACGGTGACGGTGGCCGAGAACCCGGACAAGGCGAGTTCGGCATTGCAGGCCTTCGTCACCGCTTACAACGAATTGCAGAAGACCATCGACAACTACACCGCCTTCAATGCCGATGAAGGCACGGCGGGCGAGTTGCTGGGCGATTCGACGCTGCGAACCATCGAGAGCCGGCTCACCTCGGCGCTGAATTTCACCAGTGAGGGGGACTTCTATGCGCTGTCCTCGCTGGGAGTCACTCGCACGGACGATGGCAAGCTTGAGTTCGACAGCGCCATGGTCGATGAGGCGGATGCCACGCAGCTGGCCGCCATGTCCGGCTTCTTCATCTCGGACAGCGAGGCGGGAAGCGTGGGCTTCGCAAGTCAGATGGCTGGCCTGCTGGATCAGGTGGTCGGCGATGACGGTACCCTCGAGAACACGACCGAAAGCATCGAAAGCTCGCTGGAAAGTCTCGAGAGTCAATACGAGCAGACCGAGACCACCATTGACGCCACCATCGAGCGCTACCGGGAACAGTTCACGGCGCTGGACATTCTAGTCGCCAATCTGACCTCGACCAGCGATTACCTGACGGGACAGCTGGAAACTCTGGAAAACAGCTGGAACCTGACCGACTAGCCGGCCAGGTGATCAAACGCTGCCATCCTACATCTGACATCAGGCTGTTGAAGGCCTTGAATACGCTATGAACAAAGGAAGACAAACGTCATGAGTCGCTATCGTGGGGCCAATGCCTACGCCCGTGTCGGTGTGGAATCCGGAGTCCTGTCTGCCAGTCCCCACCAGCTGATCGTGATGCTGTTCGAGGGAGTTGATCGCACCTTGGCCGCGGCCCGTCTGCAGATGGAGGCAGGCGATATCGTGGCCAAGGGACAATCTCTGACCAAGGCCATCAACATCATCACCGATGGGTTGCGTGCCTGTCTGGATCACGAGCAGGGAGCGGATGTCGCTGCCAACCTGGATCGGATGTATGACTACATTGCCCGCTTGCTGCTCCAGGCCAATCTGTCCAACAGTGTGGAGAAGCTGGATGAAGCGCGCCGTCTGCTCAGCGAACTGGGCGAGGCCTGGCGTCAGATCGCGGCTCACGACAAGGGACAGTCATGATCATGGAAATCGATGCGCTATCAGTGGATGAAGCGTCCGCTCTATGCGATGCGCTCTTCACTCAGATGTCCAACATGCTGGTGGCAGCGCGCGCAGGAGACTGGCCGGGTGTCATACAGGGTCAGACGCGCTATATCGAGCAGATGCAATCGCTGCGCATGCCGGATTCCGGCAGCGCGGAGGCTCGTGAGTATCTTGAGCGTCAGCTGAAGGGGCTGACGAGCATGGAGGCGGAGCTGACGACGCTGCTCAATGCGCGCAAGGCGCAGTTGCAGGAAGTGCTTGGCGATGTGGGGACTCGGCGCAAGCTGGCGCGCAGTTACGGACATCGCCAGCATCTCAGTTGAGTCGGTTCGGGCCGGATGAGGCCATTGGCAATGCCGAGCGTCATCATGGCCAGCCTGTCCAGCTCTGAGCGCCGCGCATGACACCACTACACCAGGGGGGGGGGCTGAGATGACGGGCATCACTCCCTTGATCGATGGGTTGCTCCACCAGGTGCTGGGCCGCACGGCCCAGCCACCCCCGGCGGCGGATTCGGGGACTGTCTTTCCGATAACGCGCACGCCGGGCCTTGCCGGTGGGGCTCAGCCCGACACCGACGTATCCCGCCGTTCGTCGGGTCTTGAGTCGCCGGCGGCCGCCGTGCAGCTGACGGATCGTGCCCATCTGATCTCTGATCTACTCGAGGCGTTGAGTCGCCTGCCTGCCGATACGTCTTCCGCTGTCAGCGGTATCAAGATGCCGGCAGGGATCTCCCTGCAGGAGTGGCTCGCGAGTGGCCGCCCATTGCCGGGGCTTGCCTACAAGATCGCCACGGCCACCCCGCACGTTCCTCTGGCTGCGGCATTGCGCCAGCAGATCAGTCAGAGCGGTCTCTTCTATGAGGCTGACCTGCTGGACTGGTATCAAGGACGGACCCCGCTTGCCGACCTCAGTGCTCATCCCCAGACCTCGACGGCCCGTCTGGATGCCTTGCTTGCCTGGCGTCAGGCGCTGCTGCTGACCCAGGCACGCTATCTGCCGGTCTCGGAGTCTCGGGTGTCGCCGCCGTGGGTGTCGACACGTCCGGATTCGGGGGTGGCGATACCCACGGCGCTGATGGCATACCCGGCACTTGCCTCGCGCAGGGAGCCTGCGACTCGCGAGTCACAGGCGGTGAGCGCCTACCGTGAGGGGATGCAGCACGCCAGCTCTGCGATCGCCACAGCTGTCGATGAGTGGGAGGGCGCTGACCCAGGCGTGCTTCAGCAGCAATTGCGTCTGGTGCTGGGGCAACCTCTCAACTGGCAGGGGCTGCTGTTGCCTGGATTGCATGCCTTCTTCAGCCTCTACTTTCCGCCGACTCCGCGACCGCGAGACATGGGGTCACGCAAGCAGGGGCCCCGAGAGGTCTTGCCTGTTGCCAGTGTGACGGCGTTGGCGGGGCAGGCGGACACTGAAGAGGAGGCCGTGGCCCAGTGGCGGGTCGTCATGACCTTCACGGCCGAGCAGGGAGCCGTGCTGGAGGCCACGCTTCTGTGGTATCAACTCGCATCGCCAGTGGCGCTTGTCGTGATATTGGAGTCACGGCATGGCGTTGCGCGGGATGCACTGCTCGAGAGCCTGCCTCAGGCATTGCATGCGTTTGCCCCTCGCGTTCACGTACGCCGCCCTGGTGAGGCAATGGGACCGCCGCGATACGCTGATGGCCCGGCAATGTCCGAGACCGCCAGTGGCAGCGAAGACGGGGCTGCCGACGTCGATATCCGCTCTCAGCCCCAAGAGCCCGCAGAGCGAGCATTCCCCTGCGGTCTGGCAAAATCCCTGGGCACGCGTCTTCAGCAGCACGCCACTGAAGTGGGGCTTCCCGTCCATGCCTCGCCAGAGCTGGTGGCGCTGCTTGCGCAGGGATTGCCTGCGCGTCGCACCATCCCCCAGGCGCTGTTTCAGTGCATCGTCGAGATTGCCCACCTCTGGTCACGCCAGGGGACGAGTGGTAAAGGGCCCAGGGCGGATGGGAGAGAAGCCCCCTGAGATCGTACGCAGGTCCTGGCGTGCATGGCATGCCGGTGGCTGCGCAGGACACCGGGATTCCTGAAATAACCGTGGGCAAGAACGCCTTTATAATTAGAATATTATAATTGTTTAAGTTTGATGCAGGGTAGGGCGTTATCGACGGTAACCCATTGTTGATCTGGATCAATAAATGCACTGGGAAACGTCCCGACAGACTCATCATCGTCCCAATGCCTGTTCAGCCGCCTGATCCTAAGTATGCGGATTGTCGGGCAGCCGCATCCTGCCCTGATCAAGCGTCATGTCAGGCCAGGAAGAGGGTGTGGGGTGATTGGCGCTATCCGACAATCCCGGTAATGCGATGGCAGGTCTATATGGCGCGTCATTTCATCAATCTGCAATACAAGGTTTGTTCAACCTTGCTCTCATGTTGTGACATTGCAAGAGGGTGGTCTGCTCTTTTTGGGATTAAGTTTCTCATCCATATGTTGCAGAATATTTTTATGGCGTACTTTTCGCATTATTTTGCAGGAGTTGCCTGCTTTTCGTGGTTTTTTTGAGCTGTTTCTTCCTGTCGATCACAGCGTTTGAAAAGGGTTGTTCAGGATAACGCTGGTTTGATCGCGATACTGGTATTAGAATCGCCAGTACATGAGGTGTTACTCAGGTAATGATTTTCATGTCCCGCAGAAACGAAATACCAGAAATGTAGGGTCACTACATCTAAATCATAAGGTCTGGCGATGGATCAGCCGTTTTCTTGTGTTGATCTCGATAAGATCAGGCTATTCAGGGAACCTTTATGTCTTCACTTCTCAACGACATCCAGAGTGTCAATCTCTCCTATCTTCTTCTCGTGCAGCGTTTGCTGGCCGAAGATGTCGATATGGCAAGGGTACGTCTTGGCCTCAGTCAGGAAATGGCAGATATATTGTCCGGGATGAGTGTCAGTCAGCTGGTATCGCTGTCTTCCTGCAATCAGTTGTTGTGTGAGTTGGCCCTGGATGATGCGGCTCAGCTCAAGGGAGTGCTTCAGGGGGGGCGCGACCAGGATTTCGGTGCCATGCACACGGCCATGTTGTTGAATGCACGTCAGGCGGGCTCGGTCACCCGCCTGGGCGGTGCTGGACAATGAGTCAGAAGAGTCTGGTGGATGAATTGCAGCAGCTGCAGCTGGCGGTCGAATTGATCGAGCTGGGGGCTCGTCTGCAGGTGCTCGAGACAGAGACGGAAATCAGTCGTGCGCGTCTGGTGAAGCTGTACAAGGAGGTGCGCGGCGTCTCCCCGCCCAAGGGCATGCTGCCGTTTTCCACGGATTGGTTCATGACTTGGCAGCCCAACCTGCACGCGTCCCTCTTCCATGGCTTCTATCGTCGCCTGCGCTCCCAGGGTGTGCCGCGCATGGATGCCTTCGTCAAGGCGTATCGCTTCTACCTCGAGCACGTGGGGGAGGAGGAGCCGGTACTGGCGCTGACCCGCGCCTGGACACTGGTGCGCTTCTTCGAGAGTGAACTGCTGGACCTGGCGACCTGCCAGACCTGTACCGGCCACTTCGTGATTCATGCCCATACCCCCTCGCATGATTACGTGTGCGGTATCTGCCAGCCGCCTTCCCGCGCCGGGAAGACAGCGGCGCGTCGCAAGGCTCGGGAGCAGGACATGCAGCGCGAGGCACTCGCGGTCAAGCTAGGCTGATGCGCCTCTTGGTCCCTTTGGTATCACGATAGAAAGGCTCGCCTCCCGGTGAGCCTTTTTTGTTGCCCTGAGTGCGGCAGCGGCGCGTCTCTGGCTGTGGGCGCTCTCACGTCTTGTGCCTGCTACGGCCGGCAAGGCAATGCGTGAACGTTTTCCCACATGACCCTCAAGACCTCCCTCGTGCGGCCGATAACCGTTGAGACGTGAGGTCGATCGCATGCCAAGGGGGTGGTTGTGTTGCTTTTCATAGGTTATCTGGTGGTGATCGGGTCGACCCTGGGTGGGTATCTGATGGTGGGGGGGCATCTGGCGGTGCTGATGCAGCCCGCTGAGCTGTTGATCATCTTCGGCTCGGCGGTAGGTGCCTTCCTGGCGGGCAACAATGGCAAGGCCATCAAGGCGACCGGCAAGGCGTTCTCCAGACTCAAGCGAACGCGCGGTTACAACAAGTCGTTGTACATGGAAGTCATCAGCCTGCTGTATCTGCTGCTTTCCAAGTCGCGCCAGCAGGGCATGCTGGCCATCGAGCAGGATATCGACAATCCCCAGGAGAGCGCGCTGTTCGCGGAGTATCCGCGCGTGCTGTCGGACCCGATTCTGATGAACTTCATCACGGATTATCTGCGCTTGATGGTCAGCGGCAACATGGACCCCTTCGAGCTGGAATCCCTGATGGAGCATGAGATCGAGACCTTCAAGCACGAGACCGAGATCCCGGTCCATTCGCTGTCTGCGGTGGCGGACGGACTGCCTGCCTTCGGGATCGTGGCTGCCGTCATGGGGGTCGTGCATGCGCTGGCCTCCGCGGATCAGGGCGCTGCTCAGCTTGGCGTCCTGATCGCCAATGCCATGGTCGGCACCTTCCTGGGGATTCTGCTGGCCTATGGGTTCGTGACGCCGGTGGCCAACAAGATCCAGCACGAAGTGCATGAGGCCGTGAAGATGATGCAGTGCATCCGCGTCATCCTGATGGCCTCGCTCAATGGCTATGCGCCGCAGATTTCCGTCGAGTTTGGCCGCAAGGCGCTGTTCACCGCCGAACGCCCCAGCTTCAATGAGCTGGAAGAACATGTTCGCGACATCAAGAACAAGGGAGCCGGCTGACATGAGCGCAAGCATCCCGACGACGGGGACGCCGAGACACGGGGAGACGGCGCATGAGTGAGACGCGCAGACCGATCGTCATCAAGCGACCCAAGATCGTGAAGGGCCATCACGGTGGCGGCTGGAAGATTGCCTACGCCGATTTCATGACGGCGATGATGGCCTTCTTTCTGGTGATGTGGGTGATTTCCAATGCCTCTGATGAGGACCTCAGGGAAATCTCCGACTATTTCGGTGCGCCGCTGGAAATCTCGCTGATGGGCGGTGATCGCAACTCCGCCTCCAGCAGTGCCATTCCCGGTGGGGGATTCATGGCCGAGGAAGTCCAGGGGGAGAAGGGCGCGGATGTCTCGCGCATGCAGCGTCAGGCACTGGCGGAAGAGGCGCGTTTCGCGGATATCCGTGACGAGATCGACAGCATCATGTCGCAGCAGATGCGTGAAGACCCATCGCTTGCTGAGCTACGCGAGCAGCTGCAGATCGAGCTGACCGCGGAAGGTCTGCGTATCCAGATCACGGACAGTGATCAGCATCCGATGTTTGCTCTTGGCAGCAAGCAGCCCTCGGCACAGCTTTCCCAACTGCTGTCCCTGCTGGCGCCGATTCTGGCGCGCCTGCCCAATCACCTGAGCATCACCGGACACACCGACAATCGTCCCTTTGTCGGTGAGGGAGGCTATGGCAACTGGGAGCTGTCCACTGATCGTGCCAATGTCGCGCGCCGAGTGCTGGTCGCGCATGGGCTGGCGGTCGATCGCATCGTGCGTGTCGTCGGAATGGGGTCACGCATCAGTCTGGACAGCCAGGACCCGCAGGCCGCCGTGAACCGACGCATCAGCCTGATGGTGCTCAGTCACACCGCCTATCGCGAAATCACTGACAGCAACGGGGTCAATCCGCGCCCGGCAGAGAACATCGATAGCCTCAGGGCGCGCCTCGAGCAGCTGGCAAGTCCCGGCGAGATTCGTGATGCCCGGACTGGGGTTGAGAGCTAGCCCTCAAAGCTGGTCATCAAAGCTAGCCCCCGAGAGCTGACCCCGAAAGACAGAAGGCAGGTCAACGGATGCCAACCGAGAGCGCACATGGACATCAGTGAATTTTACGACACCTTCTTCGAGGAGGCGCGGGAGCTGCTGGCGGAGATGGAAAAGCAGCTGCTGGCGCTGGATGTCGAGACCCCGGATGCCGAGCAGCTCAATGCGATCTTTCGTGCTGCCCACTCCATCAAGGGCGGCGCTGCGACCTTCGGCTTCAGCGTATTGCAAGAGACGACCCATCATCTCGAGAACCTGCTTGACCATGCGCGCCGTGGAGAACTTGTGCTGCGGGCGGCGCATATCGATCGCTTCCTGGAGACCAAGGACATGCTGGAAGATCAACTGGAAGCGTATCGCAATGCGCAGACGCCAGATCCGGAGGCCTATGCGCACATCGTCAGTGTGCTCAAGCAACTGGCCGAGGAGGAGATGCTCCAGCACGTGCCCGCCAGGGACGACTCATCTGAGAGCCAGCAGGGAGAGCCCGGTGCTGACGGAGAGCCTGGGGGTGAGCAGAGCGCGCCTCTCGCCGTCGATCCCGGCCCTGACGCGGTGCCGGGAGCCGAGGGAGAGCCGCGCATGCAGATCAGTCTCATGTTCGTGCCTGACCGTGACAGGGAGTTGCTGATCGAGGAGCTGGGCAATCTCGGGGAGGTACTTGGCGTCCAGGGAGATGAGCAGGTCTGCACCGTCGTTCTCGCCACCACCGTGGCTGCCGACGACATCGAAGCCGTGCTGTGCTTCGTGATCGAGCCTGAGCAGATTCTCATCGAACCGCTGTCTGACGTGGCGCCCTCGGCTGGATCATGCCGTCTTTCGGTACAGGCGGTAAAGGTGATGCCGGCCGTGGAGGTGCCCGACCCGGTCCGCCACCCCATGGAAGTCCTCGAGTCACCGACTGAGCCAGCGGATCGCCGTCAATCACGTGGACGGCGTGCCACGGATGTCCCGCAGGAGCAAGGGTCGATTCGGGTGGGGGTCGACAAGGTGGATACCATCATCAATCTGGTGGGCGAGCTGATCATCACGCAGTCGATGCTCGAACAGACAGCCTGCGCCAGCTCGACACTGGATCAGGCGGCGCTGGTCAGTGGCATCAGCCAGCTGCAACGCAATGCGCGTGATCTGCAGGAAGCGGTCATGTCCGTGCGCATGATGCCGATGGATTATGTCTTCTCGCGTTTCCCGAGGCTGATCCGTGACCTTGCCGGACGACTCGGCAAGCAGGTCGAGCTGGTCAGTCATGGCCATGACACCGAGCTGGACAAGAGTCTGATCGAGCGGATCATCGACCCGCTGACCCATCTGGTGCGCAACAGTCTCGATCATGGCATTGAATTGCCTGACGTTCGCCAGGCTCAGGGCAAGTCCGCCCAGGGCATCCTGACGCTATCGGCGCGCCACCAGGGTGGCAACATCGTCATCGAGGTCATGGACGATGGCGCCGGGCTGGATCGCGCGCGCATTCTGGCCAAGGCGCGCAGCCACGGGATGGCGGTGGATGACGGCTTGAGCGATGACGAGGTCTGGCAGCTGATCTTCGCTCCGGGCTTCTCCACCGCACAGCAGGTCAGTGATGTCTCCGGGCGGGGCGTGGGGATGGATGTGGTCAAGCGCAACATCCAGGCGATGGGTGGGCATGTCGAGCTTGCGTCGCGCAAGGGCAGCGGCACCACGACGCGGATCGTGCTCCCGCTGACGTTGGCGATTCTGGAAGGCATGGCCATTCGCGCCGGCGAGGAGATCTATATTCTGCCGCTGTCCGCGGTGGTGGAATCCCTGCAGCCGACGAGTGACATGCTGTTCAGCATGGTGGGGAGTGACCGGCTGCTCAAGGTGCGCGAAGAGTATCTCGGCCTGGTGGCCTTGCATGAGGTTTTCGACGTGCCGGGTGCCAGAACACGGCCTGAAGAGGGCATCGTGGTCGTGGTGCAAGGCAAGGGGCGCCAATATGCTTTGCTGGTCGATGAACTGATCGGGCAGCAACAGGTCGTGGTCAAGAATCTGGAGAAGAACTATCGCAAGGTGCCTGGCGTGTCCTCGGCGACCATTCTGGGAGATGGGCGTGTGTCCCTGATCCTGGATGTCCATGACCTGCATCGGCTCGGACGCCAGGGCGGGCAGCTGGCGGCACGTCAGGACGGCGCGCTGGCGCTGGCCTGACGTCCATCACGTTTCATCGGCGGGTGACGCCAACTTCACTGACAGGATATCAGCATGACGAGCACACGGTTTTCGAGCACCCAGCACTCAGATGTCGGTCTGGCGCAGGATCACGCCAGCAGCGCCAGTGACGGCGGCCAGTATCTGGTGTTCAGCCTTGGCGAGGAGCATTATGCCGTCGATATCCTCAAGGTCCAGGAGATCCGCGGTTACGAGAATGTCACGCGTATCGCCAATGCGCCGGCCTTCATCAAGGGCGTGACCAATCTGCGTGGTGTCATCGTACCGATCGTCGATCTGCGTCTGAAATTCAATCTCGGGGCAGCCGAGTACACCGCACAGACCGTCGTGATCGTGATCAACCTCGGGGCGCGTGTGGTGGGCATCGTCGTGGATGGTGTCTCGGACGTGATCAGCCTCGCGGCAGACCAGCTGCTGCCGCCGCCTGAATTCGGAGCACGCCTGAAAAGTGACTTCCTCGCAGGACTGGCGACGGTCAATGAACACATGCTGTTGATCATGGACATCGAACGCATGATGACCAGCGAGGAAATGGCCTTGATGGACCCTGAGACCGCAGTGGTCTGATTCCTCCCCGGTGTTCACTCAAGCCGCTCACACGACAGACGCTTGTGGTCTGTCGGAGGCGGGCGGGCCTTGCGAGACGAGATTCAAGTTTCGGTGGCGTCGGCCGATAGTGACTGGCAGAGGCAGGCGGGAATGTCCAGGGAAGTGGTGCAGCTATCGAAGGTTCGTCGCGAGGGCAATGAAGGGATATGCGAAACAATCAGCCGGTGACTGCCAGGGAATATCCCATTGGCGAGCATGATTATCTGATTTCCAGAACGGATCTTCAGGGGCGAATTACCTACGCCAACTCGGTGTTCATCGAGGTCAGTGGTTTCACGCGCGATGAGTTGATCGGCGCGCCGCACAATCTGGTGCGGCACCCGCAAATGCCCGAGGCGGCCTTCGAGAATCTCTGGTCCACCCTGAAGAGTGGCAAGAACTGGCAGGGGCTGGTCAAGAACCGACGCAAGGATGGCGACTTCTATTGGGTGGATGCCTGCGTCACGCCGTTGATGGAAAACGGCGAGGTGATGGGGTTTGCCTCGGTACGGGTCAAGGCCAGCCGTGAGCAGATCGAGCGTGCCGAGCGTGCCTATCGGGCCATGGAGGCGGGTGAGGGTGGCTATCGTCTGTTGCGCGGACAGATCATCAGCACCGGTGTGTCGGGCATCTTCCGGCGATTTACGCGGTGGCGACTGGCACGCCGTATCGCGTCATTGGTGTTGCTGCCGGTCGGGGCGAGCCTCGTGTTGGGCATTTCAGCGCTGGAACTGCTGGAATCGAGTCATGTGCATTCCCAGACATTGGCGGCAGAGCTCAAAGGTCAGCTGGCCGGTGCAGCCGGGGGTCTGGAGAGAATACAGGCGCTGGAAGCCCGGCAGCATGCCCAGCAGACCCGGCTGCAACTCGCGCAGTGGTTGGTGGCTAGTGGGCTTGGCATCACCGTGCTGCTGACCTGCCTGCTTGGGGTTCATACCTATCAGCGCCTGGTACGCCCTCTGAGACGCACGCTGGATTTCGCACGCCAGGTGGCGGCCGGCAACCTATCCCAATCGATGGTGCTGGAGGGCAGTGATGAGGTGGCACGGCTGGTCCAGTCACTGGACAGCATGCGCAAGTCGCTGGTGGGGATCGTCAGTGAGGTCAATGCCGGGATCAGTATCGTGCGACCGGCCGCGACGGATATCAGCCACGGCAATCAGGATTTCTCGTCCCGCGTCGAACAGCAGGCCGCTTCGCTTGAGGAAACGGCTGCCAGCATGGAGCAGATGACCGGCACGGTCCGCCAGAACGCCGACAATGCCAGCCAGGCATCGCGTCTGGCCGACCAGACCACCCGTGCCTCCCGCGAGGGGGACGAGGCGATGCAGGCCGTAGTCGAACGCATGCAAGGCATCACCGCCACTTCGCGACAGATGGCTGACATCATCAAGGTCATCGATTCGATCGCCTTCCAGACCAACCTGCTGGCACTCAATGCCTCGGTGGAAGCGGCGAGAGCCGGAGAGCATGGGCGCGGATTCGCCGTCGTGGCCGGTGAGGTGCGCAACCTTGCCTCACGCAGTGCCGAGGCGGCTCGTCAGATCAAGTCGCTGATCGACACGACTCAACGCGAGATTCATGCAGGCGGCACCCGTGTCGATGAGGCACGTGCCACCATGGTGGACATCGTGGCGGGCATTTCGCGCGTCAATGATCTGATCGCCGAAATCTCCGCGGCCTCGCGGGAACAATCCGGCGGGATCGAGCAGATCAACATGGCCATCAACGAGATGGAGCAGGCGACACAGCAGAACGCCCAGCGCGTTCAGAGCAGCGCCCATCTCGCGCAGGACCTGGAGGGCTCGGTGGCCGGGCTGTCGCATGCCGTCAACGTGTTTCGCTTCGGTGGCGAAGGGCGTGAGCGCGTGCCAGCGCGCTCGCCATCCGTGCCGATAGAGGCGGCCCGTGACAGCGTCCGGTCAGCTGACCCTGCGGGACATGATCAGGGCGGCGATCAGTGGAAAAGCTTCTAGGTTTCGCTCCCCACTCAGGCAAAGGTGTCTCCCGAGTCCCTGCGCAGGAGGCTGGAGGGCTTGCGCGTGATCTGGAGATGACGGAAGACGATTTTGCCCGAATCGCGCGTCTGATCTATCAGCGAGCGGGCATCGTGCTGGCGCGTCACAAGCGCGAGATGGTCTACAGCCGGCTGTCTCGCCGACTGCGGCTGCATGGGCTCACCCGTTTCAGCGATTATCTGGCGATGCTGGAAGGCGGTCGCGCGTCCGGAGCCAAGGATGAATGGCCAGCCTTCATCAACGCGCTGACGACCAATCTCACCGCCTTTTTCCGCGAGCCTCATCACTTCACCCTGCTGAGTCATTTCCTCGAGCAACGCCTGCAGGCGCGAGGGGGCAAGTTGCGCATCTGGTGTGCGGCGGCCTCTACGGGCGAAGAGCCCTATTCGATCGCGATGGTACTGCGTGAGGTGCTCGGCGCTGCGGCGGACCAGGTGGAGCTGATCGCCACGGATATCGACACCGATGCCCTCAACGAGGCCGAAGCCGGGGTCTATCCCCTCGAGCGCATCGCCAAGCTGGGGGATGAGCGCTGCAAGCGCTTCTTGCTGCGCGGCAGCGGTCGCCGAGAGGGGCTGGTCCGAGTCAAACCCGAGATTCGACGTCTGGTGCGTTATCGCCAGCTGAATCTGCTTGATGCTCAGTGGGGGCTGGGCAATGGATTTGACGCGATCTTCTGTCGCAACGTCATGATCTATTTCGACAAGGCGACGCAATCGCGCCTGCTGGATCGCTTTGCCTTGATGCTCAAGCCGGATGGACTGCTGTTCGCCGGCCATTCCGAGAACTTCTCCTGGCTCAATGACGCCTTCACGCTGCGCGGCCAGACCGTCTATACCCTGTCGGAACGCAAGCGTGCGGAGATCTTCACGCACGACGGAAAGCCCCTGTCCAGCGGCTGAGAGCATGTCTCGGCATGCGTAGGTGGGCATCGGTCCACGATCGGCGTTGCCCGAGGGGCGCATGAGCATTCATCAACGATTCGTCATCATTGCCAGGCGTGGTTGTGCGAGGCGATTCACCACCGCTGGCCTACTCGATAGACCGCCCGGGAGTCACAGGATGTACAAGCGAACCTCATCATCGACCTCGCATGGCGCAATGTCCGGTCGCCATGAACTCGACAGCGGCGATGCGGCGGCCGGCGCCCTGGCGGACGGTTCCTTGAGCAGCGCGGTGCCGATTCGTGTGCTGTGTGTCGACGATTCCGCACTGATCCGCGAGCTGATGAGCGAGATCATCAATGCGCAGCCAGACATGGAGGTGGTCGCCAGTGCGCCGGACCCGCTGGTGGCCAGAGACCTGATCAAGCGTCACGACCCGGATGTCCTGACCCTGGATGTGGAAATGCCGCGCATGGACGGTCTCGAGTTTCTGGAGCGCCTGATGCGCCTGCGGCCGATGCCGGTCGTGATGGTCTCGTCGCTGACCGAACGCGGTGGCGAAATCACCCTGCGTGCCCTGGAGCTCGGAGCCGTGGATTTCGTGTCCAAGCCGCGCCTGGGGATTCGGGGTGGCATGCTGGAATATGCCGATGTGATCGCCGACAAGATTCGTGCCGCAGCCCAGGCTCGGGTCCGCCCCATGACACCGTGCGCTGTTCGACAACCCGCTCGACAATCGTCAGCTTCGTCTGCTCGACAAGTGCCTGCGCCGATGGATGCCGCCCATGTCGCGCCCGCACAGGGCAGTCACGCATCTGACGCCAGAGCGGCGCGCGCTCGTGGTGCGGGTCGTCCGCTGCTTTCAAGCGAGAAGCTGATCGTGCTGGGTGCCTCGACGGGCGGCACCGAGGCCATCCGTGCCGTGCTAGAACCGCTGCCCGCCGATGCGCCGGCGGTTCTGATCACTCAGCACATGCCGCCGGGGTTCACGCGTTCCTTTGCCCAGCGCCTCGATGGCCTCTGCCGCATTGCCGTCAAGGAGGCGGAGCACGGAGAGCGCGTGCTGCCCGGCCATGCCTACATCGCCCCCGGTGATTCCCATATGACGCTCGCGCGCAGTGGCGCCAACTATGTGATCGCGCTGGATCAGCGTCCGCCGGTCAACCGTCATCGTCCTTCGGTGGACGTGCTGTTCGAGTCGGTGGCACGGATAGCCGGACGCAATGCGCAGGGCGTGATACTCACGGGCATGGGCCGTGATGGCGCTCAAGGACTGCTGCTGATGCGTCAGGCAGGGGCACATACCCTCGCGCAGGATGAGCAGAGTTGCGTGGTCTACGGCATGCCTCGTGAGGCAGATGCGCTGGGTGCGGCGGAGGTGGTGCTGCCTCTGACGCGAATCAGTGCCCACCTCCTGGCCCAGACCCAGCTTTCGGGGCGCTCGCAGCGTGTCTGAGCCCGTCAGCGAATCCCCGGGGATTCACGGTAAAGTTTGCGCGCGCGGGGTCGATAAGTGACTGACAGGACGGCATTGGCAGCCTAGAGGGTGGTCGGGTCGCAAGGCTTGCGAGGCGGATGCACCCGGCGTCGTGACCCTTGGCGGGCGCCCCTTCACGTTCACTTGTTCACTTACAGAGAGTCTGACCACTGATGGCTGACACATCCCTGCGTATTCTCGTCGTCGACGATTTTCCCACCATGCGTCGTATCGTGCGCAACCTGCTCAAGGAGCTGGGATTCACCAATGTAGAGGAAGCCGAAGATGGTCAGCAGGCGCTGGAAGCCTTGCGCCAGGGAAGCTATGGGCTGGTGATCTCGGACTGGAACATGCCGAATCTGGATGGCCTGCAGATGCTCAGGCAGATCCGCGCCAGTGAGGCATTGGCCAGCTTGCCCGTGCTGATGGTGACGGCAGAAGCCAAGAAGGAAAACATCATCGCTGCCGCCCAGGCGGGGGCCAGTGGTTATGTGGTCAAGCCGTTCACGGCAGCGGTGCTGGAAGAGAAACTGGCCAAGGTCTTCGAGAAGCACGGCCTCTAGACGACTGTGCGGTCGTCGACTGATGGCCGCCGGCCAGGAGAAAGGCATGAGCAATCCCGAACAGATGTCGGTATCCCCGGCCACGCAATCCGAGTTGCCGATGCAGCCCGCTGACAGTGATGGCACGCCGGAGACTGGCGAAGAGCTGATTCAGCGTATCGGACGTTTGACCCGCATGTTGCGTGACAACATGCGGGAATTGGGTCTGGACCGTGAGATAGAGCGTGCGGCGGAGGCCATCCCCGATGCACGGGATCGCCTCAATTACGTGGCCAGCACCACGGAAAAGGCCGCGGATCGTGCGCTGAACGCCTGCGAACGTGCCCAGCCACTGCAGGATGCCCTGGCGAGTCATGCCCAGGGGCTGAGCGCTCGCTGGGATGCCTGGTATGCGCAACCCGTGGCGCTGGATCAAGCGCGCGAGCTGGTGGTGGATACCCGCGCCTATCTGTCTGCGGTCCCCGAGCAGGCTGCGGCCACCAATGCGCAATTGCTCGAGATCATGATGGCTCAGGACTTTCAGGATCTGACCGGGCAGGTGATCAAGCGCATGATGGACGTGATTCAACAGATCGAACAGCAGCTGCTGCAGCTGTTGATCGACAACTCTCCCGAGGCGCATGCCCGTACGGCACGCCGGGTCAGCGGGAGTTCGCTGTTGAACGGGCCTCAGGTGAAGGCAGGAGGACCCGATGTGGTCCAGGGGCAGGATGAAGTCGATGATCTGCTCGATAGCCTCGGCTTTTGACGCAGCGAGTGACGACATGAGTCCGAGTCGATTTTCGGCGTTATTCCGCGCTTTGATCCTGACGTCGGGAGGCACAATGGCGGGCATGATTCCCGGGCATTGGTCGCCTGACGGCAGTGGAGCGGCAGGTGTCCGACGAGCAGAGCAGTGACGACAAGACGGAAGAGGCGTCGCCTCACCGTCTGCAGAAGGCCCGCGAGGAAGGGCAGGTGCCACGCTCGCGCGAGCTGGCGACCTTCCTGTTGCTGGGCGGTGGCGCCGGCGCGTTGTGGCTGTATGCCGGTGTGCTGGGCGATACCCTGGAGCGCATCCTGGGCCAGGCTTTCGGTTTCGATCGCACGCTGGCACTGGATAGTCGCGTCATGCTCGCCAATGCCTTGATGCTGGGGCAGGAGGCCTTGATCGCCCTGTTGCCGCTGTTTGCGTTGCTGGTCGTGCTGGCGCTTGTCGGGCCTATTCTGCTGGGCGGCTGGATGTTCTCCACCAAGTCGCTGGCTCCCTCGCTTGGCAAACTCAACCCGGTCAAGGGCATCGGGCGGATGTTCTCGAGTCAGGCCCTGGCCGAACTGGCCAAGACGATTGCCAAGTCGCTGCTGGTCGGTGGGGTGGTGGTGCTGTATCTGCATGCGCAGCGCCAGGAGTTGATGGCCTTGATGCTGATGCCGCTGGACAACGCGCTGGCGGATGCCTTGACGCTCGTGGCGCGATGCACGGCGCTGGCGGTCGTGATGCTGATCGTGCCGACCCTGATGGACGTCCCCTATCAGCTGTGGAGCCATGCCAAGAAGCTGCGCATGAGTCTCGAAGAGATCAAGCGTGAGCACAAGGAGACGGATGGTGACCCTCAGGTCAAGGCGCGCATTCGTCAGCAGCAGCAGGCAATGGCGCGGGCACGCATGATGACGGAGGTGCCGCGAGCGGACGTCATCGTCACCAATCCGACCCATTTCGCGGTGGCGTTGGTCTATCGCGAGTCGGACATGCGCGCGCCACGCGTGGTGGCCAAGGGACGGGATCAGGTGGCGCTGCGCATTCGCGAGCTCGGGGAGGCGCATGCCGTGCCGGTCCTGAATGCTCCGCCATTGGCGCGTGCCCTGCATGCCCACGTCGAGCTCGAGCAGGAAATCCCCCTTGCCCTCTATCAGGTGATCGCCGAGGTGCTCGCCTGGGCCATGCGCTTGAAGCGCGCCCGAGACCACGGGGGGCTTCGGCCGCGTGATCCCGAGGGCCTCGAGGTGCCGCAGGACCTGCAGGTCCCGCCGGAGGCGCAAGCTCACACGGGGGGCGCTGACGAATCCCCGAACGCTGACGCCGGTGACATCGACGCCGGTGGCACCGATGCCGACGAAGACGATTCCGTCAGCACGCCGCCAGCGACACCATCCTCTTCCAGGCCGCGCGATCCGCGTGCGTCTTCACCGCCAGACGAGCCGTTTGCATGAATGCTCTCTTGTCATTGCTGGATCGCATGGGTCTCGGCACGCCAGGTCAGATGAAGGTGCTGGCGGGCCCCATGCTGATCATGATGATCCTCTCGATGATGGTGCTGCCGCTGGCGCCCTTCATTCTGGATCTGCTGTTCACCTTCAACATCGCGCTGTCGATCATGATTCTGATGGTCAGCATGTTCGCTCAGAAGCCGCTGGATTTCTCGGCATTTCCCGCCGTGCTGCTGTTCTCGACCCTGTTGCGGCTCTCGCTCAACGTGGCCTCGACACGCGTCGTGCTGCTTGAGGGACACAACGGCGGAGACGCTGCCGGCAAGGTCATCGAAGCCTTCGGACAGTTCCTGGTCGGCGGCAACTTTGCCGTGGGGCTGGTGGTGTTCTCGATTCTGGTGATCATCAACTTCATGGTCATCACCAAGGGCGCGGGGCGTATCGCCGAGGTCGGCGCGCGCTTCACGCTGGATGCGATGCCCGGCAAGCAGATGGCGATCGATGCCGATCTCAATGCGGGCCTCATCGGTGAGGACCAGGCGCGTGAGCGGCGTCGCGAAGTGGCCGAGGAATCCGACTTCTTCGGCTCGATGGACGGCGCGAGCAAGTTCGTGCGCGGTGATGCCGTGGCGGGGCTCGTGATCATGGTGGTCAACATCATCGGTGGCTTGATCATCGGTGTCGGACAGCATGGGCTGAGCATGGATGAGGCAGCCCGCACCTACACGCTGCTGACCATCGGTGATGGTCTGGTGGCCCAGATTCCCTCGCTGGTGATCTCCACCGCGGCCGGGGTCATGGTCTCGCGGGTCAACACCAATGAGGATGTTGGCCAGCAGATGATCGGCCAGCTGTTCATGAGTTCTCAGGTACTGTGGCTGGCAGCCGGTGTGATGGGGCTGTTGGGGCTGGTACCCGGAATGCCCAATCTGGTGTTCATCTTCTTCACCGTGATGCTGGGAGCGCTGGCCTGGTGGGCCGGGCGCCGTGAACGCCAAGAAGGCGAGGCATCAGCGCAGGAGCAGGCGCCTGCGCCAGCCGCGGCGGTTCAGGAGGTCAGTGAGGCCAGCTGGGATGATGTGCGACTGGTGGAGCCGCTGGCGATGGAAGTCGGCCATCGGCTGATCGCCATGGTGGATGTGCGCCAGGGCGGTGAGCTGCTGTCGCGCATCAAGGGAGTGCGTCGCAAGTACGCCCAGGATATCGGTTTCCTGCCGCCGGTGGTGCATATTCGCGACAACCTCGAACTTGGGCCGAATCACTATGTCATCAGCCTCAAGGGCGCCGAGGTCGGGCGGGGCGAGGCGTATCCGGGGCGTTGGCTGGCGATCAATCCCGGCAAGGTCTCGGGCAAGTTGCCGGGCGTGGCCACCACCGAGCCGGCCTTCGGGTTGGCAGCGGTCTGGATCGAGCCGGACACCCGAGAGCAGGCCCAGGTCTACGGCTATACCGTGGTGGATACCGCCACGGTGATCACCACGCACCTCAATCATCTGATGTCACGCCATGCCTCGCAGTTGCTGGGCCGCAGTGAAGTCAGCAAGTTGCTGGAAAAACTCGGGCCGCAGGACGGGGGGCTGGTGGAGGAAGTCGTGCCGGCGCTGGTCAGCCAGGGCACCTTGCAGCGCATTCTGCACACCCTGCTCGATGAGGAGGTGTCCATTCGCGATCTGCGCAGCATTCTGGAGGCACTGGCCGAGCACGCACCCCGCACCCAGGACCCGGCAGAGCTGACGGCCATGGTGCGGGTGGCGCTGGGACGTGCGATTACCCAGTACTGGTTCGGCGCGGAACGCGTGCTGCGGGTGATCGGTCTCGAGGCTCAGCTGGAACAGGTATTGATGCAGGCGCTGGGCAACGGCAACGCCCTGGAGCCCGGACTTGCCGATACGCTGATGCAACATGCCGAGAGTGCCGTGACGGCTCAGGATGCGCAGGGAGATCCTTGCGTGCTGGTGGTGGGGCATTCCCTGCGCCCGCTGCTCTCGCGGTTCCTGCGTCGGCGTTTCAAGCATCTGGCAGTGCTGTCTCAGGCGGAAATCCCCGACGACAGAGAGTTGCGCGTCACACGGATGATCGGCGGGCGTGCCGCCTGAAGGGAGTCAGGTGGGCGGCGCTCGTCCGCAAGGCCCCATCAATGAATGAGTCATCGTCAAGGAGTCAGACGTGTTTCACCCTTTTTCTTTCCTGCTTCGCCCAGATACGGAATCGGCGACGTGGCGGCCGGGGCGGCGGGTGCCGCTGGTGATGGCCGCAGCGGTGCTGCTGGGGGCGCTCGGTGCTGTGCCACCGGTACAGGCGGGCAGTGCCGCCGTCATGATGAGCGTGGAGTCAGTGACCATTCGTGAGCGGGGCGAATGGTATACCCGCAGGTTGGCAATCGGCCCTGCGGTACGTGATTCGGGGCTGATGGCGCCTGAAAGGACGCGTGTCGGGGCGATCCACTGGCGCTACCATCTGCCCTCGGCGCCCGGGGAATGGCAGGTCATGCTGTGTCAGGCATCGCATTGCGCGCTGCTGGACGCGCGACGTGGAAAGCTGACATTGCCGGAGACCATTCTCGCCACGGCGCCGTTCTCTCTGCGGGTCTATCGCAACGGTCGTGGAGTGCTGGCGCCCGCGGCGCAGCTGGAAGACATCCAGCTGGTGCTGGAGGTGGAGAGTCTGGGCTGAGCGTTCGCGCCCTGCGCCCATGCGTGGTAGCTACCCACGGCAGGCATCCGCCAGTCATGCAGGCGGTCAGAATTTCGGCCCGGTCATTGACAGGGCCTTGTCGTTTTCATGGGCGGTGAAAGCCGCAAGGACAGTGAGAACGGCAAGGAGGCAAGTAACGGGCGTCGAGGGACTGCATGACAAGGGAGAGCGCGACGCGGGCGATTACGCCGAGACGTTCAGCCGTGCAGGCGCAGCGCCGGGGCGGCCATCGGCACCATAGTGACCGGGTGCCCGCTCATGCAGGCTGTCGAGAATCCGACTGTGCAGCGCCATGCGCTGGCGGATCAGATCCCCGCTCAGGCGATTGCGCGCCTGGGCGCGGCGAGTGAGGGTGACCAGTTGCCACCACGTTTGCGCCAGCAGCGGCTGTCCGGCCAGTGCCGTCTGCAGTTCCAGCGGGTCATTGGAGAGACCTGACTGCGCAAGCCAGTCACGTCGGCGAGTTTCCAGCGCCTCAAGTCGGCCGGCGTTGGCCAGCTTGGCCTGGCGTATCTCATCCAGTGCGCTGGTCTGGGGCTGGCGCTCTCCCAACAGTCGCTGTTCCTGCTCCAGCAGGGCGATGAAGTGCTTCAGCTCATGCTCGAGGCCATGAAAGATCGCCTCGAGCTCAAGGGGGGAAGCGGTCGCGAGGGTCATGCGTCACCCTCGAAGGCGTCGATCAGACCCTGAGCGATGCGATCGACATCGATCTTGATGCTGCCATCGGCGATGGCCTGCTTGAGGCTGTCCACGCGTGCCTGGTCGATATCCTGTCCGGCATCGATGCTGCTGCTCGACAACTCGACCTGGGTGGAGTCGCCGGGGGTTGACGTGGTGGGCGTCGTCTCCTGGCTTGCCTGCGGGCGCAGCTCACGGGTGCCGTGAGTCTCACTGCGCTGCAGGGGGCCGCCGTGTTCGATCTTCATGGCCTGTCCTCTGTGATGATGGGCGTCCGCTTCAGCTGATGAGAGGCGGACGTGTCGCGGTGCCTTTGCGAGCGCAGGCATCCATCCTGCACTCCAATCGAGTATCGGCGGCTGGCGAGCCAGCTTTAGCCTCGATGAGTCATCTGGGACGTCGGGTACCAGAGTCATCGTGTTCGTGAGCGAGGTGGACGCATCGGCTCAGGGGGCGACCAGACGCTGACCGATCACTCGAGCGCGCACCCAGTGGCCGGGCGAAAGCTCGATGCGGATGCGGTCATCCAGCGCACCGGGCTCCAGAGCCCGCGCGCTGCGCTGCATGCTGAAGCCCTTGCCATCCACCTGATAGGTCAGCGTATCCCCGAAGTTCACCAGCGGGATGGCTTGCACACTACTGTCGCGGATGACGTCCCCCGCTCGCAAGCGGCGGCGAGTGGAAAATCCTGCCAGTTGCCCGGTTTGCGCGAAACCCTCGCCGCGCAGCTTGCCGAGTGCCGTCAGCCGCGGGCGCAGCATCTGTGCGGTCAGGGGGGTTCCGCTTGCCAGTGCTCGGGCGGCGCTCATGCGCCAGTCAAAGCGTTCCAGGCGCAGACTCAGCAGGTGTTGTTGGCCATCGGAACATGCCAGTTGCAGGCGCTTGAGGCCCGGTGACAGGCGGTCATGGCCATCTGGATAGGCGCTGAGCGTCGCCGGTATGCAGTCAGTCAGGCGTGCCGGAAGACGTCGAACTTCCAGTTGCACGCCCGGCTCGTCGGGCGGGCCGAGCGGGGCATCCTTGGGCAGGCGTATCGTGACGGTGTCGCCTTCGGGGGTGGCGAAGAACGCCTGCAGCTGGTGACGCAACGCCTGCTCAGGTGTCGGTGCCGGCGACGAGGAGGGCGCGGCATGGGCGGTCGGCACGCACAGTCCCCACCCGACGAGCAGGGCGAGTCCTGCGCTGCGCCAGTGGGAGGCTGTAGTTGCTGAAGTCGGCGTCATGCTCTCTCTCATGTCGTGATCGGATTGCCCCGCCGAGCTGTTCTTGGCTGGAGGGCCTGCCGTCGACGGTGTCTGCTGTCGGGGATCGGCATCGGCCATTGGCCATTGGGCATTGGCTATCTGTCATCGGCCATCGGCCATCGGCATGCAAACCGAGCGTGACACGATTGTATGACGCCCACCGATCGGGCATTACCAGAAATAGCCCCGATAAAGGGGCTTGTTCCTACCTTCATCCTCGCGCCGGCTGACTATTCTCATTCCTGCTTGAGTCAAGCTCCCCGATGGTGAGCTGATCAATGGACATCACCCATGGCCGACACGCCAGGGTGCAAGGCCGGGATACCCCATGTTTGATCGACTTGATGCCCTCATGAGTTTTCATCAGCAGGCGCTGGGCCTGCGCGCCGAGCGTCAGCAGGTGCTGGCGAGCAATATCGCCAATGCCGATACCCCGGGCTATCAGGCGCGGGATTTTGACTTTTCCTCGGCGCTCGCCAAGGCGACGTCCGCCAGCGCGGGCGCGCCTGCGGCCCTTTCCCTGGCTACGCCGCGGGCCGGGCATCAGGCGGCGCAGGGAGCCGCAACGCTGGCCGGCGTCGAGCTCATGTACCGGGTGCCCACCCAGCCGAGTCTGGATGGCAATACCGTGGACATGGACGTCGAGCGCGTCAGTTTCGCCGACAACAGCCTGCATTACGAAGCCAGTCTTGAGCTGCTGACCGGCAAGATCCAGGGCCTGCGTCTGGCCATGCAATCGGAGAACAGCTGATGCCTGATTTCAGTCTCTTCCATGTCGCTGGTTCCGCGATGGCGGCGCAATCCCAGCGACTCAATGCCATCGCCAGCAACATGGCGAATGCCGACAGCGTCGCCGGGCCCGACGGCAAGCCCTATCAGGCCCGCCAGGTGGTCTTTGAATATGCACCGCTTGCCCGTCAGGCCAATCAGGCCGCCACTGCCCTGACAGGCATGAACTCGTCCTTCACCGGTCAGACTCTCGGTCAGCCTCTCGATCAGCCTCTCGATCAGCGCGCCGGCATGGGCGGTGTTCAGGTCAGCTCGGTGGCGTTGAGTGATGCGCCGGCACGTAAGGAATATCGTCCTGATCACCCGCTGGCGGACGAGCAGGGCTACGTCAGTTTCTCCAACGTGGACCCGATCGCCGAGATGGTCGACATGATCGCCGCCTCCAAATCCTATGAAGCCAACGTCGAGGTCTTCAATACCTCCAAGTCGTTGCTGCGCAAGACACTGACGCTGGGTGAGTGAGCCCGGGCGTGGGATGCCTTGCCCCTCGCTTCTGCCTTCTGACCGCTTTCTCCGCTACCGGGTAATCGCATGGCGACGCTAGATACCAGTCTGCTCAGCAGCCTGAACCAGACCTCCACCACCCCCTCGAGCGCGGCTGCCAGCGCCGTGTCTGCCAGCGGCACCGAGGAGCTCAATGATCAGTTCATGACGTTGCTGGTGGCACAGATGCAGAACCAGGACCCGATGGACCCGGTCTCGAATTCCGATCTCACGGCGCAGTTGGCTCAGATCAGCACGGTCAGCGGGATCGAGGAGCTCAACACGACCCTGGAGAGCATCACCACCCAGATTTCCAGCAGCGAGGCCCTGCAGGCCGCCAGCCTGATCGACAAGGGCGTGCTGGTTGCTGGCGATGCCGTGCTGGTGGGCAATGCCACCTCCACGCCCTTCGGGATCGAGCTTGAAGGAGCGGTGGATGATGCCAGGGTCGAGGTGCTCGCCGCGGATGGCAGCGTGGTCAAGACCTTCGAACTCGGGGCGCTGGACGCCGGCATCCATGGCTTCGTCTGGGATGGTCTGCTGGAGGATGGCAGTCAGGCTGGGGATGGCGCCTACCAGCTGGCGGTGAGTGCCGAGCGTGGCGGTGAGCCCTATAGCGACTTGCAGACACTGAGTTATGGCGTGGTCAGTGGCGTCAATCAATCCGAGAGCGGGGCTCAGCTGGACCTTGGTCCGCAGCTTGGGGTGGTGGAACTTGCGGCCGTGCGTCAGGTGCTCTGAGCTCATGCGCCGGCGCGGGAGGCGAGTCGTTGAGCCCTCGACACGCGCCGCTGGAAAGAGGCTGCGGCCACCCCGAGTATCACGATGCTGCTCGGGATCTCATTCACATAGCGAGACAAGGGACAGATCATGGCGTTTTCACAGGCATTGAGCGGCTTGAGTGCTGCCGCGACCAATCTGGATGTGATCGGCAACAACATCGCCAACTCGGAAACGGTGGGCTTCAAGTCATCCGAGACCCAGTTCGCGGACCTCTACGCCAGCTCTCAGGCGGCGGGTATCGGGGTGCAGGTCGCCACCATTTCCCAGGATTTCTCGACAGGGTCCCTGGAAACCACCGGGCGTGATCTGGACCTGGCGATCTCCGGAGAAGGCTTTTTGCGCTTTGCCGACAGTACCGGTCAGGTCGTCTATTCGCGCAATGGCCAGCTCAACATCGATGCCGACGGTTTCATCGTCAATGCACAGGGCGCCCAGTTGACGGGCTATGCGGGCGAGCGAGTCACCGGGGAGCCGGTCGTGCTGCAGGTGCCGACGGCGCCGCTGGCTGCCAGCGCCACCCAGGACAATCTGGCCAACAGCATCTTCGGCGCGCAGGTTTCCATCAATCTGGACGCCGAGGCCGAGACCACCTCCACTACCTTCGATCCCATGGACCCCGCCAGTTATGACTACGCCTCGGCGATGACGGTGTATGACAGCCTGGGCGGCGAGCATGTGGTGACCTCCTTCTATACCAAGACCGGCAACAACACCTGGGATGTCCAGCATGTGATGGATTTCGCGGGCAAGTCGGCCGACTACCAGTCACAGGTGAATGCCGGCAGCACGGCGCCGACGGTCGAGTTCGATGCACAGGTCGAGCAGATCAGCTTCGCCGCCAATGGTCAGTTGGCGGATTACACCCCCACGGCCATGACCTATGCCCTCTCCAATGGGGCGCAGGATCTGAACTTCAGCATCGATCTCTCCGGCAGCACCCAGTACGCGAATGACTATGAAGTCACCTCGCTGTCCCAGAATGGCTATACCTCGGGCAGCCTGGTGGGGGTGTCCTTCGAGGATGATGGCCGGGTCATCGGCAGCTATTCCAACGAGCTCAAGCAGACGCTGGGTACCATCGCGCTGGCAAATTTCGCCAATGATCAGGGGCTGAGGCCCAATGGCGACAATGGTTGGCTGGCGACGGCGGAATCCGGTGAGCCGCTGGTGGGCGTGCCGGGGGAGGGTGTCTTCGGCGATGTCGTGTCCGGCGCGGTGGAAGCCTCCAATGTCGATCTGACCACGGAGCTGGTGGATCTGATCGTCGCTCAGCGCAATTATCAGTCCAATGCCCAGACCATCCAGGTCCAGGATGAAGTTCAGCAGACCGTGATCAACCTGCGTTGATCCGCGCTGAAGGGTGATGTGTCGCGACACGGTGTGGCGGCGGCACCTGGCCACTGACCGCCGTGCCTGACCACTGTGACTGGCGGCGACTGACCGCAACGATTGATGAAAGGAGGAGTCGGTGATGGACAGGATGCTCTACACCGCCATGAGCGGTGCCCAGCGAAGTCTGGCGGCGCAGGATGTCGCCGGGCATAATCTGGCCAATGTCTCCACCACGGGCTTTCGCGAGATGCTGACCCTGTCACGGGCCGTGGATGTCCAGGGCGAGGGCCTGCCGACGCGGGTGTCCAGCCAGCTGACCACCTCTGGGGCCTCCATGGCACAGGGCACGATCCAGTCCACCGGACGTGCGCTGGATGTCGCCCTCGACGGCCCGGGGATGCTGGTCGTGCAGGGCGCGGATGGCGAGGAACGCTATACCCGCAACGGCGCCCTGCAGATCGACGCCGACGGCATGCTGACATCGGGTGGCTTGCCGGTGATGGGCGATGGCGGGCCGATCGCGCTGCCGCTCAATGCCATCGTTCACATCGCCGCGGATGGTGGCGTGAGCGCTCGTTCGGCGGCGGATGCACCGGATACCATGGTGCTGCAGGCACAGCTCAAGCTGGTCAACCCCGAGAGCGTGCCCGGTGGGCTGCCGCTGGAGCGTGGGGCGGACGGCTATTTTCGCCAGCCGCTGACCGCCGAGGGGGTGCCGGCCGCGCCATTGGTGGCGGACCCCGAGGTGCGTGTCGTCTCGGGAGCGCTGGAAGGCAGCAATATCTCGGCGACCGACGCCATGGTCGCCATGATCAACAATGCCCGCGGTTTCGAGATGCAGATGAAAGGCATCGAGACCGCGGAGCGCATGGCCGAGCGGGGCAATAGCCTGCTTGGTCTCGACTGACACCGAAGCCTGATTGCGGAGCCCATCAGATGATTCGTGCCCTATGGACGGCCAAGAGCGGCCTTGAAGCTCAGCAGATGCAGATGGACGTGACCGCCAACAACCTGGCCAACGTCTCGACCAATGGTTTCAAGCGTTCGCGCGCGGTATTTGAAGACCTGCTCTATCAGAATCTGCGCCAACCGGGCGCGGCTTCATCCGCCACCACGGAGCTGCCCTCGGGCCTGCAGGTGGGGACCGGGGTGCGAACCGTGGCCACCGAGCGCCTGCATATCCAGGGCAATCTGGAGCAGACGGAAAATTCCAAGGACGTCGCCATCAACGGGCAGGGCTTCTTTGCGGTGATGCTGCCGGATGGTACCAGCGCCTATACCCGCGATGGGTCCTTCCAGCTCGACAGTACCGGCCAGCTGGTGACGTCCAGTGGCTATCCGCTGGACCCGGCGATCGTCATCCCGGCCAATGCGCTGAGCGTGGATATCGCCTCGGATGGCGTGGTCAGTGTCACCCAGCCGGGCGCGACCAACAGTACCGAAGTCGGGCAGCTGCAGCTTTCCACCTTCATCAATCCCGCTGGCCTCTTCAGTCGTGGGGAGAATCTCTATTCCGAGACGGACGCCTCTGGGCCGCGCAGCGACAGCGTGCCCGGCTTCAATGGGGCTGGCACGCTCTATCAAGGCTTCGTCGAGACCTCCAACGTCAACGTGGTGGAAGAGATGGTGGGCATGATCCAGAACCAGCGTGCCTACGAGATCAACTCCAAGGCCGTGACCACCACCGATCAGATGCTCGAGCGTCTGGTCCAGATGTAAGGGTTCTTGCATGTCGCTTTCGTGTGATCTGGTGAGCAGGGTAGAGGCGTCACGGCAGGCCGTGCGGCGGGCGTCTGTGCGTGGAGCAGGAATTGCGGGCCTGCTGGGCGCGATGCTGCTGGGGGCTGGCTGCGCCTATGTCCCAAGCGAGCCGCTGGTGGACACCACGCCACTGGAATCCACGCTGCAGCCGCGTCCCCAGCCGATGGCCAATGGCGCCATCTTCCAGCCGCTTTATGGCAATCAGCCGCTGTTCGAGGACCGACGCCCGCGTGCCATCGGCGACATCATCACCATTCTGCTGGATGAGAACGTCAGTGCCAGCAAGAGCTCGGCCAGCAACGCGAGTCGCGATGGCAGCGTCGGCTTCTCGCTGAGCGCCATTCCCGACTTCATGACCGGCTTGCTGGATGGTACCGATGCCGATATCGAGGGCGACAACGACTTCACCGGCAGCGGTGGCTCGAATGCCAACAACAGTTTCACCGGCACCATCACCGTGACGGTCAGTCAGGTGCAGCCCAACGGCAATCTCGAGGTGCGTGGCGAGAAGCGCATCGCGATCAATCAGGGCACCGAGTCGATCCGCTTTTCAGGGGTCGTGAACCCGCGCACGATTTCCTCGGCCAATACCGTGCAGTCCACCCAGGTGGCCAGCGCGCGCATCGAATACGTGGGCGACGGCTACATCAATGAGGCCCAGAGCATGGGCTGGATGCAGCGCTTCTTCCTGAATCTGGCACCGTTCTGATGGCGCTGCCCGGCGTGAGCCTGACAGGGTGTCTTCCCACCATGACCTTTCTTGACGAGTCGCTTTCCGATGCTTGAGCTGATACTCCCCGTGCGACTGCGTGCAGCACTCTCTGCCTGTCTGCTGCTGACCGGCCTGCTGTTCTCCCTGGAGTCGGTGCAGGCCGACCGCATCAAGGACCTCGCACAGGTACGTGGCGTTCGCGACAACCCGTTGGTCGGCTATGGCCTGGTCGTGGGACTCGATGGCAGTGGTGACCAGACCACCCAGGCCCCCTTCACCGGGCAGAGTCTGACCAACATGCTCTCCCAGCTGGGGGTGACGGTTCCGTCGGGCACCAACATGCAGCTCAAGAACGTGGCTGCGGTGATGGTGACCGCCAGCCTGCCGGCCTTCGCCAGTTCCGGTCAGCCCATCGATGTCGTGGTGTCCTCGCTTGGCAATGCCAAGAGTCTGCGTGGCGGCACCTTGCTGCTGACGCCGCTCAAGGGGGTGGACGGCCAGGTCTACGCACTGGCGCAGGGCAATCTGATCATCGGGGGCGCCGGCGCCCAGGCGGGTGGCTCAAGCGTGCAGGTCAATCAGCTCACGGCAGGGCGCATTCCTGGCGGGGCGACGGTGGAGCGTGGTGTACCCACCCGACTCGGCGATGAGAATGGCGTGATTCATCTGGATCTTTTCGAGGGCGATTTCAATCATGCCCAGAACGTCGCCACTGCGATCAATCGACACTTCGGTGGCTCGCTGGCCTCGCCGTTGAGCAATCGGGACATCGTGATTCAGGCGCCACGCGACATCAGCCAGCGCGTCGGTTTCATCGCCGGGCTGGAAAATATCGAGGTGTCACTGGGCGTGCCGCGCGCACGTGTGGTGGTCAATGCCCGTACCGGCTCGGTGGTGATGAATTCCGAGGTGCGCCTGGCGCGTGCCGCCGTCACCCACGGCAACCTCTCGGTGGTGATCGATGCCAATCCGGTGATCAGTCAGCCCGCGCCGCTGTCCCAGGGACAGACGGCAGTGGTCAACGACCCCGATATCAGCGTTAACCAGCAGGGCGGTGCGCTGCGCATGGTCGAGGGGACGGCCAGCCTTTCCGAGGTGGTCGACGGTCTCAATGCCCTGGGGGCCACCCCGCAGGATCTGGTCTCGATTCTCGAGGCGCTCAAGGCAGCCGGCGCGCTGCGTGCTGATCTCGAGGTGATCTGATGGGGCTGTCCACGAGCAATGCCGGCGTGGATGCCGGGCGTCTGGCCTTCGATACCCAGGGGCTTGCGAGTCTCAAGGGGGCGGCCACGAGTGGCGGAGAGCGGCAACAGCAGGCTCTTGAGGAGAGCGCCCGTCAATTTGAAGCCTTGATGCTCAACATGATGCTCAAGCAGATGCGCTCGGCGACCGAAAGCTCAGCGCTGACCGGCTCCCAGCAGCAGGAGATGATGACCTCGATGCTGGATCAGCAGCTCTCACAGCAGCTGGCCAGTGTCGGGGAGGGGGTGGGGCTTTCACGGATCCTGATTCAGCAACTGTCCTCCCGGGCAGGCACGGCTGGCGGTGATTCCCCGCCTGAGACATCGTCCAGTGAGTCTGCCCACGCTCTTGCCTCTGATCTCGTCGCCAAGGAGGTTGGCGCTGCGCAGGGGGTGGCGGACGCGAACTGGCTGTCAGCGGTGGAAGCCGAAGGCGCCGACTCGCCTGGCGGCTTCATGGCGATGCTGGAGGTGGTATCGGCGGGTCGGGAGGTTCAGGGACTCTATGCCGAGATATCTCAGGGAGCTGTCGGGGCGGGTACTGAGCGACTTTCACAAGGCCATCAGACGGCACGCTCAGCCGCTGACGTGTCCATGCTAAGCGTGCACCAGCGTCAGCAACCCGACAACGTCCAGCGGTTCGTGGCGGAGTTTGCGCCAGCGGCGCGCGCAGCCAGTCGTGAAAGCGGCTTGCCGGCTGAGTTGATCCTGGCGCAGGCCGCACTCGAGACCGGCTGGGGCGAGCGACGCATCCACACCGAGGACGGCCAGGACAGCCACAACCTGTTCGGGATCAAGGCCGGCAGTGGCTGGCAGGGGGACAGCACCACGGTATTGACCACGGAATATCGTGAGGGACGTCGGCTGCAGCTGGAAGACAGCTTCCGGGTCTATCCGGATCAGGCCAGTGCGCTGCGTGACCACGCCGCGTTGCTAAGCGGGGCCGAGCGCTATGCCCATGTTGCCCGGTCACCGGATGCGCAAAGCGCCGCGCGTGCCCTGCAGTCGGCAGGCTATGCCACCGACCCTCACTATGCCGACAAGCTGATCTCGATCATGCAACGTGTCGGCCCGCTGGATGCCAGCGGTGATCGCGAGCGTTCATTGCCTCGCCTGGCGTCACGTGACGTGCTGCCGTCTTCGGAGGTGGAACGCTCCCTCCCGGGCACCTCAACCGCCAGCGCCTCGCAGGACACTCAAGAGCCGGGATGGCTGGCTGCCTCCGCACCGCTGTGGCAGCGCGACGCCGGTGAGGCCAGGCCCCTCTTCGCCGATGATACGGCAATGTCGGTGACAGCCCCGGCGGCAACGCCTTCGCAGAGCGGAGCGATTCCGCTTGCGATAACGACCTCTCGAGGGCTACTGGAGTAGGTCGTGACTCAAGTTCGCTCAGCACTGGCCGATAGTCAGGCATGCCCGGCACGTCGCGGCAGAGTGCCCATCTTCCTACTGTCTTCTTCATTCGCTTCAGGTAAACGTCATGGCCAGCAGCATGTTGAGTATCGGTGTCAGTGGTCTGCAGGCCGCCCAGACCGCGCTTGCCACCAACAGCAACAACATCGCCAACGTCTATACGCCGGGTTATAGCCGCGAGACGGTGGAACTGAGTGGCGGGCCGGGGGCCAGCCAGGTCTCTGGCGTCAGCGTGTCTTCCATCAGTCGCCAGACGGATGCGTATCTCTCGGCGCAGCTGGATTCGGCGCTGAGCGCCAGCGCGGCGCTGGAAACCCGTGAGGCCAATCTCAGCCAGATCGACAATCTGCTGGCGGATGAAGAGGCTGGCTTGGCGCCTCTGATGCAGCAGTTCTTCGCTGCCATCGAGGGTGTCGCCAGCCAGCCGGGCGACCCTGCCGCCCGCGAGAGCATGTTGGGCACGGCGGAGAGCCTGGCCGGGCAACTCAATGCCTTCGCGGGGTATCTCGATGAGATGGATGCCGGTGTCAATGCGCGAATCGGCGATGTGGTCGGCGATATCAACAACGCCACCACCCAGATCGCCTCGCTGAACGAGCAGATTTCCATGACGCGTGCGCGCACCGGAGAAGAGCCGCTGGGGCTGCTGGATCAGCGTGATCAGGCGGTCACCGAGTTGCAATCGCTGGCGGGTGTCGACGTGCAGGAGCAGGACGGGCGCTTGAGCATCAGCCTTGGCAACGGTCAGCTGCTGGTCAATGGCAGCGACAGCCATGATCTTGTCGCGGTGGTGGACCCACAGGATGCCAGTCGGGTGGTGGTCAATTACAGCGCGGCCCCGGGAATGCCGATGAGTCTCGAAGAGGGCCAGCTTGAGGGCGGCACGCTGGGCGGGTTGCTGGGCTTTCGTGAGGAGAGTCTGGCGCCGGCCCAGAATCAGTTGGGGCAACTGGCGGCGGGTCTGGCATTGACCTTCAATGCCCAGCATGGCGACGGGGTCGATGCCAATGGTGACGCCGGCGGCGACTTCTTCACGCTCGGCACGCCGGAGATCCTGCCCGCCAGCGGCAACACCCTCGATGCGGCGCTTGAGGTCGAGTTCGCTCCTGCGACCCTAAAGGAGGGTGAGGACTTCTACAGTGTCGCCCTGACCGGTGATGACTATCGCCTGAGCCTGGAGGGCGGGGAATACCGGCTCGAGAATCTGGGCAATGGCACAGTGGAGAGTCTGAGTCCGGACAGCGAAGGCCTGATGCAACATGAGGGTCTGATCCTCTCGGCCACCAACATGCAGGAGGGTGACAGCTTCACCATCCAGCCGACGCGCCAGATTGCGGCGACGTTTGGGGTCGCGATCGATGACGGCGCTGACATCGCGGCGGGCGAGAGCAGCGGCAGCCTCGACAACCGCAATATCCTGGCATTGCAGCAGCTGCAGAGCAGCGACGCGCTGGGCAGTGCCGGCAGCTTCAATGATCAATACGCCTCGCTGGTCAGCCAGGTCGGCAATCAGACTCGGCTGGTGCAGGTCAATCTGGAGGCGCAACAGAGCCTGACCGAGCAGCTGACGGCCGCCGAGCAGTCGGTGTCAGGGGTCAACCTCGATGAGGAAGCCGCGGACCTGATTCGCTATCAGCAGTTCTACCAGGCCAACGCTCAGGTCATCCAGACCGCGGCGACGGTGCTGGATACCCTCCTGAACATCCGCTAACGAGGTCGTGATGCGCATCAGTACCCAAACCCTCTATGCCCAGGGCGTCAATTCGATGCTGGAGCAGCAGGCCGCGTTCTCGAAGATGTCCGAGCAACTCGCCAGCGGCAAGCGCGTGGTCAATCCCTCGGATGACCCCAGTGCCGCCAGTCAGGCAGTGACGATCTCACAGGCACAGGCCGTCAATGAGCAGTTCGCAGACAGTCGGACCACGGCGCGCAACACCTTGTCCCTCGAGGAAAGTACGCTCAATCAGGTCACCGATACCATCACGCGTGTCCAGAGCCTGATCGTCCAGGCAGGCAACGGCACCCTCAGTGACAGCGATCGCGACGCGCTGGCCACCGAGATCGAAGGCAGCCGAGACGTGCTGCTGGGGCTGGCCAACAGCACCGATGGCAATGGCAACTATCTGTTCGGTGGCCTGCAGGGGGATACGGCGCCCTTCGCTGAGGACGGCACCTATCGCGGAGATGACCAGCAGCGCCAGCAGCGCGTCGACAGCTCGCGCCTGATGGAGGTCAATCACACCGGCAGCCAGATCTTCGCTGGCGTGGCATCCGGCAGCCAGTCGTTGGCGATCCAGACCAGCAGCCGCGAGTCGTCATTGCCGATCACCTTCAAGGGGCCGGAGCTGATCGATTCAAGCGCGCGTGTCGATGGCGCTTCCTACATCATCGACATCGATGCGACTGGCGTCACGATCACCGATGCCGACGGTGCGGATGTCACGATGCTGGATGGTGATGGCGACCCGCTGGCATCACCGGTGGCGTTCCGCGATGGCATGACGCTTGCGTTCAATGGCCTGTCGATGACGCTGTCCGGTGATGAGCAACAGGTGCTTGAGGCTCAGGCGTCCGGCAAGGCAACGCAGCTGGTGATCGAGGAGGGAGAGGCCAGCGCCGAGGTCTTCGCCAATCTGGACAGCCTCATCACGGCGCTGGCGACGCCCATCGAGACCGACGAGGATCAAGCCGCGTTCGACAATGCCATCGCGAGCGCCAGTCGCCAGTTCCGCAACAGTCTCGACAACGTGCTGACCGTACGCGCCGATGTCGGCACCAAGCTCAATGAACTGGACGCTCTCGATCTCATCGGTGATGACCGCGAAATCAATTATGCCGCCACACGCTCTGACCTGATCGACCTGGATTACAATGCCGCGATCTCTGATTATTCACTGGCTCAGGTCGGGCTGCAGGCCTCCCAGCAGGCCTTTTCCGAGATCTCCTCGATGTCGCTGTTCGATTATCTGCGCTGATTCACAGACCGCTTCCCAGCCCTGCATGCACGGCCTGCAGGGCGCTCAACGCCTGACGGAACAGCAGCGACAGCCAATCCGTCATGCCGGGCATCATCAGCCACAGCATGGCGATGCCCAGCAGCAGGGTGAGCGGAAAGCCGATGGAGAAGACGGATAGCTGCGGCGCCGAGCGGTTCAGTACGCCCATGGCCAGATTGATGGCCAGCAGCGATGCCACCAGTGGCAATGCCAGCAGCAGGCCTGCGCTGAACAGGCTGGCGCTCCAGAGCAGCAGGTTTTCCAGTCCCGGTGACCCCAGCCTAGCGAGATCCAGCGGGATGTCATGGAAATGTCCCACCAGAATTTCCAGCACCAGCAGATGGCCGTTGAAGGCCAGAAACAGCAGCATCGCGAGCATGCCCAGCAGACGCGACAGCACCTGGGTGTTGGTGCCAGTGTCCTCCGAGAAGAAGCTGGCGAAGGCCAGCCCCATCTGCAGACCGATGAATTCCCCCGCCGCCTCGACGATGGCGAAGGTGATGCGCATCACCAGACCCAGTGCCATGCCGACCGCCATCTGCAGTGCCAGTTGCCACACGGCCACCAGCCCCAGCATGTCCGGTGCCGGTGGGCTGTCGATCAATGGCGCGATGATCACGGCCAGGCCGAACGCCATCAGCAGTCGCACCGGGGTCGGCAGACTCCGGTGCCCGAAGATCGGCGCGATCAGCATGAAGCCTGACAGGCGCGCGAACGGCCACATGACACTGACGATCATCGCCTGGAGCTGATTCGGGTCCAACCCGTTCATGCGCGCTCCCAGCCTAGCCGATCAACTGCGGAAAGCCCGTGAAGACGCTGCGCGTGAAGTCGAGCAGCGTCTCCAGAAGCCAGGGGCCCGCCGCGACCAGAACCGCGAAGACGCCGAGAATCTTGGGGATGAAGGACAGTGTCATCTCGTTGATCTGCGTGGCGGCCTGGAACAGGCTGACCACGAGCCCGATCACCAGTGCGCTGGCCAGCAGCGGGCTTGCTACCAGTAGCGTGATGTACATGGCATGTGAGGCCAGACTGGTGATGACGTCAGGTGTCATGCGCGACTCCATGGGCGATGAGGCGGAGAAAAGACGGAGATGTGATGAAGATGAGGATGAAAAGAAGATCAGACACAGAGGGCCGGTGCTGCTGGCCAGCGGGAGGGCCAGGCCAGCCATCTCACTCGCCACATCAGAGGAACCCTCCGTCGAGACGTCAGTAGAAACTGTCGGCCAGTGACCCCAGCAACAGCTGCCAGCCATCGACCAGCACGAACAGCATCAGCTTGAAGGGCAGCGAGATGGTGGCAGGCGGTACCATCATCATCCCCAGCGCCATCAGGACGCTGGCCACCACCAGGTCGATGATCAGGAAGGGCACGAACAGCGTGAAGCCGATCTGGAAGGCCGTCTTCAGTTCGCTGGTCACGAAGGCCGGCAACAGGACACGCCAAGGCACCTCCTGTGGCCCCTGTATCTCATCGAGTTCTGCCAGGCGCGCGAACAGCGCGATGTCAGGCTCACGCACCTGGCCGAGCATGAACTCCCGCAGCGGCACGCCGCCGCGTTCGATGGCTTCCTGAAGGCCGATCTGCTGGCTGTCGTAAGGCTGCCAGGCCTCGTCATGGATGCGCTCGATGACGGGCGACATGATGAAGAAGGTCAGAAACAGCGCGATGCCGACCAGAATCTGATTGGGGGGAGCCGACTGGGTACCGATGGCCGTGCGCAGCAGCCCCAGCACGATGATGATGCGAGTGAAGGCACTCATCATCAGCAGTGCCGCCGGCAACATCGCCAGCCCGCTCAACAGGATCAATGTCTGGACATTGAGCGACCACTGCTCGCCACCGTTGGGCAATGGCTGGCTGGTCAGCCCCGTCAGGACATCGGCGTGGGTCGGCAGACTGGTCATGGCCAGCAGGATCGCAAGCCCCGCCTTGATGAGCGTCGCCGTCCCGCGGCCGGCTGGTCGGGGGATGTGGCATGTCGCGGTCATCGCTCGACCGCCTTGTTCGTCAGACGTGACTGCAACAGCGCCGCGAAGCCCTGCTTGCGTGCGGCATCAGACCCAGACTCGCCGCCGGCCTCGCAGTCGAGGTTCTCGGGCAGTGCCTGCTCGTCGAGATCACCCAGATGGCTGACGCCCTGCGGCCCCACCCCCAGCATCAGGCGCTGATGCCCCACCTCGACCACTACCAGACTCTGCTTGTGGCCCAGTGGCAGGCGTGCCAGGGCGCGGAGCGGTACGCGTGTGCCGTGAACACCGGCCCCGGCTCCCAGACGCTTGACCAGCCAGGCCAGCAGCAGGATCAGCGCGATCACCCCTGACAGCGCTAGTCCCGTGGTGGCAAGACTCGCCGCCCCGAGCGGCGATTCCTGTGGGTCATGCCGGAAGCCGGGCTCGGTAGGGGCCAGCGTCTGCGTGGTGTGTGCAGCGGTGGTGCCACCCGCGAGGATGTCACCCGCAGGGGGGGCGTCGGTGGCGACGGCAGTGGTCGTCTCGGCGAGATCAGACTCCGAGAGCGCGGCGGATATGGGAGCAGTGGCAGACATGCAGAGACAGCCTCAGCGGTTGAGCTTCTGTACCCGCTCATTGGGAGTGATGATTTCCGTGATGCGGATACCGTACTTGTCCTCGACCACGACGACCTCACCCTGGGCGATCAGATAGCCATTGATCAGGATGTCCATCGGCTCACCGGCCAGGCCATCCAGCTCGATCACCGAGCCCTGGGAAAGCTCCAGCAGCTGCTTGATGGTCAAGCGGGTGCGTCCGAGCTCCACGGTCATCTTGACCGGGATGTCCATGATCATGTCCAGCTCACGCGGCCTCGTCTCACCTCCAGAGCCATCCAGCGGCTGGAAGATGTCGCTTGAGCCTGGCGCGGCGCTGGCGTTCGGCGCCTGCTCTTCCATGGCCTGGGCCCATTCCTCTCCCATCTGTTCAGTCATCGCTTCCGCCCAGGGATCATCGGGGGATTGGCCCGAGGCTGACGATCCGGCATCTCCCGGGGATTCGGGTGACGGGTGCTCTTCGGGCGAATTGGGCTCACTCATCGCCGGTGTCCTCGTATGCGGAATTGATCGGGTGATTGATGATGCGGCTCACGCGCAGGGCACGATGCCCGTTGGCGCTGCCAAAACCGGCTTCCAGGACTGGCACGCCATTGACGTAGGCATTGACGGTGCCCGGGCGTTCGATGGGCAGGACGTCACCAACCGCCAGTTCCGCCAGTGCCCCGAGCGTCGTTTCCAGCGTGCAGAAATCGGTATGCAGCTCGACATCGGTGGCGCGGACTTCCTGCCGCAGTCGCTTGCTCCACTGGCTGTCGCCCTCGGAGGTCGTTTCCTGCAGCGGGCTGGATAGCAGCTCACGATGGGGTTCGATCATCGAGTAGGGCAGGCAGATCTGGAAGTCACTGCTGTGATTGCCCACCTCGAGATGGAAGCTGGTGCAGACCACGATCTCGTTGGGGGAGCTGGTGATATTGGCGAACTTGACCTGCATCTCGCTGCGCAGGTACTCAAGCTCTGCCGGAAACACTCCCGACCAGGCGTCCTGATAGGCAGTGAGGGCCAATCTCATCAGGCGCTGGATGACACGTTGTTCCGTGCGGGTGAATTCACGGCCTTCGGACTTGGTCACGAAGCGGCCATCACCACCGAACAGGCTGTCGACCACCATGAAGACGAGACTGGGCGGGAAGACCAGCATCGAGGTGCCGCGCAGAGGCTTCATGGTGAACAGATTGATGTTGGTGGGCACCGGCACGTTGCGCGAGAACTCGTTGTAGCTGAGAAACTGCACCGGCCCTGGCGTGATATCAGCTCCGCGCCGAATCAGATTGAACAGCCCCATGCGGAACTGGCGGCTGAAGCGTGAATTGATGATGTCCAGCGCATGCAGACGGTCCCGGATCACGCGGTGCTGGCGTGCGGGGTCAAAAGGGCGGATACGCTCCTTCTCGGGGGCCTTGGCGGCCTCCGAGCCGTGCTCTCCATTGACACCGGAGAGCAGCGCGTCGATTTCATCCTGGGATAGCAGGTCGTCTTGAGCCATGGAGGATTACTGCACGATGAAGTCGTTGTAGAGCACGCCGGTGATGGCCAGTGGCTGGCCCCCTTCACTGTAGGGACGAGACAGCTCGTCACGCAGCGTGGTCTGGAGCGCCAACTTGCCGGACTGGCTGGTCAGCTCTTGCGGGTTCTGGCCTGACAGCAACAGCAGCATCCGGCTCTTGAGCTCAGGCAGGCGTGACTGCACCAGGCGTGAGGCGTCCTCGTCGGCCAGCTTGAAGGTCACCCCGATATAGAGCAGTCGATTGCCTCGCGGGCTCTCCAGATTGACGGTGAACGGTGCCAGCGGCAGGAAGACGGGGGGCGCTTCGACCACGACGTCCGGCGTGTCGTCCGCCTCGCTCGCCTGGCGGTCACTGAAGACCGGCAAGGCGAAATAGACCACTGCCAGGGCAGCAATCACGGCCGTCACCATGCTGATCAGACCGATCATCAGCCAGGTACGGGATGGATTCTGTGAAGCGGTGGTCGATGACATCGTGATGCAAGGTCTCCGGGGTCGGTGGCTGGCGCCAGTATGCCCGACGGGGACCATGCCGAAGGGCGGAATAAGGCCACGCTTGGGGGCTTACTTGGGTGATGGTCGTATCATCTGCGCCTCAGGTCAGGCGCGGGGGCCTCTGCTCGCACGATGTCGTCACGCAAGTTCATCCCGCAGATCATGCCTGCCACTCGCGACCAGAGGAGAGCGCGGCAAGCGTCAGGTCGGAGGATTGGCGGCTCGCAAGCGCCGGGTCTCCAAGGGAGGAGGCCTGGCGGTCGTGAGTGTCTGATGAGGGGGCTCCTCCGGTGCGTGATGCCCAAAGGGGAGCGTGCTCGCCGGACTGTCGCTCGCCGTGGCCGTCATCACGCCCACCTTGCTGGCCATCGCCCCAGTGGAACTGAGCAGCGGAATCGTCCTCGCCACTGATGGTGACCTCTGACAGCGCATGGCCCTGCGCATCCAGCGCCTGACGCAGGTCCGCCAGGGACGCTTCCACCGCGGCACGCACCTGCTGATGCGCGGCGACGAAGTGCGCGCTGGTCGTCTGCTCGCCAAGGCTCAGGTGAATGCTGAGCCTGCCGAGATCCGCCGGGTTGAGCGTCAGCTCCGCCTGGGGCGTTCGGCTCAGTTGCATGCGCACCACCTGGTCACTCAGGGACTGCTGCCAGGCCTGGCTGCCGACGTTGGGGGACACGCCGTGAAGAGTGCCTTGCAGCATGCCTTGCGGTGCCATGCCGGGGGCGGCGAGAGGCATGCCAGCCAGTGAGCGGCCACCGGAGGCGCTGCTGGCATCGCCCAGCATGCCGGAAAATAGCGCGACCTGATGGCTCGGCGACCCCGTCGCGACACCTCCCTCGCCGGGGAGCGCGGTGAACGGTCCCGCCTCGCCCTGAGTCAGGCTTGCGGGAGTCAGCGCAGTGAGTGCACGGCTCACGGCGTCGGTTGATATACGGGACGACAGGGGCGGCGTGTCTGTCGGGGGAGACGTGGTGGGTGTGCCCGAGGCCTTGCCTGCCTCGCTCTTGATGTCACCGACCTTGCCGCTACGCAGTGAGGTGAACCAGTCACTGCGCGGAAGAGACGCCTGGGCCTGCTGCCCGTTGGCGCCCGCGAGCGCATCCGGCGTGGCGGGGCTGGAGGATGATCGGGCCTGATTCGTCATCTCCTGCAGGGCCTGCATGTGCTGTATCGCGCCATTGAGGTCCGAGGTGTCATCGGAGGGATGGCGGGGCTCGACCTCGTGACGGGCGGTGTCGCCTGCAAGATCTCGAGAGGTCTCGTCAGTCGTGGCGTCAGCGCTTGAATCAGCACTTGAGTCAGCCTTGGCGGCGCGATCATCCTCGAGTGCTCGAGCTGACTCGTCGTTCGTCGCCTGCGCTCGCTGATGACGGGATTGCAGGCGAGCTTCCTGAGCCTGCTCCGCACTGCGCTTCTCCTCACTGCGAGCCTGCGCCAGATGCTGCTCGAAGTCCTGACCGGGGGGACTGACCCGGGCATTGCGCGGCTGGCTGTTTGAAAAGGCCATCGACGACGAGGAAGGCCCTGTCGTGGCCAGGATGCTGGGGCTATCGGTCATGCAAGCTCTCCCTGATGCGCCGGAATACGCGCAGTGATCGTGCCGTCATTCACTACGCTCAGAGGCTGGCGTGGCGCCGCCAGGCCTGCATGGCCATCTCGTCACTGCGACGTTGCTCGCTTGCCCGAACTTCGCGACTGGTCTCCAGGGCGGCGCGTTCCGCCAAACCCTGCCAGGCCGCATGGGTGCGCTGCTCACTGACAAGACGTTGATGCCGGGCGGTCGTCTGCGACGTCTCCATCGCGACACGCTGGCGGCACTGCGCAATGGCATTGTCCAGCGAGGCGATGAAGGTCTGGAAATTCTGCCAGCTGGCCGGGTCCAGACCCTGGGCCAGGCGCTGCTGCATCTGCTGGCGATAATCGAGTCGATACTGCTCCAGCGTCGCCAGCTGGCTGGCGGCGGAGTCCTGGCGCTGACGCTGCTGATTCAGCAGGCGTGCGGCACCATCACGGCGGCGTTCGCTCAACCGGGTCAAGGTGTCAAAGCGTGAAGTGGATAGGGTCATGCGTGACGTTCCCTCGTGATGGCGAAAGGCGCAGCGCTGACGCGACACAGCCGCGTCACTGCTGGGTCAGCAGCTGTTCCAGCATGTCAGTACTATCGGCAAGGCTGGCGCGTTGTGAAGTGGCCTGTTGCAGGAAATGCCCCATGGGCTCATGCAGGCGCACCGCGTTGTCCAGGGTCTTGTCGCTGCCCGGCTGGTAGGCCCCGATGGCGATGAGGTCCTGATTGCGCTGATAACTCGAGTACAGCTGCTTGAAGCGGCGGGCTCTGGTCAGCTGGCGCTCCGGCGCCACCGCCGACATCGCGCGGCTGATGGAGGCCTCGATATCGATGGCCGGGTAGTGCCCGCTCTCCGCGATGCGCCGCGACAGCACGATATGACCATCGAGAATCGCGCGGGCACTGTCCGCGATCGGGTCCTGCTGATCATCCCCTTCGGTGAGCACGGTATAGAAGGCGGTGATAGACCCGCCGCCACGCCGGCCGTTGCCCGTGCGTTCCACCAGTGCCGGCAGCTTGGCGAACACGGAAGGGGGGTAGCCCTTGGTGGCCGGTGGCTCACCGATGGCCAGGGCAATCTCGCGCTGCGCCATGGCGTAGCGGGTCAGCGAATCCATGATCAGCAGCACGTCCCGGCCTTGATCGCGCAGGGATTCGGCGATGCGTGTCGCGTAGCTGGCCCCCTTGAGTCGATGCAGGGGGGTCATGTCAGCAGGGGTCGCGACCACCACCGCACGCTTGAGGCCTTCTTCGCCGAGCGTGTGCTCGATGAATTCCTGCACCTCGCGACCACGCTCACCGATCAGGCCGACCACGATGACATCGGCATTGGTGAAGCGGGCCATCATCCCCAGCAGTACGCTCTTGCCGACCCCTGAGCCGGCAAACAGCCCCATACGCTGCCCGCGGCCAACGCTGAGCAGGGCATTGATGGCGCGAATCCCCACGTCCAGCGGCGTGTCGATGGGGGCGCGTTCGAGGGGATTGAGCGGCTGTCCCTCCAAGGGCGCATGACTGACGTCCTCCAGCGGCCCCAATCCATCCAGCGGTCGGCCGACGCCATCCACGACACGCCCCAGCAGGGCGTCGCCGACCGGATAGCGACGTTCGCCGACATTGCCATGCCCCAGGGGGATGACCTTGGCACCCGGCGCCACCCCACTGAGCGGGTCGATGGGCATCAGGTAGAGGGTCTGGTCGGCGAAGCCCACCACCTCGGCCTCGGCCGGGGCCATGCCCGGCCCCAGTTCGATCAGGCAGCTGGCGCCCACCGGCAGCCGCAGGCCGACGGCTTCGAGTACCAGACCGGTGGCACGCACCAGACGCCCGGTGGTGAGCTGGGGTTCCAGCGTCTCGACGCGCTGACGGATGGCCTGCATGGCGCTGCGCCATTGCTGAGAGGCAGAATCGCTCATGAGGGCAGACGCTCGAGGGTGTCAGGGGACAGCGATGACGCTGCCGGCGCTGGCGCGAAGGCGTTCTCGGGGGTCTCCTGCAGCGCCGGCTCCAGGTGCAGGATACGTGCGCCTGCCGTGGTGTCATCCGTGGGGGCCGCGCGCTTGCGCAGCTGGCGTGACAGCAGTGCCAGTCGGCTTTCCAGACTGGCATCGTGACAGCCGCTGTCCGCCTCGGCACGACAGCCTCCGACACTGAGACTGGCATCCGGCAGGCATTGCCAGCCCAGGCGGGCAAGTTCTGCGCCCATCGCCTGCTCGACCCGCGGCAGATCCGCCGGATTCAGATAGAGGCGAGGGCGCCCGAGCAGCGGTGGATCCGCGGCCAGCAGGCTGCGGACGCTCTCGACGACATGCTCGGGGTGCGCGCGGAACGCCTCTCTGGCCAGATGCCGACCGACACTGACGGCCAGGGCCGCCAGCTCATCGCCGATCTGCTCCTCGAGGCTGGTCAATGACTGTTGCAGGTGATGGACAAGCGGCGTGACCTGAGCCATCTGCTCGGCCAGCGCCTGTCGAGCGGCCTTGTCCTGCTGCTCGGCCTGCGCCTGCGCCTGCTGGCGTGCGCGCTCCAGCCCGGCTTGATAGCCGGCCGCTTCACCGGCGGCGTAGCCTGCTTCATGGGCGGCCTGTTCGAGTTGGCGGCGCTGCGCTTCCAGCGTGGCACGTGCCCGTTGCGTCATGCGTCTGAGCAGCTCCGCATCCGGAGAAGTGCCTGACCCCGTCTGTCTCGTGCTTGCCTGTCGCGAGCCGGTGGCGTCTGGCCGCGCTTCCAGCGCCGTGTCCAGCGACTCGAGTTCCAGCGGCTGCCAGCCGTCATCTGCGCTGCTGGTGAGGTGATCAGACATAGGCGTCGCCACTCGAATTGATCACGATCTCGCCGCTGTCTGCCAGGCGACGGACGGTCTGCAGGATGCTCTTCTGCTCGCCCTCGACCTGGGTGACACGCACCGGGCCGCGCGCTTCCATGTCGTCCTTGAGCATCTCCGCGGCACGCTGCGACATGTTCTGCAGGAATTTCTGCAGTACCGCGTCGCCAGAGCCCTTGAGAGCGATCACCAGGGTGTCGTTGTCCACTTCCTTGAGCAGCAGCTGAATGGAGCGGTCCTCGAGATCAACCAGATTCTCGAACACGAACATCTCATCGACGATCTTCTGCGCCAGGGCTTCATCGTGGTGGCGTACCGCTTCCAGAGCCTGCTCTTCATGCTGGCCGGGCATCAGGTTGAGAATCTCCGCCGCCGTACGGATACCGCCCATCTTGCTGCGCTTGAGGTTCTGGCCATCGAGCATGTTGGCCAGTACTTCGGTCAATTCCTGCAGGGCTGCCGGCTGGACGCCATTGAAGGTGGCGATCCTGAGCAGCACGTCGTTGCGCAGGGCTTCCGCGAACTGCTCGAGAATCTGTGAGGCCTGATGACGTTCCAGATGCACCATGATGGTGGCGATGATCTGCGGATGCTCATCGCGGATCATCTCGGCGGCCAATGCCGGCTCCAGCAGATTGAGCGACTCGATGCCGTTGCTCTTGCCGGAACTTTCCAGAATGTCCTCGAGCAGGGAGCTGGCGCGATCCTGACCGAGTGCCTTGACCAGCACCGCGCGGATATGGTCGCTGGAGAGCATGTTGACCGCGCTGAACTGCTCACTGTCAGCATGGAAATCCTCGAGGGTCTTGGCCATCTGCTGATGGGACACCTGAGGCATGTGGGTCATGGTGGTGCTCAGTTTCTGGATCTCCTCGGTGGAGAGAAACTTGAAGACCTCGGCCGCGCTGTCTTCATCGAGGCTCATCAGCAGCGCGGCGCTGCGTTCCAGGTTGGACAGGGACTTACTCATGGTGACTCATCCAGTTCTTGAGAATCATGGCGACCAGGCGAGGGTCCTCACGGGCCATGTCACGGGCATCCTTGAGATTCTGCTGGTAAGTGCTGGGGCCACGAGAGGGCGGCTCCTGTCCCGAGGGGGCCGTCTGACTGGCACCCGGCACAGCGACACTGGCCTCCATGCCTGCGGCAGATAGGCTCTCTCCCATGGGCCCCGCCGGTTGCCCGATGGTCTGGTAGTCACTCTGCGGGCGTAGCAGAGGTGTCAGCAGCGGCCGCAGCAGCTTGCGATACAGAATCCAGGCGACGATCAGGATGATCAGGTAGCGGCCAAGTTCGATGGCCAGCGCCTGGAGTTCAGGGTTCTGCCACCATTCGGCAATGTCATCCGGCCTCACGTCGGCGCTGCCTGCCATCACGAAGGGCGCATTGATCACGCTGAGGCTGTCGCCACGCTGCTCGCTGTAGCCCATGGCCTGACGTACCAATGCCTTGATCTGCTCAAGCGCTTCGCTATCCAGCGGGCGGGAGGTGACATTGCCGTTGGCATCCGTCACGCCTCGGTGATTGACGACCACCGCCACCGACAGCTTGTCCAGTCGCCCCAGTCGCTCACGGGTATGACGCACGACCTTGTCCAGCTCGTAGTTGGTGATCGAGCTGTGCTGATAGTTGCCATCCCTTTCCTCATCGGTTGCGTGGCTGGCGGCAGTGTCACCCTCATCCCCGGTGTCATCCGCGGCATTGATGGGCGAGGCGGCGGTACCCGGTGGCGTATTGGACAGTGCTCCGGGAATGCCGCCGATCATCGCCATGTCACCCGCGCCGGCATTGTTGAGCTGTGCACTGCGCACGGCGGCAGTGCCGGGGGTCTGATTGGGGCTGTAATGTTCTTCCGTCTGCTCGGAATGCGAGAAGTCCAGCTGGGCGCTGACTTCGGCACGGAAGTTGTCGCGTCCGAGAATCGGGGTCAGCAATACGTTGATGCGCGACTGGTAGCGTTGCTCCAGCGCCTGGGCATATTCCAGGGCGCTGCCATCGAGATTGAGCGTATCGCCAGCCGGGCGCGACAGCGGCTCGCCATTCTGGTCCACGACGGTGATGTCCTCGCTCACCAGGCCCTGCACGCTGCCTGCCACCAGGTGCTGGATGGCCTGGATCTGGCGATCCTTGAGCTGTTGACCCCGGTGCAGCTCGACCACCACCGAGGCTGTCGCCGGACGTCGCTCACGCACGAAGACGGATTCCTCGGGCAGGGCGAGATGCACGCGCGCGCTGGCGACGGGTTCGAGACTTGCGATGGTGCGTGACAGCTCCCCCGACAGGGCGCGCTGATAATTGACGTGCTCGGTGAACTGGCTGATGCCGAAGGCCTGGGTGTCCATCAGCTCGAATCCGGTGCCGCCCTGACTCGGAAGGCCTTGCTGTGCCATGGACAGGCGCAGGCGATAGACCTGGTCTGCCGGTACTTCCAGGGTCGCGCCCTGATCACTGAGACGATAGGGCACGCCGGCCTGCTCGAGCTGCGTGACGATCTCGCCACCTTCATCGGCAGGCAGATCGCGGTACAGCACGCTCCACTGTGGTTGGGTACCCCATAGCAGCAGCGCGACGATGACGGCCACGCAGAACGCCGCCGCCATGATCAAGGGCAGGCGTGGCAGTGACGCCAGACGGGTCTTGAGGTCATTGACGGTGTGGCTGCCGTTGCCCGCCGAGGGCTTGCTGGCCCCCTGGGGCGCTGACTGGCTGGGTGTACTCATGCAGATGTCCGGTTAGCGCAAGATGACGGCGCCGTGGTCTGGGGTCGCAGCGGTGGTGCCTGCAGGCAGGAGAGTTGTGTCACCCTCTTGTCGCAGGGTGCCCATTATCGAAGCTGTCGGGGTAACCAATCAGACGAATAGCGTGTCAAAAAGCGGGTATTAGCGACTTTCAGCTCTGCGTTTGGCTGATAGGCTGAGCTCCACTGAAAGCGGCAGACGAATGGCGCGCGTTGAGACAGGAGAGGCGGGATGGCAATCGAATCAGTTGGCGCGAGCGTGACGTCCGCGCTGTCACCCGCCATGAAGGACGGGGTGCAGCAACTTGAGCGCATGGCGGCTCAGGCCGCGGGGGGCAGCGGGCAGCCAGGCGAGATGATTGAGGCGTCGTCGGGTTTTGCCGGCATGCTCAAGGACTCGCTGTCGCGCGTCAGCCAGTCTCAGCAGGTCGCGGCGGGGCAGGCTAGGGCCTTCGAGCTGGGCAGTCCTGATGTCAGCCTCGATCAGGTCATGGTGGCAGGCCAGAAGGCCTCACTGGAATTCGAGATGACTGTGCAGGTGCGCAACAAGTTGCTCAGCGCCTACAAGGAAATCATGAATATGGCGGTATGATTCATGTCCGCATTTCAATGAAAAAGGGCAGACGCGATGCGTCTGCCCTTTTTTGTTTGCTGCTACTGGATATCGATGGCGGAGGTTGAAAAGACAAGGTCACTATCATCCGATAGCGGCGGGCCTGCCACTCTTGCTGAGTGACAGGCCTATGCAGCACGCGAGCCAGAGATCAGCCCAGCAGTGACAGCACGTTCTGCGGCACCTGGTTGGCCTGGGTCAGCATGGAAGTCCCCGCTTGCTGCAGAATCTGTGCGGTGGTCATGCTGGAGACTTCTTCCGCGTAATCGGCATCCTGAATACGCGATTGGGCTGCCGAGAGATTGGTTTCAGTGGTTGCCAGGTTGGTAATGGCAGAATCGAAACGGTTCTGAACAGCACCTAGACCAGACCTCAGTGTATCAACTGTTTTAAGTGCATTGTCGATTTGTGATAAGGGGTCGAAAGTTAATGTGTCTTCACTTTTGGTCACTAGACCAGTATCTGTGTCTAATGTCGCGCTATTGTAAATTGTATTACCATTGCCATCGGTGCTTTTTACTACATATGAGCCGAGAGAAGCCCCATCTGCATCTGTCAATTGATATAAGGATTCATTTTCTGCCAAGCCAGTGGGCGTGATCGTTGTTGTGCCGGTTAAAACATCATCAATGGTACCAGTAGTGGTATCAATTTTAGATGAAGATATCGATGTGGTGGATGAATCCCAAGTCACACCCCCATCACTTGCGACTGTGGCTGCATAATATTCGTCATTGTCTGCTTTTACCGCGTACCCACTGCCATCAGAAAGTGCATATAGCCCTGTAGATACAGGGGCAGATGCCAATGCTTCATTCTTTAGGTCATCATTAGAGGTGATGGTTTTTTCCGTCACACCGACCTCAGTCTCGGCCGCCGAGCTGTTGCTGATATTTCCGATACTAACTTCTACTGCCTTTGTGCCATTACCAGCGCCCTCGTCAGTGCCTACGAGCGTAGCTTGCATTACCCATGTAGACTTATCATTAACATCATAACCACTATCGGTGGTGTCAACACTTAATTCAACTTCATAGAACTTTCCATCTGTTCCTTTTGTAGCATAGCCTGTAATGGTATCGCTTGCAGGGTTATCGATATAGTTTTTTTCAATATCATTTCGCTGGTAAATTCCGCTAACTGTCGTCGAGCCATCAGCAAGGATCGAATCGCTCCCCACATAATTAACAGTTGACGGTGCAGTAGTTTTTTCAGTAATCGAAGTAACTGCTTGTGTCTCGTTTACATCTGACGCTGCAACAGAGCTGGATCCTGAATCCCACGTCATTTTACCGGTGTTTTCATTAGTAGTTAATTCGTAATATTGGCCATTCTCAGCTTTTACTACATAACCATCTCCAGTCTTTTTCTCATATACTCCTTCAGCTTCAAGGTCTGCTGTGCCTGGTGCCGGTGAATACGCATTAGCTTTTATGTTAGCTGTTTCAGTGGTATTTACTGTTCCACCCGAGACAACTTCAGTTAGATTTTTACTTGAAAATGTATTTGTTATATCGAATCCTGACATTCCCAGAGTTGATGAGGATACGGCTTGAAGCTTTATATCAATTACTTCACCATCATTAGAGCCTACTTGGATACTCAAGTTTTGATCTGACTCAAGAACATTAATGCCATTAAAGCTTGTTTGTTCTGTGATTCGTTCAATCTCTTCCATTCGCATGGTGATTTCATCTTGAATTGAACTTAGATCATCTGCATTATTAGTTCCGCTTTGTGCCTGCACAGTCAGTTCACGTACGCGCTGCAGGTTATCGTTGACCTGATTTAAAGCGCCTTCAGCGGTCTGGGCGACAGAGATGCCGTCGTTGGCGTTACGCTGTGCCTGGGACAGGCCGGTGATCTGGGAGTCCATGCGGTTGGCGATGGCCTGGCCGGCGGCGTCGTCCTTGGCGCTGTTGATGCGCAGGCCGGAGGAGAGACGTTCCATGGAGGTGCTCAGGGCGTTCTGGGACTGATTCAGGTTCTGCTGAGTCACCATGGAAAGGGTGTTGGTATTGATCACTGAAGCCATGTGTCACTTCCTGTCGTAATGGGGAGATAGATGGCGTGTCGCCAGTAACGACTCCTGTGCCGTTGCTTCAGTTATCGTCGCGGCGCGGCAGAACTTTAGAAATTTTTTGCGGCCTTTCGACGTTTCTCATTCCGGCTGTCCCTCTGGCTTTCCTTGCGCGCTCTTCTTGCGGGCGCTTCCCGTGACATCCTCGCGACATTCAGTGGAACTACTGGTGGGCGTTGTGCGTGTCTCGTCTTCTCTCACTATTTCTTCCTGTCTGCCTTCATTTCCGCCTCCCCGTGGCCCAATGGCGACGTAAGGCAGGAAAGCCGTCACTGAGGGTAGCTATTCGAGCGAATGGTTTGTGGTGGGGGCGCGACAATACGCTGGGAACAGGAGTCCCGAGGATAGGGGGCACGACCCTGAGTCAAACGACCCCGAGGGATGCAAGCGAGGACCAGGACGCCGATGTATACCGCCAATGGGCGCATGGCCCAGCAGGATATCTACACCGAGTATCAGCCGCTGGTGCGCCGGATCGCGCTTCAGTTGCAGGTGCGCTTGCCAGCGAGTGTCGATCTCGAGGATCTGATTCAGGCTGGCATGCTGGGGCTGTGTGAATGCGTGGGCCGCTATGAGCAGGGCCACGGTGCCAGCTTTGCCACCTATGCCAGTCAGCGCATCCGGGGTGCGATGCTCGATGAGCTGCGCTCGCGAGACTGGTTGCCGCGCAGTGTGCGGCGGGCCGGGCGCGAGCTTGAGAGCGTGATCCAGCAGCTGGAGCAGCGCCTGGGCTATCCGCCCGAGGAGACCCAGATCGCCTCTGCCATGGGGCTTGCGCTGGAGGACTATCGACGCCTGCTGCTGGATACCAACAACGGCATGGTGATGTCGCTGGACGAGATGCTGGATGAGGATGGCGCCGCGCCGGGCGGAATCTCCACTCCCTACGTGGAACCCTTCGCATTGCCCCACGAGGCGCTGGAGGAGGCCGATACCCGCCGAGCACTCACCGAGGCCATCGAACGGCTTCCGGAGCGCGAGAAGCTGTTGATGGCGCTCTATTATCAGGAGAATCTCAATCTCAAGGAGATTGGCGCGGTGCTCGATGTCACCGAGTCGCGGGTTTCCCAGTTGCACTCCCAGGCCGTGCGCCGTCTGCAGGGTGTGTTGGCGCCGCATCTGGTGGCGCGGGCGGGCAAGCGTCGTCGCTGAGCCTTTATCGTTATGAGCCTTCTTCGTTTCCCTGGTCTTTACCCCCCCGCTGAACCGTTTGCTGTTACGGCTGCCCTTGTTTTTCCTGTCCCGGTTCGCCCGCCGCTATTTCGCCCGCTCCAACCAAGAACACCGCCTCTCAGGGCGGTGTTCTTGGTTAACGCTTATCCTATTTTCAATTTCGGCATGCCGTCAGGCGTGATCAGTAGCTCTCGCGCTCCGGCTCCGACCTGACGCGGCGCTCCTCTTCGCTGAGGTGCTGGGCCTGCTCATCGATATGGCCATCCAGATGCCAGTCGTCTTCCATGCCGGTGACGCGGTCGTTCATCACGCCTTCCTCGTTGTCGACCTGCTGCACGACGCCTCCTTCTGTTTCAGAGGCCGCTTCCTGTTGCTGGGCAGCGAGTTCTTCCTCGCTAGGCTCCGGCTCAGGTTCGGCATCGAAGTCGAATTCCAGCTGACCGGTCTCGGGCTCGGTGATGGCTTCCTCGACCCAGGCGGCACTCAGCGGACTGGTGGTGGAGGGCGCCACCACATAGTGACCGGGGTGATCGCCATCCTCGGCATCCAGCACCTGACGCGGCTTGCTGGTGACACTGGCGGCGAGAATCACGATCAGCACGTGGATGGCGGTCAGGGTATAGAGGAAGCCGACGGCCCCGAAGCGCTCCATCAGCAGGCCCGCGGTGAGCGGGCCCAGAATCGCGCCCGCGCCATGCATCAGTACCAGCGTGCCGCTGGCGGAGATGATCTGTGGCGTGGTCAGCAGGTTGTTGGCCGCCGCCAGGAACAGCGAGTACTGGGTCAGGATCAACCCGCCGAGCCCCGCCCCCAGCAGCGCCATGGTCAGCATGCTGCCACCACTGAACGGCACGCCGCCGATGGACAGCGCGATCGCCCCGACACTGCAGCCCAGAATCACCTTCTTGGCCGAGAGCTTGTCGGAGAGCTTGCCCAGCGGCCATTGCAGCAGGGCGGCACCCAGGATGAAGGCGCCCATGAACCAGGAGACTTCCTGCACCGGCAGACCGGCGCGGTCGGCATACACTGCGCCCATCCCAAAGACGGTGCCGTTGGCGATACCGGTGGCGAAGCCGCCCAGAGTGCCCAGCGGCGCGAGGCGCAGCAGGCGCACCAGCCCCATGGCCTCCGGCTGCGCGCCTTCCGGTTGCGGTGAGGCGGACAGCAGCATCGGCACCAGCGCCAAGGACATGATCACCGAGACCAGGATGAACAGCAGATAGGTATTCGGGTTGGCGACGTTGAGCAGCAACTGGCCGCCGCCCATGCCCAGATAGGTGATCACCATGTAGATGGCCAGCAGACGGCCACGCATCTGGTTGGTCGCCTGGCTGTTGAGCCAGCTCTCCGCCACCACGTAGAGACCGGCGAAGGCGAAGCCCGTGATGAAGCGCATCGCGATCCACACCTCGGGCACCACATAGAGCGCATGGATCAGGATGCACACCGAGGTGATGGAGGCCAGCGCCGCGAAGGTGCGCACATGGCCGACCCGACGCAGCTTGCGCGGTGCAAGCGTCGAGCCGAGCAGGAAGCCGGCGAAGTACGCCGACATGATGATGCCGGTCATAGTGTTGCTGAAGCCTTCCGAGGAAGCACGAATCCCCAACAGACTGCCCTGCAGCCCGTTGGCCAGCATCAGCATCCCCATTCCCAGCAGCAGCGACCACAGAACGACCGCTGCGCCGAGACTGCTGGTCGGCTGCAGTCGTTTGGGCGACGTGTCGAGCGGCTCGGTCTCGAAGGTGGGAGTGGGTACGGCTTCCTGCTGGGGGTGCGGCATGGAAGGGGCCTCATCGGTCAGGGTCGGAACCGTTCAAGCGGTGCCGACGAGATGTCAGGTACGACACTTGCGTGCGTGATGGTGGTCAGTCGTAGTTGGTCCTTGCGGGAACGGCGCTCAGTCTACCGACCGAATCCGCAGTCTGCGACCCGTGGCGCGCCATTGCGTGGATGAAAGGCGACAGATCTGGAAATTTGTCGCAATGATGTAATGGGCTGGATGGATATACAGTCATCCGTGAAATCCTGACCTCGGAGGGGCTGGGGGCACGCTGGCGTTGTAAAAGGCACGGCATCAAGCAAAGTGAAATATCCTAAAACTCCCTGTTGGCGGGGCCTGAACCAAGGTTGGCCCTCTTGAATCGCTGGATACACTCCTTGGCAACACACGTTGATGACACCACATGGTCGAGAGTTTCGTACGCAAAAAGTTTCGGAAAACCCGAGGGGTGGATGTATATACAGTTATGGGAGTCGAGCGAGATAGCATGTGAGCGTCGAAAAAGCGCCGATCTGTCGCATGGTCGAATGGTCAGCGACCAAAGTAGATGCGAATCTGCCCAAGGACACACTCAACAACATCATAATCAAGAGGTTATTCATGACCCTGACCGCCGCACTCGCCAACGCTGATTCCGCCTCCGGAACTGACACCGTCACTCGTCAATGGCATCGCCACGCTTCGATGTCTGCAACTCCTTCCACTACCTCTTCTACTTCTTCGCGTGTTGCCGCCCCGAGTCGCGCTGCCCTGATGGCTGGCGTGCTTGGCCTGGCTCTGTTGTCACCGCTGATGGCGAGTGATGCCGAGGCGCGCGAGCTGTCCGTCTCCACCGTGCTGTCGGATGCCTTCCCGTGGGGGCAGGCGGCCGAGAAGTGGGCGAAACTGGTAGAGGAGCGCTCCGGTGGCGACCTCACCCTGCGTGTCTATCCCAATGCCCAGCTGGTGGCAGGCGATCAGACCAAGGAATTCTCGGCCATGCGTCAGGGGCTGATCGATCTCGCGGTGGGTTCGACCATCAACTGGTCGCCCCAGGTGCCGGAGCTCAACCTGTTCTCGCTGCCGTTCCTGATGCCGGACCACGCCGCCATCGATGCGCTGACCCAGGGTGAGTCGGGCAAGCAGGTCTTCGCCGCCATCGAGTCCAAGGGTATCAAGCCGCTGGCGTGGGGCGAGAACGGTTTCCGTGAGGTGTCCAATTCCTCGAAGTCGATCACCACGCCGGACGACTTGAAGGGCCTGAAGGTTCGTGTGGTGGGCTCGCCGCTGTTCCAGGACACCTTCACGGCGCTGGGCGCCAACCCGACCCAGATGAGCTGGGCGGATGCCAAGCCGGCGCTGACCACCGGTGCGGTGGATGGTCAGGAGAACCCGCTGTCGGTGTTTGATGTGGCGCGGATCGATCAGGTCGGCCAGACCCATCTGACCCTCTGGCACTACATGGCGGACCCGCTGATCTTCGCCGCCAACCAGCGTGTCTGGAAGTCGCTCAGCGAACAGGAGCGCACCCTGCTGACCGAGACCGCCAGGGAAGCGGGTGCCTGGGAGATCGCCATGAGTCGTGAAGGCAATGCCCAGCGGCTGGCGGATATCGAGGCGCGCGGCGTGAATGTCGTCAAGCTCGATGACGATGCGATGCAGGCCTTCCGTGATGCCACCCAGTCGGTCTACGAAAGCTGGACACCGAAGATCGGTGAGGCGCTGGTCGAGACGGCACGTGCCGAGGTCGAGGCCTCGCGCTGAGTCTGGCCATGATCGCCGCTGATCACGGAGCAGATGACATCGGGAATAATGCGGTCTGTGCGCGTTATTGAGTGAAGAACCACGCCGGGGCCTGACAGCCTCGGCGTTCGTGTGGATCGCGTGTCATGTCGCAAAAGTCGCAACAACCGTCTCAACAAGCCTCACATCACACTGGCGCCAACGCAGCGCCTGCCCCCGCGGATAGACTACCGCCACGCGTGCGGCCGGAATCCTGGCTGGCGGCGTTGGCGCTGGGCCTGATCGGCATCATCAGTCTGGCCAACGTGGTGGTGCGTTACGCCACCGATGCCTCCTTTGCCTTCACCGAGGAATTCTCGGTCTTCCTGCTGGTATTGCTGACGCTGGCGGGCGCCTCGGTGGCGATTCGCCGTCAGGCACATATTCGTATCGCGCTGCTGGAAGACGTGCTGCCGTTGCCGCTGTGGCGACTGGTGGTGGTGTTGCAGACCCTGGCGGTACTTGTCGTGCTTGGATTGGTCGTCTGGTTTGGCGGCACCTTCGCGCTGGAGGAGTATCAGTGGGAGTCGCTGTCACCGGGACTGGGCCTGCCCAACTGGTGGTATGTGATCTGGCTGCCGATATTGGCGCTGGCGATGGCCTGGCGCCAGCTGCAGCAATGTGTCGAGCGTCTTGCGCAAGGGCCCGGTCATGGTCCCGGTCAGGATGCGTCGCCGGAGCACAAGGAGTCAGATTATGAGTCCTGATCTCTGGTTGCTCGCAAGCTTTGCCGCGCTGTTGATACTCGGCGTGCCGGTGGCCTTCGCGCTGGGGCTGTCGGGGGCGGTGGGTATCGTCGCGGGTCTGCCGGTCAGCATGCTGGCCACCTTGGGGACCAATACCTACAACAGCATCGCCAAGTATCCGCTGATCGCCATTCCATTGTTCATCCTGACGGGGCTGGTGTTCGAGCGTGCCGGCGTGGCGGCGCGGCTGGTGCGCTTTGCCCAGGCGTTGATCGGGCCGCGTCACGGTGGCCTCGCGCTGGTGGCGGTGCTGGTGTGTCTGATCATGGGCGGCATGAGTGGTTCCGGCCCGGCAGATGCCGCCGCGGTGGCGATGGTGATGATTCCCAGCATGACACGGGCGGGCTACCCCAAGGCGTTCTCGGCGACGCTGATTGCGGCCTCGGCCTCCACGGCGATCCTGATCCCGCCCTCCATCGCGTTGATCCTCTATTCCATCGTGGTGCCGGGGGTGGATCTGCGCGCGCTGTTTGCCGCAGGGCTGATTCCGGGCTTGCTGGTCGGTGCGGCACTGCTGGTACCGGCCTGGGTGCTGTCGCGGCGCTATCGCTGGGAAGATCCGACTCAGGTGGAACGTATCGCGCTGGGTCCGGCGTTCCGCTCAGCGATCCCCGCGCTGCTGGCACCGGTGATCATCCTGGGCGGGCTGCGCTCAGGCCTCTTCACGCCCACGGAAGCGGCGGTGGTGGCGGCCGCCTACGGGCTGTGTGTCGGGCTCTTCATCACCCGTGAACTCAAGCTCTCCCAGGTGTGGGAATTGCTCAGGGAAGCAGCGGTAATCTCGGGGGTGGTGATGCTGATCATCGCGCTGGCGGGCATATTCGCCTGGGCCGGCACCATGCTGGGTACCTTCCGCCATCTCGCCGAGTGGTTGATTACGCTGTCCGATAGCGGCACGGTGCTGCTGATTCTGGTGATGGTGGCGGTACTGATCGCCGGGATGCTGCTGGATGCGGTCTCCATCTACCTGATCCTGATGCCGGTGCTGATTCCGGTGATGCAGCACTTCGGGTGGCATCCGGTATGGTTCGGCATCCTGCTGGCGATGAACATCGCGATCGGCCAGTTCACGCCGCCGGTGGCCGTCAATCTGATGGTGACCAGCAGTGTGGCCGGTGTTCGACTCGAGAAGACCGTCGGATGGGCGATGGTCTTTGTCGTGGCGATGCTCGCGGCCCTGGCAGTGGTGATGCTGTTCCCGGAACTGGCGCTATGGCTGCCGCGCATCCTCGGTTATGCCGTGTAACGCAACCGAGTGAGCGCGTTGTTGAGTGCGAAAGCGGAGCGGAGCCTTCAAAAGCGGCTTGTCGAGAGGCAAGCCGCTTGTCATGACTGCCACACCCACCAGATGTTCTGCCCGGACGCTGACTTCACCCGCGCGCCTACTGGAAAATCCAGCAGGGGGAAGCACTTGCGCACTGTCGCGTCTCATCACGGGCACGTGGCAACTCGCCTGATAAATGTTAGCCTGCATATATTCTTGTGGGGTGGCGGGCGCTTGAGACCTTGAATGCAGGCGGACCTGCCTCCATTGGTTGACGTTGACTGAGCGTCAATGCTGGCGACCAATCTCGCCTATCGCCCCCCGCATGCGTGATCTCACCTCCAGAGGATCTCCAAAGGACATGTGTCGATGAACGAAACACCCCCTGACATGCCATTGGCAGGTTTCAATGCACTGCACGAGATGGTGGTGGGAGAATTCCTGATCAGCCCCATGCTGGTCTATGCGCTGGCGGCGCTGGTGATCGCCGGGTTGATTCGCTCGTTGCTGCACCGGGTGCTTGCCAATCATGAGCTATGGTTCGAGGCCTGGTTCGACATCTCGCTCTTCATCATCTGTCTGACGGGAATCGTCGCACTGGTGACCTGACGCCTTCACCGACTCGTGTCTGGTCCGTCACTCATCGTCATCGCGACAGCGCTCGCGTCGCAAGCGTCAGATGTCCCTCGTCATTCACCTGTCGCGTCACTGTGGCAACGTCACTCCATCTTCGAAGGCGGTCGAGCTCAGGCGTCACTGGCAAGCATCACTCTGCGCAACCTCGTGTGAGCCGAGGCTCCCGTCAGGATCAACTCTTCAAGGAAACTGCATGAGCAAGTCTCGACAGAAAGTCGTGAAATGGGTCATTACCCTGTGTCTGGTGGCCGTGGCGGTCTGGTGTGCCATCTGGCTGTGGAAGACCTACATGTACAGTCCCTGGACGCGGGATGCTCGCGTGCGTGCCGAGGTGATCACGCTGAGTCCTGACGTGTCTGGCTGGGTGAGTGAGCTCAACGTGGCGGACACCACTCGCGTCAAGCAGGGCGACGTGATTCTGCAGATCGACCAGGCCCGCTATGCGGCGGCGCTGGCTCAGGCCAAGGCGAGTCTGGCCAGTGCCAAGGCCACCTTGCGGCTCAAGGAGCATGAAGCCAATCGACGCAGTCGCCTGACCAACCGGGCGATCAGTGAAGAGGAGCGTGACAGTGCTCGCCTCGAGGCCGAGGTGGCTCGCGCCGATGTGCAGCAGGCCGAGGCGGCGCTTCAATCCGCGCAACTGGATCTTGACCGTACCCAGCTGACCGCCCCGGCGGATGGCAGCATCCTCAACATGCACCTGACGCAGGGCAACTATGTGACGGCGGGTACTTCGGTCATGGCGTTGATCAAGGATGACTCCTTCTATCTCAGCGCCTATTTCCAGGAAACCAAGCTGCAGCATGTGCGCAAGGGAGATCCGGTCCAGATCACGCTGATGAGCGGCAACAAGGACTTCAAGGGCCGTGTCGTGGGAATCGGTGAGGGGATCGCCGATGACAATACCGCGACCAATGCCCAGCAGCTGCCGCAGGTGAGTGCGACCTTCAGCTGGGTACGCCTGGCACAGCGCATCCCGGTGAGAGTGGAGTTCGATGATATCGAGGCGGTACGGGCGTCCGGGGTCAATCTGGCGGCAGGCATGACGGCGAGTGTCCGGCTGCTCAGTGACATCACCGATGCCGAGGACAGCGGCCACGGAGCACCTTGATCGATGTCTCCGGCACTCGCGGCGTTTCTCAGACCCTCTTCCTTTGCCCTGAAGTTCGCCTTCAAGGGTGTCCTTGCCATGTCACTGGCACTCTACGCGGCCTTCTATTTTGATCTGGATCGCCCGTACTGGGCGCTGATCTCGGCGGCCTTTCTGCAGATACGCCCGATGTCGGGGATGGTGGTCGAGAAGGGCATCTGCCAGATCGCCGGCACCGTGGCGGGTGTCGGTGTCGCCGTCGTGATCATGGGGCTGTTTGCCCAAGCGCCGGAATTGGCACTGGGCAGTGTCACCCTGTGGATCGGCCTGTGCATCTACGGGGCTTCGCTCACCCACAACAACCTCTCCTATGGCTGCGTGATGGGGGCGGTGGCCTGCATGATCATCGTGGTGCTGACGTCCTCGGCGCCCGGCAACTTCTTCTCGGTGGCGCTGGCTCGCCTCAGTGAGTTGAGTCTCGGTGCACTGTGCGCCGTGCTGGTCAGTGCGCTGGTCTGGCCGATACGTGTGCGGGACCATCTGGGGCAGCTGGCGGATACCGCCGTCAACGCCACCTTCCGTTACATGGCGCTGGCCTTCTCGGACCCCTCCCAGGATGACCTGAGCGCCGAGCAACGTCATGCCGAGGAGAATCGCGAACGTCAGGCGATGCTCGAACAGATGATGACCGGCCTTGGGGCGCTCAACAATCTCGAGATCGATGCCCACTCCGCGCGATATGAGGGGCCTCAGGGCAAGGGGCGTATCCGCGGTGTCCATCTGCTGACCCGGCGGAGCATGCGCCTCTATGCCACCCTCAAGGCACTGCATCAGCTGCGTCACCCGGAATTCTTCCTGCGCCATCACGCCACTGGCGCTGACGTTGAGTCCGAGCACCACAACGCCATCGACGACGACGGGCAAGACGATCAGCTCGCGCGTCCGGCCGTTCAGCAACCGGAGCGCTTCAGTCAGCCGACACAGGACCTGATGCAGCGACTCGGCAGCGCCTTCCAGAGCATGGCCGACAACCAGGGGATCGGGCAGGCACGCGCCACCTTGAAGGAGCTGCGCGGAGAATGTCTGAGAATCTCGCGCGGTCAGCGCAATCTGTCTGCCCTCGAGGCACGGCTGCTCTATAGTCTTCGGGAAGTGCTGGGCCATGCGCTGGTGATGCTTCAGGCGCGTGAGGTCATCAATCATCCCGGTCGTCATCAATTGCGCCAGCCCAGCCTGAGCTGGCATCGCGATCACGGACGAGCGGCGACCAATGCGCTGCGTGCCATGCTGATCTTCGGGACTACCTCCATCTTCTGGCTGGCGACGGCCTGGGACAATGGGGCGGTGGCCATGCTGCTGGGCACGTTGTTCTCCGGTATCTTCGCCAGTCGCGATGACCCCGCCCCCATCATCCCCATGGTGCTCAAAGGCCTGCTGTTCGCCGTTCCCAGTGTGCTGTTGTTCGGCAATGTCCTGTTGAGTCAGGCCCAGCATTTCGTGCTGTTCATTCTGATCTTCAGTGTGCCGTTGTTCATCGGCCTGATGGGGTCCGTGGTGCCGGTGCTGGCGGGGATCTGTCTGCCGTTCGTGGTGTTCAATATCCTGCTGGTGATGCCCGACAACGGCATGACCTTCGATGTGGCCTATACCCTCAACCGGAGTCTGGCGGCCGGGATCGGCCTGATCGTGACCATTCTCGGGTTTCGCCTGATCCCGGTACCCGGGGCCGGCTGGGACAAACGCCAGCTGATCCAGACAACGGCGAGTGATATCCGGGAGCTGGCCGAACGCCCCGCTCAGCAGGTGGACAGCTGGTTCGGGGGACGCATGGGGGATCGCCTGCTGCGTCTTGCCCGCCATGAGCAAAGCCGTCAACAGGAGCAGCAGTCACGTCAGGGCGGGGCCGATTCACCTGCGATCGCGGACAAGCCGCAGGGAATGCCTCTGATGTCTCTGGGCCTGACAGGCATGGATATCGGGCGCGGAATAGGCTTCGTGCGACGCGAGCTTGGCGAGAACATGTCCAGGCCCGTGCAGCGTGCCTTGCAGAGCTTGATTCTGGCGCTGGCGGAGGATTTCGAGCGATGCAGTCAGGGCAAGCGACCCAGGCGTCTTCAGAAGGCCGGGCGCCGATTCTCGCAGACCATCGCCGAACAGGACGCCATGAGTCGCCACAAGCAAGCCTTGCTGGCGGGCTGGCTGGAGCGGGTGCAACTCACGCTCGAGAGTGATGCGTTGCGTCAGAACGCGTGAATCTGACGCCTGATCAATGTTCCGCGCTCAGGCGTCGGGTGGTCCGTTAAAAAACGCTAATAAAAGCAACCGTGGCAAGAGCATCTGGTCTATCATTGAAGATATCTGCTCATATCTGAGCGAAATGCATGAGATGTCTACTACAGGGGAGCATCATGGCTTTCATGAATGACATCAGCAACAGTGGTCGTGATGCCCCTGATCGCTTCAAGCGTGTCACCTTCACGACGCAATACCTGCACGAATTGAGCCTGTATGTGCTGCCCGGCAGTGAAGTGCTGCTGCGAGTGAGCCAGGCCAGTGAAGACCTGATGCTGTTGCAGTTCGATGATGACTTCTACGCCGAGTTCATTGCCTCGCGCATCGTCGACTGGGTGGCGGAGAATCCCCGGGCCGACAAGGAAGATCTGACGCTCTGGATCAAGACGCGTGCCCTCGCCGAAGTCCCCATGATCCAACAGCATCACGTATATTGAGACTATCCGTGCCATCAAGGCGCCCTGAGACAGATGTCTCAGGTATCGAAACGACACAGGCCACCCCTTGAGGTGGCCTGTGTCGTTTCTGTCGCCCTTGGCTTTCAGAGGCATGTCGTGGTCAGAAGCTGCCAAACAGGCTGCCCAGCGTCACGACACTGATCAGTGCCAGCATCGGGAACGCCACGGTCATCATGAACATCTGTCCGTAGGACTGGCGGTGAGTCAGCTTGCAGATGGCCAGCAGCGTGATGACTGCACCTGAGTGCGGTAGCGTATCCATGCTGCCAGCCGCCAGTGCCGCCACACGGTGCATCAATTCAGGGTCTATCCCGGCATTGACGGCCATCTCCATGTAGGTCGAGCCCAGTGTCGAGAGCGCGATGCTCATGCCGCCCGAGGAGGAGCCGGTAATCCCTGCCAGCACGTTGACCGCCACGGCCTCCGAGATCAGCGGATTGTCGGGGTAGAGCCCCAGTACTGCCTCCTTGACCAGTGCAAAGCCGGCCAGGCTTGCGATCACGGCGCCATAACCGACCTCCGAGGCGGTGTTGAAGACGGGCAGCATGGCACCGAAACAGCCATTGTTGACCGTCGTCTTCAAGTCAGCCCACTGCTTCCAGCGAGTCACCACCAGCCAGAGTGACGCACAGCTCAGCGCGATCAATATCGACCACATGCCGGTGGCGCCGGCCGGGTCCAGCTCCGGGAAGGCGTCATTGAGATAGGAGAAGTCGATGCGCGGGAAAACCAGGTAGGTGAGCAGGGCATTGAGTCCGATCACCAGTATCAGCGGGATCACCGCTGCCAGCATGCTCATGCTTGCCACCGGCGCATCATCATTCAATGCCTCATTGTCATGCTTGCCATAGCCTTCGCCCTGCGCCTGAGCTTTCGTGGCTCTGCCCTTCAGCCACCAGGTGCCCAGCCCCAGCATGATCAGACCGGCGATGATGCCAAGTCCGGGAGCCGCGAAGCTGTTGGTCTGGAAGTAGGGAATCGGAATCGCGTTCTGGATCGCCGGGGTACCGGGCAGGGCGGTCATCGTGAAGGTGAAGGAGCCCAGTGCCAGTGCCGCGGGCAGCAGTCGCTTGGGTGTCGAGGTGCGCCGGAAGAGCTGGGCCCCGATGGGATAGACGGCGAAAGCGACCACGAACAGCGAGACGCCACCGTAGGTCAGCAGGGCGCAGGCCAGCACGACGGTGAGGATCACATGACGGGTTCCGAGGCGTCTTACCAGTCCCTCGGAAATCGCGTGGGCAGCCCCGGAATCCGCCATCAACTGGCCAAACAGAGCACCGAGAATGAACAGCGGGAAGAACTTGGCCAGGTAACCGCCCAGCTGGCTCATGAAGGTGACGGTATAGCTGGGCAGCAGGGCGCCTGCATCACCTGAAAGCACGACGGCAAGAGCCGCCATCACAGGTGCCAGCAACAGAACGGTGATACCGCGGTAGGCCAGGAACATCAACAGTCCCAGCGATATCAGAATGGCAAGAATGCTCATGAAAGGGACATCTCGTGGTTGGCGTTGTAGTCATGGTGTGCCGTCTGCCAATGACGACGTATGTCCTGTGAACAGGTGCGTTTCCTGTAATTATTTCTTTATATGGACTGTTCTACAGTGACATCTGGCTCACGGTAGAGTTTGTCTGACAAGAGGACAATGCGGCTTAAGTGGCAGCGTGGGACTCCCGTATCGGGGGGTGGCAAGGCGTGTGGTACAACAGATAGAACTTATACCGTTATCTATCGTTTGGATAAAAAATCCTGCCAATTCCGCGAGTCTCCAGGGCAGAAGGGACCATCGTGTCAGCAGAAGACCTTCCACGGGAAGGGGCTGTGTTCTGCACACCGCCAGCGGCAAGCTCTTGACAAGACTCTTGTTGGCAACTGTCGCATTAAGAAAAAGGCGGTACCCGGAGGCACCGCCATAAACGATCGAACCATCCGCCGGTCGCGAGGCCGACAGGGGTCATGGAGTCATACGTACGTGACGCTTGTCTGGATGATGGCAAGACTACTGAAGCGCTCCGTTGCCGTCATCGCCTTGGACATCTCGTCATGCCATGCGCCAGATACTGACGCCAGCGGGAGCGAGCTGTTGGCCTCCGCAGATCCAGCCATCTTCCGGCACCAGGCCTTCGGGTAGCCAGCGTGGTTCAGGCGCATAATTGAAGGCAAACACCAGATTGCCTCTGCAGCGCAGGCGCACACCCTCCGGCAGGGCGGTGGTAAGGATGGCTGCCTTGCGACATTCCTCGACCAGCACGGCCATGAGGGTGTCTTCTTTAAGCCAGGCGGTCAGATAGCTGACCCCTGCGCGCTCCGTGAGAGCCGCTTCTCCATCATCGAAACGGGTCACGACCCTTGCCGTGGTACGCGTGCTGTCGAGCAGGTCTCGCCAGCGCAACGCGTGGCCATGATGACCATTGGCTGTGGTGACCCCGGGGCAGGCACCGGGGCGCAGACCATCGACCCGATCGACCGTGACGCCGGCCAGCTCGCCGAGGGCGCCCGGTGCCAGTTGATCGGGTATCTGGAAGTCTGGCGTGCGTGAGCCGGAGCGTGCGCCGATCACGATACGGCTGCCGCTGTCACGTGCAGCGCTCAGGCGTGCCGCAAGCGCATCGTCGGCAATCACCTGACAGGGCAACACGACGAGAGGATAGCCACTGACATCATCACGAGGGGAGACGATGTCGATGTCCAGACCCAGCCGGCGAAGGGCGCTGTACCAGCTCAGATGCAGTTCCAACGCATCGAAGTCCTCGGCATGCGGTTGAATCTGGCAGGCCCAGATCGAGGCATAGTCGAACATCAAGGCCACGGGGGCCTGTTCGGTCTCGATCTCGCGCCCACTGAGGCCTTCTGCGCTCAAGCGAGCCAGTTCATCGCGGACCTGCAACAGCTCCGGCCAGGCCGAGACCGGTGAACCATCCGGACGCAACAGACCCGCATGCATCTGTTCCTGCGCGAAGGGGGCCTGACGCCAACGGAAATAGGAAACGACTTCCGCGCCATGGGCAAAGGCCTCATGACTCCAGAGGCGAACCATGCCGGGCAGTGGGGCGGCATTGCTGATGGCCCAGTTGACCGGACCCGGCTGTTGCTCCATGACCCACCAGCGCCCCTTGCACATGGCGCGATAGAGGTCGTGGTGGAAACCGGCGAAATCAGGGTGGCCCTGTTGGCGATAGAACGCCTTGGTGGCCTCGAGATGGGCACCACGCTCCAGAAAGCCCAACGGGTAGCTATCCCAGCTGGCGATGTCCAGGTCCCGGGCGACGTCAAAGTGGTCAAACTCCGTGAACAGGCCCATGAAGTTGTGCACGATATCGACGTTCACGCCGCTGTCTCGCAGCGTCTGGACCTGAAGCCGGTTGTACTCGACCACCATGTCGGAGCAGAAGCGACGATAATCCAGCACGATCGCCGGATGTGGCTCGGTGACGGTGCCGACCGGCGCCTCGACCTGCGAGAAAGCGGTCACCTCCAGGCTCCAGAACACCGCGCCCCATGCCTCATTGAGCGCTTCGACACTGCCGTAGCGTTGTTCCAGCCACTCAGGGAAGCCTGCGCGCGCCGCTCGAGAGTAGCTGAGGATGGTGTCGTGACAGCCGTATTCGTTGTCGGTCTGCCACGCCATGATCGCCGGATGAGTGGCGTAGCGCTCCCCCATCAGACGCACGATACGCTCGCTCTGCGTACGATAGACGGGTGAGGAGAAGCAGTAATGGCGACGTGAGCCATACCCCCGCACCTGGCCATGCTCATCGACGGCCAGTATCTCGGGATGGGCATCCACCAGCCATTTCGGGGGCGTGGCCGTCGGGGTTCCCATCACGATCTTGAGACCGGCGCGGGCAAGCACCTCAACGGCCTCGTCGAGCCACTCGAAACGCAGCTCTCCGGAGCGCGGCTCCAGCCGACTCCAGGCGAACTCGCCTATGCGCACCACGCGAATGCCGGCCTCGAACATGTCACGGGCATCCTGCGCCCAGCGCTCACGCGGCCAGTGTTCCGGGTAATAACAGACGCCGAGTTGCATACAGGTCATCCTTGAATCGGTGAAGTGATAGCCGGAGCACAGGCTCAGTCAACGTCGTGTGCCGCCGTCAGGTGGATCAGGATCGCCTGTTCCGGGTCGAGCACCGGCAGGGCAAGCCCGGCACGCATCAGCATCTCGCCACTGGCGACGACGGGCTCCCCCGAGAGCTGGGCCTGCACCCAGGCCGGCAGCTGCTTCATGCGGCGTTCGGGATGTTCCGGCAGTTCCAGCAGCTCGAGTCGATAATGCTGCTCGGCGATGAGCCCTGCCAGCGGCTGTGGCGCAGGTACGGCGTGGCGTGGCATGGCCAGCTGGCTGATGCAGTAAAGCGCCTCTTCACCGTCCTGTCTGACCACGCCATGTGCATGCTGGCCGTCATCCAGGCAGTCCAGACGCCAGCTCACGCCGCCATGCAACAGCCCGCGCAATGCCTTGTAGCGCTCGATCCAGACGCGCAGCTCCCCACGCTCGCATGGCGCGAGCTGGCTGACGTCCAGTTCAAGGCCCAGGTGACCGAACAGGGCCGTGGAGGCACGAAAGGCAAGGGAGGTACGCCGCGACGTGGTGTGTGCATGCTCCGGCCCGATATGAGCCCCGAGCAGCTCCGGTGGCAGGAAGCGACTGGCACCGCGCTGGATGTGCGTTCTCTCATGCGGGTCGTTGCAGTCCGAGGTCCAGACGCGATGGGTGTGGCGCAGAATGCCGTGGTCGGTACGGGCGCCCCCCGAGGCGCAGCTCTCGATTTCCACCTCAGGGTGCGCCTGGCGCAGACGTGCGAGCAGCGCATAGAGCGCTTGTACCTGAGCATGCGCTGCAGGCATGCCGCGACGCTCGCCGGACTGGGTCGCGGCGTGGGTGAGGTCGCGATTCATGTCCCACTTGAGATAGCGGATCGGGTAGTCGCTGAGCAGGGCATCCAGTCGCGCAAACAGATAGTCAGTGACGTCAGGGCGTGTGAGATCCAACACGCATTGATACCGCCCCAGTGGCTGTTCACGGCCTTCCAGCGCCAGTATCCAGTCGGGATGCGTGCGAAAGAGCGCGCTGTCCGGATTGACCATCTCGGGTTCCACCCACAGACCGAATTCCATGCCCTGGGCATGGACGGACGCGATCAAGGGCCCCAGCCCCTCGGGGTATTTGCCCTGATCCAGGTACCAATCGCCCAGCGCTGCTCGCTCACCATCGCGGCCCACGAACCAGCCATCGTCGAGCACGAAGCGTTCCGCGCCGACGTCACCGGCAGCGTTGACCAGCTCCTCCAGCCGCTCGGCGTCGTGATCGAAATAGAGGGCCTCCCAGGTGTTGACGTGGACCGGGCGAGGCTTGTTCGGCGTCGGCCAGTCAAGCCGTGCACGCAAGGTACGATGCATGCGCTGACTGGCGCCATTGATGCCCGTGTCAGACCACGCCATGACGACTTCCGGCGTGGTGACGCTGTCCCCGGCGGCCAGTACCTGCTCACCGGGCAACAGCAGTGCGCCCAGCTGCAGTTGCGTGCTGCCATCGAACTGGCGCTCCACCAGCAGTCGATGGTTGCCGCTCCAGGCCAGGTGCGCGCTGATGACCTCCCCGGACTGCTCACTGAACCCCCCGGTACCCACGATGAGGGAGGGCACACGCTGGTGAGAGCTGCGCCCGCGACGATTCTCGAGCGTGAAGGTGCCTTCACTCAGGGCGTGGCGTGTCTCGGTGAACTCCTGGACCCAACGGCCACCGAAGCTCAGGCACTGTTCGAAGCGGTTCGGCAGTGGCAGGCAGCAGGCCGCCAGCCACTCGAGGCGATAGTCGGCCGTACCAGGATTGCGCAGGGTGGTGGACTGACGCAGCACCCCCTCGCTGGTGAGCGTGACTGACAGCAGAACTTCCAGCTCGCTCGTGGCATCCGCCAGTGTCAGCTGGGCATGCGCGCCCAGTGAATCGGTCGAGCACGCCACCTCACTCAGTCGCATGTCGGTGAGCCAGTCACGCCCATCACGGTCACCGATCAAGGCCGGATAGCCCGCAAAGCCAAGCCCGGCATCATTGAACAAGGTATTGGGCGGGAGCTGATCGAGGCTTGCCTGGGGCGTGGCAGCAGCGCTCATCAGGCGGTGCTGGGCTGGCGTGACCGGGGCGATGCGCCCCAGGTGGGCCAGCTTGAGCAGACCATCGGCGAGATCCAGCTGCAGCTGGATGCCGTCGGCGCTCAGGCTCAGCCACTGCTGTTGGGGGGACCAGGTCGCGTCGGGCGCTGCCGAAGGTCGGGTGGATGGGGCGTCTGCGGTCATCATGAGAGGTCCAGAAATAAAGAAAGATCAGAGACGGAATGTCAGTGTCAGCCCAGCACCAGCGGCGGTTCTGCCAGTCCCTTGAAGCCGTGTGCTGACAGGTCCAGCGCGAAGAGATCACCATCACCCGCCGCATGATCCGGCGTGGCCATGCCCTCATGCGCCGTGGTGATATACAGCGTGCTCAGCCCCTCACCACCGAACAGCGGGCACGAGGGCTGGCTGACCGGCAGCGTCACATGGGCGATTTCCTTGCCGCCATGATCCAGCCTTGACACGCGGCCGGCTCCCCAGAGCGCAATCCACATATGGCCGTCGGCGTCGATCACGGCGCCATCCGGGCCACCGCCACAATCCTGCAGATCGGCCCAGACTTCGGGGGCGTCGTATTCACCTACCGCCCCTTCACTTGCTGACCCTTCACCTGCTGATTTGCGTGGCCAGCCATCGGCGTCCAGCGTCCAGCGCATCACCTGACCGGTAACGGTGTCAGTGAAATAGGCGAAGCGGCCATCCGGCGAGAAGCACAGCGCATTGGGGATGCTCAGGCCCTCGAGGACGCGGGTCAGCTCACCGCGATGCAGGCGGTAGAGGCTGCCAGACCCGGTCTCGGCGTTGTAGCCCATGCTCGAGAGCCACAGACTGCCGTGGGTATCCACTCGAGCATCATTGCTGCGTGTCGCTGGCATGGCGTCCGCCTCGAAGGGCATGACATCCTCCACGGCGCCTGTCTCGGGGTTCCAGCGTGACAGCATGCCTTCCGCGACCAGCAGGTAGTCGCCTTCAAGGGTGAGCGCCGCATAGGAGGTGCGGCGCGCAAGCTGAGTGATGACGTGATCACTGCCGTCCGCGGCCGCGTGATGCAGCTCGCCGGCGAGGATGTTCAGCCAGCGCACCCGCGCAGGCAGGGTGGTTGTCGCGGGTGTCCAGCCGGGGCCTTCTCCCAGCTCGCAGTGGCTGGCCACGAGGCGCTCAGCCGTGCCCAGGCAGGTCGATCGTGTCATCCGTTACTCCTCGTGAATCCTGTGGGAGAGCCGCTGGGGCTCAGTCGGCGGCGGCCCAGGCGGAGACCAGCTTGCGTGCTCGTTCACCGACGTCAAAAGCCGTCAGACCCGGCGTGTAGATGGCCGTTCCCAGACCTGCACCATGGATACCTGCCGCACGCCATTGCGCGAAGTTGTCACTGCCGATGCCCCCGACGGCATACAGCTCGGTGCCTGTGGGCAGCACGGCCAGCATCGCTTTCATGTTGACGATACCGACCTGGGTCGCCGGGAAGAGCTTGAGACCTGAGGCGCCGGCGGCGAGGGCCGCGAAGGCCTCCGTCGGCGTGACGATGCCTGGCATGGACACCATCTCGAGTCGGCGACTCTCGCGAATGACCTCGACATCGGCATTGGGCGACACGATCAGCCGACCACCGACGCCGTGCACGTCCCGCACCTGCTCCGGCGTCAGGACGGTGCCGGCACCGATGAGGATCTGGCCGTCATGGGCCGTCGCACAGTGCTTGACCAGTGCCGCGATGCTGACCAGCGGCTGGGGCGAATTGAGCGGGACCTCGATGCGGGTGATGCCCGCCGCGATGATCTCGTCGGCAATCGCGATGATTTCCTGCGGCGTGACGCCGCGCAGAATGGCAACCAGGGGAAGGCTCATGGAAGTCTCCAGGGGAAAGATGGGGGTGTCAGTCAGTGGCGAGGCGTGTCTGACAGGCGTGATGAATGCGCCCGAGCCCGGCCAGAATCATGTCGGCATTGGCGGCCAGGCTGACGCGATAGCCCAGATGCTCGAGTGCGATCCGATAGCGCTGGCATAAGGTGTCATCACCGATCAAGGTGATTAGCGACCCTTGCGGCTGCAGGCATGTGGCACCGGCCAGCTCAAGGCCCAGCACCAGACCGGAAAGCCGTGCACCCAGCAAGGCCGCGCGAGAGGCCTCATCATCGAGGCGTTCATCGAGCAAATCCCGCGCACGGATGCCGAACAGCGCCGCCGTCATGCGCGCCGGTTCCGCCATGGCCGCATCGATGCCTGCCAGAAATGCCTGACGCTGTGGCTCATCGGCAAGATCCCCTCCCGCCACGGAGTGCTTGAGGACCGAATCCTGACTGAGCAGCTTGTAGAGTTCACCACTCATGAAGGTGGTGAAGCCCGTGATCGAACCGTTTTCGAGCTGTGCCCACTTCGCGTGGGTGCCGGGCAGGCAGACAGCCCCGCTATAGCCCGGCTGAGCGGCGACCAGACCCGCCAGCTGTGTCTCCTCGCCGCGCATGACATCAAAGGCCGGCTGGTGCTGACACAGCCCCGGCACGATGGTGACGGCGATACGTCTGTCGCGCGTTGCCACATGGGTCAGCTGCTCTGCCAGGCCAGACAGGACATCGATGGCAGGGGCTTGCTCACCCGGGACCGGAAGGTAGGCCGCTTCCACCCAGCCCTGGCGTGCGCCCGCCATGCCGCAGATCAACACCGGCATGCTTGAGGTGGAGTCCCCGGGAAGCCAGTCATTGATCACCACCCGCAGGACATCCTCGAATTCATCGCTCGCCAGACCCAGCATGCCGCGGGCACTGCTTGCCTGGGCGATGATCCGGTCCTGATCATCCAGCGCCCAGGCACGCAGATTGCTGGAGCCCCAATCCACGGCGATCCAGGCGGGGAGGGCATGGACGGCACTCACACTCGACCTCCATCCACGACCATCGGTTGGCCGGTCATCATGCGTGAGGCGGTGGAGGCCAGGAACAGACAAGGATTGATCATGTCCTCGACCGGAATCGCTTCCTTGAGGCACTGCTGGTCGATGCACTCGTTCAAGTCCTTATCATTGACCCACAGCTCGCGCTGACGCTCCGTCATTACCCAGCCCGGAATCAGACAGTTGACGCGAATGGCGTCTGGCCCCAGTTCACGCGCCAGCGCCTTGGTAAGCCCCATGATGCCGGCCTTGGCAGTGACGTAGGTGGGATAGCCCCCCAGCCCCAGCATGTAGCTGTTGGAAGACAGGTTGATGATGGCGCCGCCTCCCAGTGCCCGCATGTCAGCCGCGACCGCCTGAGCGGTGAAGAACTGGGGACGCAGGTTGGTGGCGATGGATTCATCCCACTGCTCCACCGTCCATCCCTCCAGCGTATGGCGAGTATCGCGGGCCGCATTGTTGACCAGAACGCCTATCGGGCCATGGGCCTCGCGCGCCTGTGCAACTGCCGCCTGCAATGCCTCGATGTCCTGGATGTTGCAGCGGATGAACAGGGGGCGATTGGCGTATCGGGCCTCCATGGCGTCACAGAACTCGCTGGCATCGGACAACCCGACGAAGGCGACCTTGGCACCTTGCGCCAGGAAGCCTTCGGTCAATGCGGCACCGATACCCGAGCCTCCGCCGGTGATGAAGACACTGGCACCCGCGAGGTCCGGGTAGCGAAAGTTCGCGAAGGCGGGGAGTTCAGTATGGGGTGATGCGGTACGGGTCATGATGAGTCCCTTCTGCAGCATGACAGACTCTCGGCAGAGAGCCTGTCCTGGCATGGCGTCTGTGTTGTCGGTGTGTACGTTGCGGCTTGCTCGGCATTACCACTCAGCGACGGAGCCGTCTTCGTGGGTCCAGACCGGATTGCGCCAGCGATGCCCGACCTTGGCACGTTCCTCGACGAAGGCTTCGTCGATCTCGACCCCGAGCCCCGGACCCTGGGGAATGGCGCAGAATCCGTCCTTGATCGCCAGCGCGTCCTTGTCGACCAGGTAATCCAGGACGTCGTTGTCCTTGTTGTAGTGGATGCCCATGCTCTGTTCCTGGATGAAGGCGTTGTGACACACCGCATCCAGCTGCAGGGAAGCCGCCAGCGTCAGCGGGCCCAGCGGGCAGTGCGGTGCCAGGGCCACGTCATAGGCCGAGGCCAGCGTCGCGATCTTGAAGCCTTCACTGATGCCGCCGCAGTGGGAGAGATCCGGCTGGATGATGTCGACCATGCCGTCCGCCAGCAGGTCACGGAACTGGAAGCGGGTGTGCAGGCGCTCGCCGGTAGCGATGGGCGTCGCGATGCCCTCGGCGATATGCCTGAGCGCGGGCAGGTGCTCAGGTGCCACCGGCTCCTCGATGAACATCGGGTGGAACTGCTCCAGTTCCCGCAGCAGCGCCTTGGCCATCGGGCGGTGCACGCGGCCATGGAAGTCGATGCCGATCCCCACATCGGGGCCGACCGCATCACGCGCTTCGGCGACACGCGCCACGGCGTCATCGATCTTCTTGTGGGAATCGACGATCTGCATCTCCGGCGTGCCGTTCATCTTGAAGGCCGTGAACCCCTGGTCGACCAGCGCCTTGGCACCTGCGCCGACATCTGACGGGCGATCGCCGCCCGTCCAGGCGTACATCCGCATCTTGTCGCGCACCGGGCCGCCGAGCAGCTGATGCACGGGCACTCCCAGATCACGGCCCTTCAGGTCCCACAGGGCCTGGTCGATGCCGGCGATCGCGGACATCAGGATAGGGCCGCCGCGATAGAACCCTGCGCGGTACATGACGTTCCACAGGTGCTCGATGTTGCGCGGGTCCTGGCCGACCAGATAATCCGACAGCTCGTGGACCGCGGCTTCCACCGTGGCGGCGCGCCCTTCGATGACCGGTTCCCCCCAGCCATAGCAGCCCTCATCGGTCTCGATCTTGAGGAACAACCAGCGTGGCGGAACTTGCCAGGTCTTGAGTCGAGTGATTTTCATGTCGAGATTCCTTGGGATGACGCTCGTGTCGAGCTTGGAAAGCATTGAAGAAGGAAAAGTCGTGGGTCAGAAGCGCGGCGTCTCGAGGCGCGGATGATCAAGGCCGAATCCGAGATCGCGTGCAGCCGTTTCCAGCACGCGCTCGGCACAGGTACGCGCCATGTCCGGTTGACGCAGGCGGATGGCTTCCATCACGGCGCGATGTCGCTCGAGACTGGCACGGTGATGGGCCTGGTCGTGCTGTTGTGCCGCCTGCTGGGAGGACTCGATCAACTGGCTGATGGAAGGGCGCAGCAAGCTACCCAGCTGGGCCCACACCAGGTTGTGGGTGGCGCGGTAGATGGCCTCGTGGAACGCCACGTCAAATTCGCTGTGAGCTGCCTGCTGCTCGTCATTGGCAGTCGCGACCATTCCCTCGAAGGCGCGCTCCAGCCTTGCGAGGTCCTGGGCGTTGGCCTTGGTCGCCGCCAGGGCGCTGACATAGGGCTCGACGGACAGCCGGAAGGCGTAGATCTCACGCATCAGGGCAGGGTTGATGCCTTCCAGTCCGCTGATCCAGTCGCTCATCAGTGGATCCAGCAGTTGCCATTCGCTCATCGGCCGCACCAGGGTGCCACGGCCGGCAGTGCGCTCCAGCAACCCGGCCCCCACCAGCTGGGCCAGTGCATTGCGCAGCCGGTTACGACTGGCATCGAAGCGCTTGCAGAGGTCCATTTCACGCGGGAAGTTGTCGTCTGGCTCGAACTTGCCGGCCAGAATTTCACGCGCCAGGCAGGCAGCGATGGCTTCCATGCTGGCTACGGGCTGTCTGGAGCCCGTCATGGCCGGCGCCAGTGAATCTTTCTTGCGAGAGGAATCCTGATCCGGCGCTGTATCGCTGGAAGTCTCAGAGAGTGGGTCTGGGCGAGAGATGGTCACGCGAGGCCTCGTGGCTGACGTAGTGCGCAGGGCAAGCTACGGTAAATGTCTGAATGAACCTTAATAAATGTCAGACATTTGAACAAGCCTCAACGAATGCAACTTTGGTCGTTGCCGGCAGGCCAGGTCGCCGTGGGAGGTGGGGAGGGGGTATGGCGAGACTTCGGGCAGGCCGCTGGGATCGGTCGACTCCCCTCAGACCTTGCCATCAATCATCAGTCATCAGCGATCAGCTGATCGATGTGATGTCGCCAGTCCTTGAGTGACTCATCACCGGACAGAAGTCTCTGTCGGGTGACGAGTTCCGCGTCTGTCTCGAAGGTCCTGAGTACATTCCTCAATTGCTGCTGAGTGGCTGGAGTCAGCACGGGAACGTCCGAGGCTTCCTCGGTCTCGTCTTCCAGGACCACGAAGTGGCCAGGGGCCAGATGGAAGACCTTGAGCGGGTACAAACAGGCATTCAGATGGGGGCCGAATTGCCGGTCCGTAGTGAGAGGGGACTGCGTCCCGACGAGCTGGAGATGGTGAAGCGTTATCCCCTGCACAGTGACATGCCCTTCATGCAGCAAGCCTGTCAGCAGGGTCTCCAGCAAGGCACGGTTGAAGCAACCGGTCGTCTGGTCACGCCATTGATCCGCATGGCGCTCGATCTGACGCGGACCGGGAATCGCGCTGCGTGGCTCGGCCCTGGGGATCGGCTTGCGGGTCAGCACCCTGCGTGCCGCCTGAAGGATGTCCGGCGCAAAGGGTTGGTAGGCGCAATGCTCGATTTCACTGATGGCCTCCGCCTGAGTCAGGCCCGAGTATCTCACCAGCTCCAGAACCTGGACGACCAGCGCCAGGATCGCGGGACTGGCAGGCCGCGACAGCAAGGCCGCCTCCGAGTCCGTCTGACGGTAAGGCATGTAGTGCTGGCTTTCTCTCAGCAGGCTGGCCTCCAGAGGCGCATTGAGCGCTTCTCTCAACACTCGGCTGCCGATATCCGCCTGTTGACGCAACAACTGTTGTTGATCGAACTGAAGCTGCGCCATCGGCTTGAGCAGCGTGTCGGGAAGTGTCAGTCGGCCCATGTCATGGAGCATGGCCGTGCGCTCCAGTGCGCTGATCTGCGCCTCTTCAAGCCCCAGCTCTCTGGCGATGGCCGTCACGTATTCGGCGACGATGAGGTCATTGCCTTCACGCTGGGGGCAGCGTTCATTGCGAATCATCTGCAGGGTATTGATCAGCCTGTCCTCACCGCGCTGCTCAAGCTCGTTTTCCAGACGCCCCATGCGTTGGCGCATCTGACGCTGACGTGTGCGGGATTGCCGGAAGAGGGCATGACCGATAGCCAGGAACAGCAGCAGGCAGGCACCGAGGGTCAGCAGGAGATGCCAGCGCTCCAGACGGCTTTTCTCCTGCATGATGTCCGCGTGGGCTGTCAGGGCCGCATTGTTGATGTCGCCCATGTAGACCCCACTGGCCACGATCCATTGGAAGGGCGGATACAGCGCGGCGTAGGTCGTCTTGTCTTCTTCAGGCCCCCCACGGGAGCGGGGGAAGCGGTAATCGAAGAAGATGCCACTTCCCTGCAGGACACCCTCGAGTTCGGTCTTGTAAGGCTGGCGTCCACTGCTGTCCCGATGCTCGGTGGAGAGCAGCGTGCCTTCGGTGCCGGGCAAGAGCGGGTGAATCAGGCGACGGGCGTAGCCGGGGCCGCCCGTCGGATCCAGAATTTCATTGATCCAGACATAGCGACTCTCTCCCTTGTCCAGGCTGGCATGCAGGGATTGACGAAGCTCGTTGGCGACCAGGAATGCCACCATCTGCGGGTCGATATGAATCAGGGTCCAGATGGTCGAGGCGGTGTTGCGAGGGCGTCGAACCTCACCATCCTTGCCCAGGCCCTGCTGGCTCGGGATGGCGAAGATCAGGCCTGCGTCCGTGCCACGCAGGAAGTGAGGACTGTCATTGCTCGTGTGCAGACGCAGATTGAGTTCGGTGGACCACCATTCCGGATAGAGATTGCTCGGCAATTGAACGATATCGATCCAATCCGGGTTGATGCGAAGATCAGGGAACTGACGCAGGAGCTCGGTACTGATATAGGACCGATCTCGACCGGTAAGGTGGGTGATTCCCAGGAAGGGGGCCCGCATCGTCGTCATCATCAGTCGCTGCAGACGATGTTCGTAATCTCGATGTCGTGAGGCAATCACGCCGAGCGTCTGCTCGACCAGCAGGCTTGCCTGCAGACGCCTCTCGCTCGTGATGAGGTCACGCGTGGAAGCCGCATGCAGCGCTTCCATCTCGCGGCTGTCTCTTTCGAGAATGATCAACACCAGGCCTAGCACCACGCCTGAGAGCGCTACCAGCCCCAACCAGTGCCGAATCGAAAGGCCGGCGAATTCTCGCGTGGCGTCAAGGAAAGACCGCCCTGATGGTGTGTTGTCTGAGGAAAGATCATTATCCTTGATCATCAGATACATCATCCGTGTATTTTTCGTACACTGAGGATACACCACAACGACAAAGCGTTCGTTGCTTGTCGATCACGCACCGAGCGTCTGGTCAACGCCATGCCCAACATGGTGAGATTGCCTGGGAATTGCCGTCTCAAGGCGGCGGGTCAGCGTCCCTTGCATGCTTGCTAGCATGGTGGGAAATGGGCATGATGACAGGCGCTTTCTTCATGGCTTTCAAGAAGATATCACTTCCCTGGCGGCTTTCTTCCCAAGGGGTTGCCTCCTGATTCCGTTACTCCCCCATGTTGCCGATATGACATTGCAGAAGCCTTGGGCATAGTGTGATATTTTGCTGTCTTGAATGTTTCAGCCTCTCTTCTTGTTGTCGACAAGATCAATAGTGGAAACCATGCATGAACCGACATGATGAAAAGGTCATCGCAAGCGCCCGCAAGCAGCGTGCCTTGTTTGATGAACTTGAAAAGGCATTGGCTGAAGAGTTGAATGCGCTGGATCGTCCCTCGACTCCCCCCGCCACGTCAGAAAGCAGCCCCCAGGCAACGGACCCGGCTGAAGCGCGTGAGGCTGAATTCAATGCGCGTCTGGAGAGTCTGATCGCGGAATTCGGGCTGGATCGTGAAACGGCACATGCCTGGCTGTGCGATCTCAGTGAGTTCCAGACACGGACGGATTGATGTCATCCATGGTCCTTGCCTGAATCATCACATTCCATCCTCACGGCGCCAGTCTCCTTGCCATCGCCAGAGGCACCCTTTCGCTGTGCATTTCTGGCGTGATCTCTCCCCCGGCACATTGCGTGGAGACCGGGGGAGGCTCCTGTCATGCGAGTCAGATCTCTTCCCAGATGGCATCCTGCAATTCTTCATTCAATGTCTGCAGTCGCTTCATGCGAGTCAGCGCATGCTCGGTGACATCCCCGGCGAGTTTGCCAAGCAATTCAGGCGAGGTCCGAGCCTCCTGCCAGTCACCTGCCAATAGCGCCTGAGTCATCTCAAGCCCCTTGAGTTGACAGAGCTGAATGAAGGCCAGTTCCTGCTGATAGGCCTGCAACCCCAGCGACCAGAAGACCTGCTGGCATCGCATCCAGGGGGCGAGAGGGTGCACGAGATCATCAGGACGGTTCATCCAGGACAGCGGATGGGCCGTCAAGGGTTTGAAAGGCAGAGATGGCACGACGGAAAGTTCCATGAGGATAGCTCCTTCAGCGGCTGGATAATGCACTGGAAGCTGCTGTCTTGTGTCCCGTCCGTGTCATGATTCACTGGTATTCGAGCAGATTCTGGCCAATAGTGAATTCAGGGCCGCATGTGACGCGAAAGGCAGCATCACCTCATCGTAGTTGTCCGCAGGGGTTGCCGCCACGCCTTGCAGCGTTGTTCCACCACCATATTGATATGCGTCATTCTGGGAGGTGCTCATGATCAACGAAGTCAAATCCGTGCTTGCTGCATTCATCGGCGTTCAGAAGGAAGCCAACCGCAAACGTGACTTCGAGCATGGTCATGCGCTGGACTTTCTGGTGGTAGGACTGGTGATGGCTGCTCTGTTGGTCGGGGGCATGGCATTGCTGGCCACGGTGATGGCGGCGTGACCTGTCGATAGGCATCGATACCATGATAGAGACCGATACCACGACAAGGTCTGCAACGAAAGAGGTGACCAGAAACGAAAAGGCCCCGTGAACTGGTGACATCCAGCTCACGGGGCCTTTCATTGGCTAGTCGTCAGGGTTACCAGCGACGAGAGAACAGCGGACTCGTCTGATCGATACCTGTCTGGTAACTCACGCTGAAGATGGACAGCGCGTACAAGGCATCTTCCACATACTGGTCCGAGCGCAGCTGGAAGGCGTCGATGCCACAGCGGCTCATATAATGCAGCTGATCGACCAGCACATCGCCAATGGCACGAATTTCGCCCTGGAAACCATACCGCTCTCGCATCAGGCGGGCGAGGGTATAGCCACGCCCATCATTGAAGTTGGGGAAATCGATTGCCAGCAGCGGTGCAGTGGCAAGTGCTTCTCCCAGCTCCGGTGTCAGCTCGGTATCGCTGGCAAGCCAGGGGCCAAGCTGGTCAGACCCTTCACCTGCGTCCACCAGCGCCTGCCAGTGTGCCAGAGGCAGCAGGGCAGGTTGTTGGTAGCTTGGCAGGTTACCGTCTTCATCAAGGCGCACGACCTGCCAGGCGTCCTCGGGGACCAGCTGGTTCTGACGGATGACTCCGCCTTGACGCTGATCAGTCAATTCACGTGCTGACGTCATTTCCGCTGTCACCTCAGGCATAGACCCGCTCCTTGAACGGCTTCATGCCGATGCGGTGGTAAGTATCGACGAAGACCTCATCTTCCAGTCGCTGCTCGACATATACCTGCAACACCTTGTCGATGACGTTCGGCATGTCCTCGGCATTGAATGACGGGCCGAGAATCTTGCCGATGGTCGCGTTGTCATCACTGCGGCCGCCAAGCGAGACCTGATAGAACTCCTGGCCTTTCTTGTCGACACCGAGAATGCCGATGTTGCCGACGTGGTGGTGGCCGCAGGCGTTCATGCAACCGGAGATGTTCAGATCCAGCGGGCCGAGGTCATACAGGAAGTCGAGGTCTTCAAAGCGATCCTGCAGTGCCTGGGCGATCGGGATCGACTTGGCATTGGCCAGTGAGCAGAAGTCACCGCCAGGGCAGCAGATCATGTCGGCCAGGGTGCCAACGGTCGGGTTGGCCATGCCCAGCGCGTCCAGCGCCTTCCAGAGATTCTCGAGCTGATCGACCGGCACATCTGACAGCACCAGGTTCTGCTCGTGCGTCACACGCAGTTCACCGAAACCGTACTCTTCCGCGAGGTCGGCCACGGCGTCCATCTGATCAGCGGTGACATCGCCCGGCGCGAGTTCACGGCGCTTGAGTGACAAGGTCACGGCCTTGTAACCCGGGACCTTGTGGCCGACGACATTGTTGGTCACGAAACGGGCAAAGGCCCGGTTCTCGCTGCGCAGTGTCTCGTAGGCCGCAATCGCGTCCTCGCCGACGGCACGACGCGCCGGTTCCGGGAAGTACTCGGTCGCCTTGGCAACCGCCGAGTCTGTCAGTGTCTCGGGGCCATCCTTCAGGTGTGCCCATTCTTCCTCGACACGGCGGCGGAACTCCTCGATGCCCAATGCCTTGACCAGGATCTTGATGCGCGCCTTGTACTTGTTGTCACGACGGCCCCACTGGTTGTAGACCCGGACGATGGCGTCAAGATAGGTCAGCAGGTGCTGCCAATCGAGATCTTCCCGCACGACATCGCCGACCATCGGGGTACGACCGAGGCCGCCACCTGCCAGCACGGTCGCCTTGACGCGACCATCCTCGCCACGTGTCAGGCGCAGGCCGATATCGTGGACCTGGATCGCGGCACGGTCCGCGCTGGCGCCGGTGACGGCAATCTTGAACTTGCGCGGCAGATAGGCGAACTCCGGGTGCAGGGTGGACCACTGACGAATCAGCTCACACCAGGGACGCGGATCCACCGTCTCGTCTTGCGCGATACCGGCGAACTGATCCGTAGTGGTATTGCGGATGCAGTTGCCGCTGGTCTGGATCGCATGCATCTCGACCTGGGCCAGCTCGGCGAGGATCGCCGGGACATCTTCAAGCTTCGGCCAGTTGAGCTGCAGATTCTGACGCGTGGTGAAGTGACCATAGGCACGGTCATAGCGACGGCTGATGGCAGCCAGTGAGCGCAGCTGTGCAGCGCTCAGCATGCCGTAGGGAATGGCGATACGCAGCATCGGTGCGTGACGCTGAATGTAGAGGCCGTTCTGCAGGCGCAGGGGACGAAATTCTTCCTCACCCAGGCGGCCGGCCAGATAGCGGTCCATCTGGTCCTTGAACTGAGCTACCCGCTCGTCGACCAGGGTCTGGTCGTAAGTGTCATACCGATACATGTCAGGGGTGTCCTGCGGTCGGGCATCAGGTGGGCGACCACTGATGCGAGTCTTGTTGATGCTGCGGTCACCTTACTCCCTATCTTTTATTCTTTAAAAGAATAAATAATCATACTTTTCGATGATAGGGTTATGAAGAAGATGCCATGAGTGTGCCTACGGCAAGAACGAAAGAAAAGGCCAGAGGCTGCAATATGCGCGTCTGGCCCTGGATGACATCATGTCGCTGGCGTCAATCCACGTCACGGCCCGTTCCCATCTGGCCGTCGCGATTCTGATCGTCGGGTGTCGCCGCCCGAAGAAGACACATGCGGGTTTCACTTGCCGATGAATACCGGGCATTGAAGGCCTGCAGGGGCATCGGACGCGCGAAGTGATACCCCTGGAAGGCGCGCACTCCCATGGCCCTGAAGATCTCTGCCTGACCCCGTTCCTCGATTCCCTCCACGACGACTTGCATGCCAAGCGAATGCCCCATGTCGACGATGATGCGTGCAAGCTCCCTGTCTCGCCGGCTTGTCTGTACGTTCATCACGAATGAACGGTCGATCTTCAAGGTGCCGAAGGGCAGGTTGTGAAGATAGGAAAGGCATGAAAAGCCAGTACCGAAGTCATCCAATGACAGATTCACGCCCAGCTTGCGAATCGCCTCCAGCTGAAAGCGCAGGCTGTCCTCATTGTCGAGCATCAGATTTTCGGTCACTTCGATGATCAGCTGCCGAGGACGTATCGGATGGCGTTCGATCAATGATTCGAGCTTGTGCAGCAGGCCCTGATCCCTGAACTGCATGACAGAGGCATTGACGGACAGGTAACGAGTCTCGATACCTTGCTTTTGCCATTCACTCAAGATGACGGCCGCTTCTTCCAGTGCCCAGTTTCCGATATCGATGATCTGTCCCGTCTTCTCCGCTGCCGCAATGAATTCATCGGGCGCAATCAAGCCAAGGTCTGGGTGATGGATACGCACCAGTGCCTCCGCCCCCAGCAATGTTGGTGCATCGAGATCAGGACTTTGCGCCTGGAAGATGGGCTGCAGGTAAAGGCAGAGCCAACCTCTGGTCAGGGCCTCGCGAATCAGACGCTCCTTGAGAAACAGTGGCTCACCGTCCTCCAGAGCGCTGTCGCGTACACAGAGTCGGTACTGGTTGCCTCCCTTGTGCTTGATATCCATGACAGTGCGCTCGAGCAGGCGCATCAGACGACTGGGTGTCTCATCATCCTGGCGAACTTCAAGCCCTGCCTTACTCAGGCTGAGATTGATGGGCTCCCCCGCCTTGAGAAGCGGCGTCGAGAAGGCCAGTTCAATCCGACGCGCCAGGGCGCGCAATTCGCTTGTGTCACAGGTCATGACGAATTCATCTCCGCCGGAGCGACCCATCCAGGCTGGAGTGCAACTCTTCAGACGTTCTCCTGCTTCCTTGAGCAGGATGTCGCCGTCGACAGGGCCGAGGTGGTGATTGATGCTGTGAAAACGATCGATGTTGACCAGCAGCAGTCCGAAGGGAGCCCCGCCATTGATGAGTGTCTGAAGGTGTGAGTTCAGGGCCAGACGATTCGGCAGCTGTGTCAGCGGGTCGATCAGCTCATGCTCCAGCAATCGCTTCTGGGTCCGCTTCAATTCGGTAACGTCCGACAACAGCATCATGGTGCCGCGTTCGCTGTCATTGGTGGCCGACGGGATGACCACCTGTACCTGCCGGTCCTCTTCGTAGAGGCATTTGAGGGTCATCACCTGGTTCTCGCACGCGTCCCCCTTGCGAAGCGCCGAGCTGATGCGATCGATACAATGAGCATTCTGGCCGATGATCAAGGTATCGAAGGGCGATCCCACCAGTTGCTCTCGCTTCCACCCCGTTACCTCGAGCATCCTCTGGCTGACATCCAGCACCGTACCGTGAGCATCAATCACCAAAAGCAGTGCAGGGGTGTCGCGATAGAAATGCTGATAGCGCTCTTCGTTGTCACGCAGCGCCTCCATCATGATGAAGATGCGCTCCCCCAGGCTATTCAGCTGTGCAATGACCTTGTTGATCTCTCTTGAGCGCGTGAGCGGGATCCTGCGAAATGCCGTCTGCGGATTCTCCAGCTGACTCATGCTGGCGATCGCCCGGTTGAGAGGGACCATCACGTAGCGTTTCAATTGCCAGGAAACGATCAGCAGAACGCAGATGATGATCGAGAGTGCGATGACGAACAGCAGCGCTCCTCCCTGGTATTGCTTGGCAAGCAAGGGAGCATTGGTGCTTTCCATCTCCAGTCGCCCCACGACCTGCGTCACGAGAGAATTGCGATAGACCAGCTCCTGGGAATGTATCATCGGGTCCAGGGCGTCGCCCGCCTTGGTGATCTCCTCGACGAGAGTGCCCTCATGGTTGTAGTAGCGCACTGCATGCACGCTGGGGTGACTGCTCAGCGTTTCCAGATAGGCGTGAATGACATCGTCATCGAAGTTCCAGATCGCACTTGGCAGGGACAGAACCGTGATGTTCATCATCTCTTGATGATCTTCGTGCATGTGCTCGATGGTTTCACTTGAATACAGTGAATAACCCACGACGCCGCTGACTGCACAGATCAACAGGATGAGCGGCGCCAGCACGCGCAATATCCGCCAGCGCAGGGGCGAGGCATCGTGGCCCTCATGACCCTCATGACCCTCATGCACCTCTGTCGTGTCGTGAGGCCTGTCCTGTGTCTCGTCATTGCGCATGGCGGCGTGCTCCTTGATGGACGGCCGTCAATGCACTCGGTGCTGCAACGCTGGACGATGAAGCGGCATGAGCGGGCATCGGAAGGAAGGGAGAGGCATCAGGGGGAAGTGTCGCGACCTCATTGATCAGATGATCCATCGGTTGCAGGGCAAGGACTTCCAGAGGAATCCTGTCCAGAAAGGCCTCCGGGTCCCCAGCCAGCGCGATCCCCATGGTGTAATAGCGAGTACCGATATCACGTGCCTGGAGGCTTCCTTGTTGTACCGCGGCGAGCAGGACCAGTGACCAGGCGGTCGCCAGGGCGCCTCCGCCAGCACTGACCTCCATCTCTCCTGAGCGCAGGTGATCGACTCCGGCACGGGTCCATCCCATGCCAGCCACGACGACATCCTTGCCCGGGCGAAGCCCATTGTGCTTGAGGGCATCAATGGCCGCGATGCCCATCAGGTCATTGGCCGCCCACATCATGCGAAGGGGGCGGGCGTCTGTTTGATGTCTCAAGTAGCTTTCGACCTTTCGGTAGGCATCCTCATAACTCCAGTTGGCCTGAAATATCCGATCCGGGGACAGATGGGGGGGCTCTGAGAAGCGCGTCCTGTACACCGCGCACCCGGAGTCGTGTCGCCTCGTCATGCAGCCCTCCGACAAGAGCGATGCCTCGACCATCCGACTTGCCATGCAAGACGTCATGGCGATTGATGAGTGCCACCATGCTGTCGTGCCCCCCTTGCTGATGATCAGGCGAAACGCTGCCCAGCCAGTAGGGATATCGGCCAAGTGGCTTGCCCAACGCTCTGGCCTGGCGGGGGGTCAGGCTATTGACGATGATGATCATGGGCACGCGCACGGCATGGCTGATCTCGATCAATGGAACCGCCAGTCCATGGTTGTTGGTGGTGATCAATAGATCCGGAGGGCTCTCTCGGTTCAATACCTGCTTTCCCATTCGAATGAATTCGTCGGTGTTGCGTCTGGCACTGAAGACTTCCAGATGCATCCCCAGGGATTCAGCGGTCGTCGAGGCAGCGATGATCGCCTGGGCCCAGAACGTTTCCGTGGAATATCCGGGGTTCAGAAACACGACCTGCTTGATGGGACGCAAGCTCTCGGCCTGAGTCATCGTTGAGATGGACATCAATGCCAACAGGGCAAGGGCACGGCACATCCTCGAACATCGTGAAGCCAGTGAAGGTCGCGTCAATCTCATGATGACTCCATTATCGCGTGTGACAGGCTGTCAGGAAGCAAGTCGATCCCCGCGGCTGGCGAGCTGAAGGGGAGAGGGCTGCCTGGCGATGCGTGATCTGACGTGTTCCTCACCCGGGGCCGCACCATGATCTGCTCGATCAGTCCTATCGTTCGAGTGGCGCAGGCGAGTCTTTGATCTGCTCCAACACTGCCATCGGATCAAACGCGTAGTCGTCTTCCTTTGTCTGCAATCTGAAGCGCGTGAAGTCCACCGTTTCCCAGTCCGGCTGGATCAGCAACGGGCCGTAGATATCGACATTTCCCTGATGGATGGGGCTCATCGGGAAGTTCACGGTTCTGGGGGCCCAGTGGGTGTCATCAGCGTGGTCTCTCAACATCACCATCGCCCAGGCTCCCGCCATGAAATGCCCGCCATCTGACATCACCATGCGCTTGTCCATCACCATGGCGATGCCCTCGGGCGACCAGTTGAGACCCGCGATCAGCACATCCTTGCCCGGCTGCATGCCACTGGCTTCAACCGCTCGGACGGCACCTTCCGCCATGGCGTCGTTTGCCGCCCAGATGAGGGTATTGTGCAATCCCGAGCGTTCGGCCCATTGGAGATAGTGATGCGTGAGCCGCTCAGCATCCGGAAGGTTCCAGCGTGCCTCGAGAATGCGCGTCATCTTGACGACGTCATGCTCAGCAAAGCCATTCAGCATCCCAGCATTGCGAGCGATGGAGGCTGGCGTTCTGGTATCGCCAATCAAGGCGAGCCCGTGGCGCGTTTCACCGGGGGGATAGATACGCGCCGCGTCAATCAATTCGCTGGCCATCCTTCTCCCGGCACCATGGTTGTCGGGAATGACGCTGGCGATCCAGGAGGGGTGGACACTGCCCGGGACGCCGTGAGTTGTCTGCTCCTCCGGGGTCAAGCCGTTCAACAGCATCACGACATGTGATGAGCCGCCATCTGCCAGAGGCAGGAGGTCGGAAGCGGCCTGCTCCTCATTGACCAGCACGAGGTAGTCCGGGGGTGTTGCACGCGCCAGAGCCGCGCTTGCCAATCGTTTCATGAGGATGTGATTTCGCTCGGCATATACGACTTCCAGCGAGACATTCAGGTCTCGAGCTGCTGCCTGCATCGTCGCCGTGACCATGTTCCAGAATCGTTCCCCAGTCAGCCCCGGATTGACGAAGACGGCGGTCAAATTTCGCCCGGGTGCGAGGGACGCCGCCGCGGGGGGCATCTCGTCGGCCACCCTGGTCATGCTCGAGTGACTGCTGGCCGAGGAAACATCAAGGGCTGGTGGGAGGGGGGCTGAGGAAGCGGCAATCGGGGGGCTGAATGTCATGACGCAAGCGACGGGAATCCATCGCCGCGCACTCTTGATCCAACCTCCTGATGTAGACGTAATCGACATGTCGGCACCCGATGTCAAGAATTTACAGTAGGGCTAATATACTCCAGACCTCAGCATGTCATACGCCTCAACAACCGTGCGCTATCACCCGATTTCAACGCTTCGGTCCTCCAGACCGATTCAGAGGCAATGCCAGATGAAAGGGAACCCACGTGGCGGTGATGCCCCCCCCCCGTGGCGATCTCGAGGTCGACAGGACAAGGCCACCACGGCCCTTTGATGAAGGAAGAGGGCGAGACTCAGAGCCGCAGCAACTGCCACTCTCTGCGTTGCCAGATGGCACTGAAGACAAGGGAGTTGAAGATTCGATACCCGAGCTGAGTACACCAGATGGCCAGCAATCCACCCTCCAGATGCACCCCGAACCACCAGGCAAGCGGGAGGAAGAGCAGCCATTGGATGGCCAGGGTGGCGGTCATGACCGTGCGATTGGCACCAGCCCCGAGCAACGCCTGAGCCAGCACGATGGCCGCACAATCCATGATGATCATCACGGCGGTCAGCTGTAACGGGAGCTTGCCCAGCGCGATCAACTCCGGGCGATGCAGGAAGAGGCCCAGCACGCTTTCCGGTGCCGCCCAGAGCGGCAATCCCAGCAGCATGAGGCAAGGCAGGGCGATGCGCACCGTATCCCATCCCCAACGATGGGCATCTTCATGGTGATCGCGTCCCAATGCCTGGCCCACCAGACTCATGGCCGCCAGCCCCAGACCGACTCCGGGCAGAATGAGCAGCAGGGAGAGATTGACCAGCACATGACCCACTGCCACGCTGGCCGCGTCGATCCTGCCCAGAATCCAGAACAACACGGCATAGCCCGCCGCAAACCACAGCTGTTGGAAGGAGTGGGGCACCGCCAGCTTGAGCAGCGTCAGGTAGTGTCTCAGTGGCGGCCAGGCATGCAGTACGCCATGTTGTCTGCGCTCTCCCAGGGTCGCCTGCACCCACAGGCCCAATGCCACGAAGAGGGACAGTGTCGTACCGGCACCTGCACCATCGGCGCCCATCCTGGGGGCGCCATAGAGTCCATGGATCAAGATGATGCTCAACACCACATTGATCAGCTGGGTGATCAACATGATGCGCAGATAGATACCGGTGCGCTGAAGTCCATTCCAGAATCCGCGGAAGCAGAATGCCATGGCGACGGGCACGATGCCGGCGACGCGCCATTGGAAGTAGGAGGTGGCCGTTGCGTGGACCTCAGGCTGGTCATTGATCAGACGAAGCAAGGTGTCTGCCCAGTGATGGCAGGCCAACATCACGGGAATGCCCACCGACAATGCCAATATCAGTCCGGCGTTCAGCCCTTCGCCGCAACGTTCGGGGGCAGATTCTCCCAGCCGTCGAGAGGTCTGGGCCTGCACGGCGGATGACAGCCCGAATATCAAGGCCGTGACCATGAACATGGCATAGCCCCCGACCCCGACTCCCGCCAGCGCCGTCTCACCAAGCTGTCCTACCAGGGCGGCATCGATCAGATTGAGAAGGCTCTGCGACAGCATGCCACCGATGATGGGCAGTGCCAGCTTCAGAATTCTCAGGCTGCGTTGGCGTTCAGGCAACATCACGGACGCCCCATCGCCGGTGAATACCGCCGCCGGCAATCTCCAGGGTCACCTTCAGACGATGCCGCCGCGCAGGGCAGGACAGACGGGATGGATGCGCAGAACAGGGACACAGACGGCTCGCAGGTCAGAGGGCAGGGAAGGACAAAGGAGGCCATTATAGCGTGAGGTGTCACAGGCAGCATCCGGTGCATGACGCTGACCGAGACTCTGCTGAGTCAACCAGCCCCACGCAAAAGGGCACCTGCGCTGGCAGGTGCCCTTTGCATGATCATGCGAGATAAGTTTGCCGGCTTGGCAAGTCTTCGTACGACCTGATCTAGCTGGCGTTGTCCGGATCGTAGCTCAGTACCGGTGACAACCAGCGCTCCATTTCGGCGAGTGGCATGCGCTTGCGCTCCGCCAATGACAGCACCTGGTCCCGGGTGATCTTGCCGGTGGAGAAGTACTTCGACTCAGGATGGGCGAAGTACCAGCCGGAAACAGCGGCGGCCGGCCACATGGCGAAGCTCTCGGTCAGCACCATGCCGGCATGCGTCTCCGGTTCGAGCATGCGGAACAGCGTGGCCTTCTCGGTGTGGTCCGGGCAGGCCGGGTAGCCTGGCGCCGGGCGTATGCCCCGATACCGCTCGGCGATCAGTGCCTCGTTGTCGAGCACTTCTTCAGCGTCATATCCCCAGAACTCCTTGCGGACACGTTCGTGCAGGCGCTCGGCAAAGGCTTCGGCGAGACGATCCGCCAACGCCTTGACCATGATGGCGTTGTAGTCATCGCCAGCCTCCTCGTACTGTCTGGCCAATTCATCCGCCCCATGCCCGGTGGTGACGGCGAAGCCACCGATCCAGTCCGGCTTGCCGCTGTCTCGGGGAGCGATGAAATCGGAGAGGCTGTGACAGACGCCGTCGCGGTTCTTGGTCATCTGCTGACGGATGTGGTGGAGGTGCTCGATGACGTGAGTACGCGACTCATCGGCATAGACCTCCAGGGTATCGTCGTCGACACAGTTGGCTGGCCAGAAACCGATGACCCCACGTGCGGTCAGCACCTTCTCATCGATCAACTTGCGCAGCATTTCTCTGGCATCGGCGAACAGGGCACGCGCGGCGTCTCCGACCACCTCATCCTGCAGGATCTTCGGATACTTGCCTGACAGCTGCCAGCTCATGAAGAAGGGCGTCCAGTCGATACGCTCGACCAGTTCGTTGAGATCATACCCATCGAAGACCTTGAGGCCCGTGAAACTTGGCGCCGGCGGCGTGTAATTCTCCCAGTCAGGCTGGAAGCGGCGCTTGCGCGCCTCGGCATAGTCAAGGTCCGCAGCCTTCGGGCGTCGTTTGGCATTGCGCTCACGCACCACGGCATACTCGCTGCGCACCTGATCGACGAAGTCGGGCTTGAGCTCGGGGGACAGCAGACGAGACGCCACGCCCACGGCGCGCGACGCATCGGTGACATAGATGACAGGATGCTCATACTGCGGCTCGATCTTGACCGCCGTATGCGCCTTGGAGGTGGTGGCGCCCCCGATCAGCAACGGCAACTGCATGCCCCGGCGCTGCATTTCCCTGGCGACGCTAACCATCTCGTCCAGTGATGGTGTGATCAGGCCCGAAAGCCCGATGATATCGGCCTTCTCGTCGATGGCGGTCTGCAGGATCTTCTCCGCCGGCACCATCACGCCCAGATCGATCACCTCATAGTTGTTGCATTGAAGCACCACGCCGACGATGTTCTTGCCGATATCGTGGACATCGCCCTTGACGGTGGCCATGACGATCTTGCCCTTGGCCTGGGTGTCTCCGGATTTTTCTGCCTCGATGAATGGGATCAGGTGGGCAACCGCCTGTTTCATGACCCGCGCGGACTTCACCACCTGGGGCAGGAACATCTTGCCCGCACCGAACAGATCACCGACGACATTCATGCCATCCATCAAGGGGCCTTCAATGACCTCGATGGGGCGCGCCGCCTGGACCCGCGCCTCTTCGGTATCTTCCTCGATATGCGAGGTGATGCCCTTGACCAGCGCGTGCTCGATACGCTTGTTGATTGGCCAGCTGCGCCACTCGAGATCTTCCTTCTTCTCGCCAGTACTGCCATCACCCTTGTACTTGTCGGCAATGTCGAGCAGACGCTCGGTACTGTCATCACGACGATTGAGCACCACATCCTCGACGGCCTCACGCAACTCATCGGGTAGATCATCGTAGAGCGCCAGCTGGCCGGCATTGACGATGCCCATGCTCAAACCCGCCTGGATGGCGTGATAGAGGAATACCGAGTGGATCGCTTCACGCACCGGGTTGTTGCCGCGAAACGAGAAGGACACGTTGGAGACGCCGCCGGAGATCATCGCATGCGGCAGGTTGGCATGAATCCAGCGCGTGGCCTCAATGAAATCGACGCCGTAGTTGTTGTGCTCCTCGATGCCGGTGGCGATGGCGAAGATGTTGGGGTCAAAGATGATGTCCTCGGCCGGGAAGCCGATATCTTCGACCAGCAATCGGTAGGCTCGCTCGCAGATCTCGATCTTGCGCTCATAGGTGTCGGCCTGTCCGACATCATCGAATGCCATGACCACCACGGCCGCGCCATGGCGTCGACAGATCTGCGCTTGGTGTTGGAAGCTTTCCTCGCCTTCCTTGAGCGAGATGGAATTGACCACCGCCTTGCCTTGGATGCACTTGAGCCCCGCCTCGATGATGTCCCACTTGGAGGAGTCGACCATGATCGGCACCCGCGAGATGTCCGGCTCCGAGGCGATCAGGTTCAGGAAGCGCACCATGGCCTCCTGTGACTCCAGCATGCCTTCATCCATATTGACGTCGATGACCTGCGCGCCGCTCTCGACCTGCTCGAGGGCGACTTCCAGCGCGGTGGTGTAATCCTCCTCCTTGATCAGGCGACGGAAGCGCGCGGAGCCAGTGACGTTGGTACGCTCACCGACATTGACGAACAACGAGTCCGGCTGGATGTTGAAGGGCTCAAGCCCCGACAGGCGGCAAGCTCTGGCGGTCTCGGGCACCTTGCGGGGCGCGCATTGATCCACCACACCCTTGATCGCACGAATATGTTCCGGCGTGGAGCCACAACAGCCACCGATGATGTTGAGCAGACCCTCCGCGGCGAAGGTTCGGATGATCTCGGCCATCTCGTCCGGGGTCTGGTCGTACTCGCCGAATTCATTGGGCAGGCCGGCGTTGGGATGCGCGGAGACAAAGGTATCGGCCTTCTCGGACAGCTCACGCAGATAGGGGCGCAGCTCCTCGGCACCGAGAGCACAGTTTAGGCCGATGCTCAGCGGGCGAGCGTGGCGTACCGAGTTCCAGAAGGCTTCGGTGGTCTGGCCGGACAGCGTGCGTCCCGAGGCATCGGTGATGGTGCCGGAGATCATCACCGGCAGGCGCGGGTGACCTTCGTCGTACAGCTCCTCCAAGGCATAGATAGCCGCCTTGGCATTGAGCGTGTCGAAGATGGTCTCGATCAGGATCAGGTCCGCGCCGCCCTCGAAGAGCGCCAGCGCAGCTTCGCGATAGTTGTCGCGCAGGATATCGAAGGTGACGTTGCGCTTGGCGGGGTCGTTCACGTCGGGGGAGATGGAGCAGGTGCGGCTGGTCGGGCCGAGCACCCCGGCGACGAAGCGCGGGATGCCGGTCTCGGCGGCCACGTCATCGGCTGCCTTGCGCGCCAGACGCGCCGATTCGAGATTGATCTCGTACACCAACGCCTGCATGCCGTAATCGGACTGCGACAACTGGGTCGCATTGAAGGTGTTGGTCTCGACGATGTCGGCGCCGGCCTCGAAATAGGCGCGGTGGATCGCTTCGACGATATCCGGGCGTGTCAGGGCCAGCAGGTCGTTGTTGCCCTTGATATCACTGGGCCAGTCGGCGAAGCGTTCACCACGGAAGTCTTGCTCTTCCAGTCCATAGCTCTGCAACATGGTGCCCATGCCACCATCGAGGATCAAGATACGCTCCTGCAGCGCCTGTCTCAGCGCGTCAGACAGGGGCAGGGAATAGGGAACAGGGGGGTGGGCTTGCGCCATGACGGACTCCAGCGTACGTGACTTGTCGCGTTGTTTCCCGGACGTGTGATTCTGTTTGCCAAGCAAGGACTTTGCCAGGCAAGCCACACGCCACAGGCGCGAACTCATTGCTATTGGGAGGCTCTGGTGAAGGATCCGCTCGCGGCATCCTCGCCTTGCCAGATGTGGCTATCGTATCAGACCGCAGAATCGTCACGATGAGCATGATTCATGCGCAACATGAGTGCTTTAGGAAAGCCCACCCGGGAGTGGCCGCGGCCATGACACCAAACCCGAGTGATTTGCTCAGGATTGCGAGTGCAGCAGGATTTCCTTAACATGGAGCCATTAGTCACCTGACATCAAGAGAGTCTCTGCGCCATGAGTGAGAGCATCCAGATTACCGATAGCGCCCAAGAGTATCTTGCCGAGCTGCTCGATAAGCAGAACGTTGAAGGTATCGGCGTGCGCATCTTCATCACCCAGCCGGGCACTCCGTATGCCGAGACGTGTCTTGCCTACTGCCGCCCGGGAGAAGAAGAGCCGACCGACGAGATTCTGGATCTTCCGAAGCTGAAGGTCTATCTCGACACCCACAGCGTTCCGTTCCTGGAAGAGGCGACGGTCGACTTCAATGCGGATCGCATGGGCGGCCAGCTCACCATCAAGGCACCGAATGCCAAGATGCCCAAGGTCAATGCGGACAGCCCGCTGGAAGATCGCATCAATTACATCCTCTACAGCGAGATCAATCCGGGCCTGGCGGCACACGGTGGTGAGATCAAGCTGATGCAGCTGACCGACGACCAGGTTGCCGTGCTTCAGTTCGGCGGCGGGTGCCAGGGGTGCTCGGCCGTTGACCTGACGCTCAAGGATGGCGTGGAGAAGACGCTTCTGGAACGCATCCCCGAGCTCGCCGGCATTCGTGACGTGACCGATCACACTGATACAAGCAATGCCTATTACAACTGATTCATTGACGTGATGCCTCAAGGCGCCTGTCGATAGCGTGCGCCTGCGACATCCCGTCCAGCTTGATCAGATGAAGATCCTCCATCGCGTTGCGGTGGGGGATCTTTTCATTAGGAGGCTGCTGCCGGGAATGACCTCGCGTAATACATCCGAGTATTAGGATTTCTGGTATTTTGAAGATGAATGCTGCAGATGGCGCCTACGCTGACGCCTCATGACGGCTTGTCCGATGACCGTATCCACCAGTGAAGAGACCGCCATACATGACCCTGGCCAACATGCGCTTTCGCACCATCAACATCATCATCTGCGGACTCTCCGCACTGGCAGGGCTGGTGTTGCTGGTCGTGTTGGCTTTTATTACCCGCAACGTGTCCGACCTGCAACGCGATTGGCAGGAATATCAGCAGGCGCGCTCCGACAAACCGCGCCTGGAAGGTCAGCTGACCAAGGCCCTGGGCTATGGCGGCATGGTGCATGACTTCAAGAATCTCGTGCTGCGTCAGGACCTCGAGCTGATCGGCGAGGTGCAGAACGAGATAGGTGCCGCTCGTAGCGCTCTGAGTCGTTACCAGAGCCTTGGACTGTCTCAGAGGGAGGAGCAGGCGGTGGCGGGTCTGCGTGCCACTATCAATCGCTATGAGCTGATGGTGCCCAGAATACGCACGATGATCGAGCAGGGGAGTTCGAGTGCCGATATCGACAAGGTGGTTCAGATCGACGATTTCCAGGCTGTCTCGGGGCTGGATACCCTGCGCCGTATCTCAATCGTGGAGCTACGTGACAATGACAATCCGCTCGAGAACGGCATGGGCAAGGCTCGCCTGGTGGCCAACCTGCGCCGTGATCTCGGCTACGGCGAGATGATCCACCACTTCAAGAATTACGTGCTGCGCAGTGACGCCATTTATGGTCAGCAGGCGGCGCAGGACATCGAATCGCTTCGCGCCACCCTAGCGGCTTATCGTCAGCTGGGCATGAACACCGCCGAGCAACGTGCCATCCGCGATATCGCCGATGTCATTCAGTCCTATAGTGACCGCTTGAACAAGGTCAACCAGCTGCATGATGAGCAGGCAGACCTTTCACCGCGTGAGATCGATCAACGGGTCAAGGTCAATGATGCGCCAGCGCTTGACGCACTGGGGGTGCTGGATCATGAAACCCGCATGCGGATCGGGGCCACCTCTGCCGCGGTCGGCAAGACGCTCAAGCTGCTAGCCACGGTGGCCCCGGTGGTCAATGGCCTGGCGCTGGCGATGATCGTGGTGCTGATCGGGCTTTCCATGTGGCTGTTCGCTCGCTATGTGCTCAAGCCGATTCGCCGCCTCACGCAGACGATGAACACTCTGGCCAATGATGATGTCAGCGTGGTGATCGACAGTACTCAGCACACCAATGAAGTCGGCCAGATGGCGCGTGCGTTGCAGAAGTTCAAGTACAACATCATCGAGAGCAACAACTACAAGAAACGCATCACTCAGCTGGCAATGCATGATTCCCTGACAGGGCTGCCCAATCGTCAGCATTTCTATGAGAGAAGCGAGCAGTGGCTGGCTGATGTCAATGAAGAGGGCGGTCAGATGGCCTGTCTGATGCTGGACATCGACAAGTTCAAGCCCATCAACGACACCTATGGTCACGCGGCTGGTGACGTCGCCCTCAAGGTGATCGCGGAAAGGCTCAACTAGGTGGTGCGCAAGGACGACTTCGTCGCACGTCTGGGCGGCGATGAATTCGTGGTACTGGTCCACAATGCCGACATCCAGGCAAATCTGGGGCGCCATGGTGAACTTGCCCAGCTGGCACAGCGCATCATCGACTCATTGGGCAAGCCTTTCCTCTATGAAGACCACAAGCTGGAAGTGGGGTGCAGCATCGGTATCGCGATCGCGCCGCAACACGGCAATCAACGTGAAGCGCTGACTCACAATGCCGATATGGCGCTATATGCTGCCAAGAATGAAGGCCGCAACTGCGCCATCCAGTTCAGTCGCCACGATGAACTCGGGCAGATCGTGGCGACCTCCTCCAGGCGAGCCGCTTCCTCGACAGCCGTGAAACGCTGACCTGTCGCTCGGGCACGTGCGATGGGGATCTGCTGACATCGTCAGAGACCGTATATGACGTCTTCACGATGCCTGCCGCGACGGCATCTCTTCATACCCTTTCTTCTCCATATGGCGCCTGCGGGCGCCATATGTCGTTCTGCTGACAGCGATGCGTACTGCACTCAGGCACGGCGATAGGGGATGGGGGACAGGGGGCATGGCATGACTGGCGTCTGCGCGGTGGGCGGAGGCGTGGCGATTGCCCCGTGGAGCGGCTCATGCGATGAGGTGATAAACGATAATTTCCCGTTATGTATGAGCGCTTCGCAAATAAACTATGGTTTGCAAGACTCATAACGGTTTGTTATGGTTTATAGCGAATTCGCCAACTGCGAAATAATCTATGAAAACCATGACAATGACTTCCACGATTCAGGGCCTTGCCCACCACACCCATGATGCCGTGATCAACCGCGCCACGACGCCGCTGTTCATCCGTCAGCCGACCACTGATGACGGCTGGGGCATCTATGAGCTGGTCAAGGCATGCCCGCCGCTGGACCTCAATTCAGGGTATTCGTACGTTCTGCTGGCAACCCAATTCCGTGACAGTTGCGCCGTGGCAACGGATGAAGAGGGTGAGGTGGTCGGCTTCGTCTCGGGCTACACCCGCAATGATGCCCCGCAGACCTTCTTCCTGTGGCAGATCGCCGTCGGTGAGAAAGCCCGTGGGACTGGCCTGGCACGTCGTCTGATCGAGGCCGTGATGAAGCGCCCGGAGATGGCCCATGTGCGCCACCTCGAGACCACCATTACACCTGACAATGAAGCGTCCTGGGCACTCTTCACTCGACTGTCCGAGCGCTGGCAGGTCCCCCTGCATTCGCGTGAGTATTTCTCCTCGGATCAGTTGGGCGGCGTGCACCTCGCGGAGAACCTGGTACGTATCGGTCCGTTCCTGCCGAGCGATATTTGAGCCAGCCATGGTGTCTCAAGACGCTATGGAGAAGTCTCGGGTGAGGCGGCGTCACGATTCTCGTGTCGGACCTCGAGGAGAATCACGTCTCACCCGCTGGATGTTCATGACAGGAAAGTCGTGACATCACTTGTCGACCCCCAAGTCATCATGTGCAAGCGGGTCAGTGTCATTCGTTGAATCGTCTTTACATTCTGGTATGGCCGCCAGCGCTTTCATCGCGCCGAGCATGGCCATCCATCACCAGGGAGGTGACAGCATGAATACGCAGATACTCGAACAGATGGAATCCGAGGTACGCACTTATTCTCGTTCTTTCCCGACCGTCTTCACCAAGGCGCAGAATGCCCACCTGTTCACCGAGGATGGCAAGCGCTACATCGATTTCCTGGCCGGCGCGGGCGTGCTCAACTACGGGCACAACCACCCGGTGCTCAAGAAGGCATTGATCGATTACATCAGCAGCGATGGCATCATCCACGGTCTCGACATGTGGACTTCCGCCAAGCGCGACTTCCTGGAAGCCCTAGAAGAAGTGATCCTCAAGCCGCGTGGTCTGGACTACAAAGTCCACTTCCCGGGGCCGACCGGTACCAATGCCGTCGAAGCGGCCATCCGTCTGGCGCGCAAGGTCTCTGGCCGTCACAACATCGTGTCGTTCACCAATGGTTTCCATGGTGTGACCATGGGTGCTCTGGCCACGACAGGCAACGCCAAGTTCCGAGATGCAGCGGGTCTGCCAGCCCAGGGCGCACAGTTCGTGCCCTATGATGGCTACATGGGCGAGGGTGTGGACACCGTCGCGTATCTCGACAAGCTGCTGAAGGACTCCTCCAGTGGTCTGGACCGCCCGGCAGCCGTACTGGTCGAGACCGTACAAGGCGAGGGTGGCATCAACCCGGCCTCCATCGAATGGCTGCAGCGTCTGGATGCCCTGTGCAAGGAGCATAAGATCCTGCTGATCATCGACGATATCCAGGCGGGCTGTGGTCGTACCGGCAAGTTCTTCAGTTTCGAGCATGCCGACATCATTCCGGACATCGTCTGCAACTCCAAGTCACTGTCGGCCTCTGGCGTGCCGTTCGCGATGGTGATGATGCGTCCGGAGCTGGATGAGTGGAAGCCGAGTCAGTACAACGGCACCTTCCGTGGCCATGCACTGGCCTTCGTGACCGGCGCCGCTGCACTGCGTCACTTCTGGAGCGACAATAAGTTCGAGCGCGACATCCAGCGCAAGGGCCGTATCGTCGAGGAGCGCTTCCAGAAGATTGCCGCCAAGGCGCGTGAAAACGGCTTCGCGGCGCACGAGAAAGGTCGTGGCTTGATGCGCGGTATCGATGTGGCGTCAGGTGAACTGGCAGATGCCATCACCTCACGCTGTTTCGAGCAGGGCCTGATCATCGAGACCAGCGGTCACTCCGGGCAGGTCGTCAAATGCCTGTGTCCGCTGACCATCCGTGATGAAGACCTGCTGGAAGCCCTCGACATCATCGAGGAAAATGCGGCGGCCGTCCTGCGCTGAGTCTCTGCGGTATCGGGCGCTGGTCACGTGATCGGCGCCCGTTCTTCTTTGGCCCGCGATGGCGCGGGTCATCTCATGCGATTCCTGGCCCTTGTCACCTGTCACCGAAGAAGGCGCTTATCGTTCTGCGCCGTGGCTCTTTCGTGTTCAAGCGCCATTGCCTTCATGTCACTGCGGGAATCGCCATCTGTCAGCTGTCGAGTCATGACAGCGCCCAAATGAGGAGAAGTTGATGATCGTTCGCAATCTCGAGGAAGCCCGCAAGACGGATCGTCTGGTCAAGGCCGAGAACGGCAACTGGGACAGCACTCGTCTGCTGCTCGACGAAGATGGTGGCAAGTGCTCCTTCCATATCACCCGTATCTTCGAAGGTACCGAGACCCATATCCACTACAAGCACCACTATGAAGTCGTGTATTGCATGGAAGGTGAGGGCGAGGTGGAGACACTGGCGGATGGCAAGGTCTGGCCGATCAAGCCGGGTGACGTCTATATCCTCAATGAACATGACGACCACCTGCTGCGTGCTACCAAGACCATGCATCTGGCATGTGTCTTCACACCGGGTCTGACCGGCAAGGAAGTCCACCGTGAAGATGGCTCCTACGCACCTGCCGAAGCCTGAATCCGCGTCACGATCCGCGAGATTCATGGCCTGACCACACGAAGCCCCCGCAGCCAAGCTGCGGGGGCTTCGTGGTATGTGGGAGCAGGGCAGAAGGGCGCGCGGCTCCATATTGCATCACGAATATTCGAAAGTTTACCGTTTAATTGACCAGAGACTCTCAGTCTCCCTTCGCGAAGCAGGCAACGTTAAGCTGAATGGTGTCCGTGTCACTCAGATGAGATTCTCGCCAATGGCCATCCCCCCACACAACGCGTCTGTCAGCCCACCCGCCATTGCGGCAGGTGGGCGTCCCGGGTTCATGCCAGCAGCCCCTCATCCTCGCGAACAGGAGCGAATCGATAGCCTCCACGCGCTTCACGTACTGGATAGTGAGCATGAAAAGCGTTATGACGACCTGACGCGCCTAGTCGCGGATATCTTCGATGTCCCCATCTGTCTCGTGTCACTGGTGGACGAGAATCGCCAATGGTTCAAGGCCCACTGCGGTATCGATGCACGTGAAACGGGGCGTGACCTAGCCTTCTGCGCCCACGCTCTCCATGAAGAGCGCTACCTCGTCGTCAACGACGCGAGCAAGGATGAACGCTTCCATGACAATCCCCTGGTCACCGGCCCGCCATATCTCCGATTCTATGCCGGCGCCTTGCTGCGAGACAGTTCAGGATTGCCATTGGGCACCTTGTGCCTCATCGATCACACACCACGTGAGCTGAGTGCGCCACAACTCGAAAGGCTGGGGCGCTGTGCCACGCTGGTCGAAAACGAGCTGGTCCAGCGCGACAGCCTCCTGACGGAACGAACGCGTGCCACGCTTCAGGCCAGCATTGACCCCATTACCGGCTACAGCACACGGCGTCGTTATCTTCAGACATTTGCCCATTGGATGGAAAGCCGAGGGAGTGAAAGCTACCAGGCCATCATGCTCAAGGTGTCGGAGGCAGAACACTGGCGTCACCATCAGGGCGAGGTCTTCCTCCAGGAAGCGATGCAGTCACTGTCCAGCCAGATCAATGAAAGCTTCGATGATGAAGACGTCATCAAGGGTCGTCTGTGCAGCGATACCCTGATCATCCTGCTGCCTCAGCGGCAGTCTGTCAGCGGCATGCGTTGGCAACGTTTCATCACTCAGCCTTGGCTGATGCATCTTTCCAGTGCTCTGAGGCCCAAACTCCTGGTCGCAACGGCCACCTTTACGCCCGAGGGGACCACGGCCCATGAGCTTGTCGAACTTCTCGAGGAGGAACTTGCCAGTGCGGCTCATTGGGCACCGTGTCAGCAGAATCTTCAGGTCGCCGATCTCAGCAGCAATGTCACCCTTGCCATCGCATTGGGCGATCGCTTCGCCCGGGCCTTGCGAGACAATGAGCTCAGCCTGCATGCGCAGCCGATCCTGGATGTCCGGACGAGAAAGGTGTGCGGCATGGAGATGCTGCTGCGTTGGCAGATTCAAGGGCGCTGGGTCACCGCGAACCAGATGTTGCGCATGGCTGAGCGCGCAGGCCTTGGCGAAGAACTGGATACCTGGGTGTTGCGCCAGACGTGCGCCATGGTCAGTCGTTGGCAGTCGCAGCGCTCCACGGAGTCTCTCGGAGTGCCGGTATCACTGAATCTCTCGGCGAAGCGCCTGATTGACAGTGAATACGCCGAGACATTGAGGCGCATCCTGCGACTTAACCGCCTCAAGGGGGAGCATCTGCGCCTGGATCTCACGGGCTGCGAACGCTTCGCGGAGACACCAGAGGCAATGATTGCGGCAATGACCTCGTTGACCCGTGACGGAGTCTCCTTCTGCATTGATCGGTTTGGCCGGGAAAATGCCAACCTGCGTCTGTTGAGCCGGATGCCGGCGGTGGCCGTCAAGCTGCACCCACGCTTCATGGCACCTCAGCAGCATGAGCCGGATCAGACTCGTTTGATCAAGGCATGGACCTGTGCGATGAAAACGCTGGGACTGGTGCCCATCGCGGTAGGTAGCAAGCGAGTTCAGCAACTATCGGAGCTTGAGTCTCTCGGGTTCGATCAGGTTCAGAGCGATGCCTTCGGGCAACCTGCGCTCCCGGAAGATAGCTATGCCCAGTGGCTTGCCGAGACACATTCGTCCTTGAACAAGCGCCTCTAGCGGCCGCTCACACAAGGGCAGCGCTGAAAGGCGAGGGTGATGGTGGCAAGCTCGATGCCCAGTTTGCGCATCGAGGTGCGATTCAACACGCGTCCGTCTGGTTGCAGATACATCCAGTCATCCATGTTGAACTCCCAGACACTGCCATCGATGGGAACCTGTAGGACATATTGCATGCGAAAGGCATGGCCATTGCTGGCTGCCGTGGCTTCTCCGGTCACGTCAGCTGCCGTGCCGCGCCACTGACGGTCACCCGTCGGGACGAAGGTCCATTGTCGATGCTGCGTCTCGCCATCGCTGTAGCGAAAGTTCTCGTCGAGGGTCAATCGTCCATCCTGCCTGGTGCCCTGTAGGTCCACTACGAAGCGTCGAGTCACTTCACCGGAACGATCCTGAACCATTCCCCAGCCTCGTGTGTGCCCGAGGAAGTACTCGTCGATTCTGAACTCGGGTCCGGAACCGGCATAGGTATCGATTGAGGGACTGCTGCAAGCCATCAACAGACTTGCTGAGGAGGCCAGCAGGGTGATCAGACCGAGGGAGCGCAAGCGGGAGCGAATCATCGACATTCTCGACAAGGAAACTTGTACTGATACTATGCAGTGATTCTACAAATAGCAATTTGGATGTGTCTCGACGCTTGCAGTGGATCGTCAGCGCAGGCGTGATGTCGACATTCTATAAGCTCGTATAATATATATTATGTTAAATCTAGTATTCGAGAAGCCCAGACTCACGTCTCACAGGACCCGCCCTGACGATCATGCTGCCTGTCATGTGTTCGGCTGTGCATGACCGATACCCGCCATGCTGAACCACAACTCGAGTGCCTGATGTCCTGAAATGTTCAGCAGCATGTCTGCCTGTCGTCAGCTGACGTCAGTGATTGGTCTTCTTCTGCCCTTATGTCACGACCAGCCCGTTGAGAACAGACTTCGCCACTGAGGTCTCCAGTGCTCCCGCCGATCATTCGATGACTTGTGACACCCACCACAAGGTGCACTCACGATGCGAGAAATGTGCAAGTCCATGAAATAAGTGCCAAAGTATGGTAGCCGGAGACGTCAACTCGGCTGGGACAGGCACGTCCCCAACGAGCGACATTCTTGCCTGTCGAGCGATGAAATCGACGGCAAGAGGCGTCATGAGCGCTTCGCATCACGCTGGATTGAATGATTGTCCGTGAATGGCAACGCATTGACGGAAGCCGTTCCCGGGCGCACCAGCCGTGGGTGGCGAATCATGGACAGCGACTATCCGGCCTACGTATCATCGCCCTTTGCCACACCTTCAGCGATCGCTGCGAAGACGACGACTGAAGGTGGCCGGGCTCCCTCCCATCATCCACTCGTGCAAGTACGGTGCGAGATGGATGAACAAGAATCATGCAAGGCGAACTCGTGAAGACGAGATCGTCAGCAAGGCTGAACAGGAACCCTCTTTATCATGCTGATCCGCAAGCTGCTGCTGCCCGTGTCATTGTCCAGCGTCATCGTCATGGCAGGTTGTGTTCCGGCGCAACCTCAGCCCCCCAAGCCGGTCTTGACCCCGGAGGCCTTCTCGCAACGCATCGATGCCCTGGAGAGCCAGATCGCCGGGCAATGCGACGTCCAGCAACAACAGCTTGTCGAGCAGCGCGAACTGAACCGCTCATTGCGCCGCGACATGCGGGAAGTCGGCAGCCAACTGCGCCGCATGCATGCCGAAATGGAACAGCCGGCAGCTCCGCAGGTGGTTCAGGCCTGCAAGACCGCCTCTGAAAACCCGATCATGGACAAGACGCTGCTCGGACGTGTCGAGTGGGTCGGCTTTCCGGACATCGGCAGCTATTTCAAGGCGCGCATCGATACCGGCGCGAACACGTCCTCATTGTCGGCGCGTGACATCACCGAGTTCGAACGTGATGGCGACAAGTGGGTCAAGTTCAAGCTGGCGCTTCGCGAGGATGCCAAATACTTCGTTCCCGAGGTGCGCGACAAGTGGGTAGAAGCCAAGGTCAGCCGTACCGTGACCATCGTGCAGGCGTCAGGCCGGGAAGATCGTCCTGTGGTCAGCATGTTGATGACGCTTGGCGACATCAAGCAGCGTGTCGAATTCACCCTGAATGATCGTCGTGATCTGACGTACCCGGTGCTGTTGGGCCGTCGTTTCATGATGGATATCGCAGCCGTCGATGTCAGCCGCACCTTCATCAATCCGCGTCCGGAATTCCCGGGCAGCGCTCCCAGCACCGCCGCTGCCAAGGATCAGGACCCGAATGAAGGAAATCGCGACTGACCCTCGCCCTCACCTGACGTTCACGGATCTCGAACATCTCCACTGACAGGGTCTGGCCGGGTGCCAGACCCTGTGACTGCATAATACTCAAGGACTCCCATGTCGCGTTTCTCCTTTTACCTGCTGGTCGGCCTGCTGATGCTGATTGGCGTGGGCCTGACCGCCTACCGCCATATTTCCTTCGATGTGCCCTGGGTGCCGGGTGCACAACAGAAAGTCTGGGATATCGAGGCCCAGGTCGCCTTCACGGCAACGGGCGGTCCGGTCAAGGCGTCGCTGGCGCTTCCGGAAAATCAGAAAGGCTATAGCGTCCTGACCGAGAACACGGCCTCCTCCGGCTTCGGGTTGTCGTATCTGGATGATCTGCCGGGCCGTCGTGCTGAATGGTCGATCCGTGAGGCCGCTGGCTCCCAGCTGCTGTATTACACCGTGACCATGCTGGAGTCCGACAATGCGACGCCTGCTGCCATCAAGCGCCTGCCGGCGCCTCAGGAAGTGTCCTGGGAACGTCCCTATGATACGGCTGCCGCTCAGGTGATCGAGCAGGCGCGCACCCGCAGCGCCGACTCCTTCACCTTCGCCCGTGAATTGATCAAGCAGTTCGACAATCAGCGTCAGGGTGAGAACGCGCGTCTGCTGCTGACCCAGTTCCAGCGTCCGGTGCTGATGCTGCGTCTGCTCAATGAAGCGGGCGTGAGCGCACGTCTGGTCAGTGGCTTGAGCCTGGAAGACGGACGCCGTCGCCAGAACGTGAGCTCCTGGCTGCAGGTCTTCGCCGAGACACCTGACAGCAATCAGGCTGTCGAGATCGACTCCCCCGAGGGTGAGAAGCTCAACACTGACTGGGTGCTTATCAACCCCGAGACCGGCAAGCAAGGTGAGCCTGACAACCTGCTGCTGTGGGAAGGCCGCGGTGCCCCGATGCTGGAAGTGGAAGGTGGCGTCAATTCCCGCGTCAGCTTCTCGATGATTCGCCACAACGAACCGGCCGCCGTCGCGGTTCGCAACAAGCTGGCCAATGACGAGCTGCTCAACTTCTCGATCCACTCGCTGCCGCTGGAAGAGCAGGCCCTGTTCAAGACCATTCTGCTGATCCCGATCGGCGCACTGGTCGTCGTGCTGCTGCGGGTGCTCGTGGGCCTGAAGACTTCCGGTACCTTCATGCCGGTATTGATCGCCCTCGCCTTCATCCAGACCAGCCTGATCACCGGCTTGATCGGTTTCCTGCTCATCGTCGCCACCGGGCTCGTGATCCGCAGCTACCTTTCGCGGCTCAACCTGTTGCTTGTCGCCAGGGTCTCGGTGGTGATCATCACGGTGATCGCGATCATCTCGATCTTCTCGGTACTCGCCTATCGCTTCGGACTCAATGCCGGCCTGACCATCACTTTCTTCCCGATGATCATCCTGTCCTGGACCGTCGAGCGCATGTCGATCCTCTGGGAAGAGGAAGGCCCCAAGGAAGTCCTCAAGCAAGGTGGCGGTAGCCTTCTGACCGCCGTGCTGGCCTATCTGGCAATGAACAATCCGTGGGTGCGCCACCTGACCTTCAACTTCCTGGGTCTGCAGCTCGTGCTGATGGCCTTCATCCTGCTGCTGGGCAATTACACCGGCTATCGTCTGCTGGAATTGCGTCGCTTCAAGCCGCTGACGGAGGATTGAGATGCTCGCGTCATGGATGAATCGCTGGTCGCGCAACTGGACCACACCGGGCGCCCTGCGCGCCCGGGGGGTTGTCGGCATGAATCGCCGCAACATCGGCTATATCTCGAAGTACAACGACCGTCGCCTCTACCCGCTGGTGGATGACAAGCTGCAGACCAAGCTGCTGTGTCAGAAGTACGGTCTGGCCTCGCCGGAGATGATCGGCAAGGTCGCCAGCCAGTTCGAGGTCGAGCGGGTCGTCGACATGGTGCGCGATCACGCAGGTTTCGTGATCAAGCCGGCCAAGGGCTCTGGCGGCAAGGGGATCCTCGTCATCGAGCACCATGATGGCGAAGAGTATGTGAAGCCCAGCGGCGCGCGCATCACGCGTGCCGACATGGAGCGCCACGTCTCCAACATCCTGTCAGGACTTTATTCGCTGGGCGGATCACCGGATGTGGCGCTGGTCGAAGGCTTGATTTCCTTCGATCAGGCCTTCGCCGAGTTCACCTATGAAGGCGTTCCCGACATTCGGGTCATCGTCTTCAAGGGCTATCCCGTGATGGCGATGATGCGCCTGTCGACGGCAGCCTCGGATGGCAAGGCCAACCTCCACCAGGGGGCGGTCGGTGTCGGGCTGGATATCGGGTCAGGCTGGGCCGTGCGCGGCGTGCAGTACGATCGCCCGCAGTTCGCCCACCCCGATACAGGACATGACATCTTCTCGCTCAAGGTGCCCCAGTGGGACACCCTGCTCGAACTGGCCTCGGGGTGTTACGAGATGACGGGACTGGGCTATCTGGGCACGGACATGGTGCTTGACCGGCGCCATGGCCCGATGCTGCTCGAGCTCAATGCCCGACCGGGCCTCGCCATCCAGATGGCCAATGGCGAAGGACTGCGCAAGCGTCTCGAGCTGATCGAGCGTCAACCCGATGGCGTGCCTGTCGCGGAACGGGTAGCCTTCGCCCGAAAGCACTTCGCGCGCAGCAAGGAAGACGTGGCCAACGTCGGAATGGCCCCCATTCCTGAATGATGGCGTGACCGCAGAGAACAACGCCCCGTGACACGCGAGTGTCACGGGGCGTTTGCGTTCGCGGGACGAGACCCTCAACCGGGGTCCATGCTCAGCATCAGGCGGCTACCGGTCGGCACGACTGGCGAGCGATGGATCAGACCATGCCCCTCATTGCCGGGCCAGCATTCTCCCTTGAGCAAGGCCAGGCTCCCCGGGCGCAGCTCCCGGATCTGTTCCGGGTCCCGACAGATGTCCCGGTGTCCGACAACGCCATGCCCCAGAGCCAGGCGATCGGCGGCCTGCTCCGGCAACCATTGCGTTCCGGGGCCCTCATAGGTCGTCACCAACCGGGCCGGAATGCGATCCACATGAAAGCGTGGGCACATGGCGCTCTGGGTCATTTCCAGCCGCATGCCGATATCCTGCACGTCGAACAGCTCGCCGATGGCCTCTCCCAGCACATAGATATCCTCTATCAGCGCAGCCCCGGCATCCGGTGCGGGTAGGTAGCGCTCCAGCGCCTCACGCAGGTCATTGATAGGCCCGCGCCAGCGCATGCGCAGCGGGTAGGCACCCGAGGACTGAGCCTTGACCGCCATTTTCAATGCCGCATCGATGCGGCGCTGCATCACGGCCAGCGTCACCTCCGGGCGAAAGATCTCCCCGAGATCCAGCGCCTGCTCGCCGATGTGCCAGTGTGGTGTTGCCGAATCTTTCGAACCGCTCGCCGTGACAGCTGACTGGGTCAACCTGCCGCCCTTCGCAGGCCGGTAAGCCGATGGTGTGTCATGAGAAGTGATCGGAGTGATCGGGGTGATCGAGTGCATGGTAAGCGCCTCGGTGGGTAGGCAAGAGGGAAATCACGCTCGTTATTGTTATGTTATAACATGCCTTTGCTGTGCAGTGACAACACTCTACCTTGCCGCTATCTGACAAGCCTGAGTCTGCATATGGCCCGAGACCGCCCAAATGCCCTAGAATAAGAGTCTGTTCATTGAGGTAACACGCTGATCTGATTCACTCTCAACGTGTCACTGGCCTCTCGTCATCCCGGATTCTCGATCCTCAGAATTCCCGACACCCAGGATTCTTCATGCCCGAGCAACTTTCGCTGATCGACCAGGCTGAACGCCAATGCCTGAAGCGTGGCGTGCGTTTCACCCCGATCCGGCGACGTGTGCTGGAATTGATCGCCAACAGTCATGGCGCACTCAAGGCATACGACCTTTTGGATCAGCTTGCCAAGGAACACGGTGCCGCCCGCCCGCCTACGATCTATCGCGCGCTGGATTTCCTGATCGAACAAGGCCTCGTCCATCGCATCGAATCGCTCAATGCCTTCCTTGCCTGCCACTGTCCCGAGCATCAGCACGGTTTCCAGCTGTTGATCTGCCGTGGTTGCGGGAGAGTCGAGGAGATGCACGACGATGATCTTGGCACTCGCCTTCTCGCCAGTGCAGATCGCCATGGTTTCTCGATCGAACGCCAGACTGTCGAACTTGAGGGGCGTTGCCAGAAATGCGCCTCTCAGGTCGCTGACATGGTAGAAACCGCTCAGTGAAGGGCGTTGCCAGAAATGCGCCTCTCAGGTCGCTGACATGGTAGAAACCGCTCAGTGAATGGCGCTTGCGAGCGCTTTTGATACGATATAACATTTGCTTCCCACGGAGGACGTCACATGCTGGACATCCGCATTTCGCAGGCACAGGTCGTCAATGAAGGCACCATTTCCACTCTGGATGTGGGCATCAAGGACGGGCGTATCCATGCCATCGGCAGTGATCTCTCACATCTGGACGCGCGTGAAGTGATCGATGCTGCCGGCCGCCATCTGCTGCCGGGCATGATTGATGATCAGGTGCATTTCCGTGAGCCCGGCCTGACCGCCAAGGGCAATATCGCCACCGAGTCGGCCGCCGCCGTCGCCGGGGGCATCACGACCTTCTTCGACATGCCCAACGTCAAGCCGGCCACCCTGGACAGCGATGCGCTGGAAGCCAAGTTCGCCGTCGCGGCGGGTCGTGCGCATGCCAACCACGCCTTCTATCTGGGTGCCAGCAACGACAACCTGGAAGCGATCAAGACGCTGGATCCGAATCAGACCTGCGGCATCAAGATCTTCATGGGTGCCTCGACCGGCAACATGCTGGTAGATGATCCGGAGATTCTCGAAGGTATCTTCAAGCATGCTCCGACGCCCATCGTCACGCATTGCGAAGACACTCCGATGATTCTGGAGAACGAGGCGCGCTGGCGTGAGCGTTTCGGGGAAGACGTGCCCTTCTCCGAGCACGGTCTGATCCGCTCTCGCGAGGCCTGCATCAAGAGCTCACGCCTGGCGATCGACCTGGCCACTCGCAACGGCACCCAGCTGCATGTCCTGCACCTGACCACCGCTGAAGAGATGGCGCTGTTCAAGCCGGGCCCGATGGCTGGCAAGCAGATCACCGCCGAGGTCTGCGCGCATCACCTGTGGTTCAGCGATGCCGATTACGACACGCGTGGCAGCCTGATCAAGTGCAACCCGGCCGTGAAGACCGCCGAAGACCGTGCCGCCCTGCGTGCCGCCGTGATGGATGGTCGCATCGACATCATTGCCACTGACCACGCGCCGCATACCTGGGAAGAGAAGCAGAACCCCTACTTCAAGGCGCCTTCCGGTCTGCCGCTGGTGCAGCATGCCCTGCTGTCACTGCTGGATCAGGTTCAGGACGGCATCTATGACCTGGAAACCCTGGTGCAGAAGACCAGCCACAACGTCGCGGATCGCTTCTCCATCGTCGATCGCGGCTATATCCGTGAAGGTGCGTTCGCGGATCTCGTGCTGGTCGACCTGAATGGCGAGACCAGCGTCACCCGTGACAACGTGCTCTACAAGTGTGGCTGGAGCCCCTTCGATGGCGTGACCTTCAAGGCACGCATCGATGCGACCTTCGTCAATGGCGTGAAAGCCTATGACGGCAAGACCGTCAACCCGGTGGCCAACGGCCAGCGTCTCTCGTTCAACCGCGGCTGATGGCGGTCCTGGCGTGTCGATCTTCGGCACGCCTTGCCCGCATCATGCCGTGATCACTATCAGAAGGAAGTGGTGTCATGAGTATGCATGCGGGCTCTCCCCTGGCCTCTCGCCAAGTGTTCTGCGAAAAGCTGCTGTCCCGGATCCAGCGCACGCTGGGTTCGCGGGCTGCGCGTAGCCTGCCGTTGAGCGTGCTGGGTGCGCTTGCCATTCTGGCGGCCCCCAACGCGCAAGCCGAAGACAGTGCGCCACTGCATGTCGCCGTCAGCGTGCCGCCTATCGAGTGGATGGTCGATCAGCTGGCCGGGGATCATGTCGAGATCACGACGCTGGTCAAACCGGGCAACAGCCCGCACACCTATGATCCGACCCCTCGCCAGGTGGCCGAGTTGTCGACGGTTCCCCTCTATCTCGCCATCGGCGTACCCTTCGAGCAGGTCTGGTTGCCGCGTCTCGAGAAGAACAATGCCGAGATGCAGGTCGTGCATCTGGAAGAGGGTCTCAACACGCGCCATTTCGGCAGTGAAGACGCTCATCATCATGATCACGGCTCAGGCCATGACGAGCACGCGGGCCATGATGAGCATGAAGACCTCGGCGAAGCCGACCCTCATCTCTGGCTGGATCCGCAGCGAATGCAGACCGTCGTCGAGCGCACTGCCAAGGTATTGGAAGCCCAGCTGCCTGAACATGCCGGTGAAATCGATGCCAATGAGCAGCGGCTGCTCAAGACCCTGAATACGCTGGACACGCAGATCGCGCAGGCGCTGGCACCTTACAAGGGTCGCAACTTCCTGATCTTCCACCCCAGCTTCGGCTACTTCGCGGATCGCTACTCACTCGCGCAGCATGCCATTGAAGTCAGTGGTCGTGAGCCTACACCACGCGAGATGGCCACTCTGGTCACACGTGCCAAGGATGAGAACATCGGCACCATCTTCGTCTCGGGACAATTCTCCCAGACGGCCGCCAAGCGCATCGCCAGCTCGCTGGATGCCGAAGTCGCCGTGCTGGACCCGTTGGCCGAGGACTATCTCGAGAATCTCAAGCGTGCCACCGAAGCACTGAAAGCAGGCTTCGAGCGGACCGACAGTCAGTAATTTCTGGCCAGGTATTGCGCATGCGGCATGATCTTGCACAATGCTCTGCCCCATAAAAAAGTCAGACGGGCGCTCACGCGCCCGTCTGCGTTGCAAAGAGGTACCTCTCGTCATGGCCAGCCCCATCTCCGGCGCGCGCCGGCGCCCGGACAGCCATCCGGATGCACCAGCCACCGGGCGCAGTGTCGGTCCGGTATTTCGCCCGGTACCGGCGGATGCGCCGGATGCCATCGATATTCGCGGCGTGACCTTTCGCTATGGTGAGCAGGTCATTCTCGACGATGTCGACTTCCAGGTCGGCGCCCGCGAGATCGTGGGGCTGATCGGCCCCAATGGAGGCGGCAAGAGCACCTTGCTCAAGCTGGTGCTTGGCCTTCACAAGCCGGCAGCTGGGTGTGTCCGCGTGCTGGGGCGCACTCCCCAATCTGCCGCACGCCATATCGGCTATGTGCCACAGTTCGCCAATTTCGTGAAGCGCTTTCCGATCCGCGTGGAAGACGTCGTGCTGATGGGACGCCAGGGACGCAAGCGTCAATGGGGCCCCTGGCCACGCGCGGATCGTGAGGCGATCGGTGCGGTGCTGGAGGAAGTCGGTATCGGTCATCTGCGCCGTCGGCATATCGATGCCCTCTCCGGCGGTCAGCTGCAGCGTGTCCTGATAGCCCGGGCACTGGCGGCCGAGCCGCAATTGCTGTTGCTGGATGAGCCCACCGCGAGCGTCGACAGCGATGGTGAGCGTTCATTGTTCGAGCTGTTCAATCGGCTGGCCAATCGCATGAGCGTGGTGGTGATCAGTCATGATCTCGGCTTCATCAGTGATTATGTCGATCGGGTGGCCTGTCTCAACCGCAAGATGATCGTCCATGACACCGAGACGCTGACCGCCGAATCGATCGAGCGGCTCTACGGCGAACACGTCCAGATGATTCATCACCATCATTGATACGGCGGCCCGTGACAGGCTGCCTGGCGGGTTTCATTTCTTTCACGGCGCCTGCCCCGCGCTCTAGGCTTACAACACATGAATTTCATCACCGCCCTGGGCAGCCAGGACTTTCTTCAGAACGCCCTCTTCGCCGGCCTGTTGGCAAGCCTCGCGGCGGGCCTGGTCGGCCCCTATGTCGTGGTACGCCGCATCGGCTATCTGGCAGGCGGCATCGCCCACACGGTGCTTGCCGGCATGGGGATCGCCTACTTCATGGGGGCCAGCCCGCTCGTCGGTGCGTTCATCAGTGCCATCCTCGCGGCATTGCTGATCGGCTATATCAGCCTCAAGGGGTTTGATCAGGAAGACACCGTCATCGGTGCGCTGTGGGCCATCGGCATGGCCACCGGCATCCTCTTCATCAGTCAGACACCGGGCTACAAGGTCGATCTGATGAGCTATCTGTTCGGAAATCTGCTGCTGGTGCCCGCAGACGCCATCGGCACCCTGGCCTGGATGGTGAGTGGGCTGGCACTGGTGCTGCTGGTCGTGCACCGTCCTCTGACGGCCGTGATCTTCGATGAAGAGTTCGCTCGCCTGCGAGGAGTGCCGGTCAAGACGCTCTATCTGCTGTTGCTGGTACTGGTCGCCATCACCGTGGTGCTGTTGCTACAGGCCGTCGGGCTGATCATGGTGCTGGCATTGCTGTCACTGCCAGCCGCGCTGGCCGGCCATCATGCGCGCTCACTGGGCATGATGATCGTGATCGCGAGTCTGGCGGCCATGGCCTTCACCACCGGTGGTCTGGCGCTTTCCTGGCAGTTCGATCTGCCTGCCGGTGCCACCATCGTACTGGTGGCGGGGATCGCCTATCTGGTCTCGCTGATCTGGCGTAGCGCCCGTGGCGGTCTGCGCCGCTGAGTCGCGGCTTGTTACACTGAGACTTCTTGAGATCTGGCCTCCGAACCGAAACGCTGCAACCTGCGCAGTGAACGTCGCGACGGGGCCAGTCTTCGATACAGCTTCTGCAAGGATATGGATTCAATGGCACAGGATGGACTGCTCAAGTCGCTGGAAAATGCACAGGTCGGCGAGAAGGTCGCGCTGGAGACCCTGATGGCTGCCCTGCCGTGGAATGGCGACGGGTTGATTCCTGCCATCGCCCAGCAGCATGACAGCGGTGAGATACTGATGATGGCGTGGATGAATGCCGAGGCATTGCGCGAGACGCTGACCACGGGACGCGTGTGCTACTTCTCGCGCTCGCGCAGCAAGCTGTGGCGCAAGGGCGAAAGCTCCGGTCAGCAGCAGCATCTGGTCAGCACCCACCTTGACTGCGACGGTGACACCCTGCTGGTCAAGGTCGATCAGACCGGCCCTGCCTGCCATACCGGACGCAAGAGCTGCTTCTACTGGCGCCTTGACGCCGAAGGCGCAGAGATCACCGATGCACCGATCATTGATCCCGACACGCTGTATGGCAACGCCTGAGTCAGGTCAACGAGACCCCGATCCCCGCCCTGCTCGCGGCTCGCTGTCGCGCGCGGTGACGGCTGGCATGACGCGCCTGCTCACCGGCCTGCTGCGCGGCTATCAGCTGGTGCTCAGCCCGCTGCTGGGGCCGCGTTGTCGCTTCTATCCCAGCTGCTCCAGTTATGGCCTCGAGGCCATCAAGGTGCATGGGCCGCTCAAGGGGTGCTGGCTGACAGTCAGACGCCTGTCACGCTGTCATCCCCTCGGTGGCCCCGGAGGAGTGGACCCCGTGCCGCCACGCAAGGAGCCATCGTCAGACTGCTGCGCGGGCAATGACCGCGACTCAGGCCCCACGCCCTGATGGTGTCGCACGCTCCTGCGAGCTGATTTACGCATGTGAAGTGAAGTCGTGATATACTTCACATGTGAAAGGCGTCATGTGCGATGCCATCGTCAGTCAGCAGGAGAGCGCCATGTCCACCGCAACCGCCATCGATCGTGTGTCCCCGACCAGCCCCAGCGCGGGTCGCGTTGCCCTCAAGTCTTTCTTCAACATCATGGAGAAATGGCAATGCAGCGCTGCCGATCAACGCGTGCTGCTCGGCGGCATCGGCACCACCACCTATCACAAGTACCGCAAGCTGCCGGAAGTCCGCCTGCCCAATGACACCCTGGAGCGTATCTCCTACGTGATGGGGATTCACAAGGCGTTGCGCATCCTGTTCAGCAACACGCCTGAAATGGCCCATGAATGGGTGCGCCGCCCCAATCGTGCCGCTCCCTTCAATGGACAGAGCGCGCTCGACTACATGCTGGCTGGGCAGGTGGTGTCACTGGCCGACACCCGTCGTTATCTCGACGGAGTGCGTGGATGAGCATGAGCGCCCTGCCCCAACCTGCCCTGACACTGCCGGACTGGCAGAACGCCTGGCGCGTCATCTCCAGCGCCTTCCCGCCCATCTCGGTGTTCGAGGATATTCTCGAGCCTGATGAGCTGGAGATGGCGTTTGCCATCGAGGCGCTGACCAATGATCGTCTGCGCGAGGAGGCCGGCGAGCTGAACCGTGTCGCACCCGAGGATCGCATCAGCGGGCCGGGCTCCACACCGGTGATGGCGGCCTTCACTCACATCGGCCGCGCATCACGTTTCACCGATGGCAGCTTCGGTGTCTACTACTGCGCCAGTAGCCTGGACACCGCCATCAGCGAAACCCGCTTTCATATGGCACGCTTTCTGGCCGATACCGCGCAACCCAGCCAGGAAATGACGATGCGCAGTTACGTCAATCGCGTGACGCAACCCTTGCACGACATTCGCCAGGGATACGCCGAGCTATGCCAGCCGGACACGGCCAGCTACCCTGCCAGTCAGGCCTTTGCCGCCAGGTTGCGAGAGACTGACAGCTTTGGCCTGCTCTACCCCAGCGTGCGCCACGCTCAGGTGGATGCAAGCGCCGAGTGCGCTGCCATTCTGCGTCCGCCGGCGGTCAGCATCCCCATTCAGGGGCCGCACCTGCGCTATGTCTGGGATGGTCAGCATCAGGCCATGACCCATGTGCTGGAAGTGCGCGAGCATCGCTGAGAGTGTGAAAACGCCCTGCTGAACGACCTGAGAAAGCCCTGAGAAATTCTTGATAAAAGCCCAAAAAAGACGCCCGCCATTCCGCTCGAAATATCGAGACTGGAATGGCGGGCGTCTTGCGTTACTCGTGTCGGCCCAGACCTGAAGCATCTGCCCCCAGACGACAGGCCTCAGGCGTTGGCGTGCAGCTCGGCCACGCCGTAGATACGCTTGAGCATGGCATGCAGGCCATTGGAGCGTGTCGGCGAAAGGTGCTTGTCGAGGCCAAGCTCAGCGAGGAAGGTCGGCTGAGTGGCGACGATTTCCTGCGGTGTCCGGTCGTTGTAGATGCGCAGCACCACGGCGATCAGGCCTGCCACGATGGCCGCATCCGAGGTGGCCTGGAAGTGCAGACGCTGCTTGCTGCCTTCACCACGTACGTCAGGATGAATCCAGACGTTGGACTGGCAGCCGTCGATCTTGGTCTCAGGCCCCTTCAACTCTTCCGGGTACTCCGGCAGCGCCTTGCCCATGTCGATGATGTACTGATAGCGGTCCATCCAATTGTCGAAGAAGCTGAATTCCTCGACCAGTTCCGCCTGCGCTTGTTGCGCGTCGCTCATGCTGACTCCCGATGATGTCACTGAAGAGTGTCTGAAAATATGCTGTCGGCCATGATAACGCCTGACTCCGACGGACGCACGGGAGGCGTGAAGCCTGGCGCCATGCCAGCAGTCACGCCTCCTCCTCAGGGGTAGCCGTCGTCGTCGCCAGCGAGTGCCTTGCCATCTGCTGCTGCCACTCGCCGTCTTCGGCATGCAGGTAGCGAGAGGTGGTATCCAGCCGTGAGTGTCTGGCGGAGCGAGACAGGAAACGCAGCTCTACCCCGGCCTGTGCCTGGTGGGTAATGGCGGTGTGACGCAGCCAGTGCGGGCTTGCCTGGTCGAGCGTGCGTGCCATCAACTCGCTGGCGTCGCCGGGGTGCTCCGTTCGCTGGCGCATGTCGTGGGCGGCCTGGGTAAACATCTGCTTGATCAACCGGTAGAGCTGATTGTCGCCGAGAGGGGTCGTGCCATCCAACCGCGCGAGCAGAGGCAGTGACTCATCAGCGGGCAGTGCCTGTGGCAAGTCACTCAGTCCACGCAGGCGTCGCCAGCGCACCAGGGCCTCGAGCATCGGGGGCGGCAGCGGAATCTCGGCCAGCTTGGCACCCTTGCCTATCACTCGCCACCACCACTGGCCTTCCCGCTTGATGATATCCCCCATTCTGGCGGCGGCCATCTCGGCGATACGCGGCGCCATCAGGTAGGCAAACGCGAACAGAAACCGCTGGCGCTCCGCGATGAATCGCTCCCGCGACACCTCGTGCTCGAGGGAGGCACTGCCGGCTGTCGGTACGTGACAACGCACCTCATCACAGCGCGCCTCGATACGCCCCCACAACCAATCCCATAGCGGACGCTCCAGATAGCGCTCGATGCGCAGCGTGCGATTGTCCATGCGCCGCTTGTCGCGCATCAGCCGGAAAGGATTGCGCGCCAGATAGCCGGCCTCGATCAACCAGGCATAAAGCCCCTGCAGGATCACCAGACTCTGGCGGCGGCTGGCCGGAGCCAGCGGCCCGCGAAAGGGTCGCCACTCGGGGTGCCTGCGGGCACGCACACTGCCAATCCAGACCTCCGCTGGCTGAGGATTGGCCAGAAAGGCCTCGAAGTGCTCGAGCCGCTCACGATCCAGACTTGCCAGGGCGGCGTCTCTCCCCTGCTCACCTTCCGCCCTGAGCCACAGAAGCAGACGCTCTGCTTCCTTGCGATAGGCGCGCAGGGTCTGCGGGCTGTGGCGATATTCATTGAGCCACGCCGCCACGGCTTCAATGTCCGTCTGTGCCTTGATGAGTGCAGCGTCGCCACTCTGCGTGACGGCTGCAGTGCTGGTGGTATTGGCCAGCTCGCCCTCAAGGCGCCCGATCAACGCGGTCATGCCACCGTGTGCGCCCTTCTCCACTGTCTCGACTCCTGTCGCGTTGCCTGGGGGCTGATTGTGACGTTACGCCCATGATAATTCAAGATAAGGCGCGTAATCATGAATTACTACCATCAAGGGTAACGTAAATTACGTATTACGTAATACGTAATTATCTTTATTCCAAGCAGACGAGTCGCTACAATGACGCTAAGCGGCCAGAAGTCTGCCTAAAGGGGAGCCCGCGAGAGCACAGGGAAGATTTCTTGTGCATATCACGCAGAATCCTGACCAATGGAGTGGTAGTGAACGTCACTTCGTGGCGTAATGGCCGCTGAGCATCAACTTCAGAATACGGACGGAGATTCCCATGGCGCGCATTGGCGTCCAGTACGAGGATGTACAACGAGCGATAGAATCCTTGATGGCACGTGGTGAAGCGCCCAGCGTGCAGAAGATTCGGGAAGTGCTGGGGACCGGCAGCTTCACCACCATCAGCGATCATCTGCGCGAATGGCGCCAACGTCGCGCCGAGAAACGTGATGAGCCTCTGACCCAGGCGATGCCGGATAGTCTGACGGAGACACTGGCCACGGTATGGAGTGAAGCCCAGTCTCTGGCCAACGAGAGCCTGGCGCACTATCGGCAGGAAGCTGACCGCCAGGCCGAGGCAGCCCGTGAGGCCGAGGCACAGTCACAGCGGCGCGCAGAGGATGCAGAGCAGCGGCTCAGTGCACTCACGGAGCAACTGGCGGGAGTACAGGCGCGTCTCGAGGAGCGCGTGCAGACACTGGCGACCTTGACCAGTGAGCGCGAACAATGGCAGCAATTGCAGGAGAAGCTCGAGAAGCGCCTGACGCTTGCCCAGGAAGATGTCACCGCACTCGAGCGGACACGCGAGCATGACCATGAGCGCCATCAGCAGCTGGTGCAGCAACAGGAAAGCGAATTCAAGGAGCGCCTGGCGCAGGAAGAGTCTCGTCACGAGGCCAGTGAGACGCGCCTGATGAAGCTGCTCGATGATGCGCGCCTGGAGAAGCAGGAGCTGGACAAGCAGCATCGCCGCCGCCACGAGCAGCTCGAGAAGCGCGTGGAACGTCTGGATGCCCAGACGGCGGAGCAGCGGAAGTTGCTTCAGGAAGAGGAACGTCGTCGCTTCGAGGAAACCACGCTACGACAGCAGCGCGATGTGGAGCTCAAGGATCTGCGCTCTCAGCTGGAGCAGTCCATGGCGGAACAATCTCGTCTGGAGGCACAGCTGAGCCAGATCACGCATGAAAACAAGTTGCTCAAGGAGCGCCTGGCCTTCGCGCCGCTTCCTCCCTTTGTGTGTTGATGTTCCTGCAACGTCTGCTGAGGTTGCTGCAACACTCACACCAATGAAAGACGCCACCCTCAAGGGTGGCGTTTCGTTTGGAGGATCGCGCGTTCCCGCACCTCAGGACTTACGTCATACCATGCTCACCGCTGTCGAGAAATCTACAGCAGTTCTTCCGCCACCAGTGCCAGACGCGAACGCTCGACACACTTGAGCGTGACGTGACCGGCATGCGGCCAATTGGCGAAGCGTTGCACTGCCACCGCGAGACCACAGGTATTGGCCGTCAGATAGGGCGTATCGATCTGCCCGACATTGCCCAGCAGCACGACCTTGGTGTTGGCACCAGCCCGGGTCAACAGCCCTTTCAATTGTTTCGGTGTCAGGTTCTGGGCTTCATCGATGATCAGGAAGGTATCGCTGAGGGTTCGCCCACGCATGAAGGACGGCGAGCGTATCTGGACACGGTTGCCAATCCAGGCACGGGTGGCCTCCTCGTTCCACGCGCTGGTGCCTTCGCCTTCCTTGCGCAGCAGATTGTCCATGTTGTCGTGGAAGGCGCCCATCCACGGCGACATCTTCTCTTCCTCGGTCCCGGGGAGAAAGCCGATCTCTTCCCCCATGGCGATCGGCGCGCGCGTGAAGATGATACGTTCGAAGCGTTTCTTCTCCAGAGTCTGCTCAAATGCCGCCGCCAGGGTCATGTAGGTCTTGCCTGTCCCGGCACTCCCGGCAATCGAGACCATGTCGACGCTCTCATCCATCAACAGATTGAGCGCGAAATTCTGGCGACTGTCATGGGCATTGACGCCCCAGGCGCTACGCTCGTTGCGGAAATCCTGCAATACCTCAAGGCAGGCGTGATCATTGTCCAGCTCGCGCACGATGGCCTCGAAGCTGGCACCACGATCACAATCCGCGATCAACATTCCCGGATACCAGTCCTTGGGCATCTGGCCGGCGAGGGTGTAGAAGGTGCGATGATTCTCGCGACTGACGGTGACATCCACCTGCAGATCATCCCACACGCCCTGACCGTCAGGCCCAGCCTCGTGATAAAGCTTCACGCCCTCGATCATGGCATCGCTGTCACTGAAGGCGCGATCCGTCAGATAGTCCTCGACGGCCATGCCCAGTGCCGCTGCCTTGATGCGCAGATTGATGTCCTTGGTCACCAGGATGACGGATGCATCCTGACTGCGCGCCGCGAGACTGCGTGTCTCGGCAAGAATGCGGTTGTCGGCGCTTGCCTCGCTCTGATCGATGCTGCCGGAGAGAAAATGAAGATTGCCGGCGCCATTCAACGAGCCCGGCAGTGGAATACCGCGCAGAATCTCCTGTGGTGTGATGTCGGCGGTGAGATCAGACAGGGTGCGACTGATCTGGCGAGCAGTGTGGGCAATTTCCTTGTGGCCATTCTTGTGCTTGTCCAGCTCCTCCAGCACCGTCATCGGAATGACGACATCGTGCTCGTCAAACTGGAAGATGGCGGAGGGGTCGTGTATCAGCACGTTGGTATCGAGGACGTACAGACGACGGGACTGCTTCTCGACTCTTACCATTGGCGACATGCCTTCCGTTGGGGTGTGCCCTTTGAAGCTATCACGCTGAATATGTCGAGGATGTTTCAATTTGGCGCTCGATTTCACGCACAGGGTGCTGACAGGTCACGCAACGCAGGCGCATAATCTGTCCCCGGCTCTGCTGGCCGCACTCTCATCTGCTGTTCGTCACGGCCATGTTGCCGGCCTTCCTGCCGAGCATCTCGTGCAGCCATAAGCACGCAGCCACTGGACTCTCTGCACTTTTCATTTGCCAGATTTCATTTGCCAGACATCCCCTGCCGCAGATCGTCAGACAACCGCGTCGCCAGGAGCGCTGCGGAAGGACAGATGAAAAAAACCGCCCCTGACGATGTCAGGGGCGGTTTTTCATTGGCGGGTGCGCAATGTCACGGGTCTCGATCGTTCAGACCCCGAAGCATCAGGCAGTGACGCTTTCGCGACGGCGACGGCGCACCTGCAACCAGCCGATCAACCACAACAGCACGATGGCTGGCAGCATCGCGATTTCCTTCGGTGGACGTTCAGCGGTCTGCTGGATGCCATCGATGGTGAAATCGAAATCGATACCGGCCTGCTGTGCCACGCTACCGTATTCCACCATGCTGACCAGCACCTGCTTGTCGCTGATATCCAGCGTCAGACCGACATCGCTCAGGCGCGCTTCGCCACTGTCGGCATCCGACACCGGCAGCAGCACGGTCTTGGAGACCTCATCGCCATCCAGATTGATGCCTGACACATGAATCGGCAGCTTGCTGTCGACCGGTGCCTCCTCCATCAGGGTCTCGATCTGCTGCGGAGCCGCCATGATGACTGGCGGATAGACCATGTCCCACCAATAGCCCGGACGGAACAACGTGAAGGTGATCAGCAGAAGACCGATGGTCTCGTACCAGCGGGTACGCGTCAGCCAATAACCTTGCGTGGCCGCCGCGAAGACCAGCATCGCCGCGACCGCCGAGGCGATGGTGATCGCCAGATGCCAGTAGCTATCGATGTTCATCAGCAACAGGTTGGTGTTGAAGATGAACATGAAGGGCAGGATCGCGGTGCGGATGTCATAGGTGAAGCCCTGGATACCGGTCTTGATCGGGTCTGACTTGGCGATGGCCGCCGCCGCGAAGGCGGCCAGACCCACCGGTGGCGTGTCATCTGCCAGTATCCCGAAGTAGAACACGAACAGGTGCACGGCGATCAGCGGCACGATCAGGCCATTCTCGGCGCCCAGATTGACGATGACCGGCGCCATCAGCGTGGAGACCACGATGTAGTTGGCCGTGGTGGGAAGCCCCATGCCCAGAATCAGACTGATCACGGCAGTGAAGATCAGGATCAGCATCAGGTTGCCTGCCGAGATGAACTCGACGAATGCCGTCATCTTGAGCCCGAGCCCGGTCAGGGTCACGGTACCGACCACGATACCGGCCGCCGCCGTGGCGACACCGATCCCGATCATGTTCTTGGCACCGATGACCAGACCATGGAACAGGTCCTCACCGCCACGCTGGGTTGCCCCCCCCAGATTGCCTTCCTTGCGGAAGATCGCGACCAATGGGCGCTGGGTCACGGTGATGAAAATCATGAACAGCACCGCCCAGAAGGCGGAAAGCCCCGGCGACATGCGCTCGACGGTCAGACACCACACCAGCACCACGACCGGCAGCAGGAAATAGAGACCGACCTTGACCGTCGGACCCACCGGCGGCAATTCATCGATGTCCCCTTCCTCCAGCGGAGGGAAGCAGGCGGAATAGGCGATCAGGCCGACATAGGACGCCAGCAGCAGCGGCAGCACGATATAGACCGCACCATCACCCGCCAGACCCTTGATCCAGCCGATACCGTAATAGACCACCAGCGTGAGCACGCCCATGCCGATGAAGACGGTCAGGAAGGTCAGCATCGAAGCCATCAGGCTGGTCTTGTGCGTCCGCTTGAGGCCTTCCATGCCGGCCTTGCACGCTTCCAGGTGCACGATGTAGATCAGCGCGATATAGGAGATCAGTGCAGGCAACAAGGCATGCTTGATGACATCCAGATAGGGAATGCCGACATATTCCACCATCAGGAAGGCGGCAGCACCCATGATCGGAGGTGTCAGCTGGCCGTTGGTGGAGGCTGCCACCTCGACGGCGCCTGCCTTGGTGCCAGGGAAGCCGACCTTCTTCATCAACGGGATGGTGAAGGTCCCGGTGGTCACGACGTTGGCGATGGAAGAGCCGGAAATGATCCCCGACAAGCCAGACGCCACCACGGCAGCCTTGGCCGGTCCGCCGCGCATGTGACCGAGCATCGAGAAGGCCATGCGGATGAAGTAGTTGCCGGCACCGGCGCGTTCAAGCAAGGCACCGAACAGCACGAACAGGAAGACGAAGTCGGTGGAGACACCCAGCGCGACACCGAAGACCCCTTCCGTGGTCAGCCACTGATGCCCCAGAAGCTTGTTGAGACTGGCCCCGGCATGCGCGATGACATCGGGCATGTAGGCGCCAAACAGACTGTAGAGCAGGAAGACGGTGGCGACGACCGCAAGCGGCGGCCCGAGCGCGCGACGGGTCGCTTCCAGCAGCAACAGGAGGCCGATGCCCGAGAACACGAGGTCCGTCGTGGTATAGGCACCCGCTCGTCGCGCCAGTTCGTCACTGAAGATGAGCACGTAGGCCACGCCCGCCACGGCGAATATCGCCAACGCCCAGTCATACAGAGGAATACGATTGGCGGGCGCGCCCTTGTAAGCGGGATAGGCCACGAACGCCAGCGAGATGGCGAAGCAGAGATGGACGGCTCGCGCGGTGTCGGAGTTCAGCAGCGACAAGGGCGAGGCGTGATAGAGCTGGAAAAGAGACCAGGCAAGCGGGATCAGCCACATGAAATGGCGCCCCACGAAGCCTTCCGGATGACGCCCGCCGACCTCCGATTCGAGCATCTTCTGCACTTCTGCATCATGATCCGTCTCGGCGCCAGGCGCAGAGGACGGCGGTGAAGATTGAGTTTTGGTCATTTTTTATGATCCGATCAACGCGAGTCAGGCGATGGCTGGCAGGCATCATCAGGAAACGGCATCTACGTCTACCCGCCATGTTCCCGACCCAGGATGACGCTGCACAGCCACATGCTTATCAAGCAGGTTACATCTTCAGTATGTCCGGCCTGACGGATGTTTCCATTAATTGGCTGAATCAGGACGATATTTCCTGACTCAGCGCCGAGCGACGCTCGGGGTACCACCTTTCCCACCTGCTCACCGCTCAGACCGACAGGGATGGATCATGCGCCTTGCTGCATCACCAGACCCGCCGGCGGCAGCCATCCATTGGCCATGCAGGAGCTGCGACTCATGAGGACGACGAGTCACGAAGGTGAGGTCTCTACAACGGTTCCTGCACAAGCACGGAGACCGCAACATGTGCGGTCTCCGTGGTGAAGCCTGGTCAGCCTGCGACAGGCAAGCGAGTCAACCGCATCACTCGCTCAGCAGGCCCGCTTCCTTGTAGTACTGCTTGGCGCCATCGTGCAGCGGAGCTGTCAGCGATGCACTGACCATCTCTTCCTTGTTCAGCACCTGGAAGGCCGGGTGCAGACGCTGGAACTGATCGAAGTTGTCGAACACGGCCTTGACCACCTCATAGGCGACACGATCTTCCACTTCGGTGCTGGACACGATGGTGGCGCGCACCCCGAAGGTGGTGACGTCGTCATCGTTGCCGCGATACATGCCGCCCGGGATGGTGGCGACCGAGAAGTACGGCTTCTCGTCGACCAGCTTGGTGACCGCGTCGCCGGTGACGTTGACCAGAGTCGCGTCACAGGTGGTAGTAGCTTCCTTGATGGAACCGGACGGGTGACCCACGACATAGACGTAGCCGTCGATCTTGTTGTCGCACAGCGCGGAGGACATCTCAGAAGCCTTGAGCTCGGATGCCACCGAGTAGACGCTGGTGTCCTTGTCCTGGGAAGACAGCAGGGTGTCGATGGTGGAGCGCTGACCGGAACCCGGGTTGCCGATGTTCATGCGCTTGCCTTCCAGCTGATCGAACTCGGTCACGCCACTGTCCTTGCGGGCAACGACGGTGAACGGTTCCGGGTGCAGGGAGAACAGGGAGCGCAGTTCCTTGTTGGGGCCGAAGTCCGCGAAGTCACCCTCGCCTTCATAGGCGTTGTAGTGGGCATCTGACTGAGCGACGCCCATGTCCAGCTCACCGGTACGAATGCTGTTCAGGTTGTAGCCTGAACCACCCGTGGACTCGACGCTGCAACGAATGCCGTGTTCCGCCTTGCCACGATTCACGAGGCGGCAGATGGCACCACCGGCCGGATAGTAGACGCCGGTGACACCGCCGGTGCCGATGGTCACGAAGGTCTGCTCCGCGGCGCTGGCGCCACCGGAGATCCCCATCAGGCCAAGACCTGCGGTCGCGACCGCCGCTGTCAACGACTTCTTGATCATGGTCATCTTGAAACTCCCTTTGCTGGCTTGTTATTGGTGTTGCCGTCTTGCATCCCGGCTGAACACTGCGAAGGAGACAACCTGATCACCGCATTGCATGACAAGGTTGATATTTCAGCAACTTGTGGATGCTCGACGCTGAGATGAGATTAGCATAGCTGATGTCTCTGGTACGTAACGGAAAAGCTTTATGCTACGAAAGGTGTATGCGCTGGCAAGATCATGTGGTGACCTGAACTGGCAGACAAGAAATTCACTGGTCAAGCGCCCTTCGCGCATAAAAAAACGCCCCGCGGTGATGCCGCGAGGCGTTTTTTCAAGCTGGCGATCGCTGACGAGTGTCAACGAATGGTAACGCTGCCCATGGAATAGCCCAGAGCTTCCTCACCGTCGCCTGCATGGGGCGTCAAGTGCGGGTCACGCTGCGCATGGTCACGAATTCTTCGGCAGCGGTCGGGTGGATACCGACCGTCAGGTCGAAGTCGGTCTTGGTCAAGCCAGCACGTACGGCAATGCCGATGCCCTGCATGATCTCGCCTGCCTCATCCCCCACCATGTGGACGCCGACGACCTTGTCGGTTGCATCATCGACGATCAGCTTCATCAGACTGCGCTCGTCACTGCCGGACAGCGTGTGCTTCATCGGGCGGAAATCGGCGGTGTAGACACGGATGCTGTCGAACTTCTCGCGCGCCGCTTCCTCGCTGAGGCCGACGGTGCCGATGTTGGGGTGACAGAACACGGCCGTCGCGATGGTGTCGTAATCCAGGCCACCGACCACGCCATCACCGAAGTGTGCGCGAACCAGATGCATGGCCTCTTCCAGCGCGACCGGCGTGAGTTCCGGCCCGCCGGTGATGTCACCGAGTGCCAGGATGGAAGGCGTGGTGGTCTCGAAGCGCTCATTGACGCGCACGGTACCGTCGGCATTCAGCTCGACATCGACATTCTCGAGACCGAGACCATCGATGTTCGGCTTGCGACCGGTCGCGGCGAGAATGCAGTCGACTTCCAGCACCTGGCCATCGCTGAGGCTGACCTGATAGACATCGCCCTGCTTGTCGATGGACTGCACGGTGGTGTTGAAGTGCAGGTTGACGCCCTTCTTGGCCATCTCGTCACGCGTGAAGGCACGCACTTCATCGTCAAAGCCCCGCAGGAACAGCTCGCCGCGATAGCTCAGATGCGCCTCGGCTCCCAGGCCATTGAAGATGCTGGCGAACTCGACGGCGATGTAGCCGCCGCCAATGACGAAGAAGCGCTTGGGGAACTGCTCGAGATCGAAGATGCGGTTGGAGTCCAGCGCATGCTCACGGCCCGGGAAGTCCGGCAGGAAAGGCCAGCCACCGGTGGCCACCAGAATCTTCGCGGCGGTATAGCGCTTGCCGTTGACTTCGACGGTGTTGGCATCGGCGATCGTGGCACGGCCGTCGATCAGCGTGGTGCCGGAGTTGTTGAGCATGTTGCGGTAGATGCCGTTCAGGCGCGTGATCTCGGCGGTCTTGCGATCTCGCAGGGTGGCCCAGTCAAACCGGGGAGCCTCGCCGATGTTCCAACCGAAACCTGCGCTGTTCTTGAAGGAATCATGGTAGTGAGCCGCATAGGAGTAGAGCTTCTTCGGCACGCAACCCACGTTGACGCAGGTGCCGCCGAGATAGCGATCTTCCGCGACGGCAACGCGTGCACCGGTGGCTGCGGCAGTACGCGCTGCACGCACACCGCCGGAACCGGCGCCAATGACGAACAGGTCGAAGTCAAACTGGCCTGTCACAGGCTGTTGGGTCTGATCGGACACGGGAATCTCCTTGATGAATTGGCCACATGGTATCAGGAGTCATGCCCCTCGGCAGCCCCATGACGTGGGCCGCGGTCATCCGCCATCGTGACTGCTGGTTGACCCTGCAGGTCATCGCGCGGTAAAAATACCAATGATGTTAGACAAAAGTTACAACATGCGCCGCTCACGATGGCCTGCGATGTTGACGTATTGCATTGCAGAGGGCCTGGCGGCGGCAAGCATGTCTGTACAACATCTTCCCCTGCCCCGTCATCCTGATAAGTGGTCCCCTCGCCATGAGCAATATTGAAAAGCTGTTGGAGCAGAACAAGGTCTGGGCCAAGTCCATGACCGAGCGCGATCCTGACTTCTTCAAGCGACTCTCCGACCAGCAGAATCCGGACTATCTGTGGATCGGCTGTTCCGACTCACGCGTCCCCGCCAACCAGATCATCGACCTCCCGCCGGGTGAAGTCTTCGTTCACCGCAACGTCGCCAACCTGATTCACTACAACGATATGAATGCGTTGTCAGTGATCCAGTACGCCGTGGATGTCCTCAAGGTCGAGCACATCATGATCGTCGGCCATTACGGTTGTGGTGGTGTACGCGCTGCCATCACCGGCGGGGACAACGGCATGGTGGACTATTGGCTGCACAGTCTGCGCGAGCTCTACAACCTGCATCACGCCGAGCTCAAGGACTTGCCGTTGGACGAACAGGTCGACCGCATGTGTGAGCTGAATGCGCGTTCTCAGGTACAGAACCTGGCGCGTACCAAGATCCTCCAGCGTGCCTGGGAGCGCGGTCAGAATCTGCAGATCCACGGTTGGGTCTATGGCCTCTCGGATGGTCGCGTCAACAACCTGGAGTGCACCATCAGCGGTCTCTCCCAGGTGCCGAACCTCTATCGGGTTGACCGCCTGACGCCTGTCGCCGGCAGCAATGAGTAAGTGAAATGAGTAAGTGAGCAGGCGCACCCTGCTCTGCCTCCACGCCTGAGGCTTCTCGGCTCGCCAGCGGTGCGCCACCACACGCCTTCCTTTCGGGAGGCGTGTCACGTTGCAGCGTTGATTTCGGGTGTATGACGCCCGCGAGACTGCGCACAACGACTAGACCTTAGTCGCGAATCAAGCCTCGCACCAGAACGGTGCACCTCATCGTTTCCTTCCAGGCAATCTCGGATTCCTCGTCCGGGAACACCGCCTCGTCAAGAATTTCCCCGCCGTCATCTCCGCAAGACAGGCTCCGTCGTCTGCCCGACTCGCGAGAGGACACGATGGCGTGGCTCTCTTGCCACCTTTCGATGAGCAAGGATGCATATCGCCATCAAGCCATTGAATTGAATAAGAATATCCCTTCAACCGCCTTTGTCGGAATGCTATCACCAGTCACGCTTTCCCCACGTGACACAGGCAAGAGACTTAACCAACCGTCCTGAACGACACTTGCCATCGTCCAACGAACGCCATGCAAGACGCCCTTGCCTCGTGATGCACCAGCAACGTGTGTGTTGCGCTTTTGTCGACACCGCTATTCACGGCCTGAATCTGGCTAGTCAACATTTCGATTGTCTCTGTGCGGCGTGTCTCACTACTGTGAAAGCGCATCCTTGCGTGTCGCCCTGAGGGAGACAATGCGAAGAGAGCCACAAGAACAACCAAACATCACAAGCAAAGGGAAGCTCATGACCCGTCAGAATGCCTTCCAGTCCCTCTTCCAAAAGAAGACCCTGTGCGCGCTGATCGGCAGCGCGACATTGGCCATGGCGACACCAGCCCTGGCCGAAGATGTCACCTTGCGCATGGCCTACGACGCAGACCCGGTCACGCTCGATATCCACGAGCAACTCTCCGGCGGCACTCTGCAGCTGTCGCACATGGTCTATGACCCGCTGATTCGCTGGAACAAGGATCTGGGCTTCGATGGCCGTCTGGCCAAGAGCTGGGAGCGTGTCGATGACAACACCATGCGTTTCCATCTGCGCGAAGGCGTCAAGTTCCATTCCGGCAATGACTTCTCCGCCAAGGATGTGGTCTGGACCATCGAGCGCCTCAAGAAGAGTGCTGACTTCAAGGCCATCTTCGCACCGTTCACTGACGTCAAGGCAGTGGATGACTACACCGTGGATCTGGTGACCGACAAGCCCTTCCCGCTGGTGCTGAATGCCGCCACCTACATCTTCCCGATGGACAGCAAGTTCTATTCCGGCGAGACCGAAGACGGCAAGGCCAAGGATGAGATCGCCAAGGCCGCCAACACCTTCGCCTCACGCAACGAGTCCGGTACCGGCCCCTACAAGGTCACTGACCGTCAGCAGGGCGTGAAGATCAGCTTCGAGCGCTTCGAGGATTACTGGGATACCGAATCCCCGGGCAATGTCGACGACATCGTGCTGACGCCGATCAAGGAAAACGCCACCCGTGTCGCGGCGCTGCTCTCCGGCGACATGGACTTCATCGCGCCGGTACCGCCGACCGACCTGGAGCGCATCCGCAAGCAGGATGGCGTGCACCTGGTCGAGATGGGCGGCACCCGCATCATCACCTTCCAGATGAACCAGGAACGTGTCGAAGCCTTCAAGGACAAGCGTGTCCGCCAGGCGGTCAACTACGCCATCAATCAGGAAGGTATCGCCCAGAAGCTGATGAAGGGCTTCGCGACCCCCGCTGCCCAGATGTCGCCGGATGGTTATCAGGGCCACAATCCTGAGCTGACACCGCGCTATGACGTGGCCAAGGCCAAGGAGCTGATGAAGGAAGCCGGTTACGAGGATGGCTTCAAGATCAGCATGATGGCGCCCAACAACCGCTATGTGAACGACGCCAAGATCGCTCAGGCCGTCGCCTCGATGCTGGCCAAGATCAACATCACGGTAGACCTCAAGACCCTGCCCAAGGCCCAGTACTGGCCGGAATATGATGCACGTGCGGCCGACATGATGATGATCGGCTGGCACTCGGATACCGAAGACAGCGCCAACTTCTTCGAATTCCTGACCTTCTGCCCGGATGCCGACAGCGGTGTCGGTCAGTACAATTCCGGCAACTACTGCAACCCGGACGTCGACAAGATGGTCACCGAGGCCAACCTGGAGACCGACACCGAGAAGCGCGCCAAGATGTTGCAGGCTGCCGAGAAAGCCGTCTACGACGATGCCGGCTTCGTGCCGCTGCACTGGCAGAACCTTGCCTGGGGCGCGCGTGATGGCGTCAACATCGAGCCGGTCCTCAACGTGATGAACTTCCCGTACCTGGGTGATCTGGTCATCGACCAGGACTGATCCCACGCCGTGAGTGAGCGACAGGCACTGGACCGTCTTGCATCGTCCAGTGCCATGTTCCTGGCCACGCACCCCTCGCGACAGGCAAGTCAGGCAACCGGAGATAGGCAACGTGAGCTCTCTGGTTGCCCTGCTTGGCTGAAGGCGACGACTTACCCCCGCCTGTTCCTTCCCCTAGGTCATCGCCTCTCGGTGATGGGTTGGGGAGCCTGTGCCCGATGACAGGCCAGCGACAGGCGGGACTCCTGACACCCAGCGCGATTGGCCAGCCAGACCAGGCCGCCGCGCGCGATACCGTGATGTTCACGAGGAAGGTGGCGATCCATGATTGCCTTTCTGATCAAACGCCTGATGCACGCCGTACTGGTCATGTTCGTGATCAGCATCATCAGCTTCGCCATTCAGGACAACCTGGGCGACCCGCTGCGCGAGATGACCGGCCAGGCCGTGTCAGAAGCCCAGCGTGAAGTCATGCGCGATGAAATGGGGCTCAACGACCCCTTCATCACCCAATATCTGCGTTTTGCCGGCAATGCCCTGCAAGGGGATCTCGGCACCTCGTATTTCTACAAGCAGCCAGCGACCGAGGTGATACTCAAGCACCTGCCCGCCACGCTGGAACTGGTGATGGCCTCGAGCCTGATCATCATCCTGCTCTCTGCCCCCATCGGCGTGTTCGCGGCGATCCGCCCACGCAACTGGCTGTCACGCCTGTTCATGGGCACCTCGATCATCGGAATCTCGGTGCCGGTGTTCCTGACGGCCATCGTGTTGATCCAGCTGTTCGCGATCGGCGTCACGGTGGACTGGTTCCCCGGTGATACCACCTGGGGCAGTGTGCTGAACGGCATGCTCTCCACCGATGGCGGCATGCCCTCCTACGGGCGGGGTGAGCTGGTCCATGTGGCAGGCCCCTGGTCCAGCGGCTTCTTCACCGCCGATGGCCTCTGGCATCTGGTACTGCCGGCCATCTCGCTGGCCTCGATCATGCTGCCGCTGTTCATCCGCCTGATTCGCGCCGAGATGATGGAGGTCCTGCAGTCGGACTACATCAAGTTCGCGCGTGCCAAGGGGATCGGCCTCAAGCGCATCTACTTCCTGCATGCGCTGAAGAACACCATGCTGCCGGTGATCACCGTCGGCGGCGTGCAGATCGGCACCATGGTGGCCTACACCATCCTGACCGAGACCGTCTTCCAGTGGCCGGGCATGGGCCTGATGTTCCTCGAGGCCATCACCCGCTCCGACATTCCGCTGATCGTGGCCTACCTGATGATGGTCGGCGTGATCTTCGTGATCACCAATACGCTCGTCGACCTGATCTACGGTCTGGTCAACCCCACCGTCAAGCTTGCGGGGAAATCGGCATGAGCCATTCCACTTCCGAGACCCATACGCCCGTCACTCCGAAGACCAGCTCCATCGCGGTGCCCGGACGCTGGCAGCGCTTCCGTGAGTCCTATCTGGTCTACAGCTTCAAGCGTGACTGGATGGCCCAGGCCTGCCTGCTGGTCTTCATCGCCATGGTGCTCGGGGCCTTTCTCGCCCCGTGGATCGCCCCGGCGGACCCCTATGACCTGGCCACCATCGACATCATGAACTCGGAGCTTCCGCCGGCGTGGATGGCGGGTGGTGATCCGGCCTTCCTGCTGGGCACCGATGCCCAGGGGCGAGATCTGCTCTCCACCATTCTGTACGGCACGCGCGTGTCGCTGCTGATCGGCTTCGGTGCCGTGATTCTGCAGGCGTTGCTCGGCGTGACCTTCGGGCTGCTGGCGGGCTATCTGGGGGGACGTGTCGATGCCTTCCTGATGCGCATGGCCGATATCCAGCTGTCGTTCTCGACCCTGATGGTGGCCATCGTGGTGGGTGCCATCATCAAGGCGACCTTTGGTGGCGCCGCCTTCTCGGACTATGCGCTGATCCTGCTGATCCTGATCATCGGGCTGGCGGAATGGCCCCAGTATGCGCGTACCGTCAGGGCGTCCGTGCTGGCGGAGAAGAGCAAGGAATATGTCGATGCCGCACGGGTGATGGGCTTACGTTCCCGCCGCATCATGTTCCGCCACATTCTTCCCAATACCCTGTCGCCGATCTTCGTCATCTCCACCGTGCAGATCGCCAACGCGATCATCTCGGAGGCGGCGCTGTCCTTCCTCGGCCTCGGCATGCCGGAAACCCAGCCGTCACTGGGCTCACTGATCAAATCCGGCTTCGACTATCTGCAGTCAGGCAGCTGGTGGATCACGCTGATTCCCGGTGGCGTGCTGATTCTGCTGGTACTGGTGATCAATCTGCTGGGCGACTGGCTGCGTGACGTGATGAACCCCCGCCTCTACAAGGGCTGAAGCCGCGAGGAATCAAGACAATGGCATTACTTGAAGTCAACCACCTCGATGTCCGCTTCGCCATGCGAGGCGGCGAGGTCCGCGCCCTGCGCGACGTCAGTTTCACGCTGGAACGTGGCGAACGCCTGGGCATCGTGGGCGAGTCGGGGGCCGGCAAGTCGGTCGCCGCCTTCACCATCCTGAATCTGATCGCCAAGCCCGGCTACATCGCCGGCGGCGAGATCAAATTCGATGGCGAAGTGCTCAACACCATGAAGCCCAAGGCGATGCAATCGATTCGCGGCAATCGCATCTCGATGATCTTCCAGGACCCGATGATGACGCTGAATCCGGTGCTGACCATCGGCGAACAGATGATCGAGTGCTTGAAGGCGCACCGCCGCATCTCCAGCAAGGATGCGCGCGCCATCGCCCTGCACAAGCTCAATCAGGTCTTCATTCCCTCACCGGAAAAGCGTCTTGATCAGTACCCGCACGAGCTGTCCGGTGGCATGCGTCAGCGCATCATCATCGCCATCGCGTTGCTGCTGGACCCGGACATCATCGTCGCCGATGAGCCGACCACCGCACTGGATGTGACCATCCAGGCCGAGATCATGGAGCTGCTGTTGCTGCTGTGCGAGAAGCACAATGTCGGGCTGATCCTGATCACCCACGACCTGGGTGTCGTCAGCCAGGTGACCCAGCGCACCCTGGTGATGTATGCCGGCCGCGTGATCGAGCAGGGCCCGACCCGCGAGATCATCAATGATGCTCAGCACCCCTATACCCAGGGGCTGATCAACGCCCTGCCCCAGATGGCCACGCCCGGTAGTCGCCTGAATCAGATTCGCGGCTCGATGCCCACGCTGACCAAGATTCCGGCTGGCTGCGCCTTCAATCCGCGCTGTGATTTCGCGGCGGATGTCTGTCATGAGCAGGTGCCCGCCTTCGTGGCTTCCGGCAATTGCAAGGTGGCCTGTCACATGGTGCAGGCGATGGTGAAAGGAGAGTCGTGGACCCCGATCGTCACCGATGCCTCCCAGGCTCCCCGAACGGAGGTGAACGCATGAGTCAGGCCATTCTCACACCAGAGGAGCGTCTCGCCAGCGGGACAAGTGCCGCGCTCGGCGACACCCTGGTCGAGATCCGCGATCTCGAGAAACGTTTCTCGCTGTCCGGTGACTTCCTCGAACAGCTGACCTTCGAGAAGGGACGCCTGCGGCGCAAGCAGGAGTACGTGCATGCCATCAATGGCGTCACTCTCGACGTCAAGCGGGGCGAGGCGTTGTGTGTCGTCGGCGAGTCCGGCTGTGGCAAGTCGACGGTCGCACGTACCGTGATGGGGCTGCTCAAGCCCAGTGGCGGGGAGATACGGTTCGACGGGACACGTATCGATGACATGGCGCCCAGGGACCTGCTGCCCTATCGCCGTCGCATGCAGATGATCTTCCAGAACCCCTATGCGTCGCTCAATCCCCGCATGACCATCCAGCAGACGCTGGAGGAGCCGCTGCGCTTCCACCAGCCGACACTGAAGGATGGTGAGATCCGCGACAAGATCGAGGAAGTGATGCGCTCGGTGGGGATCGACCCGGATTGGGGCAAGCGCTATGCCCACGAGTTTTCCGGTGGCCAGCGCCAGCGCATCTCGATTGCCCGCGCACTGGCGGTGGATCCCGAGTTCATCGTCGCCGATGAGCCGATCTCGGCACTGGATGTCTCGATTCAGGCTCAGGTGCTCAATCTGATGATGGATGCGCAGGAACAGCGGGATCTGACCTACCTGTTCATCACCCATGATCTTGCCGTGGTAGAGCACTTCGGGACACGTGTCGCCGTGATGTACCTGGGGACCCTGTGTGAGCTGGCGGACACTCGCTCGCTGTTCGCTCGTCCCAGACACCCCTACACCCAGGCACTGATGTCGGCGATACCGCGCCTGCATGATGACAAGCCCAATCACATCCGCCTGGAGGGTGAGGTGCCGACCCCGGTGAATCTGCCATCGGGCTGCGTCTTCCATGGCCGCTGCCCGCATGCCAATGAACGCTGCCGTCGGGAGATCCCGCGCTTGATCGCCATCGAGGGTGGTCAGGTGGCCTGCCATGCCGTCGAGGAAGGCAGAATCGACTGAGCAGGACACCTGCCCAGATGCCACTCCGTGGTGAGTCGCCCCGTGCCTCAGGGCCCGGCCCTCGGGGCACGGATGGCGATTCCAAGGCAGCCGGCGCAAGCCGACTGCCTTGCCGTCTGATGACATGCCTGGCGTGGACTTTCGGGTAGACATCGACGGATCGACGATTGCATCCCACTCTCGGTCTAGGGCAACATCTCGCAGATCCGATATTGACCAAGGGGTCAATCCGCCCGGTAGCGAATCGTCACGATGAACGCTGCCGGGCATGGCGCCATTGACCTCCCCGCAAGATACCCTGGTGTGACACGTCCGCAGAGATGTGCGCCCGACCTCCTGACATGGCCTGTCGACAGGCCGACGAGGCACACCGAATCCATGGAAATACGCTGGCTCGAAGACTTCATCGTTCTGGCTCAGACCCGTCACTTTTCACGGGCAGCCGATGCACAGAATGTCTCTCAGCCCACCTTTTCTCGCCGTATCAAACTGCTGGAAGAGGAGATGGGCACCACATTGATCAATCGTCAGACCTTGCCACTGTCACTCACCCCTGCCGGGGATGAGTTTCTCCAGCTGTGCGAGCAGATTACCGAGCGGGTACGCATCACGCGTGAACGTCTGCAGGACATGGCCCAGCAGCAGGCCAGCAAGATCTCGCTCGGTGCGCCGCAATCGCTGGTATCACATTTCCTGCCCGAATGGCTGGATCAGCACCAGCTGCGTGAGCAGGTGTTTCCCTATCTGCGTGCGACGGGCTGGCTGGCGGCGGATTACTTTCATGGTCTGGATCGCGGCGAGTGTGATCTGGCCATGTGTTACTGGCCTCAGGCACGTGTGGATCTCGGCTTTGAACTGGACAGCTACCAATACCTGGTGGTCGGTGAGGAGTGCTTCATCCCGCTATGTGCGCCCCAGGCGGATGGCAGCCCGCTTCACCCCCTGCCGGGCACGCGTCGCAATCCCTTGCCGTTCATCAGTCCTCACCCCCGCGCCGTCATCGCGACCTCGTTGACGGCTCACCTGGCTCAGGTGCCCGTCCAGGCACACCTGGTGACCATGAACGAGAACATCCAGGCAGCCAACATCAAGGCACTGGTGCTGCAGGGCTACGGCATCGGCTGGTTGCCACAGCGTCTGGCGGCCGCGGAGATGGCCAGCGGGCAGCTGGTGCGCGCCGGAGATGAACGCTGGGATCTGCCACTGCATATTCGACTCTATCGCCCGCGAGAGCCACGTCACGCCAGCGTCAGTGAGCTATGGTCGCGGCTTGGCAAGCCACCGGAGTCCGGCGGACTGACCTGAAGGACTCGCCGGCGACAGCGCAGCTCTGAACCACATTGACATAAGGAAGACAGATGTTCGAACCTCGCCTGAATGACCCCGCACTGACCCATGCCGAGGCACATCGCGCGCATCTGGCGGCGCTGCAGGCGCGCTATGAGCTTGCCATGCAACAGCATGATCTGGACGCCATCGTGCTGCATAGCGGCAAGCCGAAACGGCATTTCGCCGATGACCAGGATGCCAGCTTCAAGTCCCATGCTCACTTCCTTCACTGGGTGCCGATGGCAGGCCTGAGCGATAGCTGGCTGCTGGTTCGACCGGGTGAGCGTCCGACGCTCTATCTGTATGCCCCCGATGATTTCTGGCACCTGTCGCCCACGTTGCCGACGCCTGACATCGCCCCCTGGGCTGCGTGCTTCGAGATCGTGCATCTACGCAAGCCGACACTGCCGAAGCGTCCCGAGGGCCGCGTGGCGCTGGTGGGTGAGATCGCCGAGCTTAAGCCGGAGGTGGTCAGCGAGCTTGGGGCGCTGCCCAATCCGCTCGGGCTTGTCCGTCAGCTGGACGAGGGGCGCGTCTGCAAGAGCGAATTCGAGATCGCCTGTCTGAGAGAGGCCAGCCTGCGCGCTGCCCGTGGCCACCTGGCTGCCCGGCGGACCTTCATGGAAGGCGGTGCGGAACTCGATATCCAGCTGGCATATCTCGGCGCGTCCCGCCAACGCGAATCCGATGTGCCCTACGGCAATATCGTCGGCCTCAACGAACATGCCGCGGTACTGCATTACCAGCACTATGGCCTGCAGACGCCTGATTCCCGCCGCAGCCTGCTGGTGGATGCCGGTGCCAGCGTGCACGGCTATGCCTCCGATATCACCCGCAGCTGGGCGGGTGATGACGCGCTGCCCCTTTACCGCTCACTGATAGTGGGCGTGGAAGCGCTCCAGAAGCGCCTGATCGCCAGACTGGCGCCCGGGGTCGATTACGTCGAGCTTCACCTGGAAATGCATCGTGAGCTGGGGGAGCTGCTGCGTGAACTGGGCGTGGTTTCCCTGCCTGCCGAGGAGCAGGTCGCACAAGGCATCACCGCCGCCTTCTGTCCGCATGGTCTCGGGCACCTGCTGGGACTTCAGGTGCATGATGTCGCGGGTCGAATTCCGGATCACACCAGCGGTGAGGTGCGTCACCCTCCGGAAGGTCACCCGATGCTGCGCCTGACCCGCGTACTCGAGACCGGCATGGCCATCACCATCGAGCCGGGGTGCTACATCATTCCCATGCTTCTCGAGCCACTGCGCAGCGATGCACGGGGCAAGGCGATCAACTGGTCACTGGTAGACGCCCTGGCGCCCCATGGCGGTGTCAGAATCGAGGACAATCTGGTCATCACCGCCGATGGCGCCGAGAACCTGACGCGCAGCCCCGACACCGGATTGTGAGCAGCGCAGTGACCTGACCGACGACGGCGCATCATGCTGCAGTGCAACTAGCAGTGACCGATGGATAATGAAATGATGCAGCCAGTCCTGGTATCAGACGTAAAGAATCACTGAATGGAAGTCAGGAAATCCTGGCATGTGGCGCGCGATGCCCCTGCTCGGGATTTCCTGTCTCTGGAGTCAGCGTCATGCCTCATTCGATCTTCACCTCCGAGTTCCGGCCCGCTCTGGGGTTGCGAAATCGCCATGTCCAGACCTTGCTGCCCCGCCTGCTGCCTCGCGCCCCGCTGTCTCGCCGCACCGAGATACTCAACCTGCCGGACGGTGATTTCGTCGAACTCTCCTGGGTGACCAGTGATGGCAACAGCCGTCGCGAACGGGAAGTTGAACTGTCCGATGACGCCCCGCTGTTCGTGCTGTTCCATGGCCTGGAAGGCAATCTGGAGTCGCCCTACGCTCGGGATCTGCTCAATGCGGCAGCGCGTCTGGGGTGGCGGCCCGTGCTGATGCATTTCCGGGGGTGCGGGCAATCGCCCAACCGACTGCCGCGGGCCTACCACAGTGGTGACACGGCGGATGCCTACTGGGTTCTGGGGGAGATGGGCAGGCGTTACCCTCATGCCCTCAAGGTGGCCTGTGGCGTATCTCTCGGAGCCAACATGCTGCTCAAGCTGGTGGCGGAACAAGGCGGAGATGGGCTGGACCTCGCCGGGGCGATCGCGATCAGCGCACCACTGGATCTCGCGGCAAGCTCCGACGTGCTGAATCAGGGCAGCTCGCGACTCTATCAGCGACATCTGCTCAAGAGCATGAAAGCCAAGGTGGCCGCCAAGCTGGCCAACGGGCCGCTGCCCATTTCCATCGGTGCACACCAGCTGACGCAGTTGAACAGCTTCTGGGCCTATGACAACGAAGTCACGGCGCCCTTGCATGGGTTTTCCTCGGCCAGTGACTACTACTCCCGTGCCTCGGCCGGCCGGCTGTTGCGAGACATCGAGCTACCGACCCTGATATTGCAGTCGCTGGACGATCCCTTTATGCCTCGCGATCTGTTCTCGCGGTTTCCGCAGCCCTCTGAAGCGGTGCGGATCGAGTTGAGCGAACGCGGCGGGCATGTGGGCTTCATTGAGTGGCGGCGCGGTCGCCTGTCGTCCTGGCTGGCACGCAGAATCACGCGCCAGCTCACGGATTGGTCAGCATTGTCACACTCCCGTCAGCGTCACAGTGTTCAGCAGGAAACGCTGTAACTGACGTTGCCTGCCGCCTCGTTCGAGCACCTGCCGCGTGACTGCTGCCCTGTATCGTGGGGCGAGCACGCGGAGACCTTCGCAGGTCAGATTCACAGACGTCTTCCGGCCCGAAGACGCCGTCATTTCTGTAAAAGGAAACACAGACAAGATAACGGTATATGGAGAGAAGAAGGATTGCACTGTCGCGATGCCATGAGGATGGTAGACTGCGCGCCTGATACCTAGGCTATTGGTCTGATAATGAACCTCATTTTTCGTCTGGTACTCGGCATCGTCGCCGGTGTACTGCTGGGTCAATGGGCCCCGGACATCCTCGTGCGCAGCCTGCTCACCTTCAAGGTGCTGTTCGGCGAGCTGCTGGAGTATGCCATCCCGTTGATCATCCTGTTCTTCATCATGAGCGGCATCGCACGTCTCGAGCGCTCCTCCGGACGGCTGCTGGCACTGACCATGGTGCTGGCATATGCCTCTACCACGCTGGCCGGATTGATGTCGGCGGTGGTGGGTCTCGAACTGGTGCCACATATCGTGAGCCACACCCAGATGCCCGCCAGTCACCCGATGGTGCTCCAACCTTATTTCGCGCTGGACATCCCCCCCTTGACCGATATCAGCACCGCACTGGTCACGGCTTTCCTGTTCGGGATCGGTATCTCCGCCACCGGCCATGATGGCCTGCGCAATCTTGCCGACGGGGGTCGTGACATCGTCGAGCGCTTCATCGCCAAGGCACTGATACCGGCACTGCCCTTCTATATCGCCGGCCTGTTCTGCGAGATGACCATCGCCGGCACGGTGGCCAACACGCTGAAAAGCTTCGGCATGATCCTGATTCTCGCGCTGACCCTGCACTGGCTGTGGCTGAGTCTTCTCTACCTTGCCAGTGGCATGAGTACCGGCCGTGCACCGCTGGTGGCGCTACGCAACATGTTGCCGGCCTACTTCACTGCCGCCGGCACCATGTCATCCGCCGCGACGATCCCCGTGACCGTGCGCCAGACGCGCCTGAATCATATCTCGCCCTCGGTCTCGAGCTTTGCCATTCCGCTGCTTGCCACGATCCACATGTGTGGCAGCGCCATCACGCTGACCATCTGCGCCATCGGTGTCATCCTGGTGACGCCGGCATTGCCGCAGCCCGACCTGATGTCGTTGTTGCCGTTCATTGCCGCACTCGGGGTTACCATCATCGCCGCGCCGGGCTCGCCTGGCGGCGCCGCGATGACATCGGTCGGTGTGCTCCAGAGTCTGCTGGGGTTCGATGCTGCCGCCGTCGGCCTGATGATGGCGCTCTATCTGGCGCAGGACAGCTTTGGCACGGCCTGCAATGTGGCAGGTGACGGTGCGCTGGTACAGTGGATCGACCGCTTCGCCGAAGCCGAACAGGATCGCCAGCGGTATCGCTGAAGCCGAGACGACAGGCGGCATCGCCTCAAGCAGAAGGTCAGGCAGCCTGCTCGGTGACATCGGTGCTGGCTGACGCCATGACCGACTGGAATCCAGAGTTGCGCCATCCAGCCCTTATGGTCGCGTCCCCTTGACCGCATGTCAGAGCTGTTCTTTGACGCGGCCATGGGGATTCACCTTCCCCGTGACGATGATGGATTTCATTCATGACACGGGGCAATCACGCATGACTCCCTCCGACACCTCCTCCTCGACCCCCAGCGACGGCATCAGCAGCGCCCTGGTGATGCTGTTTGCCTTCTGCTGCGGCGCGATCGTCGCCAATGTCTATTACTCGCAGCCGATCATCAACATGATCGCGGGCGACATCGGACTGTCAGAAAGCAGCGCCAGTCTCATCGTGGCGCTGACCCAGGGAGGATATGCGCTTGGCCTGCTGTTTCTGGTACCGCTGGGCGATCTGCTGGAAAACCGCCGGCTGTTGATCACCACGATCCTGATCTCGGCGGCGAGTCTGGTACTGGCGGGGCTGGCGGATGCTCCCTCCTCGTTTCTGCTCTGGTCATTGCTGATCGGTGTCAGCTCGGTCTCGGTGCAGATCCTGATCCCGCTGGCGGCTCACCTGTCTGCCGAACACAGCCGTGGCCGCGTGGTCGGCAACATCATGAGCGGATTGCTGCTGGGCATCCTGCTGGCACGGCCCGCCTCCAGCCTGCTGGCGGATCACTTCGGCTGGCGCTGCATCTTCTTCGTCGGTGCCGCCTTGATGCTGCTGGTCGGGGGCGTGGTATGGCGGGTGGTCCCCAGCCGCCAGCCACGCCATACCTCAAGCTATCCCGCGCTGCTCAAGACCCTCGGCAAGTTGCTGCGTGATGAACCGGTACTGCGTCGTCGCTCCCTCTACCAGGGGCTGATGTTCGCGGCATTCAGTCTCTACTGGAGTGCCGTACCGCTCGAGCTGGTCAACGAACACGGCTTTTCGCAGACGCAGGTCGCGCTGTTCGCCCTGGTGGGGGTGTTGGGAGCTGTCGCCGCCCCGATCAGCGGACGCCTGGCAGATGCAGGCCACACCTCGATTGCCACCGTAGGCGCCCTGGTACTCGCCAGTGCCAGCTTCGCGACGGGGCTGATGCCGATGACTCTACAGGTCGTTGCACTGGCCGTGACGGGATTGCTGCTCGATTTCGCGGTACAGACCAACATGGTCCTCGGCCAGCGCGCCATCTATTCCCTCGACCCCGAGAGCCGTGGCCGCCTGAATGCCATCTACATGACCAGCATCTTCGTCGGCGGTGCGATCGGCTCGGCGCTGACCAGTCTGATCTACGCCCATCTCGGCTGGAATGGCATCATGGCGATCGGTGGCGCCTTGCCGCTCGTGGCACTGGTATGGCTGCTGGTGAGTCGCTCACGCAGCCAGGATGAGGCCTCCCCCACGACGGACTGAGACGCGCAATCGGCCATCAACCAGCAGGCGGACCCAGCAACCAGAAAGCCTCATGGCTGGCGTCGTGCTGACGGTCACCATGAGGCTTTCGCGTTTCTTCAGGGCAGCGCAATCAGGGCAGACCGTTCATGCGCTCGCAGCCCGCCAGCTAGCCGATCGGGCAGCTGATCCCCGTGCCCTTCAGGCCACAATAGCCGCCCGGATTCTTGGCAAGATACTGCTGATGGAAATCTTCCGCGTAATAGAATGTCTCGAGCGGAGCGATCTCGGTGGTAATCCGTCCCAGACCGGACTGATTGAGCGCCTGTTGATAATCCGCCAGGCTCTTCTCGACGATCTCACGCTGCGCGTCATCGACGTAGTAGATCGCACTGCGATACTGGCTGCCGATGTCATTGCCCTGACGCATGCCTTGCGTCGGATCGTGCGCTTCGAAGCTGGCACGCAGGATCTCCGGCAGACCGATGACCGTCGGATCGAACACCACACGTACCACTTCGGTGTGTCCGGTCTTGCCGGTACAGGTCTCCTCGTAGGTCGGGTTCGGCGTATGGCCGCCAGCATACCCGACGGCCGTCACCACGACGCCCGGCAGCTGCCAGAACAGACGCTCCGCGCCCCAGAAACATCCCAGTCCCAGCACGATCTCCTCACATCCCTGGGGATAGGGAGGTACAATCGAGCGCCCATTGACGTGATGGGTACCCATTATCTGCAGCGGCTGTTCGCGCCCCGGCAAGGCATCTTCTGCCGAGGGAATGGCCTGCTTGTCTTGCGTCTTCCACATGGCGGACTCTCTCCTGTGTCGCGTCGTGCAATCGTGTATAGGTTCAATGATGTCATCTCTGCCCCCCAAGATCTGCCCCTGCCAGCCCAACACCGCTGAGGCACGACGCTACGTCGATTGCTGTCAGCCGATTCATGCGGACATCACCCGCGCCGAACGCCCTGAGCAATTGATGCGCGCCCGCTACAGTGCCTTCTGCCTCTCGCTGAGCGACTTCCTCATCGACAGCTGGGACGCGGCACATTGCCCAGCACGCGCCGACCTGGAAGGTGCTGGCCCGCAATGGCTGGCGTTGGAGATTCTGGACAGCGGACAAGATGCCGATACCGGCATGGTACGCTTTCACGCCACCTTCTTCGAGCAGGGAAAGTTCCAACGATTGCAGGAACTTAGCCGATTTCATCATGATGGCCATCACTGGCGTTATGTCGACGGTGATGCCGAGTGGCAGACATTGACGCCAGGGCGCAACAGCCTGTGTCCCTGTGGCAGCGGCAAGAAGATCAAGCGTTGCTGCACGGCATGACGCTGACCATCAGCGCCTGGTGCTGACGCGCACGATCACGATCTCGGGCATAAGCCATGCAAGCCCTGCAAGACGCGCCCTGTGAAACTCGCCCTGCGAAACGCCCTGCAAAACGAAACAGCCCCCACCGACGCTATCGATGGGGGCTGAATCTGTGGCAATCAATTGGCCTGGCGTATCATCTGTCCTTGCCGACTCTGGGCGCCAGCTCACTGCGACCCAATGAGAAGCTGTAGAGCAGATCCACGGCCTGCGCCGTACCGGACACCGCTTCGGCATACAGATTGCGGAACAGCTTGTAGCGCAGCGTCAGCTCCGCGATCGGCGAGAACAGCCCGACGCCGTAACTGAGCTTCAGATCCGGGGCGATATAGCCGCTGACCACCACCTGGCTGTCATCCCCGCTACCGGAACTGTCCAGACTCAGATCCCTCACGCCAAAGGTTTCGCCGATCTGTCCGACCACCTGGCCACTTTGCGCCAGCGACATGCCGATCAAGGCGGACGTGACCGCACTGTCACTGCTGGTATCACTGTCCAGGCCTTCGCCGCGCAGCAGATAGCTCAGTGCCGACGACTCATCCATCGAGGGGTCCGAGAAGATCTCGATGCTGGGTGAGGAGGCAAGCCCCGTCACACGCACCCCTGCGGTCACGTCGTCCTCGGTGTTGTCAGGATCACGGATCGCCTCGATATTCAGACGCGGACTCGAGGGCGGACCGGCCAGCAATACCTGCCCCTTGCTGATCTGCAGGTCCTGCCCGAAGCTCTTGTAGGTCCCGTCGACGAGATTGACCTCACCGAAGACCTGCACACCGCCCTTGGACTGGCGCACATCGAGATCGCCTCTGAGCCTGGTCTTGAGCCCCATCGCCTCCAGGCGAGCATCTGGCCCGATATGGATGCCGATCCTCACATCCAGCGCCATGCCGGCCTCATTGAGCGCCTTGGCGGTATCGCTGCCATCCGCCAGCTCAGCCGGGTTGGAAGTGTCCTCATCACTGGGACGCTCGATGATGATGGTGTCACTGGAGGGTGACACGGCAGACGGCGGCACCTGGTCCACTTCGATGCGTGTCCACGGTACATTGACGTCACCTCGCAGTTTGAGCAGCGTAGGGCTGGCATCGATCTGCAGATCCGGTGCGACGCGCATGCGCCCGATCCCGGCGATATTAAGCTCGAGCGGATTCTTCGCACCGTCGAGATTCAATGCCGCCGTCCAGTCATCCAGGGTCGGCCAGGCCGCCTCGCCATCGATACCCCAGCGCGCATCATTGCCCACCAGATACCCATCGATATCGGCACTGTTGCCATCGAAGTCGACAGTGAATTGGGCATCCGAAAGCGACACCGGCAGCCCCTCACCCTGTACCTTGACGCCGGTCAGCGCGATCGGGCCGGTCAACGACGGCAGGCTCAGATTGCCGCCGACCTTAACGTCACCCGCCAGCTTGCCCTCCAGCTGAGTCATGCCCGCCACCAGCGGACGATACGGTGAGAGATCGATGTCGCGGATGGCCAGCGAGCCATCCAGCTGACCTGTACCCGCCGGGTCGAGGACCGACACGGTAAGCCCGATGCCGCCTGCACTGTCGAGGCGAATCTGGGTATCGAGATCAGCCTTCTCGGGCGTGGCCTCCAACGCCAGTTGCAAGGTGGTTTCCGGCAGCGACCAGGCATTGCCATCAGCGTCTTCCCCGGCCAGTGTCAACTTGCCTGCCAGCTCCGCGTCCGCATTCCAGCGTTGGCCACCCTGCTTCCAGCTTGCCGTGATCTTGCCACCCGTGGCACCGCCGATGGTCCAGCTCTCCGGCATGGCGCTCTGGGCCATGTCCAGAGGAATCCCCTCGAGCGTCACCACGGCCTGGCCGTCATTGCCCGCACTCAAGGGCTCGGCGACACAGATCTGCCCCCCCTGTTCCCGACTCAGACAGAATGGCTGCACCAGCACGCTGTCCTTGGCGAGATTGGCATCGAAGCGTGCCGGCGTGTCGAAGTTGAAGTCACCGAAGTCGGTATTCGCCGTCAGCGGAGACAGCGCCCCACGATAATGCTCACGCGCCTTGTCGAGCCCGCCCTTGAGGGTCAGTCCCAGACGTGACAATGGCATCTCGCCGGCCATCTCGGTATCGAACTGCAAGGTGTGATCGCTCAGGAAGCCCCCCAGCGTCAGCGCGACCGTCGCGATCTGCTGTCCGCCAGCCCGAACACCGTCGGCGTTGAGGGCGATATCCAGTGCCGGGTCATCCACACCACGCTTGCGGGCATCGACCCCGGCAGACAGCGCCATGTCAGAGATACGATTCTCCCCGATCTGCAGGCGTCGTCCCGTGAAGTTGCTCGCCAGTCGCGGCTTGTCGAGGGTGCCCGTGGCATCGATCTTGCCCTTGAGCTCACCCGCGACATCCGGCATCAGGGTCGAGAGCGCCGGGAAATCGATATTGGCGGCAAGCGTGATGGTCTTGGCAATCTTGCCGTTGGCGCTCAGGCGGTTCTGCCCCTGGCGCAGCTCCAGCGCGTCCACGTTCCACTGCATGTCGGCATTGCCTGAAAGCTTGCCGGTCAGCGTGAGCGGCCGCTCGAGCAAGGTGCCACGGATATCCAGCTTGCTGACATCGACGGCCCACGGGCCTTGCAGCGGCTGATGGAAGCTGGCCGCGAGATTGCCGCTCAGCTCACCGCGCACGGCTTTCTGCCCTCCACCGGTTGGGGCCGGCATCAGATCCTCGGGATGCAGCTTGTCGAGCGCCAGCTGGGCCACGACCCGGAGTCCTTCCTTCCACTGGATCTCACCGCGGGTCGTCGCGGAGCCACGCTTGAGCGCGATCTTGAGCGGCTGCCAACGGTAATGCTCGAGATCGCCGTCGCCTGCCAATGACACGGTGGCACGCGGAATGTCACGGCCCTCGATGATGGCATCCAGCGTGGTCGTATAGCCTGACAGTGAGCCCTTGGCGACCAGTGCCAGATTCTCGACGATATAGTCAGGCGTGAAGGAGGCAGACTGGCTCTTGGCGATGTGCTTGGCTGCGTTGTCCTGATCCGCAGTCTGGGCCTCTTTCTGAGGCGCAAGAGCAGCATCACCCGCTGCGTCACTGGCGGCGGCAAGGGGCCAGGTGATCCGCTCGGCGCTCAGGCGTGCCTCGAAGGGCAGATCACTGTCCAGCACATCCGCGCTAGCCACAAGCTCGGCGGCCAGTGGTCCGTCGGCCTTGAGAGAGGCCTCAAGATCCGCCAGCGAGCCCTCAAGCGACAGGCGCAGCCTTTCATGGCGCACGGGGTCGATCAGGGTCTCGGCATTGAGCGTGGCGCTCAGGGGATACTCGTCCTTGAGCGTGACCTGCGCCACGAGATCGGCATTCACGTCACGCGAGTCGACCTCGAGACGCGAGAGCGTGATGTCATGCCCTTCCGCCTTGAGCGCCAGCGACAGACGGCTGACCTCATACGGGCTCGGCCCTTTGAGCGCAAAGTCTTCAATGGCCAGATCAGGGACCTCGATGGTCAGCGGAATATAGACCTCCGGCAAGGCGATGCGCCCGGCCTGCGCTGTCTCATCTGAGGTCTTGTCTGCAGTCTTGCCAGCCGGCTCTGCGGCATCATCCGTGATGGCCTTGTTCGAGATGGCCCTGGCGGCGGTCTCGGCTTGAGGCACCACCCTCTGAGCGTTGACCACTGCGCTCGCCGCTTGCTGCGCCTCAGGCGTGAGGCTCACCCCCTCGAGACTCACAGTGTCAGACGTCGCTGACGTCGCTGACGTCGCTTGAGCCGCGACGGCATCAGCCGGAATGAAACGACTGGTGATCAGGCGTGTCTCGCCCAGCGTCAGCGTACTCACCGACAGCGCGGCCGAGGTATGAAAGTGATCGAAGGTGACGCGACTGCCATCTGCCAGCGACAGGGCGAAGTCATCAATGGCGACCTTGCGCACCTCGATGGGAATCGGCACCACGATGGGCACGTTGAGACTCTCACCGCTCTCTGGCTCAGGCTCCTCGCTGGCACCGCTATCACTCAGGGTGATGGCGAGCCCGCTGGACTCAAGCGACTCGAGACACAGCTTGCCCTGGAGCAGACAGTCCTCGCCCCAGGCCAGCGAAAGGGAGTCGGCGTTGACGGCCAGTCCCGGCAGGTCCAGCGAGACGTCCTTGAGCGACAGCGCTTCCAAGGGTGAGCCTGAGGCCTGCGAATAATCGATGAAGCCACGTGAGCGTGCCTGATCGAGCACGAGCCCTGTGCCCCACGGGGACAACACGCCCCCGACCAGCAGCATCGTCAGCCCGATCAGGAACACGAGCAGCCATATCAGCAACCGGATGACCAGGCCGCCCCGACGTACATAGGGATTAGACAATTCCAACATCTCCATAGCTTTTTTATCAGCTCATCCGCTCAGCTGATGGTCCTTTGCTGGCGCTTGATCCGCACGACACTCGTTTTAGAGACACAGCTGATCAGAATTCCGGCCCGATCGAGAAGTGAATACGGTAATCGTTGTCTTCGTCATCGAAGGGATGGGCGATATCGAGACGAATCGGCCCCACCGGCGAGATCCAGCGAATCCCCATGCCGGCAGCCGTCTTGAGCTCGAGTGCGTCCCAGCCATTGAAGGCGTTGCCGGCGTCGTAGAAGGTCGCGCCCCACCAGTCGCCGGTCAGACGGTAATCGTATTCCAGGCTGCTGGTGAGCAATGAGCTACCACCTTCCAAATCGCCGTCGTCATCTTCCGGGGCGAGTGTCTCGTAGGAATAGCCACGCACACTGTTGTCGCCCCCGGTGAAGAAACGCATCGAGGGTGGCATGTCATCAAAGTTGTCGGTATCGACGTGGCCGACGCCCATGCGCGCCACGAAACGATGGTTGTCGCCGATGGAGCGTATCCAGTTGGTGTTGAACTGGGAGCGCAGGAAGGTCACGTCCGAGCCCCACATTTGATCGCCATATTCGAAGGTCAGCTGTTGGCGGTCGCCCCACATCGGGAAGGTCTTAGGGCGTGTTCGTGTGCGGTTCCAGCTCACACCGGGATACAGCAGCAGCACGGCTCCGGATTCATCCGCCTGGGTGTAGTCCTCATAGGTGGAACCGAAGAACACACGCTGAGTCCAGCCATTGTCGAACTTCCACTCGCGAGTGAAGCGCACGGTGGTCTCGAGACTCTCGGTATCTTCATCGTCGGTGTTCGACATCCCGTACTCGAGGACATAGCTATCCTTGAGCGGGTCTTCGAGCGGCATGCGGTATTCGCCCTCGAAGGTCTGTTCCGGCGAGGACAGGAACAGGCTGTTGGTCAGGCTATGGCCATAGCGATTGACCCACGGCATCTCCCAACTGAACTGCAGGCGTGGTCCGACATCCGTCGCGTAGCCGATACCGGTCTCGAACTTGTGACGGTCGGCGGGGATCAGGCTGATCTCGACGGGAATGATGGGACCGTTGACCGTCTTAACCGCAGCCTCCAGCGCATCGCCAGTCAGTACCGGCGTATCGCTACCGGCGTCCAGAGACGTTTGATCTTCTGTAGCCGCCCCCGCAGCCTGCGCGGCAGGCACCGTCGAGTCCGAGCGGTGACTCTCATCCCTCGTCTGCTCTACCTCAGCCCTCTCGACATCGGCAAGCCATGACCCCTCATACCCCTGTGCCTCGGCATAGGGTGTCTTGACGTTGCGCGTCTTGATCTTGCTGTCAGGGCTGGTGGTCTTGAGTTCGGCACCCGGATTGAGCTGTGGCTTGATGGCGGCCGAGCGAAACCAGCCTGCCTCACTCAGCCGCTGGTTGAACTGGGTCAACTTGCCGGCTTCGTAATAATCACCCGTCTGGAACGGCTGCATGGCCTTGACGCGATCCAGTTCTATCTGACTGTTGAGGTAGGTGATATCGCCGAAGCGGTAGCGCTGACCGCTCTGCATGACCAGATAGATGCGTGCCGAGTGCAGCCAGGGGCGTACCTCGATGCGTTGCTGGGAGAAGGAGGTGTCGAAATAGCCGCGCTCGAGACTGAGTGACGTCAGGGTCGACTTGAGGCTGTCATAGCGAGAGTGACGCAGCACATCCCCTTCCTCGAGGTCGGCGTCGGCCAGCACCTTCTTCATGACCTTGTCGCGTGCGGCGTCGCCCTCGAGTCGCAGCTCCAGCGTCTCGATGGTGACCGGCTCACCGGCATCCACCGTCACGACCACATCATCGCCGCCCAGCAACCCCTTCTCGGGATAGCGGAGCGTGATCTGAGCATCGTAGTAACCGAAGGCCTGCAGCGCTTCCTGGATGCGCCGGATGATCTCGTCCTCGTAGCGCTCGGCTGGGACATCCTCCTCCAACGTAAGCCCCGCCAGATAATTGACCACGTTGGTGGCAGCGGCACCTTTCAGCCCTTTCACCGCGGCATCCAGCGCCAATGCCTGTGGTGCCAGCAGCAGGCCGGTGCACAGGACCAGCGGCTTGCTCCAGCGCAGATAGCGGCGTGCAGCGTCGTTGCTCAACACCTTGCCTCGAGGCTCGAGCGAACCCGCTCTCCCATTCTTGTCGCCACTCATTGCACGTCCCTTGTTAGGTACTCATGCGAGTACTGTCCATCACTGTTACTGACCATATGTCATCTGCCGCAGGCCGGTTCGGGGAGGTTCGTATCCTTCACGGGTACGTGACCCTCCAGGATTCCATCACTGCTCAGCGCTCCAGGCGCGCGACTCGCTGCTCCAACCGGGACAGCTGACTCAACATGGACGCCACGCGGCCACTCAACTGCCGACGGCTGGCATCCAGGGAGCGCAGCTGCTCGTCCTGCGTGGACGCCTCACCCAGGGCTTCCAGCCCGGCGCTGAGCGCCGTCTGCTGGCGTCGCAGCTCCCCCAGCTGGGAAGACAGCGACGTCTGGGTCTTGCTCAACGGCGCGAGCCGGGCGTCCACCAGCCCCGTCAGGGACGCCTGCTGCTGCTCGAGCCTGCGACGCAACGCGTCCAACGCCTCCTGCTGGGACTGCTTGAAGGCCGTCAGCGCCTGCGAGCTTGTCTGGCGATCCTCTGACGTCGCCTCATCCTGCGCTTGCCTGAGGGCGTCCCGCTGCGAGGCGAGACGCTCAAGCTGCACGGCCTGCTGATCCAGGCGGCTGGACTGATCGCTCAGGCGTTGCTCGAGTCGGGGCAGCGACTGCTGCTGCGCTTGCTCGACTGCCTTAAACTCGGTCTCGAGATGGGCCAGGGTGTCAGCCTGTGCATCTAGGCGTGCCTTGAGCGTCGCACGCCCATCCCGGCTCAAGGACTCAAGGGCACTGACGGAGCCCTGCAAGGCACTCAGCAAGGTGGTGCGGTTGTCACCCGCCTGGCGTAGTCCCTCGAGCTGGGCCTCGGTGGACTCGGCAAGCGCTGCGAGACGACTCGCCTGCGCGTCCTGCGATGCCGTCAGCGTGTCCGAGAGCGCGGCAAGACGCTCCTGCCAGGCGGCCTGCTGTTCAGCGAGGCTGTCGGCAAGGGATTCATCGGTCTGCGTGAGGCCGTCGATGCGCGCACTCAGCGACTCGTCCACCCGCGTGGTGAGCTGGGCAAGACGCTCATCCACATCCCCCAGCAGCCGGGCGTCGTTCTCGACATCGCCCTTGAGTCCCGAGACCTGACGACTCAGCTGATCACTCTGCTGGCCTCGCATGTCCTGAAGCTGCTGCAATTGCCATTGCTGCCAGGCGACCACCCCTCCCAGTGCCAGCACGCACACCCACAGCGGCCAACGACGCGGGGGCGGGGCTGCATCAGGATGACGGGCCAGCGCTTCATCACGCCGTGCTATCAGTGATTCATCCCGGGAATTGTCCATCGAAGGTTCCGTAGTGTCCTGCCGCATACTGGCTCCATGACTGGCACATCGACTCAAGGTTCCAGCGACAGGCGTCGGCATCATCCGCGGCAAGGCCCGAGCCTCATGCGACACCTGGAGGGAAAACGCCCGTATCCCGCTGATTGACTGGCCGGTTTTCGGTTGCCGGCTCTGCCGAGTCTAACAGCAGACCCCGGCCATCTCATCAGGTTCCCCAGCAGCACGGCCCGCGGTCCCTCTCATGTAACCGCACTGTACCTTCCCGCCAGACGGCGACGTCGCCCGCGATACCTGACATCGCTCACCGACACCCTTCGGTGCTTTCCCGCCAGCAGGTCCCGGCGGCGTTGGCCTGCAGGAACACGAGTGCTATAGTGCAAAGCACTGCGACTCTCGCAGCCTCTGGCTTCGTAGCTATCTGGATTCACAAGGTTTTTCACGCTAATTGCACATTTTCCATCATGTGCTGGCTGAATGGATCCTTGGCGATTGTCTCCTCGTCGCCTGACGTCGAAGAGAACACTGAAGGAGGCTTGAAAGCCTTCATGCCTGCCCCAACGAAGTCAGAGCAAGATTCTATTGGTGAGGAAAAGGAGCTTATCCCCCATGGCATTTGAACTCCCGGCACTGCCGTACGAAAAGAACGCACTCGAGCCGACCATCTCCGCCGAGACCCTTGAGTACCATTACGGCAAGCATCACCAGGCCTACGTCACCAAGCTCAACAGCATGGTCGAAGGCACTGCGGACGCAGAGAAGTCTCTGGAAGACATCATCCAGAGCGCTCAGGGCGGCCTGTTCAACCAGGCAGCTCAGGTGTGGAACCACACCTTCTACTGGCACTGCCTGTCTCCGAACGGTGGTGGCGAGCCGACAGGCCCGCTGGCAGATGCCATCGCGGCCAAGTGGGGCTCCGTCGCTGACTTCAAGGAAGCCTTCAACACTTCCGCTGCCGGCAACTTCGGTTCCGGTTGGACCTGGCTGGTCAAGAACGCTCAGGGCGAGCTGGAAATCGTCAACACTGACGACGCAGACACCCCGATCGCCAAGGCAGGCCAGACCCCGCTGCTGACCGTCGACGTCTGGGAACACGCCTACTACGTCGACTACCGCAACGCGCGTCCGAAGTATCTGGAAAGCATCTGGAACATCATCAACTGGGACTTCGCTGCACAGAACTTCGCAGCCTGAGACACCCGGCATGAGTGATGGCACCTTCACTTCACTCTCACATCAGACGTCATGGATGATATGACCTGACAGTGACGTTCGAGTGAGAGGATGGTGCAAGGAAAGACCCCGCCAATCGGCGGGGTCTTTTGGTTTCTGGCTCCCCTATCGCCTGATGATCCTTTACGAAGCGCGCTTGCAGATGACATGCCGCCTCGCCATTTGCTAGCCTGCAAGGTAGAACATTCACTCTACTCTTTCTTCATCCCCAGAGGGAACGTCATGCCATCCGATATCACCTCCTCGTTACCCGACACCATGCTCGCCATCGTGACCACCGGCCACGGCGGCTATGAACGCCTCGAGGCGCAAGAGCGGCCTGTCCCTGTGCCAGACAAGGGGGAAGTGCTGATCAAGGTACTGGCGGCTGGCATGAACAATACCGAGATCAATACGCGCCTTGGCTGGTATTCCTCCAGCATCACCACGGCCACGAACCAGGCCAGCAGCCAGCACGACACCTCGCCTGGCGAGACGACAATCGACAAGCCGGTCCCGCCTGAAGGTGGCTGGAAAGGCGAGACGCCCTTCCCCCTGATCCAGGGAACCGACTGCTGTGGTGAAGTGGTCGCGCTCGGCGAAGGTGCCGACACAGCGCTGCTCGGCAAGCGCGTACTGGTGCGGGCCTGCATGCGCAGTGCAGGCTGGGAGTCATTGGAAAACGAATGGATGGGCTCTGACTTCGATGGCGCCTTCGCGCAATTCGTCAGTATCCGGGCCAGTGACGTCTTCCCGGTCGAATGTGACTGGAGCGACGTGGAACTGGGCTCACTGCCCTGCGCCTATGGCACAGCGGAGAACATGCTGGAACAGGCCGAGCTCACGTCCGGCGAACGCGTACTGGTCACCGGCGCGTCGGGCGGCGTCGGCTCCGCCACCCTGCAACTGGCCAAGCGACGTGGCGCCATCGTCTATGCTGTGGCAGGCGCTTCCAAGCATGAGGCCCTGCGCACGCTGGGGGTCGACAGACTGTTTGATCGCCATGCGGACCTGGTCGCCGAACTCGGGCAGGAATCCGTCGATCTGGTGGTCGACAATGTCGCCGGCGATGCCTTCCCGGTGATGCTCAAGCTGTTGTCACGTGGTGGGCGGCTGGTGACCACCGGCGCCATCGCCGGGCCCATGGTCACCCTGGACCTGCGTGATCTGTACCTCAAGAATCTCCGACTGCTGGGCACCACCGCCTGGTGCAAGGCAACCTTCCCCAATCTTGTGCGCTACGTGGAGCGCGGGGAGATTCGCCCCTTGATCGCGGCGAGCTTCCCGCTGAAGGATATCGCCAAGGCCCAGAAGGCCTTCCTCGAGAAGACCCATGTCGGCAAGTTCGTGCTTGAGCCCTGGGCCTGATGAGCCACAGGAGTGACCAAGGAAAAGGCCCCATCCGTTGCCGGATGGGGCCTTGTTCATGCCAGGCGAATGTCATGCACATTCGTCAGGTGCCGAGACGGTGTCACGGCGTCGCGCGACGCCCGATGCCTCGGTAGGTCAGCCCCTGGCTGGCCACGTAGCTGGGGTCATAGATATTGCGACCGTCCAGCACCAGCTTCGCGCCCAGCTCACGCTTGAGACGTTGCCAGTCCGGATTCCAGTAACACTTCCATTCGGTGACCAGCATCAGGGCGTCCGCCCCTTCGAGGGCGTCGTACATGTTGCCATCGACCAGCTCCAGCAAGGGATGTGCGCCACAGGCCTCGCCCAACGCGGACAGCGCCGCCGGATCATGCACACGAACGCGCACTCCCTGAGCCCACAACGCCTCGAGCAGCGTCAACACCGGCGCATGGTCGATACGCGCCGTGCCCGGTTTGAACGCCGCCCCCCAGATGGCGATGGTGCGACCGCGCAGCTCGCCATCGAAGTGCTGCCACAGCTTGCGGAACAGCGTCTCCTTCTTGGCCTCGTTGATGTCGAGAACATGCTCGAGCAGCAGCGATTCACGTCCGGTCTCATGCTGGACATCGGCCAGACGCATCAGGTCGCGCGAGAAGTTGGGACCACCGAAGCCACAGCCCGGATACAGATAGCCGAAGCCGATGCGCGGGTCGGCGCCCATGCCCTGACGCACGTACTCGACGTCTACCTCGAGGGAATCCGCAAGCCCGGCGACTTCGTTCATGTAACTGATCCGGGTCGCCAACATGCCATTGATGGCCAGCTTGGTCAGCTCGGCGGCGCGGCGCGGCATGATCTGGAAGACATCTTCCCGACGATTGAAGGCGCGCAGAAGCTCCTGGACGCGACGTGTCGCTACCTCGGACTCGCTGCCCAGCAACCAGCGCGCGGGGCGCTCGAAGGTCGCCAGCGAGCGCCCCTCTTCCAGCATGTCCGGCAAGGCCACCGCATATTGATCATCCCGCGACAGCAGCGCCTCGAAACGCTCGGTGGTCCCGACAGGGAAGGTCGAATTGTTGACCAGCACCGTCGGCTCCGCGAGTGTCGCGACGACCTGCTCGATACGCGTCAGAGCACCCTCACGTTGATCCGGCGAGACGGCCACCCAGTGCACATCGATGCGACGCAGTGAACCAAGTCCCTTCACCAGCGTCAGATCGCCACGTTCGACGTGGCGATCCAGCCGCTCTCGCAGGCCCGGCTCACTGTTCAGCCAGTCGACCCGGTCCAGTGACTCCCAGTCCATGTCTTCATGCGGCCACCACCAGACATTGTGGCCGACACTCGCCAAGGCGGCACTGGCCGTGGCAGCCGCCAGTTCGCTTCCGTGCACCAGCACCTGCATGGCTCATTTCTCCTGATAGCGGGTCATCAGCTCGCGGAAGCCTTCCCCGAATTTCGGGTGACGCTTGGCGAAGGAAATGGTGGCTTCCAGATAGCCCAGCTGATGGCCGCAGTCATAGGTATCACCGGCCATGCGATAGGCGGCGACCGCCTTGTCATCGCGCAGGGTATCGATGGCATCGGTCAGCTGGATCTCGCCACCGGCACCCGGCGGGGTATTCTCGAGCAACTCGAAGATGCGACCCGGCAGCAGGTAACGACCGATCACCGCCAGAGTGGAGGGTTCGGTGCCCGGTGCCGGCTTCTCGACCATCCCGCTGATCATCGCGGACTTGCCCGCTTCCGGCGTCTCGCCATCGATGGCGACGATACCGTACTTGTAGGCCATCTCCTGAGGCACGTTCTCGACCATGATCTGGGCGGCATTGGTGGCTTCATAGGCCTCCATCATCCGCGCCAGGTCATTCTTCTCGAGACCTTCGCCGTCGACCAGCACGTCCGGCAACATCACCAGGAAAGGCTCGTCTCCGACGATTGGCTTGGCACACAGCACCGCATGGCCCAGACCCAGCGGTTCCGGCTGACGCACGCTGATGATCTTGACATCATCCGGAATGATGTGACGAAGTTCCTCGAGCAGCTCGAACTTGCCCTTGGCTTCCAGAGTCGTCTCGAGCTCGAAGTGCTTGTCGAAGTGGTTCTCGATGGCATTCTTGCTGGAATGGGTGACCAGGACGATTTCCTTGATACCCGCCGCAACCGCTTCTTCCACCACATACTGGATCACCGGCTTGTCGACGATGGTGATCATTTCCTTGGGGATGGCCTTGGAGGCCGGCAGGCAACGAGTTCCGAGACCTGCAACAGGCAATACAGCCTTGCGTATCATGAAGCGTCTTCCTTGTGTCTATGTCGTGGCAGATCGTGACGACTCTACCGAGTTACTGCCGCCCGGACGAGATGGCGACCGTCCTGAAATCTAGGCAGGGGTTATGCCAGTTTGGCAAAAAAGTGCGAATTGACCGCAGATTTTCCACACTGGCCCATCAGATCGTCTGTCTGAGACGTCCATGACGGGCCAGTCCACGCGAAGCCTTCGCTCCGCGGACAGGGTGCCTTCTCAGCGACGCTGGGCACGCCCCAGCAGGGCACCCACACTGTCGCTATCGGGCGACTCTACCACACCATGCTCGGTGACGATGGCATCAATATACTCATGCGGTGTGACATCGAAGACCGGATTGAAGACCTCGATCTCATCGGGAGCGATCCTGCGATTTCCTGCCTGACGCAGTTCATCGGCATCGCGAGTCTCGATGGGGATGGCGGCCCCACTGTCCAGACTGGCATCGAAGGTGGCAAGGGGCGCCACCACCATCACCTTGACGCCATGGGCACGCGCCTGGACCGCCAGGGAGAAGGTGCCGATCTTGTTGGCCGTGTCGCCGTTGGCCGCGATGCGGTCCGCACCGACGATCAACCAGCGCACATCGCCATCGCCGTCCCTGGATTGCATGATCAGCGAGGCGGCACCCTCCACGGCCAGTCGGGCGGGAATCTTTTCCTGCACCAGTTCCCAGGCGGTCAGTCGAGCCCCCTGCCACCAGGGGCGTGTCTCGTTGACATGGACGCGGCTGATCAGCCCCTGAGCATACGCCGTGCGAATCACGCCCAGGGCGGTACCGTGCCCCCCAGTCGCCAGCGCACCGGTATTGCAGTGGGTCATCACCTCACAGTGGGGGGTGTCGGCCGTCAGGGACGCGGCAATCACCTGCGCACCGAATTCCGCCATGCGCAGATTGTCCTCGAGATCCTGCTCATGAATGCGCACGGCTTCCCGCAACAGTGCCTCGTGGGGGGCAAGCTCACGCATGGCGTGCGCAGCGATCACCGTACGCATGCGATCCAGCGCCCAGAACAGATTGACCGCCGTCGGCCGAGAAGCCGCCAGAACCTCGCAGGCCGCTTCCAGACGCGCCCCCCATGCCCCGCCCTCATGTGCGGCGCGAACCGCCTCCAGTGCCACACCATAGGCGGCCGCGATGCCGATGGCCGGTGCACCACGCACTACCATGTCGGCAATGGCGCGAGCCACGCCGTCTGCATCCCGCAGTTCGATCTCTCGGGTCTCGCCCGGCAGCAGACGTTGATCCAGCAGTGCCAGTCGCGGCAAGGCATCTTCGTCGCTACCGGTGGCATTGTCTGACTGGGTCAGCCAGCGAATTGGAATCAGGCTCATGACACTTCCCTGTAGGCTCACGGACAAAGGGGTTCGCACTGGAGAACACCGCGGCGCGATAATGGCTGAGGCCATCTGCAAGTTCCCGTCATGACGAGTTTTTTGCAGTTACCGCTGACCCGCGACGACAGGCGGATTAGAATGGAGGAATCGTGCCCGAGGGTGACGCGTCTGTACAGGGGCGTGCATGCTTGCGATGCACTTCCGTAACGGTAAGGATCCGATCATGAGCCATAGCGACGCCAAGCAAGATTCCACTGCCCCGGATCATCTGGGCAACGTCGATGCCAGCGAAATCGCCAAATTCTCCGCGCTCGCCAGCCGCTGGTGGGACCGCGACAGCGAGTTCAAGCCACTCCACGACATCAACCCGCTGCGCGTCGATTACATCGACACCCATGCCGGACTGGCGGGCAAGCGAGTCATCGATGTCGGTTGTGGCGGCGGCATCCTGTCCGAGGCCATGGCTCACCGTGGCGCCACCGTGACCGGGATCGACATGGGTGAAGCCCCGCTGTCAGTGGCACGCCTGCATCAGCTGGAATCCGGTGTGGAAGTCGATTATCGCCAGACCACCGCGGAAGCTGCCGCCGAGGAAATGGCGGGACAATTCGATGTCGTGACCTGTCTCGAGATGCTCGAGCATGTTCCTGACCCTTCCTCGGTGATCAACGCCTGCGCGCGACTGGTCAAGCCGGGAGGCAAGGTGTTCTTCTCGACCATCAATCGCAATCCCAAGGCGTACGCCTTCGCGATCATCGGTGCTGAATACCTGCTGCAGATGCTGCCACGCGGCACGCATGAGTACCGCAAGTTCATCCGCCCGGCTGAGCTTGGCCGCTGGACGCGTGAGGCGGGCCTCAAGATGGAGGGTTCCACCGGCATGACCTACAACCCGCTGACCCGTAAATATCGCCTCAACACCGCCGACCTCAGCGTCAACTATCTGATGCATACGCGCCGCCCGACGGAAGACGAACTCGCATGAGTCTGCCGGCCGCACTGCCCCGTCCCGCTGCGCTGATCTTCGATCTCGATGGCACCCTGGTGGACACTGCGCCGGACCTGGCGCGTGCGACCAACGAGCTGCGTAGCCATCATGCCTTGCCGGAACTGAGCTATGAGGTGATTCGCGCCGAGGTCTCGCATGGCGGAAGCGCCCTGGTGAGACTGGCGCTGGGTCACGACATCGATCATCCCTCGCATGCCGAGGAGCGTACACGCCTGCTGGACTTCTATGCCCGTGATGTCGCGGCCCACAGCGAGCTGTTCCCGGGCTATGACGCCCTGATCGAGATCTGTCAGCGCAACGGCCTGCCCTGGGGGATCGTGACCAACAAGCCGCGTCAGTTCGCCGAGCCGCTGATCGAGTCCATGGCGCTCACTCCGGGCTGTCTGCTGTGCGCCGATGACCTGCCCGTCAAGAAGCCCCATCCTGAGCCATTGTGGGAGGCGGCCCGCCTCCTCGGCGTCGAACCGTCACGATGCTGGTATCTCGGGGATCATGATCGCGACATGCAGGCGGCGCGCGCGGCGGGCATGCTGGCGGTCGCCGTGCGCTATGGCTACGTCCGCGACGGGGATGATGTGGACGCCTGGCCTGCCGATGTGTGGTTCGACACCTCGGAAGAAGTCATCAATGCCGCTCTGCGCGCAGCGGAACTGCGCTGACGCGGCGCGCGATACCCTGACGCCCTGCCAATGAAAACGCCGACGGCCATGGCCGTCGGCGTTTTCATTGCAGGCAATCCTGTCAGTGACAACTTCTCACCATCAAGTGCTCGTCACTGTCACCCGCTCGGACATCTCACGTCCTGGGCGGCTGGGCATCGAACATCTCGCCGGTGCGGCCACGACTCTCCGGACCGATCAGCCACAGGTAGCTTGGCATGATGTCGGCTGGCGTACGCAGGGTATCCGGGTCTTCCGCCGGGAAGGCCGACTTGCGCATCGACGTTCGAGTCCCACCGGGATTGAGGGTATTCACGCGGACCTGACTGGTATTCTCGAGCTCCTGTGCCAGCAGCTGTGAAAAGCCTTCGGTGGCGAACTTCGAGACACTGTAGGCCCCCCAGAAAGCACGCCCCTTGCGGCCGACGCTGGAACTCGTCAGCACCACGGACGCATCCCGAGACGCTTTCAGCAGTGGCAGCAGCGCCTGCAACATCCAGATAGGCCCATTGATGTTGACCTGCATGACCTGCTCCCACAACGCCGGATCATACTGCTCGAACGGGGTGATCTTGCCCAGCAGACTGGCATTGTGCAGCACCCCATCGAGTCGCCCGAATTCCTTGTCGAGCGTTTCCGCCATCTGCTGGTAATCCTTGAGCGTGGCCCCTTCGAAGTTCAGCGGGTAGATCGCTGGCTGAGGAGCCCCCAATGCTTCGATCTCGTCATAGACTTCCTCGAGCTTGGCAATGGTGCGCCCCAGCAAGATGACGGTCGCGCCATGCCTGGCATAGTCAATGGCTGCTTCACGACCGATGCCCGAGCCTGCACCAGTCACGAGAATGATTCGCCCTTTCAGCAGATCCGCTGGTGCCTGATAATCGATCTTGCATTCCGCCATGAGGATATCCCGTCCTGAACGCTGGCCTTGCCGAGAGGCTGACCCGAAGGGCAAGGCCTGAGGTGTATCGATGACATGCGGGCGCATGTCAGAACGCACAAAGCCCGCCTTGTCAGTCAACAAGTGCGGGCTTTGTCATTATCATCTGGCGTCATGCGCCAGAGGCGAGGAAATCCTTGGCCATTCCGCCGGCCTTGCTGTCGGGGTACTGGCGAACCAGTTCCTCGAGCAACTTGCGACTTTCCTGCGCCTTGCCCTGCCGCGCCTTGACCAGTCCCAGCTTGTACATCGCATCCGGCACCTTGCTGGATTGCGAGAACTCACTGATGACAGTATCAAAGGCCTGGGCAGAAGCATCCAGTTGATTCTTCGCGGAATACAATTCCCCCAACCAATAATGGGCATTAGCCGCGAGATTGGAATCCCCGTGATCCACCACAAAGGATTCAAAGGCATCGATCGCTCCGTCGAAATCACGCGACTGCACCTTGGCAAAGGCGTTCTCGTAATCCTTCTGGGCATCCCCTCCACTGGAGGCATTGGCGCTGCTGGCATTGCTGCCCGCACCACCACTGACCGCGGCTGCGGTCTGCGCATCGACCTCCTGACCGTTCTCACCGGCTGGACTTGTTCCCGAAACACGTTGCTCCAGGTCCAGGTACCGTTGCTGCGACATCTCGGTGAGTCGCTTGAACTGATATTCCAGTTCATCGACACGCCCGCGCAGCCGCGCAATTTCCTGGGCCTGCTCATCAAGCTGGTTGAGAAGGGTCAGGGTGCCGCCACCACTCAAGCGAGTGTTGGCCTGCTGATAAAGCGAGTTGGACTGTACGGTAAGGTCTTCCACTGCGGGTGCGGCTGCAACTGACAACGGAAGCGCCAGGGCTCCCACACCGCACAACCATTTCAGGCTGTCTTTCATGCTGTCGGCTCCGCCGAATCATCATGTTGCCGTGCGAGAAGGCCCGAGCCTCAAGGTTGCCCTTGCGACTCAGGCCTGCTCAACACAAGTTTCAAGCGTCTCTGTTATCCCGCAGGGACCTCAGAGGGATTGCCGAACTCAGTAGTCGAAGACCACACGACGGTTCTTGGCATAGGAAGATTCGCCGTGACCTTGAACGGCCGGACGCTCTTCACCGTAGGAGACGATCTCGATCTGGGACGGAGACACACCCTGAACGGTCAGAAAGCGTGCGACAGACTTGGCACGACGCTCGCCCAGACCCAGGTTGTATTCACGAGTACCGCGCTCATCAGCGTGGCCTTCCAGAACGACGTTGGCGCTGGTGTTGGCTTTCAGGTACTGGGCGTGGCCCATCAGGACGCTTTCGAATTCAGGACGGATGGTGTCCTTGTCGAATGCGAAGTAGATGGTACGCACGTCAGGCATGGAAGCGTTGCTCATCTGGTTGCCGTTGGTGTTGGCACCAGAGTTCATGCCGGCAGTGTTGGCACCGCTGTTGGCTGAATCCATGTCGCCGTCCTGGGCGCCACCGCTGCTGGAACAACCGGCCATGACGCTCAGGGACAGGGCAACCAACAGACCTTTTGCATACGGGGTGAACTGCATTGTAAAACTCCTTGCTCTAATGAAAACGAATGCCAAGCCTTTCTTTGTGACTCGGATGCATTCTAGTGGTTTAGTTCAGGAACGGCGACCACGCAGGTTCACGCACTTCGCCTTGTGGTGACGGCAGGGAAAATTGTGCTCTTCCGTCTGCCGAGACCTCGCCCAGGACCCCACGGGTTCCTTGCTGAGTGGCATATATCACCATAGTGCCATTCGGTGCAACACTTGGAGATTCATCCCACTGAGTATCCGTGAGGGATGTCACTCGACCACTCTTCAGATCCTGCTTGGCAACCTGATAACCGTTGCCGGAGCGATTGATCATGAACAGGGTTTCCCCATCGGGCGACACACGCCCACGGGAATTGTAGTTTCCGGTAAACGTCACGCGTTCAGTACCACCGGAAAGATCAAGACGATAGATCTGTGGCGAGCCGGCACGATCAGACGTGAAGACCATGCCACTGCCATCCGGCAGCCAGTCCGGCTCGGTATCGATCGCAGGATTGTTGGTCAGACGTTGGAATTTGCGTGACGCGATATCCATCACATAAATCTCGGGCTGACCATCCTTTGACAATGCCATCGCCAACTTGCGGCCATCCGGAGACCAGGCCGGAGCACCATTGATGCCACGGAAACCGGTCAGTTTGGCACGACGACCACTTCCCAGCTCCTGAACATAAATCGCAGGCCGTTCTGATTCGAAACTCACGTACGCCAGTTTCTTTCCATCCGGCGACCATGCAGGAGACATGATCGGTTCATCGGATGCAAGAATCTCCTGACTACCATGGCCATCCGAGTCGGCAACATACAGTGCGAAACGAATGTTGTCACCCACGCCATTGGCGGTAATGTAGGCGATTTTTGTCGAGAAAGCACCGCGAATTCCAGTGATTTCCTCAAATATTTCATCACTCATGTAATGGGCGCGCGAACGCAACTGGCCATCACTGCCCGTGATGACTTCTCCCAGCATGCGCTTGTTCCCGAGCACATCCATCAGCTCGTATTGAATGCTGTAGCCACCGCTGCTCGCATTCTTGACCTGCCCGACCACCAGATAGCTGGCGCCGAGGCGCTTCCAGTCATTGACGAAGACATCCTGGGTAGTCCCCGGCAGCGCGATCAGGTTGTCACGCTTGATCGGCTCGAATTGGCCGCTGCGCGCCAGATCATCCGAGATGATACGGGCCAGATCCTGAGGGAGACTTCCCCCCGTCAGGTTCTCGAACGGCACCACGGCGATCGGCGTCGCGCTGTCATTGCCCTTGGTGATCTCGATGGTCAGGTCCGCTCGCGCCATGCTGGTCACGACCAGCATGGCGGCTGCCATCATCCATGTAGTCACTCGTCTCATCGGCCCAGGTCCTCTGGATTGAAGTACAGATTGAAGTTGCGGAACTGGCTCTTGGCTGAAGCCGGCAGGTCCTGCATCTCGGTAAACGGTGCTGCTTTCTGTATCGCCTGTATCGCGGAACGATCAAAGGCGGCATTGCCACTGCTCTTGCTGACCGCAGCCGAAACAAGTTCCCCTGTCGGCAGCAATGAGACGCGCAGCGTCACCGTCATGCCGGGTACGGTACCTGAAGGCCGATTCCAGTTCTGCCCGACATACTTCTTGAGCAGACTCTCAAAGCCATTGGCCGCCTGTGCGGCCTGCTTGGCGCCACTGATGGCGTCACTTTCGCTGTCGATCAGACTATCCAGTGACCCAGCAGATGCCTGTGCTGCCTTCTCGGCAAGCGCTTTCTGGCGCGCGGCCTCCGCGGCTGCCTTCTTGCGAGCCTCTTCCGCTGCCTTTTCCTTGGCCGCCTTTTCCTTCGCTGCTTTCTCGGCGGCTGCCTTGGCTGCCTTTTCCTTTTCAGCCTGCGCCTTGGCCTTGGCCGCCTTTTCAGCCTCTGCCTTGGCCTTCGCGGCTTTTTCCGCCTCGGCTTTCTTGCGCGCTTCCTCGGCTGCCTTTTCCTTGGCGGCCTTCTCCGCTTCCGCCTTTTCCTTGGCGGCCTTCTCCGCTTCCGCCTTGGCCTTGGCCGCCTTTTCGGCTTCCGCCTTCTTCAAGGCGTCTGCCTTGGCCTGTTTTTCAGCTTCAGCCTTCTTGCGCTCAAGCGCAATCGCCTTGGCTTCTTCCGCCCGACGCGCTGCATCTGCCTTGGCCTTGTCTGCCGCCTCGGCAGCCGCTTTCTGCTCCGCCTTCAACTGCTCAGCCGCCTTGGCCTGTGCCGCCTTCTCCTGTTCGGCAGCCTTGGCCTGCTCTGCCTTGAGCTGCGCGGCTTTCTCGCGCGCAGCACTCTTCTGCTGTTCTGCAGCGCGCTCCGCTTCCCGGGAGGCCTCCTCCTTGGCGCTCTGACGCTCATCGGCCTCTTCGGCGGCATCCCGCGCCTTGCTGGCCTTGGCCTGCTGGGGCTGATTGGTCGTCGTTTCGGTGCTGACCAGCGTCGCGTTGACGATGGTCGTGCTGCTCTGATCCGGCTCGGACTCAGGCCAGCTCACCAGGGTCAGTACCAGGATGACCACATGCAGACCCACGGCCAGCACGACGGGTAATCCATAGCCTGCCCGCTTTTCGATTTCCGGCTGACTCATCCATCAGCCCTCATTCGGCGGTTCTGAAATCAGCCCGACATTGGGAACGCCCGCCCCCTGCAGAGTGCTCATCAGCCCCATCACATCACCATATGGCGCTGTCTTGGCGCCTTTGACCAGCACGGGTGTCTTGGGCTTTTCCGACACGATGGCGGCCACCTTGCTGCCCAGGTCATCCAGGGCGACGGGAGTCCGCTTGTCCTGATCAGAGCCCAGATCGATGTAGTAGTTGCCGCTGTCATCCAGCGAGACGATCAGCGGTGTCACGTCATCAGGATTGTCGATGGGCTTGGAGGTGACCTTGGGCAGTTCGACCTGTACCCCCTGGGTCATCATCGGCGCGGTGATCATGAAGATGACCAGCAGCACCAGCATGACATCGATGAAGGGCACCACATTGATTTCAGAGGACAGCTTGCGCTTGTGCCCCCGGCTGTAAGGTCCTTTCATGCTCGACTCTCCTTTCAGGCGTCGTTGCTGCCACGGCCGTGCAGATTGCGATGCAGAATGGAGTGAAGCTCTTCGGCGAAGTCTTCATAACGGCCCAGCAGCTGATCGGCACGGCTGGCCAGACGGTTATAGAAGATGACTGCCGGAATCGCGGCAAAAAGCCCCATGGCGGTGGCGACCAGCGCTTCTGCAATCCAGGGAGCGACAGTGGTCAGAGTGGCCTGCTGTGCAGTCCCCAGTGCCTGGAAAGAGCCCATGATGCCCCACACCGTCCCGAACAGACCCACATAGGGGCTTACGGAGCTGACGGTGGCCAGGAACGGAAGATGGATATTGAGACGTTCTTCCTCGCGTGACAGCGTGACACGCATGCTGCGCTGAACGCCGTCCATCACTGCATCGGCATTGCTGGACTTGGGCTTGAGACGGCTGTACTCACGAAAGCCTGCACGGAAGACGCCTGCAGCACCCGGCGTCGCCTCTTCTTCACTGGGCAATTCACGGTAGAGGTGATTGAGATCCACTCCGGACCAGAAACGCTTTTCAAAGGCGGTATACGCCTGTTTCGCTCGTGACAATGCCATCCCCCGCTGGAAGATCACTACCCAGGAGGCGATGGAAGCCGCCAACAGCAGCAACATGACGGATTGCACCACCAGGCTGGCATTCGCGAACAGCGAAATGATCGACATCGAATCTTCCACGGAAATCCCTCTTTTACTTGGTTCAGTCAGTGCCGCCGGTGAGGCGACACCCTTAACATTCGTCCGACTCCGTCGCCTGACATCCGACCAGAAGGATGGCTGCAACGGCGTCTCACTCGTTCACGCCTTGACCACGGCGACTCTCGGTCAATCTGGTATCGGTGACTCAGACCTCAAGAGCGTTCAGCAATTCCACTGGCCATCGACGCGGACGCAATGTGCTGGCATCGACACAGGCAATCACCACCTCGGCATCACTCAACATCACCCCGTCCTTCATCACCTGTTGATGAAAGACAAGGCGCGCGCCACGCAATTCACCTGCCGTTGCCGTGACCTGAAGCAGATCATCCAGTCTCGCAGGACGATGATAGCGACTGGCCACACTGTGCACGACAAGCTGGATACCGCGCTCCAGAAGTGTCTGCTGGGAATAGCCACGTGCGCGCAGCCATTCACTGCGTGCGCGCTCCATGAAGCGCAGGTAATTGACGTAATAGACGATGCCACCCGCATCGGTATCCTCGATATAGACCCGCACCGCATGATGAAATTCGCCCGTCTGCTCAGTCAACGTTTCCTCGCCGGGTCTGGATGTCTGAAGAGACGACATCATGCGTCCTCCTGCCCACCCGGCGTCAGACGCGCCTGGGTCTCACGCGGCGTGATGCCGAAATGCTGATAGGCGGAACTGGTCACCACGCGCCCACGCGCCGTTCGCATCATGAAGCCCTGCTGAATCAGATAGGGCTCCAGCACATCTTCGATGGTATCGCGCTCCTCGCCGATGGCGGCCGCCAGCGAATCCACACCGACGGGCCCGCCATCGAACTTCTCGATCATCGACAGCAGCAACCGGCGATCCATATGATCCAGCCCGTGGCTATCCACATTGAGCATGTTGAGCGCCTTGTCCGCGACATCCAGCGTCAGACGGCCATCGCCGCGCACCTCGGTAAAGTCACGCACCCGCCGCAGCAGCCGATTGGCGATACGCGGCGTCCCTCGCGAGCGTCGTGCGACCTCGCGCGCGCCATCCATCTCCACTTCCATGCCTGACAGCTTCGCACTGCGCGAGACGATACCGGTCAGCGACTCGATATCGTAGAACTCGAGGCGCTGAACGATTCCGAAGCGATCTCGCAGGGGCGCGGTCAACAGACCAGCCCGGGTCGTCGCCCCCACCAGAGTGAATCGTGGCAGTTCCAGCTTGATCGAGCGGGCAGCCGGGCCCTCACCGATCATGATATCCAGCTGATAGTCCTCCATCGCGGGATACAGCACTTCCTCGACCGCCGGTGACAGGCGATGGATCTCGTCGATGAACAGTACATCGCCTTCCTGAAGATTCGTCAGCATGGCGGCCAGGTCACCTGCCCGCTCCAGAACCGGTCCGGACGTCGACTTGATGTCCACGCTCATCTCACTGGCAATGATGTGTGCCAGAGTGGTCTTGCCAAGTCCCGGGGGCCCGAATACCAGGGTGTGATCCAGGCTATCGCCACGACCGCGAGCGGCACTGATGAAGATTTCCATCTGCTCGCGCACGATCGGCTGACCGATATACTCATTCAGCGTTCGCGGCCGATTGGCGCGATCGATCCGTTCTTCCGGATCATGCGTGGCCGCGGAGATCAGTCGATCCGACTCCATCATGATGCTTGCTCAACTCCTGATGACTCATGCTGCAGACATGAATCATGTGGCGAGAGGTGGTCTGACCGAGGCAGTGAAATGATCTTGCGCCAATGCAATCAAGCGCGCACTTTCTACCCCAGTCGCCGGCCTTTCCCTAGTCAATAAATCCAATCAGATCGTGCCTATTCTGTCATTCACGCTATCAGGCACGAGACTCGTGCGCTAGCTGGCCATCTTGCGGGACAACGCCGCCTTGATGAGGGCTTCCGTGGAGGCACCTGTCTCGAGTCCCGAGAGCATCTTGGCCGCCTCGACCGGCTTGTAGCCCAGCGCGACCAGAGCGGCTTCGGCGTCGGCCAGGGGATGGGTAACCGGCGGCTGTGGCTGCGAAGCGCGCGCCATTTCCGACAGACCATCGTCCTGCGGAATCGTCCAATGCTTGAGCCGGTCGCGCATCTCGATGATCAGGCGGTCCGCCGTCTTCTTGCCGACGCCGGGCAAGCGAGTCAGTGCCCGACTGTCTTCGTCGTGCACGCAGCGAATGAAATCGGCCTGCTCCATTCCCGAGAGAATCGCCAGCGCCAGGCGCGGCCCGACCCCGGAAATCTTGATCAATTCCCGGAACAGACGACGCTCCGGCTCCTTGCCGAAGCCATAGAGCAACTGGGCGTCTTCACGCACGACCAGATGGGTGAACAGCTGACAGTCCTCCCCGACAGCCGGCAGACCCAGCAAGGTATTCATGGAGGCTTCGAGTTCATAGCCCACACCCTGTACATCGAGTACCAGATGAGGCGGCTGCTTTTCGAGCAAACGCCCGGTCAGACGTCCAATCATGTTTCGGGCTGTCCTTGAGTCTTCAGTGCCGCCTGCTCATCACATCAGGTGTCAGGCGGCACGGGTTGTTGCGATGCGGGCAAGCCTACCAAAGATAACGTGCAGGCGGCATGTCCGAGTGTCACGACGATTTTGTCGCATGAATCTGACAGTCACTTGTTGCCATGAGGCCAGATGCAGGCAGCATGCGGATGCCAGCAGAACGCAAGATGCTGCCTGACATCGTGAAAACAAGCCTACAAGTGACTGAAAAATTGGAATTTATTGATAACGATAGCGTATCTGGCGCAAGCGGGCTTGTCACTTCTCGCCTGTAGAGGCCGTCTTCGGCACACGCCGGAGTCTGCTCCCCACTCTCTTCAGCCCCTGACCAGACACTCTTCAGACCCTACGTGACCGGCAGACACCTCATTTGCCCGGCTCAAAGTCACGCCAGCTACTGCTGCGTCGTGCGCGGGTACTCTTGCGCCCTGCACCCGCCCCCAGGCCCAACGCCTCCAGCTGCGCGCTGCTCGGGGTCAGTCGCATGCGTGCAAAGCAATGTGTCAGCGCGATGGCCAGAGCATCCGCGGCATCCGCCTGAGGCGTTGCAGAGAGCTTGAGCGTATGGGTCACCATATGCTGGACCTGCGCCTTGTCTGCTGCACCGGACCCCGTGACAGCCTGCTTGATCTGTCGCGGCCCATACTCTGATACCGGCAGGCCGTGGTTCGCCGCACACACGATGGCTGCCCCACGTGCCTGACCGAGCTTGAGCGCGGAGTCGGCATTCTTGGACATGAAGACCTGCTCGATGGCGAACTCCGCCGGGCGATGCATGGCAATCACTTCACTGATACCGGCGTAGATCTGCGCCAACCGCTGGTCGAGGCTGACCTGGGACATGCGGATGCAGCCACTGTCCACATAGCGGGGCTGAGCCGCCGAGACGTCCAGTACGCCGTAACCGGTCAGGCGTGATCCCGGATCAATGCCAAGAATGATCATGCCACCGCCTCACGTCTCACACTCATTGCCGCTCCACCCCTGTCGTCTTTCCAGCTTACTGTGTATATAACCAGCCACAATGCCACAAAAAAGGCGGTGCGACACTGTCATTGCCTGCATCATCTGCAGGTAACAGTCTCACACCGCCTTGCCGGGGGTCACTTGCCCGCTTGCGCGGGACTGCCCCTCTCCCGGGCGCTGATGGCGCCTGTCAGGAGAGGTTGATCACCCCGGGGTCATTCGCCTGGATCAGGCCTGACCGCCTTCTTCTTCGACCTTGACCTTCTGACGCAGACGGATGTTCAGCTCCTTGAGCTGCTCACCGCTGACTTCCCCCGGGGCGTCGGTCATCATGCAGCCAGCGCTCTGGGTCTTCGGGAAGGCAATGACTTCACGAATGGTCTTGGCGCCGGTCATCAGCATGACCAGACGGTCGAGACCGAAGGCCAGACCACCATGGGGCGGCGCGCCGAACTTGAGCGCGTCGAGCAGGAAGCCGAACTTCTCTTCCGCTTCCTCTTCGCCGATGCCCAGCACTTCGAACACGGTACGCTGCATGCCCTGGTCGTGGATACGGATGGAACCGCCACCCAGCTCAGTGCCGTTGATGACCATGTCATAGGCGCGAGACAGTGCCGCTTCCGGATCGGCCTTGAGTTCTTCCGGGGTGCAGGACGGCGCGGTGAACGGGTGGTGCAGCGCGCTCAGGCGGCCATTGGCATCGGCTTCGAACATCGGGAAGTCGACGACCCACAGCGGTGCCCATTCGCGGGTGTAGAGGTTGAGGTCTTCGCCCAGCTTGACGCGCAGCGCACCGATGGCCTCGGCCACGATGTTGGCCTTGTCGGCACCGAAGAACACGATGTCGCCATCGACGGCGCCACAGCGGTCCAGCACGTCATCCACGACGTCTTCCATGAACTTGACGATCGGCGACTGCAGACCCTCGATGCCCTTGGCACGCTCGTTGACCTTGATCCACGCCAGGCCCTTGGCACCGTAGATGCCGACGAACTTGGTGTAGGCGTCGATTTCCTTGCGTGACAGGCTGGCACCGCCCGGCACACGCAGCGCGGCGACACGGCCCTTGTCATCCTTGGCCGGGCCGGAGAAGACCTTGAAGTCCACACCGCTCATCAGATCATCGACATCGACCAGCTCCAGCGGGATACGCAGGTCCGGCTTGTCGGAACCGAAGCGCTGCATGGCTTCGGAATACGGCATGGTCGGGAAGTCGCCCAGCTCGACATCCAGCACTTCCTTGTAGAGGCCACTGATCATGGTCTCGGTCATGCCCATGATGTCCTTCTCGTCGACGAAGCTGGCCTCGAGGTCGATCTGGGTGAATTCCGGCTGACGATCGGCGCGCAGATCCTCGTCACGGAAGCACTTGGCGATCTGGTAGTAACGATCGACACCGGCGACCATCAACAGCTGCTTGAACAGCTGCGGAGACTGCGGCAGCGCGAAGAAGCTGCCGGCATAGGTGCGGCTCGGCACCAGATAGTCACGTGCCCCTTCCGGCGTGGCACGCGTGAGAATCGGGGTTTCGATGTCGAGGAAGCCCAGGGCTTCCAGCTGGGCACGCACGCTGTGGGTGATGCGTGAACGCAGGCGCAGCTTGTCGATCATGTCCGGACGACGCAGGTCGACATAACGATACTTGAGGCGAACTTCCTCACCGACCTTGTTGTGGTCGTCCAGCTGGAACGGCGGCGTCTGTGCGGTGTTGAGCACTTCGACATCCTTGGCCAGCACTTCGATCATGCCTGTCGGCATGTTCGGGTTCTGGGTGCCTTCCGGGCGCATGCGAATACGGCCCTTGATGCGCAGGACGTACTCGCTGCGCGCCTTGTCGGCAGTGGCGAAGGCATCGACGGTGTCCGGATCGACGACGATCTGGGCGATACCGTCACGGTCGCGCATGTCGAGGAAGATGACGCCACCGTGGTCGCGACGGCGGTGCACCCACCCGCACAGAGTGACATCCTGATCGATCAGGGTCTCGTTCAGTTTGCCGCAATAGTGGCTGCGCATGTTGATTCCTTGTTGCTCAAATTCGTGATCGACGCACTGGTGCGCGTCTGTCTCAGAGGGCCTGACGCTGGAGATGCCTGCCACTCATGCATGACCTTGCACATGGATGGCAGGCATGACAGCTGGCCTGATGACGGGAGACATCAGGACGAGCTATCGCCACCTCCGGCCAGATTCTTCTTGCTGCCGGACTTGAAATCCGTTTCGTACCAGCCACTGCCCGCCAGACGGAAACCGGCGGCGGATACCAGCTTTTCCAGCTGGTCCGTCTTGCATTCCGGACATTCCGTCAGCGGCGCGGCGCTGATCTTCTGCAACTTGTCCATCCGATGGCCACAGGCCTTGCAGTGGTATTCATAGATCGGCATGGTTTTTTCCTGACGATACTGGTCCCGAGCGCATGAATGCGAATCCCGGACCATGACAATGTTATGCCTTGCGGCGCCCTTGCATCAGACGTGCCGGAGACATCAATATGAGTGACATCTCAAGCACAGCTTCGGAACGCGTACAATAAGGCCAGTTGAACGTCTTTCAAGTCAAAGCGAAAGGGCCACATTATAGCGTGCTCGGCCCCTTGCGGGGCAACACCTCGATAGATTCCCGGCAATGCGCCGTCATGCCCGGCCAGGGTCAGGCCTCATTCACTGCCGCCCGGCCGTCTCACGTCATGAGGACACCGATGTCTGATCCCCAACTCGCATCTGCAACTCCCCCTACTGCTGCCGCTGGTTCTGGCCCGCAGGCCGTGATGCTCGACATGGCATCACTTGGCGACGGCCTTGACTTCAGCCGCCTGAAGGACCGGGTCAATGGGCTTGTCTGCCATGATGCCACGTTGCCCGAGCAGGTCGTGGAGCGTCTGGAGGGTGCCGAAATCGTGCTGGTCAACAAGGTACGCCTGGAGGCGCAGCATCTGGAGGCCCTGCCGACATTGAAGCTGATCGCCGTCATGGCCACCGGCACCAACAACATCGACATGGAAGCGGCAAGGGCGCAAGGCATACGCGTCATGAACGTCGCGGCCTATGGCACCGCCTCTGTCGCACAGCACACCTGGATGTTGATGCTGGCACTGGCCGGACAACTGCCTGGCTACCAGGGAGATGTCGCGAGCGGTGAATGGCAGCGCAGCAATACCTTCTGCCTGATGGGCCGCCCCACCCTGCAACTGGCCGGCAAGCATCTGGTGATCGTCGGCAAGGGAGAGCTGGGGACTGCCGTGGGCAGGTTGGCAGAGGCGTTCGACATGCGCGTCACCTTCGCCGCGCGCCCGGGCAGTGAGTCGACGTCTCAACGACCGAGCCTGAAACACCTCCTGCCTGAAGCGGACGTCATCAGCCTGCACTGCCCACTGACGCCTGAGACACACCATCTGATCGACGAGCAGGCCCTGGCGTTGCTGAAGCCCGGTGCCCTGCTCATCAACTGTGCACGCGGTGGCATCATCGATGAAGAGGCTGCACTTGCCGCCTTGAAGCTTGGGCACCTCGGTGGACTGGCCGTCGACAGCCTGCCGGAGGAACCGCCCCGGGAAGGCCATGCCCTGCTGACAGCGCTGGCTGACGGCCGCACGGCGTCTGAGGCCGGATGGAACCTCATCGTCACGCCCCACAATGCCTGGATCAGTCGTGAAGCGCGTCAGAACATACTGGATCTGAGTCTTGCCAATATCGAGGCCTATCTCGGCGAAAACGTCTGAGACATGGACGAGGGGGCTGCACTCCGATGCCCGCCCGCTGGCAGAGGCATGGATAGACACCAGAAGGGGCCAGATGCGCAAGGCATCTGGCCCCTTCTGGTGCCGGGATTGCCGCGTCATTCAAGAGGAGTGACGCGACATCGATGGCAGCTAGCCTGAGATCACTCTTGAGCTCGCTCAGCGCAGGTGGCTGGCGAATGAGGATCTGTCGATACGGATATGCATGCCAGCGGCCTTGACGGGGTGGCCTTCGGCATCCCACGTCACTACCCGCCCGCGCGAGATGAGCAATACCCAATCAATGGCATCCGCCGCCTGATCCTCGTCATGCCGACTCGCCGACGATGCCGCATGGCCCTCGCCGCCTTGCGGCTCGATGCCCGGTTCAACCGTTAGATCAGAATGCGCATTGCAGCCCATGCTTTCGATGTGCCGCAGATCCTCCTCTCCCGGGGCGCGCATGCGGTACTGACATTCGAAGGTATCGCCGAAGGTGGTGAACACGCGGTGACGCAGGACATGCACGGCTTCCAGGTCATCAGGATGGATCAGCCGATCAAAGTCCAGCTCGCGCATCACCAGCGGCTCACGCCCTGTCGCTCCCAGCATCCGCCACAGATTGGGGTGAATGTGGATGATGCACCCGGGAATATCCATCTCCCACAGACTGTCGCCACTGGCTTCCAGGGAGTCGAGCAAGCGCCGCTCACTGGCCTGGAGTTCCTGCTGGGTCTGGCGCAGACGTCGGTACATCTCTTCCGCCGTATGATGGGCATCATCCAGCTCGACGATACCGCATTGCCCGGGAGACTCGATCTCCGCCCCCATGCCGATACGATGCAGGCGATCCCTGAGCTCTGCCAGCGGCACGGACAGATGGCGACTGATGTGGTGGGTGCGCCAGCTCATCAGCAGGAAGAAGCTCAGATAGAAGAGAATCAGGCCGCCCACCAGCGCCATGCCGACCAGTTGAAAATTGCGCCCGATCTCGGCGGTACGCGAGAAGACGGCCGACTCCTCCACCATGCTCAACATGATCCAGTCATTGCTGCTCAGACGCTCCCAGGCCACCTTGAAGGGCTCACCATTCACCAAGACGCTTGCAGAGCCACGACGCTGCCCGAGGATCTGCTCGGACAGGGTGGCGAAGACGGGATGCCTGGACAGCTCCATCTGCGCCGGCCGCAGCACGTCCTCCTCCTGGAGAATGCTGACGTCCGGCTGCTCGACCGGTGCCAGAGAGAGCAAAGATTCGCCTCTCGACGGCACCGCCAGTGAGCGCCCCTTGGCATCGTAGAGCATCGCGAAGCCGCTCCAGGGCAGTTCCATGGCCAGAATCTGGTTGACGATGACATCCAGGGTCATGTCGATGCCTACCACACCGAGAAATTCGTCACCGTCGTAAAAAGGCGTGACGGCAGACGTCATCCAGCCATTGGCGGCGGGGTCCTGATAGAGATCCGTCCAGACGGTGTGGCGCTCGGGATTCATGGCCGGTGCGGCCAGGTAGAAGAAGGAGAAGTCTCGGCAATCGTGATCGGGGGGCAACAACTCGACGAGATCCACATAGGGATAGATTCGCACAGAGCAGTTCGCCAGCGTCACGAAGGTCTGGATGACCGCGGGATGGGTCGAGACGATATTGCGCATCAGGGGGTCCACGGCCGTCATTCGCAATGCCAGTGGCACATCGATCTCGATATCAGGCAGCACGGCATGGAAGCCACTGGCCTGATCCCCTTCATCCCTCTGGCTGGCCCAGGCGCCACTGCGCTCGAATCCATGCCGAGCCGCTTGCTTCGCACTGACGGGAGAAGCACTGTCGAGTCGAATCATGCGGGCCTGTGCCGCCATGCCGGTGGAGAGATCCTGTATATGTTCCAGCTGACGATTGAGGCTCTTGGCCTCGCGCAGCATGGCCAGATTCAACTCACTGCTCGACTGCGCCTGAAGGTAATTCAGGTTGGCATCACGTATCTCGTCGTTGGACAGGAAGTACACCGCTACCAGCGCCGTCTCTACCAGCAGCAACGGGATCATGGTACTGGTAAACAGCGCGCGCCAGACCCATTTCTTGATGGTGATGGGGGTACGTTGAATTCCCGGCATTGGCGGATTTCCTGATTCCTCCATAAGTGAATCGAGTATGCGCCTTCTCTTGCCTATAGGTGGACTTCGCGCTTCAACGCTCAAACATGTCCAAAAGGTCAGACCTTGGTGTCAGGACTGCGGACAGGCGGCCAAGGCTTTGCTAGGATGCTCGCCCCCAAGGAGGCTGCATGCTTTACAACTACGGTTCCATCAATATCGATCACGTCTACCGGGTCCCTCATCTGGTTCGCCCCGGTGAAACTCTGGCGAGTCACTCCTTCCGTCAGGTATTGGGCGGCAAGGGGGCCAACCAGTCCCTCGCTCTGGCACGCGCAGGCGGAGATGTCACCCACTGGGGACGTCTCGGCAATGCCGACCGCTGGGCACTTGAGCCATTGGAGAGCGCCGGTGTCATCACGTCTCAGGTCGAACTGAGCGCCAGCGCCAGCGGTCACGCCATCATTCAGGTGGATGATCACGCCGAGAACAGCATCATCCTTTACCCTGGTGCCAATCATGGCTTCACCGACGAACACCTCTCCGAGCTGTTCTCCGGAGTCACCCAGGGCGATTGGCTGCTGCTTCAGAACGAGTGCAATGCGCTTGGCAAGGTCATCGAGATGGCGCATGCCAAGGGCATGAAGATCGCCTTCAACCCGGCGCCGATGAGTGCTGAAGTGCTGGATCTCCCGCTGGAGCATTGCCAGGTGCTGTTCTTGAACCGTGGCGAAGCGGCGCAACTGGTCGAGCTGGAAGAAAGCGCACCGGTCGACACGCTGCTCAATGCCCTGCATGAGCGCCTGCCCGCCACCGAGGTCGTGCTGACTCTGGGCAGCGAGGGCGTCTGCTATCAGCTGGGCGAGCAGCGCATCCAGCTGCCTGCCCATCGCGTGAAGGCGGTGGATACCACCGCTGCCGGCGATACCTTCATCGGCTATTACCTGGCCAGCCAGATCGATGGCATGAACATCGAAGACAGTCTGCGTCGCGCCAGCACGGCCTCCGCACTCTGTGTCAGTCGTGAAGGCGCCGCTCCCAGCATTCCGGGCAGCAGCGATGTCGCTGACGCCCTGGCTAAGTGGCCCCCCCTGGACGCATTGAGCAACTGAACGATCACCCCCTTGAACCGGACAGGTCTGAGCCTTTCCTGAGGGTGAGGCTCAGCCCACGGCACGCTGATTGAGGTGCCGATGGCACCGGTTCATGGCTTTATCGGCAAGAGGACATCATGAAGACTCCCATCATCTTTGATACCGACCCGGGCGTTGATGACGCCCAGGCCATCGCCATCTGCCTGGCACATCCGGACATCGAATTCCTCGGCATGACGACCACCTTCGGCAACGTCACCATCGAGACCGCCACGTCCAATGCGTTGTTGCTGGGGGAGCTGGCGGGCCAGAATATCCCGGTCGCACAGGGTGCTGCCCAACCGCTGGTCAAGGACAAGTTCCCCGCACCGGCGCACATCCACGGCGCCAACGGCCTTGGCAACATGGATATCCCGGAGCCCAAGGGCAAGGCGTTGCCCATCAGTGCACCGCAGTTCATCGTCGAGCAGGTCAATGCGCGTCCGGGCGAGATCACCCTCGTCGCGGTAGGCCCGCTGGGCAACCTGGCAACCGCCCTGCAACTGGACCCGAGCATCATCACCAAGGTCAAGCAGGTGGTCGTGATGGGTGGCTCCATCCGTGAAGGCGGCAACGTCTCTCCGGTCGCGGAAGCCAATATCTTCAACGACCCGCATGCCGCCTCCAAGGTGCTCACGGCAGGCTGGCCGCTGACCATGGTCGGCCTGGATGCCACTCACCGCTGCGTGCTGTCCCCGGCACATGTCGAGCGCATCCGTGTCGCGCAAGGTGCCCTGGGCGAGGTGCTGTCCGGCAGCTATCAGTTCTACAAGGCCTTCTACCAGGAAGCTCGTGGCATCGATGGCTGCTGTCCGCACGACAGCTGTGCCCTGGCCTGGCTGATGAAGCCGGAGATGTTCACCGTCGAGCGTGGCCACCTGAGCGTCGAAGTCGAAGGGCTGGCGGAAGGCCAGACCCTGTTCGCGCCGCAAGGACGCGAGTTCCTCGGCAATCAATGGTCCCAGACGCCGTTGGTCGACGTCTGCGTCAATGCCAACGGTGAGCAGGTCGTCGAGTGGATCACCGACGTGCTGACCGCCAAGGCTTCCTGAGCCTGTACTCCCGATATCACGTGACGCACCGCGGGTCATGACGATACCGGCTGGCCCCCTGCAAGGCATGCCTTGCGGGGGGTAGCCAGTCTGCGTGATGCCTCGCCTGCTCTCCGCTTTCTATTGCCTCTCTCGTTTCTCTCGTCTTTCGCCTCTCCCACCTCGTCGATGACAGTGTTGTGGGTAGGATCGATATCTGTGTGAAGACAAAAGATAACGGTATAATATGTAGATGCCTGCAGACGCAGACAGATCGCACACTGCCAGGCCATGCTCAGCGTATGCGCGTTATCTGATAGGCTATCGGGGACGCACGACCTGCCATCCAGATGCAGTCTTCAGAATTCCATGGAGCGTTTCATGCCCTCATCGACTCTCATGCCCGCCATGCGTGCACCGTCTCAGCTCTGCTCCGAGGGCTCGGCAGACAACGCCTGTCAGTATGACTGTCTCGTCTTCATCGGCCGCTTCCAACCCGTTCACCATGGTCATGTCGCGATCATGGAGGAGGCCCTGCGTCGTGCACGCCAGGTCATCGTCCTGGTGGGGTCTGCCTGGCAGGCGCGTTCCTTGCGCAACCCTTTCACCTTCGATGAACGCACCAACATGATTCGCAGCTGTTTCGGGGAGGATGCCAATGCCCGACTGGAAATCGTGCCGCTGCTGGATGCTCTCTACAACGACGATGTCTGGGTGCGGGATGTGCAGCGCAAGGTGCGTGACATCGCACGCCCGCAGGCCAATCGCATGCCACGCATCGCCTTGATCGGGGCCACGCATGGCAATGACAATGCACGTTCCAGCTATTATCTGAGTCTGTTCCCGCAGTGGGAATCCGTGGCAGGGCCTTACCACGAGGGCATGGTGGCGAGTCATATCCGCGATGTGATCTTCAGCGAGCGGGCCAGAGTCGAGGACTGGCTGGACAACGAGGGACTGGAGTTGCTGCCCGGCAGCGTCGCAGAACATTTGCGCGGCTTTCTGGAGGAAACGGCATGGCAAGGTCTGGTCGAGGAGCGTCGACTGCTCGAGCAGTATCGCGCGGCATGGAGTGACGCGCCCTATCCTCCCCTGTTCATCACGGTCAATGCGGTCGTCGTGCAATCAGGGCATATCCTGCTGACCACCCGACGCGCGGCGCCTGGCAAGGGGCTTTACGCCTTGCCCGGGGGCTTCGTCCAGTCGCAGGAGCGCCTGCTGGATGCCTGCCTGCGCGAATTGAGAGAACGCGTGCGGCTCAAGGTGCCAGAACCTGTCCTGCGCGGCTCACTGCGTGGGCAGCGTCTGTTCGATGAGCCTCATCGCAGCTGGCGCGGTCGCACGCTGGCAGAGGCCTTCTATTTCGCACTGCGCCCGGAGCAGCAGCTACCGAAACTGCGCAGCAGTGGCAAGGACAGCGAAGAGCAGGCTCGCTGGGTGGCACTGGCAGATCTGGAGCCTGACACCTTGTTCGAAGACCACTTCTTCATCATCCAGAACTTTCTGGGCTTGCATGCGGGGCAAAGCAGTTTCTGACTCGCCGATAGAGACAGCTTTGCCAGACACGACAACGGCAGGCCATTGGCCTGCCGTTGTCGTGTCTGGGTGTGGCCTGTCAGGCCTGAAGGAAATCTCGCGGCAGATTCATCAGCTGCTTCCACAGCTTGTCAATCCCCGGCTTGTGAACCAGTGAGCAACGATAGAGACGAATCTCCAGCGGAATATCCCAGGCGTCATTGCCGGCTCTCACCAGCTTGCCACTTTCCAGCTCATCCCGGATGCAGAAGTCCGGAATCCACGCCATGCCCACTCCCTGCAACGCCATGCCCTTGAGTCCCTCCGCCATCGCCATTTCATAGACGGTGCGCAAGCGAAGCCGCAATGGATCATTCTTGAGCAACATCTTCACGCTGCGCCCCAGGAACGCTCCCTGTGTATAGGAGAGCAAGGGAATCGCGTCCTGACTGGTTTCGCTCTGGCCGGTCAGCGGGAAGCGTGGCTCGCCGTTCTCCAGCGGCACGCAGACCGGCAGCATGTTGACCTTGGCCACCGAGAAGGAGGGGAATGCCTCTGCATCCAGCTGCATGCTGGCGTAAGGGTCGTAATACGCCAGCATCAGATCGCAGTTGCCCTCACGCAGGGCATGGATGGCATCGCCGACATTCATGGCGGAGAGCCGCGTCGGCAACTCCCCCAGCCCTTGCTGAAGGCGCGAGATCCACTTGGGGAAGAACGCCAGCGCCAGCGAGTGTGCCGCCGCGATGTCCAGCGTCTCGTTGGCCATCCCAAGCCCCCGTAGATGGGCCAGACATTCGGACAGCTGCTCGGTCAAATTGCGCGCGGTCACCAAGAACAACTGTCCTTCCGGCGTCAGGCTGACAGGCGTGGTCGAACGATCCACCAGCGTGGTGCCCACGGCCTGCTCCAACGCGCGAATTCGACGGCTGAAGGCTGGTTGGGTCACATGTCTGAGGCGAGCCGAGGTGGAGAAGCTGCGCGTATTGGACAACGCGACGAAATCTTCCAGCCATTTTGTTTCCAGGTTCACCCGAACTCCCATCGATATCGATCATGCCGGCAATATGCGTGAAAACCGGTCATGTAGCGCCTTGTCTCTGGCAGTGAGCTTCACGGGGGAGAATCACTACCTTCGTCGTATGCATTTGACGTATACGGCAGCGGCGATAGGCATTGGTCGTCGGGGCATCCTGCTGGTTACCCTTGTCCACCTCACCGCGCTTCAAGCGCAACAGTGTACTTCAGCCAGGAGTTCCGCCCAAGTGAACAGTGCCTCGGAAACCGCTCAGAACGCCATGCCATCTTCACAGCCCGACCTCAGCCATGCAGAGCAGGAGGCATTGGCAAACGGTTTCCGCCTCGAGAAGGATCTACTGGGACGCGAGCCGGTCCCGACAGAGGCCTATTACGGTGTCCAGACCCAGCGTGCACTCAACAACTTCCATCTGTCCGGCGTGCCGCTGTCCCACTTCCCGCGTCTGGTGGAAGGCCTGGCATTGGTCAAGGCCGCTGCCGCGGAAGCCAATCACGCGCTGGGCTATCTCGAGACACGTGAGCACGATGCCATCCAGCATGCCTGTGCACGCTTGATGAATGGCGATCATCACGATCAGTTCGTGGTCGACATGATCCAGGGGGGGGCCGGCACCTCGACCAACATGAATGCCAACGAGGTGATCGCCAACCTCGGGCTGGAATATCTTGGCTATCCGAAAGGGGATTACCAGCACCTGCACCCCAACAATCACGTCAACATGGCGCAGTCCACGAATGACGCCTATCCGACGGCCATTCGTGTCGGCCTGCTGCGCAGCCACTCGATGCTGGTGGATGCGCTGAGCGAACTGGCCAATGCCTTTGCCAGCAAGGCACTGGAATTCGATGATGTCGTCAAGATGGGGCGCACCCAGCTTCAGGATGCGGTGCCGATGACGCTGGGCCAGGAATTCCGCGCCTTCGCCAACACCCTGCGCGAAGATGTCGAGCGCATCGCCAACCTCAACGAGTTGCTCAAGGAAGTCAATCTGGGGGGCACGGCGATCGGCACCGGCATCAATGCCGATCCGCGCTACAGCGCCTTGGCCATCGAGGCATTGGCACGTCGTTCCGGCATCGACTTCCGTCCGGCGTCGGACCTGGTCGAGGCGACCAGTGACATGGGGGCCTTCGTGCTGTTCCACGGCATGCTCAAGCGCCTCGCGGTCAAGCTGTCCAAGATCTGCAATGACCTGCGCCTGCTGTCTTCCGGCCCGCGCACCGGCTTCAACGAGATCAACCTGCCGCCTCAGCAGCCGGGCAGCTCGATCATGCCGGGCAAGGTCAATCCGGTGATTCCGGAAGCCGTCAATCAGGTCGCCTTTGATGTGATCGGCAACGACACCGCGCTGACCATGGCGGCGGAAGCCGGCCAGTTGCAGCTCAACGTGATGGAGCCGCTGATCGCCTACAAGCTGCTGGATTCCATCCGCCAGCTGAGCCGAGCCATGACCATGCTCAAGAATCGCTGCGTGATCGGCATCACGGCCAATCGGGATCGCTGTGCGGAGCTGGTCAACAACTCCATCGGCCTGATCACTGCCCTCAACCCCTACATCGGCTATGACAACGCGACCCGCATCGCCAAGGAAGCCCTGGTCAGCGGTCGCAGCGTATTGGAGCTGGTGCGCGAGGAAGGCCTGCTGGATGAGGCGCGCCTTGAAGTACTGCTGTCGCCGCAGGCGATGACACGGCCGCGCCAGATGAAGGATTGAAGCTGCAGCAGCGTTCCGATGACTCATCACGGGTTATCCTTGCGCCAAACCGTGGCGTAATCTGACGCGCAGACTGAAATGAAAAACGCCGCGCCCAGGCCTGAAACCTGAGCGGGGCGTTTGTCTGCAGGATAGCGGCAAGACAAGTCGCTTCTCTATCCTCTTTCCTCTTTCCTCGCTTCTCTCCACTGTCACGCTGCTATCTGGCCTGCCCTGCTGGATCCTGCCGAGTCGTCCTGTTGACCCGAGGGTCACGCGGGTAGAAGCGCTCGGGCTGCGCTTCGACGTGGTCAAAGTGCTTGGTGTTCTTGTAGGGCATCTTCATGAAGCCCGACACCCCCAGTCCGGAAATCAGTGGTACGGCGGCCAGGATGACATCCAGAAGATGCGCGAAATCGGCTTCACGCCCGGGGTCGAGCAGACGGTAATAACTGTGGATCTTGAGATGATGCGGCAATGCCTCGAAGATCAGCATTCCGGTGTGATGGATCTGGTTGAGTTCCGACAGCGCGTTCATGATCTGTTCCGGCAGGGCCAGAAACTCCTCGGGATCCGGGCCATCCTCGAAATAGGAGTGCACTCGTGATTCATCCTCCAGCTCCGGAACGGCGCTGACTTCATAGGGAAAGCGGAGTGCCTCACGCCGGGGGGAGGCTTGCGGCAGCGTGAAGGCGTCCTCGGGGTCGTCGCGCTCCAGGTGCAAGGTATCACGCGCATTGAACAGACAGGCCTTGAACACCCCCTGTCGGTAGATGGCACGCGCCAGCGCCACCATGTTGTTGACCGCTACCACGAAGGCGGCCTTGAGCGAGGGGTCATGCAGGTGCAGCGCCGTGTCCACGAAGATGCCCTGCGGCTCCCAGCGGATCGCCAGTCCCCCGACGATCGGATACTTCCCCAGCCGGCTCACGGCGGCCAGAAAGGCTTTCTCCGTATCTCCCATGCCCTGCATGAAGTTCTTGTAATAGCGATCCAGCTGGACGTCGTTGACGGCATCCAGCGCATTGGCGTGGTCGCCGTCTTCGTGGTTGGCCTGCGCACTGTCCATGCCATCGATCTCGAAGGCTTCCCGCAGAAAGGATTTGCGCGAGGTATAGACGACGGTGTCGATGTCGCGGGCGGCAGGCCTCACCCAGACGGGAAGCAGAGAGGGTATCGGCGATGACGGCAGTTCCGGCATGACCAGACGAGCCATTCTTGGCATCTCGCGCAGGAAGTAGTCACCCGCCTGCATTCGCAGCATCGGGTCTTCCGCCAGCATGCCATCCAGCATGCGCGCGAACTCCCGTGGCAGTCCCAGCGAGGTTGCCGGGATGGCCCGCACGCCGAAGCGACACGACTGCCCTGACGCCAGTGCATAGAGTGTCGCGGCCACGCCTTGCTCATCGAAGCGAGGCGAGGACAGCGCGCCATTGAGCTGTTCCTCGCCGATGAAGTAGACATCGCCCAGTCGCGCGTTGGTCTGCTGCAGATCATCCGACATCAGCTGCATCACATTGGTCGTGAGGTATTGCATGTGCTCGTCGAGTTGCGCGAAGACGGCACTGCCCCAGTCGATCAATGCCACCTGCTCACCCTCGGCATCGAAGACCAGGTTGGACGGTTTGATATCCCCGTGCACCACCGCGGGCGTACCGGGGCTTGCGGATGACCCACGCAGCGACTTGAGAATCCCGGCAAGCTGACTGGCGACCCTGATCACCAGACGCGGTGACATGCGGCCATGCTTGAGCGAGTACTCCTCGAGATTGATGCCCGGCGCGCGCTCCATGACCAGTATCGACTGGCGGCGAACGCGCTGGTAACTGATCAGGCGCGGAATCAACGGATGCGCGACTTGGTCGAGCATGAAGGCCTCTTCCTCCAGACGGTCCTGCAACGCCTGAGGCAAGGTGACCCGCGTGAACTTGAAGACGTGCTCCTCTCGAATGGCCGTACCTTCACCAGGGCGCCACCCGGCAAACACGAAGCCATAAGCCCCCTTGCCGACCAGATGGATTTCGCGATAGCCCAGCCCCTCGAGCTGGGCAACGCACAGCGCCACCCAGTCCTTGAGCTTCTTGGCATCATGATGCGAGAGCAGGTAGATGGACTGCTCTTCCGGGATATAGAACTGTTGCAGGCGCTCATGGGCGCGCGTGTCACTCATGGACAAGCGCCTCCCTCATCGAACCCCGTCATGCCAGCGACAGCAGCATCTCATCCGGATGCTCCAGATAGTGCTTCCACAGATTGCTGAAGCGAGCGATGGTACCGCCATCAATGATGCGGTGATCCCCGGCCCAGGTGATCGTCATGATGTCGCGCGCGCAGACATTGCCATCGACATCGAAGCGCGGCAGCCGCTGGGTACGACCGAGGGCCACGATGGCGACCTCGGGCTGATTGATGATCGGGGCCGCATAGGTGCCGCCCAGAGCACCAATGTTGGAGATCGACAGCGTGCCACCCTTAAGATCCGCCTGCGGGACACGACCATTGCGTGCCGCCTCGGTCAGTCTGGCTACCTCGCGCGCGATCTCGAGGATGCTCAGCCGTTCGACGCCCTTGACGTTGGGCACCATCAGGCCGGCGGCACCATCGACAGCCATGCCGATATTGCAGCTTGCGTGATAGAGCACCTGGCTTTCATCGTCACTGAGACTTGCATTGAGAATCGGCTCTTCAAGCACCGCCAATGCCATCGCCTTCATGATGAAGGGCATCAGCGTCAGGCGAGTCCCCTCCTTGTCGGCCCGTGACTTGAGACGCACGCGCAGCGCGAGCAGCTCCGTCACATCGAGCTCATCTCCGTAATGGAAATGGGGGATCTGGGTGCTGGATTGCACCATGCGTCGGGCCATGACGGCCGCCACGCCCTTGAGGGGGACCTGCCTGGCTTCCAGCCGCGCTGCACGTGGCTCGTGCGACTCGCACGCCACCGGCTCGGCCACCGCCACATCGGGGGACACCGCAGCCGCGGGGGCCACGTCCCGATGGCGTTGATCTGCAGGAGATGCTGTCGGGCGATCTGACGTACCAGCAGCCACGGAATCACGCGCGAGATAGACGAGCACATCCTCTTTCAATACCCGGCCGTTGCGACCAGAGCCCGCAATGGCGCTGATGTCCAGCGCATGCTCGCGCAGCAGACGACGAACCGCCGGTGTGGCAGGAATGCGCGCCTGGGCCGGGGACATGCCTGAGGCACAGGCAGACGGAGCGTGCTGTGCTGCAGCCGTCGCCATCCCTGCCTCCTTGACTGCCTCGTGCGCCACGCCAGATGCCTCGTCGGCCGTGTCATCGCTGTCAGGCACATAAGCGTACAAGGGGGTATGGACACGGGCGTTCTCCCCCTGAGCGTAATGGAAGCGCACGATTCGCCCGGGCTCGGAGGCCGTGATCTCGACCAGCGCCTTGTCTGTCATCACATCGACGATCGTCTGGTCTTCCTCGACCTTGTCACCCTCGGCCACATGCCAGGTGACCACCTCACATTCGACGATGCCTTCCCCGATGTCCGGGAGGATGAAATCACGCGAACGTCGTTCACTGACAGCCTCTCCAGCGGCCTGATCCGCGCTGTCGGCGCCCGGCGCCTTCGCTCCGGACGGGGCGTGATCGCCAGACGGCGCTACTTGTCCATCTGCCCCACCTGCTTCACCTGCCCCACCCTTCCCATCCGACTCACCCGCCTCATCCACCGCAAACAGCGGTGCATGCACCCGGGCAATCTCGCCCTCCCGACAATACAGACGAACCACGGTGCCTGCGTGGGGCGCGGGAATTTCCACCAATGCCTTGTCCGTCATTACCTCGGCGACCGCCTGATCTTCCTCGATCACATCGCCTTCCTTGATCAACCACTTGACCAGCTCGCACTCGACGATCCCCTCGCCGATATCGGGCAGGATGAAATCATTCATGGCACACGTCACTCCCTGCAACTCATCACGTAAACACAAGCCGTCACCTGGACATGAGCGGTCTCGACATCATCGAGCCTCCGTCAGCAATTCCAGGTCCGTGCTCAGTCATTCAGGCTCAGTCATTCGAGCTCCATCATTCGGGCTCAGTAATTCAGGCTCTGCTTGATGGCTTCGTATATCTTGAGCTCGTCCGGCAGGTGCTCCTTCTCGAGCACCAGCGGGAACGGTGTGTCCAGACCGGTGACGCGACGTATGGGCGCTTCCAGATACAGGAAGCAACGCTCTTGCACGGTTGCCGCTATCTCGCTGGCGAAACCTCCCGTCAGCGGTGCTTCATGACTGACCACCAGGCGACCCGTCTTGAGCACGGATTGACATACGGTCTCGAAATCCCAGGGCAGAATGCTGCGCAGGTCGATCACCTCGCAGTCGATACCGTCCTGTTCGGCCAATGCGGCCGCCTTCTCGATGACCTCCATCTGGGCTCCCCAGCCCAGAAGCGTGATGTCACGGCCTTCACGGATGACCTCGGCGACGCCCAGCGGCAGCTCATAATCCGCTTCCGGCACCTCGCCCACGGAAGCGCGATAGAGACGCTTGGGTTCCATGAACAGCACGGGATTGGGGTCACGGATCGCCGCCAGCAGCAGACCTTTCGCCTGATGGGGGTTGCGCGGGATCACGATCTTGAGCCCGGGGGTATGCGCAAAATAGGCTTCAGGTGACTGGGAGTGGTAGAGCCCGCCGGCAATGCCCCCGCCATAGGGAGTTCGAATGGTCAGTCCGCCGACATTGAAGAGATCCCCGGAGCGGTAACGGAACTTGGCCGCCTCGTTCACGATCTGGTCGAACGCCGGGAAGATGTAGTCGGCGAACTGGATCTCGGCGACCGGGGTCGAGCCCTGCGCCGCCAGTCCATTGGCGAAGCCGATGATCCCCTGTTCCGTCAAGGGCGTATTGAAGCAACGCTCACGGCCGTACTTGTCCTGCAGATGACTGGTGGCACGGAAGACACCGCCGAATACGCCGACGTCCTCACCGAACAGCACCACCTGAGGGTTGGCCGCCATCGCGATGTCCAGCGCGTTGTTGATGGCCTGCAGCATGTTCATCTGCTTCTTGCCTGAGCTCGCGCCGGCTGTCTCACCCGATGCGGGAGTGACGTCGTGACGGGCAGTGGTCGGAGTCGAATCGCTCATGCCGGCTGGCCTCCCTGCTGACGCTGCTGATGGGCCTTGCGGCTCTGCTCGATCTCATCGGCACTGAACCCCATGCTGCTGGCCCCCTTGGGATAGGCATGCGGGTATTTGCGGATATGCTGCTTGAGGTCTTCCATCTGCGCTTCCAGCAAGGGGGGCGGCGTGTCATAGACATCAGTGATCAGACTCTCCAGCGGAGGCGGAGCCAGTTTCTCGGCGCGCTTCATCGACTCGAGCACCTCTCGGCGCAGTTGATCGCCGGTAGCCTTCTCCTCCTCCTCGCTCCACCAGCCCTGGGCCTCAAGCCAGTGTCGCATGCGCAGGATGGGATCCTTGTCGCGCCAGATGGCCTCTTCCTTCTTGCTGCGATAGCCCGAGGGGTCATCAGAGGAGGAATGCGCGGCCAGGCGATAGGTCATCGCCTCGATCAATACCGGCTGATTCGTCTCGACGGCGATCTTGCGCGCCGCCTGGGTGGCTTCGTAGACGGCAATCACATCGTTGCCATCCACGCGGATGCACTGCATGTGATAACCGAAGGCGCGCGGCGCGATGCCATCTGCAGCGAATTGCTCGCAGGAGGGTGTGGAGATCGCGTAGCCATTGTTGCGGCACAGGAAGATGCACGGCACACGATGCACCGAGGCCATGTTGAGGGCCGCATGGAAATCCCCTTCCGACGCGGCACCCTCTCCGAAGATGGTAATGGTGCATTGCCCCTTGCCCGCCAGCTTCTGACCATAGGCGTAGCCGGTCGCCTGGGGAATCTGGGTCGCCAGCGGCGATGAGATGGTCATGTAGTTCAGATCACGCGAGCCGTAGTGGATCGGCATCTGGCGTCCCTTGCCGTAGTCGCGTTCATTGCCGAACATCTGATTCATGAATTCGTCACAGCTGAACCCACGCCACGCCAATGCGCCCTGCTCGCGATACTGGGCCATGATCATGTCGTCATCCTGCAGCGCGGCCGCACTGCCGATCACCGTGGCTTCCTCACCCGTGCATTGCATATAGAAGCTCAGACGCCCCTGACGCTGGGCAGCCAGCATGCGCTCATCCAATACCCGGATGAACAGCATGGTGTGATAGATCCTGAGCGCTTTCTCGCGCGTGAGACTGACCTCTTTCCCCCCCTCATGCAGCGAGCCATCCTGGCGCAGACGCTGGAAGAGAGGAATGCAGAGCTCATCGCCGGTCATGAAGGCGATGCGATGCAGGACGTTCGCGGTTTCAGGCGCCAACTGCCGGGAAGTGGGAAGTGACGTCAACTCGGGATGTGCGGTCGGTTCAGAGCCCGACGCCATCGTGTCAGCCTTCACTGCGTCCGAGGCTGAGGCCCTGGCTGCACTCGCAGACGATGTAGAGGCGGCCGCGGGGGCCTGTTCACGAGTGGCGGGCTCACTGGTGGAGCCATCGCCCTTGCAGGAGCCGGTGGTTCTTGTATGGGACATGCGCATCATCCTCTTTACCGATCAGGTGCCTGAGGCCCCCGCCCGCTCCTTTTGAGAGCGAGCAGGCAGATGGTCTGGCTGAGCCACCCCGGGAATGCAGAGAGAAGCGCTGCGAGGAGGACTCGCGATGCAATACGCTCTCCGGCAATCGCCGATGCGACGTGGTTTCCGTCATGCCTCGTTGCTGTCAGCGTAGTCGAGGTTGTCCAGCCAGCGCTAGAAAGTTGACGTTAACGTAAAAGATAGGTGATTGCAGTGAATAGTACTGCCTGAGCGCTACATCTTTGGTGGAACGATTCGCGGCATGAGCTTATGCAGGATTGGTATGGAAACGCAGAATCCTGCAATGGGACCGCAAAATTACGACTAAAGATGCAAGGGGAGCACTCAGGTGGACTGGTAATCTTCCCGCACTAAAACGGTGCCTCAACTTGCGACACCCCCTATCAAGCAGCGCTCGGGTTCTCCTGTGTGCAATGAGCGATCGAGATCGCGACCTCGAATAAGGACAACCACATGAGTGACACTTCACGTCCCAATCTCTGGCGCCGCCTGCCGCTATGGCAGAAGATCCTCGGTGGCCTGGCGCTGGGTATCCTTGCCGGCGCTCTCATGGGTGAGAACGCCAGTGTCTTCAAGCCGCTGGGCGATATCTTCATCAATGCCATCAAGATGCTGATCGTACCTCTGGTATTCAGCACCCTCGTCGTCGGTATCACCTCGATGCGTGACCCTCAGAAGATGGGACGCATCGGTGGTAAGACCATCGCGCTTTACCTGCTGACCACGGCCTTCGCGATTGCCATCGGCATGCTGGCGTCTGCCATCTTCCAGCCGGGTGCCGGTTTCGAATTCAGCTTCGACAAGGCCATGGAAACCAAGGAAGCACCGTCTCTGGTGCAGATCCTGGTGGATCTGGTGCCCAGCAACCCCATTGATGCGCTTGCCAATGGCAACATCATGCAGATCATCGTCTTCGCCATCGGGATCGGCGTCTCGCTGATCATGATCGGCGACAAGGGCGAACCGGTCGTGCGTGTCTTCGACAGCTTCGCGGAAGTGATGTACAAGCTGACCGAGTTCGTGATGGCCTTCGCCCCGTTCGGGGTCTTCGGCCTGATGGCACATGTCTCCGGCAACTACGGCATGGATGTGCTGCTGCCGCTGGCCAAGGTCATCGCCGTGGCGTATCTGGCGAGCATCGTGCATGTGCTGGTGGTCTACTCCGGCCTGTTGGCGACACTGGGCAAGCTGAACCCGATGCGCTATCTGCGCGGCATCGTCGATGCGCTGGTCGTGGCGTTCTCCTCGGCCTCAAGCTCCGGCACCCTGCCGATCTCGATTCGCTGTGCCCAGAAGAATCTGGGCGTCACGGAAGGCGTGTCTGGCTTCGTGCTGCCGGTAGGCGCCACCATCAACATGGACGGTACCGCCATCTATCAGGGTGTCGTGGCGCTGTTCATCGCGCAGATGACCGGAATCGAGCTGTCGATGATGGATTACGGCATGATCGTGCTGACCGGTACCCTGGCCTCCATCGGCACGGCGGGCGTTCCCGGCGCCGGGCTGATCATGCTCTCCATCGTGCTCAGCCAGGTGGGTCTACCGCTGGAAGCGATCGCCGTGATCGCCGGCATCGACCGCATCCTCGACATGGCGCGCACCACCGTCAACGTCGCGGGCGACCTGATGGTCACCACCCTCGTCGGCAAGTCCGAGAAGGAACTGGATCTGGAGATCTACAACGCGCCGCACAAGCAGTGACGCCACCAGGAGTGCTTGCGACGTCTTTCGTCCGATGGCTCAGGTGACATGTCACATAGGACATGCCACTCATGAAACACCCCAGCCGTACGATCAGTGGCTGACACGAAGAAGCCCCGCTCATCGAGCGGGGCTTCTTGTTTCGTCAGGAGTCTCTCGCCATTTCCTCTCAGGCTGTCGCCTCCGGCGGGGAATCGCGCAGCTCGCGCCTCAGCACCTTGCCGACATTGGTCTTGGGCAGGTCATCGATGAACACCACATGGCGTGGCACCTTGTAACTGGCCAGCTCCTTGCGCGACCAGTCTCTCAGCGCATCCGCCTCAAGCTCCGCACCGTCCTTGAGTACCACATATAGCTTGATGGCTTCCCCGCTACGTTCATCAAGAACCGATACCGCAGCGGCCTCCAGGACATCCGGATGCCGCACGATCACATCCTCGACCTCGTTGGGATAGACGTTGAAGCCGGAGACGATGATCATGTCCTTCTTGCGATCGACGATGCGCATATAGCCATCGTCCTGGAAGACCGCGATGTCACCGGTGCGCAGGAAGCCATCGGCAGTGAAGCTATCCTTGGTCGCCTGCTCACGCTGCCAATATCCCTTCATCACCTGCGGCCCCTTCACGCACAGCTCACCGGGCTCTCCCATCGCGACAAGCTCGCCCTCTTCATCGTAGAGACGCACCTCCGTCGAGGGCATCGGACACCCGATGGTGCCCAGCTGGATGGCGTCCAACGGATTGAACGACACGATCGGCGAGGTCTCGGTCATGCCGTAGCCTTCGGAGATATCACTGCCGGTGACCCGCTTCCACTCTTCAGCCGCCTTGCGCGTCAGCGCCACGCCTCCCGAGGTGGTGATCTTGAGCTTAGAGAAATCCAGTGCCTGGAAGCCGGGATTGTTGCACAACGCCACGAACAAGGTGTTGAGCCCCACGAACATGGTGAAGTCATGCTTTTGCAGCGTCTTCACGAAGCCCGGAATGTCCCGCGGATTGGGAATCAGCAATGAATGATTGCCCTCGCTGAGCATGCAGGCCAGATGAATGGTGAAGGCATAGATGTGATAGAGCGGCAGAGGTGCCACCAGCGTCTCATTCCCGGCCGAGAGCCCCTGGGTCAGCGCCATCTTGCCCTGCAGCATGTTGGCCAGCAGGTTGCGATGGGTGAGCATCGCCCCCCTTGCGACGCCTGTGGTGCCTCCGGTGTATTGCAGGACGGCGACATCATCGAGTGCCAGTGTCGGCCGCTCCCAACGCTCGGCCTTGCCCTGCGAGATGGCCTGACGCAGCGGGATGGCATCCGGCAAGCGATAACTCGGCACCAGCTTCTTGACGTGCTTGACCACGGCATTGATCAACAGGCGCTTGAGCGGTGGATGCATGTCGCCCAGTTCGCAGACCAGCACGTACTCAAGGCCGGTACGCTCGCGTACCCGCTCCACCTTGTCGGCCATGTTGGCCAGCACCACCAACGCCCGTGCGCCGGAGTCATTGAACTGATGCTCCATCTCGCGCTCGGTATACAGCGGATTGGTATTGACCAGCACCAGCCCCGCACGAATAACGGCGAAGGCCACCACCGGGAACATCAAGGTATTGGGCAACTGGATGGCGACCCGATCGCCCGGCTTGAGATCGGTCTCGTGCTGGAACCAGTCCGCCAGCTGGCGACTGGAAGTTTCGAGCTCTTCAAAGCTCATGGTGCGGTCCATGCAAGTGAAGGCCGGCCGCTGGGCGTGGGTGCGACAGGCGTTCTCGAACATGTCCATCAGGGAATCAAGGCCGGTGAAGTCCACTTCCCGCGAGGAGCGCAGGCACGACATGCCGCTCATGTCGCCTGTCGTTGGCTGTGCTCTCGAAGCGTCGGGCGAGGCATCTGCCACGTGGGAAGGATCTGTAGTCACGTCGTTAGTGGACTTGCCTGACTCATCGGGTCGAGCCGCTAGGGGATCATGCATGGCGTTGCTCCTTGAACAGTACGTGGGGCGCTCGGCGTCACTGCCCCCGCTACCTTGTTGTTGTAAGACGTTGTTGTAAAACGTCGTCGCGCGACTACGTCGTAAGACATCGTGGTGAGGCGCTGCTGGGGCTCCGTCGGGTGGGTGTCAGCCTGTGGGCTCTTCACTTTCGACAGCATAGCCGCAAACCCATGCTGCGCGCCGTTGGCGGAATCGATGGACCTGCCAGCATTGGAACATACGTACGTTTGATATTACCTTGCGACCTTGGTGACATGCGCAGGCTGGCTCTGGAGCAGGGAAACAGCCCTGAGCCCAAGGAGGAAACAGCCCTGAGCCCAGGGAGGAAACAGCCCTGACCTAAAGCCGGAAAATCGCTGACATGGATGAGCGAGACCTCGCCTTCTCACCTAAACACAAGAAACAACGAGGCCCCTGCCCAGGGGGCAGAGGCCTCATGTCTTGCACACCGGACGCACACGTCTGGCGCGCACGTCAGGAACAGGCAACTCAAGAGAGGTCGCGGACCTCGTTCTCGATCATCTTGCGGATATGCTCTTCGTTCTCGATCATCGATTCGCCGTCCTCGCGCAGCGATTTCAACAACCCGATCATCATGGCGATCAACACGAAGGTGAACGGCAAGGCGCCGGCGATCGAGGCAGCCTGCAAGGACTTGAGCGCTTGATCTCCCCCCAGCAACAGCAGGATCAAGGTCACGGCGCCCAGCATCATGCCCCAGATGATGCGTTGCTGAACCGGAGGACGACCGAAGGCCAACAGGCGTCCCAGCACCAGGGTGCCGGAATCCGCAGACGTGACGAAGAAGATGATCACCACGAGCAGCGCCGCCACCTTGGCTACGGTCGCGGCGATGCCGGGCGTGAGCACCTCGAACGAGTGGTAGAGGGTTCCGGCGTAGTCCCAGTTGGTGACCGCAGCCGTATAGATGCCCATGTCGGCCCCGTACAGGGACTGATAGATGCCCGCCGAGCCGATGACGCCAAACCAGACCAGCGCCACGATGGAGGGGATCACCATCACCCCGAGAATGAATTCACGGATAGTTCGGCCGCGCGAGATGCGGGCAATGAACATGCCGACGAATCCGGCCCAGGCGATCCACCAGCCCCAGTAGAAGATGGTCCAGCCGCCCTGCCAGATGCGCTCGTCCGGCGTGCGCGCCGTCCACAGTGTCATCGAGACGCCATCGGTGAGGTAATCCCCGAGCGCGGTGATGGAGCTCGCGATCAGATAGTTGGCATCGCTCACCAGCAGGAAGTAGGCAAGGATGCCGAGGCATACCCAGGTATTGAAGGTGGAAAGCAGCTTGATGCCACGTGCCACGCCGCTGGTCGCTGACAGAGTGGCGATGGCGCTGATCAGCAGGATGGAGACCACGGTCACCATCCGCGACTTCTCTTCGATGAGGCCCAGTGACATCAGGCCGGAGCCGATCTGCTCGACGCCCAGGCCGAGCGTGGTGGCGATGCCGAAAATGGTGCCGAACACGGTCAGGATGTCGACGGTATGTCCGATGGGTCCGTAGATACGGTTGCCGATCAGCGGATAGAGGGCCGAGCGCATCGAGAGCGGCAGGCCCTTGCGAAAGGCGAAATAGGCCAGTGACAGTCCGACGATGGCATACATGGCCCAGGCGATCGTACCCCAGTGGAAGACGGTGAGCTTGATGCCACCGGCCGCCGCTTCCGCGACGCGGCTGTCTGGCACCGGGAAGCCTTCGTCCCCCGGCATGAGCCCACTCGCCAAGGCTGCCTGCTTGGCCTCGAAGAAGACGGCGACGGCCGCCTTGATGTCAGCACTCAGAAACGGATTGCCCCCGCTCCAGTCACTCGCGAAGTGGATCATGGGCTCGGACATCGAGAAGAACAGCATGCCCGCGCCGGTACCGCAGCCGAACAGCATCGAGAACCAGGCAAAATTGCTGAACTCCAGACGTTCATCATCGCGCCCCAGCCGGATCTTGCCGACACGCGAACACATCACGTAAAGACAGACCACGAAGGTCGAGAACATGACCAGCACGTAGTACCAGCCCAGGGTGCTCTCTATCCAGGACTTGATGCCCAGAAACTGATCGCTGGCCGTCTTGCCCAACAGAATCGCATAGAGAATGAAGAACACGGTCATGGTGATCGCGGTGATACCGAGCGTCGAGTTGAGTCCCTTCAAGACACCTCGCTGCTCGATCAGTGCATCCAGTTCCTTTCCTTTCAGCATGTTTCTACCTCGTGACGGGTTGTTATTATCGTTTTTCATGACACCGGTATCGTTGTTCATGACAGCGGATACTGGGGCTCAGGGAACCTCAGGCGTCATGGCGACATTGCGGGCAGATCGCGTTCACCTTCGGTCAGTCATGGGCGAGAACCCTGGCAGGAGAAACCACCACGGCATGTCATCTGGCCCCCGCCGGTATGCGACTTTGTGGGGAGAATCCATGCTAGAGGGCCCCCGCTCGCGAGACAAATAAGATCTCGACGTCGCCTGGATAAGCAGAGCTAATGCCTGAGCTGAGAAGACGAGGCCTCAGGTCACGGTCTCTCGACAGATGCACTATCCAGTCCGGCTCATCCAGACAGACAAAAGCCCCCGCGAGTCAACTCACGGGGGCTTGGGGTCTGACGGTCTCCCGCAGAGACTCGCTGTCAGCCGGCAGACTGGGTCAGGCGCAGCTGGTGCAGGTAGTGCATATGGCGCTCGTACTGTTCGAGCAGATCATTGATCACCTGGTCCTTGCTGTAGCCCATCAGATCATAGGACTGGCCGCCTTCCTTGAGGAAGACCTCGGCACGACAGTAATCCTCTTCATCGCCCTCGTCTTCCTGATCCAGATTGAGGTCCGGACGCAGGTGGGAGCGAATGCGCACGCCGTAGATGAAGTCATCTTCCTCGCCATGGCGCGCATTGAAGTAGACGCGATCACGACTGATGGTGACTTCCACCTCCAGCCCCTGACCACGCAGCTCTTCCGCCAGCTCCTGCATGCCCTGCGCGACGGTACCGCGCAGGAACCCCCGCACCATGGCGCGCGTCGGGAAGCTCATCAGGTGCTGGGCACGCTTGCGCCAGTTGCCCTTCTCGCCCATCGGGGTCGCCGCTGCCGTGTTGACGGACAGTGAACGCCGCTTGACGGACTCGAGATTGAGCTGGCGCAGCAGCCCGAAGATCGACGCCAGCAGGATCATCCCGAACGGCAAGGCAGTGGCGATGGTGGCCGTCTGCAGTGCGCCCAGCCCACCGGCCAGCATCAGGACGATCGCCAGAATGCCCACCGCGAAGGCCCAGTAGATACGCTGCCAGGTCGGGGTATCTTCCCGCCCGCCGGAGGCCAGCATGTCGACCACCATCGAGCCGGAATCCGCGGATGTCACGAAGAACACGATGACCATCACCAGCGCGATCACCGAGGTGATGGACGCCAGCGGCAGCTGCTCGAGGAAGGTGAACAGGGCCAGCGAATAGTTGTCGTTGACGGTATCGACCAGCGCCGTGACGTTCTGCTCCATGATCATCGAGATGGCCGTGTTGCCGAAGATGGTCATCCACAGCAGAGTGAAGCCGGCCGGCACGAACAGCACGCCGATCACGAACTCCCGGATGGTACGACCGCGCGAGACACGCGCGATGAACATGCCGACGAACGGAGACCAGGACATCCACCAACCCCAGTACAGCAGCGTCCAGCCACCGATCCAGTCGTTGGGCTCATAGGCATAGAGTTCGAAGGTCTTGCCGACGATATCGGCCATGTAGAAACCGGAATTCTGCACGAAGGCCTTGAGCAGGAAGGCAGTCGGTCCGAGCAGCAACACGAACAGCAACAGCACGACGGCAAGCCCGAGATTGACCTCGGACAGGATGCGGATGCCCTTGTCGAGCCCGGTCACCACCGAGATGGTCGCAAGGCCGGTGATCACGACGATGATCGCCACCTGGGTCCAGTCATTGTTGGGCATGCCGGTCAGGTGCGAGAGCCCGGCGTTGACCTGTGCCACGCCGTAGCCCAGCGTGGTGGCAACCCCGCAGACGGTGCCGACGATGGCGAAGATGTCCACCGCATGGCCGATCGGCCCATGGATACGCTCACCAATCAACGGATACAGCGCGCTGCGCAACGTCAGCGGCAGTTCATGGCGATAACTGAAGTAGGCCAGAATCAGCGCGACGATGGCATAGATGGACCAGGCGTGAAGCCCCCAGTGGAAGAAGGTCAGCTTCATCGCTTCGCGCGCGGTCTCCACCTCTTCAGGGGTTCCGGTCGGCGGATTCAGGAAATGCATCACCGGTTCGGCGACACCGAAGAACATCAGTCCGATGCCCATGCCAGCCGAGAACAACATCGCGAACCAGGTGACGTTGCTGTAGTCCGGCAGCGAGTGATCCGGACCAAGACGAATCTCGCCGTGGCGCGAGAAACCGACATAGATCACGGAAATGAGAACGATCGCGACACACAGGATATAGAACCAGCTGACGGTATTGGTGATCCAATGCTGGACCGAGTCAAATACCGACATGGCCGTGTCCGAGAACACTGCCGTGAAGATCACCAATAGCAGGATGATGGCGTTGGCGCAGAAGAAGACTGGCGGATTGACCTTGGCAAACAGGCCTGAACGAGACTCCTTGCCGGGCTCTCCACCACCCGCAGCAGGGGTTGAACGCATGGGCATTTCCTAGTGGGTGTATTGGCGAGACAGCGTGGGCACTTGATGTCCCCTGGCCGCCTCAACGCGCATATCCATAATGAAAAGTCGTCATCAATGGCGGCGCGGATAATACCACTTGATGGCAACACGCCCAACGCCATGGACACGCCATTGCGGGGTATCACGACATCATCAGATATCATTTCTTTGCGGGTTGCTTGCACACTGAACGAGCGCGGCAGGCGCATAATCGGCGTGACGGATTGATGCAGAGGAGTTGAATGCATGAGCAGAAAAGGATCCACGCGCGGCCTCGCGCTGTCACTTGCCCTGTTGACTGCCCTGCCGGCCGCATCGGCAATGGCCGGTCCGGGGCACCCACGTCTGGATGGCCCGGATATCTTCATCGGGCATGGTGGCCCTGGGCCGCTGGTACGCTGGGCTCCGGGCGGCCCCGGCCACGGGCATGGACTGCCGGCAGGCGCTCGCGGCATCTGGGTTGGCGCCACTCTCTACTACCTGGCGGCGGGCACCTATTACCTCTGGGAGGCCAGCCAGCAACAGTACCTGCCGGTCCAGGCCCCTGCTCCGGCGACACTCTCCGCCCCCGCGGTGGATGTCATCGCCTATCCCTCCAAGGGGCAGAGCCAGGACCAGCAGGCCAGGGATCGCTACGAGTGTCATCGCTGGGCCAATCAGGAAAGTGGCGCGGATGCCAATTCCGCCGCCCCGCCGGTGACCGCCGGCAATGCCGACACCTATCGTCGCGCATTGAGTGCCTGCTTCAGCGGACGCGGCTACAGCGTGCAATGAGTCAGCCGGCACGCGTCATCTCTCCGCGTGCACGCGAAAAGGCCCGCCACCTCATCGTGGCGGGCCTTTGCTTGCCTGCTCGCAGAAGACCTGAAGGCCTGGTGATGTGAGTCTTGTGTCGTGAGTTCTGTGTGGTGAGTTCTGTGTCGTGAGCCTTGAAGCGAAGCGTCAGCCGCGACGCTTCTGGTGGCGCTCACGGTTGTTGTCACGCGCCGCACGGGATTTTCGCAACATCACCAGCGTTGCCCCCAGGCCACCATGACGCTGCGGGGCACTGCTCCAAGCTTGTACTTCCGGCATCTGTTGCAGCCAATGCACCAGGTAGGAGCGAATCAAGGCAGCATGCGATTCGCCATCACGCCCCTTGCCATGGATCACCAGCAGCGAGCGCAATTCACTGCCCCAGGCATCCTGAATGAAGCGATGGACCTCTCGACGACACTCGATCAAGGGCCGACGCATCAGATTGAGCTGTGCCTCAGGGGGGTAGCCGCCCTGACGCAGACGGTCCAGCACGCCCACCTGAATGCCATCACGCCGATACTCGACCGGATCATGCGGCGACAGATGCTCCACGTAACTGTCTGACAACCCATCCAGCTCATTGCCCAGCGCCTTCTGGGCCTCTTCCCGACGGGCAAGCTGTGCTTCGCTCGGTGCCCTGGGCCCCGTGGCCACATCCGCGCGATCCTTGCCACGCGTCAGAGGAGCAACACCTTGCATCTCACGACTGAACAGCGCATCCGCTTCATCAGGGGTGATCTCGCGCGAATGCGCTGCCGACATCATTGCAGGGGAAAAACGTGACATGGCACCCTCCAGTCTTCACCAGGACGTGGCAATCAGGGAGCAGGTCGTCATCAAGACCTGCCAGCGCCCGGGGCGATGGTTGGCCACCCGGGGGCGCAGAGGACGCAAACGACGACGCCCCGAGACAGAGAATGCCTCGGGGCGTCAGCCAAGCTCAAGCGTCCATGCCAAATTCGTGCGTTCACACGTCTGGCGTCATGACAGGATCAGTGACCCGTCTTGAGCTGTTCCCAGTACTTCTGATAGATCGACAGTGCATCGCCGACATCGGTCTGGAACTCGCCACGTGCGAGATCCTGCTGCGTCGGGAAGACCACCGGGTTGTCACGCACCTCGGGGTCCATCATCTCCTTGGCGGCAAGGCTGGGGGTGGTGTAACCCACATATTCGCTGATCTCCTTGCTGACTTGCGGGCTGATCAGATAATCGATGAACTGATAGGCCGCATCGACGTGACGCGCATTGGACGGGATGGCCATGGTGTCCATCCACAGAATGATGCCTTCCTCGGGATAGACGTAATTCACCGGTACGCCTTCCTCATTGGCCTGATAGACCTCACCGTTCCAGATCAGACCGGCATCGACCTCGCCCTGCATGAACGGCACACGCGCCGCATCGGAGTTGAAGGCGCGAACATTGGGCATCAACTCGGTCAGCTTCTCGTACGCCGCCTTGATCTCGTCCGGGTCCGTGGTATTGCCGCTGTAGCCCAGGCTTGCCAGCGCGACATGGAAGACCTCGCGCATGTCATTGGAGAGCAGCAGCTTGTCACGATACTTGTCATCCCACAGATCGTTCCAGCTGGTCAGCGCGCCCTCTTCGACATAGTCCGAGTTGTAACCGATCCCGGCGCTGCCCCACATGTAAGGCACGCTATATTGATTGCCCTTGTCGAAGTCGCGGTCGACCAGGTTGGGATCGAGATCCTTGAAATGGCTGAGCTTGCTGACATCCAGCTTCTGCAGCAGATTCTCGCGCGCCATCTTGTCGATGTAATACGTCGACGGGAAGACGAGATCGTAGCTGTTGTCGCTGTCCAGCAGCTTCAGCTTGGCGTACATCGCTTCGTTGGAATCGAAGGTGGAATAGATGACATCGATACCGGTCTGTTCTTCAAAGCGCTCGATGACCTCATCGGGCATGTACTCCGTCCAGTTGTAGACGTAGAGCACCTTGTCGCTGTCATCCGCGGCCAGAACGGGGGCGGATGTCGCCACGGATGCCAGGCTGACGGCAGCCATCAGGCCAGCGGCGCGCAGCGGGAAACGGGAACCTTGCATGTTATTTTTTCTCCTTGATCAACCACTGGGAAATCACCAGCAGACAGAGTGACAATCCAAGCAGCAGAGTTGCCAGTGCATTCACTTCAGGCTTGAGCCCTAGGCGCACCATGGAATAGATACGCAGCGGCAGTACTTCAAAGGTCGGACCGGTGACGAAGGTCGAGATCACGACATCGTCCAATGACAGGGTAAAACTGAGCAGCCAACCCGAGGCTATCGCCGGCATCAACGCTGGCACCAGCACATGCCAGACGGCCCGTGCTTCGCTGGCCCCCAGATCACGTGCGGCCTCCAGCAATTGCGGATTGATCCCCGACAGGCGCGAATACACCGTGATCACCACGAAGGGCAGACAGAAGGTGGCATGAGAGACCAGCAACGAGAGATAGCCCAGCTGGATGCCCAGGGCGATGAACAGCGCCAGGAACGCGATCGCCATCACGATGTCCGGCATCATCATCACGGTAAACAGCATGCCGTTGAGCAGCGGCTTTCCCCGGAAGCGATAACGGTACAGCGCCGTGGCGGTCAGGGTGCCGATCAGCGTGGCGAGAGTCGCCGCCGTCACGCCCAGCCACAGGGTATTGAGCGCAGCATCCATCAGATTGGCGTTGCCCAGCAGCTTGTCGTACCAGCGCAGACTGAAGCCACCCCAGAGGAACGGATTGCGCGAATCATTGAAGGAAATCCCGATCAACACCAGGATCGGCACATACAGCAGCGTGAAGATCAGCGTCATGTAGCAACGACTGAACACCCGCAGGGGGCGGCTCAGGCTCATAGTGTCACCTCCCGCTTGAAGAGCTTGACGCTGCGGTAATACGCAAGCAGCAGGAAGGCCATCACCAGTGTCAGCATCACGCTGATGGCTGCCCCGAAGGACCAGTTGTTGGCTTCCAGAAACTGCCCCTTGATGATGTTGCCGATCAAGGGGTGACGCGAGCCACCCAGCAGATCCGACACATAGAACATGCCCATCGCCGGCAGGAACACCAGCAGCACGCCGGCGATGATGCCGGGCATGGTCAGCGGCAACACCACATGACGGAAGGTGGCCAGACCATTGGCGCCGAGATCGCGTGCCGCCTCCAGGGTCGGGCGGCTGAGCTGCTCGAACACCGCGTAGAGCGGAAGAATCATGAAGGGCAACAGCATGTAGACCAGCCCGATGATCACCGCCTCCTCGGTATACAGAAGCCGCAGGGGAGTATCGATCAGCCCCAGAGTCATCAGCACATCATTGAGCAGTCCACGGGTCGCGATCAGCGTGCGCAGGGCATAGATGCGAATCAGCGAGTTGGTCCAGAACGGAATGATCACCAGCAGCAGCAGCAGCGGCTGCAGACGGGGGCTGGCACGCGAGATCATCCAGGCGAACGGATACCCGAGCACCAGGCAGATCAGGGTCGTGACCAGGCCGATCCACAGCGAATGGCCAAACACTCCCAGATAGACCGGACTGATCATCTGGCCGTAATTGGTCAGCAAGCCCTGCCAGAGAGTGGCAGGCGAGATGTCGCCACTCAGTAGCTGTCCACTGCCCTCGGGCATCAGGCTGACCAGTACCACCAGCAAGGTGGGGGCCAGTACCAGCACGATCAGCCAGCCCCAGATGATGGTCAGCGTGGCCGTCTTGAAGGGATTGCGCACCACACTCATGCCCTCGCCTCCACGGGGGCATCATCCGGCAGGATGATTTCCCAGTCCGGCACCCAGCTGACCTTGACGCGCTCACCGAGACGATAATCGAAGTCCGGATCATCCTCATCGAAGAACTCGCTGGCCAGCAGCTGCTGACCACTGTCGAGCTCCAGCACCGTATCCAGCGTCATGCCCTTGTAGTTGCGCTCGATGACACGGGCCGCGAAGCCTTCGCTGTCCTCGGCGGACTTGAGTCGCATGTCCTCCGGACGCAGCAGCACCTGCACCGCCTCGCCACCCAGGTATTCGCGGCCGTGGCTGCTCAGTTCCAGCGACTTTCCCAGCACCTCGACGTGGATGCGCCCCGGCGTTGTGGAAGGCCGCTCGACGCGTGCCGCCAGCTGATTGATCTCGCCGACGAAGCGCGCCACGAACAGCGTGCTCGGCGACTCATAGACTTCACGGGGCGTGCCGATCTGCTCGATCCCCCCTTCCCGCATCACGACCACACGATCGGACATGGAGAGCGCTTCCTCCTGATCGTGGGTGACGAAGACGAAGGTGATGCCCAGACGGCGCTGAAGACGCTTCAGTTCATTCTGCATCTGCTTGCGCAGCTTGTAGTCCAATGCCGAGAGCGGCTCATCCAGCAACAGGACACGCGGGCGCTTGATGACGGCGCGGGCAATGGCGACACGTTGCTGCTGGCCACCGGAGAGCTGGTCCGGACGACGGTCGGACAGATGCGCCAATTGCACCATTTCCAGCGCTTCACGCACACGCTCGTGGATCTCGGCCTTGGGCACCTTCTCCATGCGCAACCCGAAGGCCACGTTGTCGTAAAGATTCATGTGCGGAAACAGCGCATAACTCTGGAAGACGGTATTGACCGGACGCAGGTGCGCAGGCGTGTGCTGCAATGCCGCGTTCTCGAGCGTGATGGTACCCGCATCAGGGTCCTCGAAGCCTGCGATCAAGCGCAGTACGGTCGTCTTGCCACACCCTGAGGGGCCTAGCAGGGTCACGAACTCACCATCCTTCAAATCCAGATCCAGGCTGTCGAGCACCTTGCGCTCGCCAAACGTCTTGGTGATGGAGCGCAACTTGACCAGTGGGGTCGTCTCAGGAGCAGAGCTATTCATCGGCAGGGGGTCACCTCCAGCGGGAAACGCGCGCGTCTCCCTGATACATGAAATGGCGCGCCGGAAATGACGCGCCACACTGTCGAGTCTTCTTCGGTTCCTGCGCGGCCTGCACGCAGAAGGTCCAGCTCAGGATCTTTACCGCTGCGCCACGGCGGTCATGCAAGCCGTTGTCCATGCCGTCATGGCGATGCGCGCGGCAAGAAATCCTGAGCGACGAAACATGAAAAGGCCCGTACCGGAGTCGGGCCTTTTGCATTGCCTGGCAGCTTGCATCCTCCAGCCTCAGGCAGGTCGTGAGGTGCGCATTCTGCCCACTCGAGGGCCTGCTGTCATCTCGCATTCATCCTGGAACAACTCACGTCGCCATGGAGGAGGTGGATGACGGATTCGTCGGAAGGGGGTCGCCGGTGTGGGCAGAGTCAGATTCGACCTCACCGACACTGGGCAGAACCTCCACCAGCCCGCAGTCCATGCGTTCCTTCTCGGCCTGACGCGCCTGAGCCAACGCTTCTCGCAACGGCTCCAGACGAGGGTGCGGCGCTTCGCCGGCCTCGCCTGCCGGCAGATCCCAGGGCAGCGCTCGCGCCAGCTCCCAGAGCGTATAGTGATTGAGATCACGTCCCAGCACCCACTGACCATCCTGGGTCTGGCTGGCGATGTTCTCCTCAATCAAGGGCTTGAGTACACGACGATAGCGGCTGCCCAACACCTCGGTCAGGCTGTCATCCGACAGCGGCTCGCCCCGTTCATGCGCATCCTTGAGCAGCATGACGGCCCCCAGGGTCTGCCAGAACGGTGGCCAGCGGTGCCAGTCAGCGTTGGAGCGTTCCCCCATCCAGGCCGCCACTTCCGCCCCCAGCAACACGATGCACCAGGACAGGAAGACCCACAGCAGGAACAGTGGCACTGCCGCGAAGGCACCATAGATGGCCTGATAGGACGGGAACTGCGTGACGTAGAACGAGAACCCGGCCTTGGCCAGTTCCAGTGCCAGAGCTGTCGTCACCGCTCCCACGGCCGCATCACGCAGGCGCACCTTGCAATTGGGTACCGCGGCGTAGATGAAGGTGAAGGCCACCGCGCTCAACAATGGTGGCAACAGGCGCAGCAATACCGCCTTGCCGCCCAGCATCGAGGCCGCTGAATCGAAGAAAGACAGCGAAGTCAGATAGGAAGACAGCAAGAAACCGGACCCCAGCATCAGCGGCCCGAGTGTCAGGACCGCCCAGTACATCAGAAAGCTCGACAGCCCCTTGCGCCCTTCCGGTACCTGCCAGATGGCATTGAACGCCCCTTCGATGGTGATCATCATCAACACCGAGGTGACGAACAGAAAGATGAGGCCCACGGAGGTCAGATTGCGAGCCTGGCCCGAGAACTCATTGAGGTACTCAAGCACCGTCTCGCCGGTGGAGGGCAGGAATTGGGCAAAGACGGTGGTCTGCAATTGCTGCCCGACACCGTCAAAGCTCGGGATGACGGCGAACATCGAATAGATCACCGTCATCAGAGGCACCACTGCGAAGAGGGTGGTATAGGTCAAGGCGGAGGCAGTCTTCTTGCCATCGTGATAGTTGAAACGTGAGACCAGCTTGAGGACGACCCCGATGGCAGGCGTCATCCGCTTGAGTTGTGGCAGTTGTGGCATTCTCATGCGCCCCTCTACAATGGATCCCTGATGTGAAGCTGCCGTCAGGAATCACTGACGGCACAGTCCATTCGCCTTACCGCCTGTCCGGAAACGGAGACAGTCATGCCAATGCTGAAACTCTATCACAACCCGCGCTGCTCCAAGTCACGCGAAACCCTCGCGTTGCTGGAGTCACGCCTGAGAAGCGACGAATTCGAGACCATTCGTTACCTGGACACCCCGTTGAGCCGTGAGCAGCTGAGTGCGCTGGCCGCTCGACTCGAAGGCGGGGCGAAAGCCCTGACGCGAGAGAACGAGAGTGACTGGAAGGCGCTCGCCCTTGAGGAACCCGATGATGCACGACGTCTGGACGCCATCGCTGCCACGCCCAGGTTGATGCAACGCCCGATTCTCGATGACGGAAAGCGCGCCATCATCGGCAGACCACCGCAGGATGTACTCGCCCTGCTCGACGACGCCTGATCCCTTCGTGACCTGAGGACGCCCATGTCAGCTGACACCCATTCCAGTACGTCCCCCGATACGACACCCTATGTGCTCGTGCTTTATTACTCGCGTCACGGTGCGACCCAGACCCTGGCGGAGCAGATCGTCGCTGGCATCGAGTCCATTCCGGGAATCCAGGCCCGCCTGCGCCGAGTCCCCGAAGTCTCGACGACCTGCGAGCAGACCACGCCGGAAATCCCCGACAGCGGTGCCATGTATGCCACCCTCGATGACCTGCGTCAGTGTGCAGGTCTGGCACTTGGCAGCCCGACCCGTTTCGGCAACATGGCCGCTCCGCTGAAGTACTTCCTCGACTCCACCAGCGAGCTGTGGATGAACGGGGCACTGATCGACAAGCCCGCCACCGCCTTCAGTGCCTCAAGCTCACTGCATGGCGGTCAGGAAACCACCTTGATGACCATGCTGGTGCCTCTTCTTCACCACGGCATGGTCTATGCGGGCGTGCCCTACAGTGCCACTGAATTGCTGGAAACCACCCAGGGCGGCACGCCCTATGGCACCACCCATGTCAGCGGCAAGCGCGGTGACAATGACGTGAACGACCATGAGCGACGCCTGGCCGTCGCACAAGGCAAGCGCATTGCGCGTCTGGCCCTCGCCATGCAACCCCTCAGGGAGAACCGATAGATGCGCGCCTGGCTTGAACGAATGGAACGCGAACAGGGCCTCGACACCCTCGAGGCCAAGAGCCGCCGCGGCGTGATCGTGAGCTTCGCGGCCCTGGCCATCATCCTGCTGGTAGGTGGCATCCAGTTGATGGCCCAGAGTGACAATACCGGCCTGGTGCCGTTGTTGATTCGCCTGCTGCCCATTGCCCTTTTCCTGCCCGCCGTGCTGACTCGTCGCGCCCGCGGCCACGTCTGGCTGGCCTTCGTCAGCCTGCTCTATCTCATGCAGGGCGTGATGCTGGCCAGCGTACCCGGCCATGGGGTGATCGGCGTACTGGAGGCGCTGGCGGCACTTGGCCTGTTCCTCGCCAGCATGGCGTATGCTCGCTTTCGCTCGCGCAATCTGAAGCATCAGCCTCAGTCGTGATGCGGGCCGGCACCCCCATGGGGTAAAAGGCCGCCCGACGAGGACCTGACAGATAGCGCCCCCTGGGCGCTATCTGTCATCAGGCCTGGCGCTTTGTCTGCACGACCGGCGATTCATTCGATGTTCCTGTCCCTTCCCTCATTTCTGTCCCTGCCGCTTTCTGTTCCGAGCTCTCCGCTCTCTTCTTTTGTCTTTACTGTTCCCTATTCTCTCTTCTCTCTACTCTCAACCCGCTTTCCGCTTCCAACTTCCCGCCTCCCTTTTCCTCTCCCCCTTTCTCCTCGACCTCAGCGCTTATCCCTTGAAGATGCGCGGAGGATTCCAATGACAGGTCAGCGCTCGACGGTGGCTTGCTGGGCAATTGGCGCTAGAATCCAGAGGATTGCACTGCAGAGTGCCACCTTGGCCGCATCGCCACACCATCATCGTCACGCTATGCTGATGCCTCTGACCCCTTCGGGATCGGGTCGTCACGCAGCCTTGTGTGATGCCAATGCCCATTGAGCCGACAGGAACCCCGTACGCCTCATGCCTACGACACCCACCACCGATGGCGTGACACACACCCTCGACGACGGCGCGCACTCCCTGGAGATGGCCGAGCCTGAATCGATCAACACGGCCAGCGAATGGCTGAGCGCTCGCCAGGCGTGGCGTGAGGCGCTGCGTCAGACGCTACCGGTGATGTTCGGCTATATCCCGCTGGGAGCCGCCTTCGGGGTGCTGTTCACCCAGTTGCCCCTGAGCCCCTGGCTGGGACTCTTGATGTCGGTGATCATCCTGGCGGGTGCCGGGCAGTTCCTGGCAGTCGCTCTGCTGAGCGCTGGAGCGGGCGTCACGGAGGTGGCCGTCGCCACCCTGCTGCTCAACTCACGCCACCTGTTCTATGGCCTGTCATTGCTGGAGCGTTTTCGCGAGGCCGGAATCGCCAAGCTCTATCTCATCTTCGGTCTCACCGACGAGACCTACTCGCTGCTATCCAGCCTGCCGCGCAGCGGTGAGCGGGATGACAAGGCCGCCAGGCGCAATGATCAGCGTCTGATGCTGCGCATTACGGCGCTCAACCAGCTGTGGTGGGTATTGGGGACCGCACTGGGGCTGGCGGCCGGCCAGCTCACCTTCGACAGCAGCGGCATCGAATTTGCCCTCACCGCCTTGTTCGTCGTGCTCGGCATCGAGCAATGGTACGCACTGCGGGAACGCTGGCCCTTCCTGCTGGGCCTGGTGATCACCCTGGCGGGGCTATGGGTACTACCCCATGACCAACTGCTGCTCGGCAGCATCGCCGCGGCAAGTGTCCTTCTGCTCGGCCATTATCTCCATCAACAGCGCTCTCTGAGCGACGGGAGCCGGACACGATGACAACGACCCAGGCACTGCTGCTGATCGGCGTGGCCGCGCTGGCGACCTTCGCGACACGCGTGACCCCCTTCCTGTTTCTCTCACGCCATTCCGCACATCCCTTGATCCTGCACATGGGTCGCTATCTGCCGGCCATCGTGATGGTCGTGCTGATCATCGTGTCCCTGTCTGCCATGTCGTTGCCCGGCGACTTCCCCCGTGATCTGCCCTCCACGCTTGCTCGCAGCGAGCTCTGGCGCGACTGGCTGATGCAGGCCGAGGGTGCCGGCATGCTGATATCCGCCGCCTGCGTGGCCGGCCTTCACCTCTGGCGACGCAATGCGCTGCTCTCCATCGCCGTCGGTACCGGCCTTTACATGGCGTGGGTACAGCTCGGCCCCATGGCACAGGCCTGAGGCCCTTGCGATCTGGCGCTCGACGGTACACAGTCCTTACATTACATGAGCAATTCATCAAGGGAGCCCACCATGAATCGCGATATCGCTGACGTGCGCAGAACCTACTCCGGTGATGGCCTGAATCTTGACAACACCCCGGCCGAACCCTTCGAGCAGTTTCAGGAATGGCTGACCAGCGCACTCTCCGCCGATGACAACGATGTCAATGTGATGACGTTGTCCACCGTCGACAGCCAGGGCAAGCCGCACGCGCGCATCGTGCTGCTCAAGGGATACGATGCACAAGGGTTCATCTTCTATACCAACTATCAAAGCCACAAGGGCAGCGAACTGGCCAATGTGCCGCATGCGGCCTTGACGTTCTGGTGGCCGGCCATGGAGCGCCAGGTCCGTATCGAGGGTCGCGTGGAGAAGGTCTCGGACGCCACCTCGGACCACTACTTCGCCTCCCGCCCTAAGGAAAGCCAGCTGGGCGCCTGGGTCTCGCAGCAGAGCGTCGAGATTCCGGATCGCGACTGGCTCAGCGAGAGACAGGGCCGCTTCGAGAAGGTCTATGCCGACAGTGATGTCCCGCGCCCTGAGCACTGGGGTGGCTATCGCGTGGTGCCCGAGATGATCGAATTCTGGCAGGGCCAGCCATCACGCCTGCACGACCGGGTCCGCTATCAGCGTCTGGATACCGAAGACAATGAGTGGCACAAGGTGATGCTCGCACCGTAATTGGCACCTGATCGCCACACGCTCTCGAAGGCTCCGCCATGGCGGGGCCTTTTGCGTGAAGGCGCCTGCGTGCTGATCGATACACGCATGCCCCTCGCGCCATGCCCCTCACATCACGCCATGCGGCACCCGCGATGCGATCCCATCGACGCGGCATGCGAGATTAAGCATGACTTGCCCTGCGCCGTGCCAGAACAGACAATGGCCGGCTTTTCGGTGCAGGGCATGCTCAGGTCGGCGACAGCTGCACGGCTCATGTCCTGCATACACCGTCACATGTTTACAGGAAGGGAGGCCACATGGCCTGGGACGACAGTGCAACACCCAAGGTGGCTCGTCAGACGCTGGTAGATCGCCTGCTGGCAAGCTACACACCTTCCGATCACCATGGCATCTCGCTGGTGGATCACGCCGTGGTCGGCAATGTGCTCTACACCGTGCTGGAGCATCCCCATGGTCATACCTTCATTCGCCAGCATCTGATGCAGGCTCCCCGACAGGGTGACCCCAGCCGCTGGGAGTACCATATCCGGGATGAAGGCACGCCAGATATTCCGCTGCAATGCCCGCCGGCACTCCTGGCGCAGTCCACTGCCCCCGGTGAGATTGCCGCCCAGTGGCGAGAGGCGACCCGCGCCGCGCGTGAGGATGTCGCGGCGCGCAAGCGCAAGATCAAGAAGCTCAGAAAAGGCGAGCGCCTTGCGGCACTGGATGCCAGCGAGGTGATCTTCGTGCGGGCTTTCACCGCCAGCCTGTTCATCGGGCGAGCTCCCGACGACACCGAGGAGGAGGAATACGAGTATCACTGGGAAGACATCGATCTGCTGGCCTCCCCGCTGCCTGACGAGTGACGGCGAGCTCGTCACCCGCCTTGCCGACCATCACCGTCGAACCGCCCATCGTCATCTGTGAGACCCCATGCAGCCACAAGCCGACCCGTTCATCGTTCCGCCCTGTCATGAGACCTACAAGGTGCTTTACGCGGATGAGGACATCCTGCTGATCCACAAGCCCAGTGGTCTGCTGAGCCTGTCCGGCAAGCATCCGCTCAATCTGGACTCGCTGCACCATCGGCTGGTCAAGGAATACCCGACCGCCAAGCTGCTGCACCGTCTGGATCTCGGCACATCAGGCATCATGCTGGTGGCACTCAACAAGCCGGCCAACGGCAACCTGACGCGCCAGTTCCAGGCCCGGACCATCGACAAGTCCTACCGCGCGATGCTGCTGGGACACGTCGAGCAGGACAGTGGACGGATCTCGCTGCCGATTGCCAAGGACGTGGATCAGTTCCCGTTGCAGAAGATCTGCCATGAGACAGGCAAGACCGCCATCAGTGACTATCGCGTGCTTGAGCGGCTCGAGGCCCCCAGGCGTACCCGGGTCGAATTCACGCCCGTCTCCGGGCGCACCCACCAGCTGCGCATCCACAGCCAGCAGCTGGGCCACCCCATCCTGGGCTGCGATCTATATGCCAGTGATGAAGCCTTCTTCATGGCCGAGCGCCTGATGCTGCATGCCGAGATGATCGCCTTCGATCACCCGGTCAGCGGCGAGCGCATGGAAGTCCGCAGCCCCTGCCCCTTCTGAACGTCTCTGACGTCCCGCATCGGCGAGACGGATAGATGAGACGGATAGACGACCCTGATAGACGAGACGCCCCCGCAGGCAAGCCTGCGGGGGCGTCTCATCTTGATCTTACTCACATTGATGGCAGCCCGAGGGTGGACTAGACCGCTGCCATCACGATGAAGGTTACTGAGCCGTTGCCGGCAGCCACTCATTGACGATATCCGGATGGCTTTCCACCCACGCCTTGGCCGTCTCATAGGGGTCTGCATCATCCTCCTGGTTGTTGAGCATCACCTCGCCCATGTCCGCCGGCGTCCAGGCGAAGTTGTCCAGGATCGCGTAGACCTCCGGCATGTCTTCCTTGAGCCCCTTGCGTGCCAGGGTATGGATCTCCTCGGCACCGCCATAGACACCCTTGGGATCCTCCAGGTACTTGAGGTCCCAGCGCGCGAACATCCAATGGGGGGTCCAGCCGGTCACCACGATATCCCGCTCGCCCTTGATGGCATTGCTCAGCGCTGCGGTCATGGTCGCGCCGCTACCGGTCGTGAGGTCGATATCCTCGAGATCGTAATCCTCGAGCACCTGCTCGGTGAGTCGGGTCAGGCCGGCGCCTGGCTCGATACCGACGATACGCTCATCAATCTCGTCGGCATGCGAGGTGATGTCCTCGATGGACTCGAGCTTGCTGTACGCCGGGACCACCAGGCCGAGCTTGGTGCCCTCGAGGTTGACCCCCAGGTCCTCGACCTTGGGCCCGACCTTGGCCATGTAGTCTTCATGGGTCGTGGGGAGCCACGCACCGACCATGCCATCAGCATCACCAAAGGCGACCGCCTGGAACATCGCGGCGGCGGACAGCGCCTTGAGCTCGACGTTGTAGCCCTGGGCTTCCAGCACCGCTTTCACGACATTGGTGGAGGCGACCTCGGAGGACCACTCGACATACGCCAGGGTGACATCTCCCTTGTCACCTGCCGCATGAGCCGCGCTGACACCGACCACCGAGGATGACATGGCGGCCCCCAGCAACAGTGCCTTGGCGGTGATGGTCAGATGGCTACGTGAAGTACCTTGCTTATTCATCAACTTCCCCTTTATTTGAATCTACTTATTTCTTAGGGCGAGAATTGCCTGATCGCCGATCAGGTCAGCCTTTCATCAATACAGGACCAGCAGAAAGACTGGCTGCCGCGAATGCCGTATCCCCATGCAACGTGTAAAGAACAGGAGAATGTGTCGCGGTGCAGAAATGTGGGCAAGAAACGCCCTGAAGAGATGGGACAAGCCGGCACGACAGGCGGTGCCGGCTTGTGGGTCGAGGTGAGTCACCTCAGGAGCGCGACTTCTTTTCCTTGCTCAAGGTCTGGGTCAGGCGGTCAAGCAGCATGGCCAGGATCACCACCGCGATACCCGCTTCGAACCCATCTCCGGGACGCAGACGCTGGATCGCCTTCCAGACCTCGTTGCCCAGACCATCGGCGCCGATCATGGCCGCGATGACGACCATCGACAGGGCCAGCATGATGGTCTGGTTGATGCCGGCCATCACCGTCGGCAGCGACAGGGGCAGCTGCAGCTTGAAGAGCTTCTGGCGACGGGTGGACCCGAAGGCATCTGCGGCCTCGATCAGCTCCTTGGGCACCTGACGAATCCCCAAGGTAGTGAAACGGATCGCCGGCGGCATCGAGAAGATGACCGTAGCGAAGATCGCCGAGACCGACCCGATACCGAAGAAGGGAATGGCCGGGATCAGATAGACGAAGGCCGGCATCGTCTGCATGAAATCCAGAACCGGCATGATGACCCGATAGAAGCGATCCGACAGCGCCGCCAGAATGCCCAGGGGGATGGCGATGACCACGGCCACCAGCGTCGCGATGACCACCAGGGTGAGCGATTCGATCATCGGATCCCACAGATCCAGATTCCAGATGAGGCCGAGGCCCAGGATGGAACCGATCGCCAGGCGCGTTCCCGCCAGCCGCCAGCACAACAGCGCGACCATTGCGATCAAGGCCCACTGGGGCATCCACATCAGGGCGTCATTAAGCGCACCGATGCCGGTCTCGGTGAACTTGGAAATGGCGCGGGTCACGCTGGAATAATTGTTGGTCAGATAATCCAGCCCTGCCTCGATCCAGTCACCCAGCTCTATCTTCGGAATGGTGAAACCTGTCGATTCACTCATGCATGCGCCTCCCCTGCTTCGGCCAGCTCAGCCAGTACGGATCCCTTGACCACGACTCCCATCAAGCGCGATTGCTCATCCACGACTGCCAGCGGGTGGTGATGGCCAGCAAACATCGCGAACAGGTTGTGCAAGGGCTCATCAGGCGAGACCCGACAGCAATCGGAGTGGATCAGACTGGAGAGATCCGTGAGGTTCTCACGCACGGCACGCTCGGCATCTTCTGCCGTCACGATTCCCAGAACGGTACGGTCGCGGCGCACCACGAAGAGACTGTCCAGGCCGTTTTCTCCCATCTTGCGCAATGCCGTACGGGGGCCATCATCGTCTCGCGCGGTGGCACGGACATCCGTCATGGCGGACTGGGCGGTCAGAATCCGCGACATGTCCACGCCTTCGACGAAGCGCGCGACATAATCGTCAGCGGGCTCGGTGAGAATGGTCTCGGGAGTGCCGATCTGGACGATTTCACCATCCTTGAGCAGGATGATGCGATCACCGATGGACAGGGCTTCATCCAGATCGTGGGTGATGAAGATGGTGGTCTTCTTCATCTTGTGCTGCAGCGCCAGCAGCTCCTGCTGCATGTCCTTGCGGATCAACGGATCCAGTGCCGAGAAGGCTTCATCCATCAGCAGGACGGTAGAATCATTGGCCAATGCACGTGCGAGCCCGACACGCTGCTGCATGCCGCCGGACAGCTGATCGGGGTAGGCATCCTCCCACCCGTCCAGTCCTACCTGCTTGAGTGCATCACGCCCGCGCTGGAAACAGACTTCCTTCGCCTCGCCGCGCACTTCAAGGCCGTACTCGGCATTCTGTTGAACCGTACGATGAGGGAAGAGCGCAAAGTTCTGGAAGACCATCGAGAAGTGCTTGCGACGACAGCGCAGCAGCGATTTTTCATCCAGCTTGGCCACGTCCTGACCGTCGATCAGGATCTCGCCTTCTGTCGGGTCGATCAGACGATTGAGACAACGGATCAAGGTGGACTTCCCGGAGCCGGACAGCCCCATGATGACCAGCAGCTCACCTTCCATCACATCGAAATCGACATTGGACAGGCCCAGTGTCTGGCCGGTCTTTTCCAGAATTTCAGGACGTTTGAGTCCCTGGTCACGCAGAGTGAGCGCCTTGTCAGGCTGGTTACCGAACACCTTGCTCAGGTTGCGCACCCGGATCTTCACATCGCGAGTGTCAGTCATTGGCTTTCCTGTTGTGAGTGCACAGGGAAGCGTGAACAGGCTTGATCAGTCACACGGCAGGCAACGCGCTTTCACGATGTTGCGCCGCTGAGGGTGGCATAGCGCCAATCAGGCCGTCATGCGGGAGATACCCGTCATGACACTGCCTGATACTGAGCAGAATGCCACGTCATTCCCTGCGCCAATTTCCATAAAGGATTCTTATATTTAAAATAATGATACAGAGTTATTGATATTCACTCAAACAACAACACAGGTTTATACGACGAAGGTGGCATACCACCGATCATGCCCTGACACGCGCGCATCAGGCCTTGGATTCAAGCCTCAGGCGTTGCCAATCACTGGTGGGCTCATTGAGTCGGATGCTCGCATCGATGACCTGTTCCTCCATGTTGTAACGACAGGTGAACCCCAGATGCTTCATCAGTGCACGCATCGGGTGATTGTCCATCATGATCTTGCCTACCATCTCGAGAGTGCCCAGCGAACGGCAATAGCGCAGCATCTTTTCCATCAACAGTCGTCCGATCCCCTCACCTTGCAGGTCATCACGAATGATCACCGAGAACTCCGTGCGAATGTTGTCAGGGTCATTCCAGACCCGCACCACTCCCAGCATTTCACGACGTGAGCCGCCCTCCTCCTGCTCACTGACTTCACGCTCGGCGATGAATGCCATCTGGCGGTCATAATTGATCTGGGCCAGCAGCGCCAGATCGCGTTGCGTCAGGGAAGCCTTGTGATGGAAATAACGGAAACGAATGCTTTCCTCGGACAATCTGGCATGGAAAGCGGTGATCAATGGCGCATCCTCTGCACGAATCGGCCGCACTTCCACCTCGGTGCCATCCTCAAGCCGCACCCACTCCCGCAGCTCTTCCGGGTACGGCATGATAGCGAAGCGCGCGGGCTTGCCCAGATCCAGCGTGAAATCCACCGCGACGGCCTCATCACGATTGAGCAGCAACGGATTGATCTCCAGCCCTCGAATGTCAGGCAAATCCGATGCCAACTGCGACAATTTGATCAACAAGGTACACAGGCGCGCGATATCCCGCTCGGGGTCCGGCGAGTGCTCCTCGACCAGACGCGAGGCATGACTGCGCGAGATGAGCTCGCGTGCCAGCGTCATGTTGAGAGGCGGCAAGGCAACCTGGCGGTCTACCAGCACGTTGACCTTGTAGCCCCCCAGCCCGAAGACCACCACCGGCCCGAACTCCCCGTCACGCGTGATGCCCGCACTCAATTGCAGCGAGTGCTTGCCGCGGCGCATCGGCTGCAGGCAGAACTCATGGATGCGGGTGCGTTCGCTGCCGCTGCGTCCCCGCTCGTCATCACGCTCGCTCACCTTGCTGGTGATGCGACGCATGGCCAGGGCGATATCTTCCGGGCCATTGAGATCCTGGACCACGCCAGAAGACAGACGCTGCGGGAAGCGGCGATAACGGAAGGGCTGGCTGTTGTGCTCGTGGACCACCCGCAAGGCGAAGGGCCCCGCTGCCATCTCGGCGTCTTCCTTGCCAGCCGCCTGCCTGAGAGCTGCAATGGCCTGCGCGGCTTCGGCGGCGTCAGACACATAATGACTGGCAGCTGTCGCGATGCCATAGGTCTCCAGTACCTGAGCCGTTTCAGAATGGGTCAGCCATTCACGACCGGCACGCCGAGCGCTGTGCACCAGATCATGTGCTCGGGCGCGAATCTCGGCGCTGGTGGTGAAGGACAGGCTCGGCGGGGTCTGCTGCAACAGGGACTGCACCCGCTGATAATCCACCATCTGCAGGAAGGCCTTGACGCCCTTTTCGGGTGAGAGATAGGTCGGGATACCCGCAGCGTGGCAGGCATGACGTGCCGCCAGCGCCTGCTCGAGCCCCATCCAGCTGGTCAGCAGATTGCGCCGGAACTGCTTGCGATGCGTGATCAGGGCCTCGGCCGTGTCCTTGGATGGTGCAAGTCTTGTCGGGGCGTGCACGACGAGCACCGCATCGACTCCCTGATCATTGGCCACGATGTTGACTGCGGCAACGAAGTCTTCGGGCGTGGCATTGCCCCCCAGATCCACCGGATTGCGACCGGGCAGGCTGACATCCAGCTGATCCTTGAGCAGCGCATCCCGACTCTCCTTGCTCAGCTCGGCAAGCTTGCCGCCTCCCGCCATCAGCTTGTCGATCGCCAACAGGGCCGGCCCGAGACCATTGGAGACGATCGCCAGCCGATCGCCCCGCAGCGGTTTCATGCGATTGAGCGTCTCGAGGGCATCGAACATGTCCTCGCTGTCATTGACGCGTACCACCCCAGCACGCGCCAGCGCGACGTCCACGATCTGGTCGCGATTGGGAATGCCGGGGGTGACATGAGTCCCGAACAGGTCGGCCTCGGGCGTGCGACCGCTCTTGATCGCCAATACCAGTCGGTTGCGAGAGGCCTCGCGCAGCGCAGTCATGAAGTGCATCGAGTCATGGATGCGCTCGAGATGCAGCAGGAGCGCCTGGGCATGCCCATATTGATTCAGGTAATCAATCAGGTCAGGCAGCATCACGTCGACGCTGTCTCCCAGCGTCACCAGATGGGAGAAGCCGATACCGCGCCCCGCCGCCCAGTCGATCATGGCATTGCCCAGCATCCCCGACTGCCCCAGATAGGCGACCTTGCCCTTGGCGACAGGCTGACCACTGAAGGAGGCATTCAGATTCCGATTGGGCACGCAGACCCCCATGCACTCCGGGCCCAGCAGACGTATTCCACTGCCACGTGCCGCCTTGAGCAGACGGCTGTTGAGACTCTCCTGATCCGGATGAATGCGCAGTCGCGCGTGGTCGGGGGCCACAGGCTCACGCCGGGCAAGCATTCCGAGCCCTTTTTCCGTCACGCGGGCCAGGGAGCTTGCCGGCGACGGTGCCACTCCTCCGGAGATCAACAGCGCGGCCTTGACGCCGCGACGCCCCAGCTTCTCGACGATGCGCGGCAAGGTCTCGGCAGGCGAGCACAGGATGGCGAGGTCCGGCATCGTGTCCAGCTCACTGATCCGGCGCACACAGGGCACTCCATGCACCGTGTCATAGCCCTTGGGATTCACCACGACAAGCGTGCCCTTGAACCCGCCTTCCAGCAGGTTTCTCAGCACCTGGCCGCCCAGTGAGTGTGTCTTTTCCGAGGCCCCGATCACCGCGATACTGGTGGGCTCGAAGAAATTGCGCAGAAATCGCATCCCCATGGAGGTGTCCTGTCAGCCGGTGCGCATCCAATGCGCGATGCCACCAGCATGCCGCGAAAGTGAGTGCCTGAACAGCAGCCGGCAGGTGCTGGAGAAGGTAGACCATCCGCCACTATCCGTGCCTACCAGTGAATCTTACTGTGAGGTTTCGAACTATCCTCAGTCTAGCGCCCAGCCAAACAGGCACATGCCGATGATCACCTCTTATATCTCTCATAGCGACTGTGGCAATCATTTCATGGGTCCGACACATCCCGAGAGCCCATTGCGCCTGCAGGCCATCCAGCGTCAGCTGGCATTGAGCGGCGTGATTCAGCATGTCCAGCAATACGATGCACGCCCTGCCACGCTGGAACAGCTGGCAAGAGTCCATCCGATGCGCCACCTGCAGGCTCTCGACAAGTGCCCGCCCCAGGCAGGTCAGCTGCTGGCGCTCAGCGAGGACACCGTGATGTGTGCAGACAGCCTGGTGGCGGCACGTCTCGCGGCAGGGGCCGTCGTGCGCGGGGTCGACCAGGTGATGCGCAATCAGGCAGACAACGTCTTCTGTGCCGTGCGCCCACCGGGCCATCATGCCGAACGCGCGGATGCCATGGGCTTCTGCTTCTACAACAACGTGGCAGTAGGCGCGCTGCATGCCCGCCAGCAGTACGGTGTCAGACGCATCGCCATCCTCGATTTCGATGTTCATCAGGGCAACGGCACGGTAGATATCTTCAAGCATGACCCCGACACGCTGGTCTGCTCATCGTTCCAGAACGCCATGTACCCCTGGCGCTATCTCGAGAGCCGCTGGGAGCACATTCACAATACCCCGCTGGCAGAAGGCTGTGGTTCGCTGGACTTTCGCCATGCCATCGAAGCGCAATGGCTGAAGAAGCTTGATGATTTCAAGCCGGAGCTGATCCTGATCTCGGCAGGCTTCGACGCGCATCGTGAGGATCCGATGGCCGAACTGTGTCTCGAGGACGACGACTATTACTGGATCACGCGCCTTGCGATGGACGTGGCCAGGCGCCATTGTCAGGGACGTGTCGTCTCGGTACTGGAAGGCGGCTACTGCCTGGAAGCGTTGGCACGCAGCACTGAGGCCCATGTCAAGGCACTGGCGGGTCTGCCGATGGAGGACGGGATATCCCTGCGTCATTCGCCGCCAGCCAAGCACGCGTCACCCAAAGTTCATGCAAGGCCAGATGAGCGTGATCATCCGCTGTTCTGAGTGACCAGACATGCGACTTCAAGAGACGCATCCCCTGTCGCCAGGAGCATCGTCGATGCCTTGCTCAGCTACACCGTGATTTCCTTGCTGTGATAAGCTGGCGAAAAAGTTTCCAATAGTAAACTTGTGAACTCCCGCCGCCATCGACCACAGCGAAGCTTCCCATGAGTACACCGACTGACAAGGATGCCGCGGTCCGGATCGCTTCCGGCCGCAAGGCCTTCGTTGAGCCCCTCAAGCTTGGAGAGAGGGTCAAGCAGATCCGTCTCGCCAATCATTGGACCCTCGAGGACGTCAGCCAGCGTACCGGGCTTGCACGCTCTACGCTGTCCAAGATCGAGAATGAACAGATATCCCCCACCTTCACCGCCGTCCAGAAGTTGATCAATGGTCTCAATATCGACCTTCCTCAACTGCTCAGCCCTCCCAAGCGACAGAGCGGCACGCTGGGCAGACGTGATCTGACACGCCTCGGTGAAGGCAAGAGCCACCCGACCCCGACCTATGAACATGAGCTGCTTTCCTGGCAGCTGGCTCAGAAGCGCATGATTCCCTTCAAGACCCGGGTGCGCGCTCGCAGTTTCGAGGAGTTTCCCGACTGGGTGCGCCACGACGGCGAGGAATTCCTGATGGTGCTAGAGGGCAGCATTCTGCTGTATTCCGAGTTCTATGAACCCTTGCCTCTCGGGGATGGAGACAGCATCTATTTCGACTCCGACATGGGCCATGCTCTGGTTTCCACCAGCGAAGACGATGCCGTAGTGCTGTCGGTCTGCACGCGCAACGACGCCGATTGATGATACGCCCACTGGCGCAACGCTAAACCGTTCTGCAGGAGCATGTGACGTGAAAGATCTTTACCTCGCCAGAACAATGGCCTGGCGAGGCAGAGGCAGCGCCCACATCATCACCGTTTAGCCTGGTGCTAGCGGGTGATCTTGACTCAGTCATGTTGGGCGGCGTCGCCTCGCCAGATGAGCTGACCACATTCACGCAGGTCATACCCTCCCAACGACTGTGCCAGCTGGATGCCATTGGGCGTGGACAGATAGTCCAGCAGGCCCTGGAAGAGGTCGCGGAAATAGACGTTGCGTGGCACGACCAGATCAAAGGCCTCTTCACAGACCGGCACGAATCCGAGACCGAATTCATTCGCGGCCGATAACGTCCCCGGCCCGACATCCACCTCCCCGCGCGCGACGAGTGATGCGACCTCTCGCTCCGAGTAGGCGATGGCGAGGGTGTTGAGCTGCTCCGGGCGCATCTGATGGCCGGACAGCCACTCCTGCAGGAAGCGCTGCGAACCGGCCCCCTCCTGACGCACTACCCAGCGCCGTTGAGACCCGAACAGGCCGCCGGGATTGATCGGCAGGTGGCGATCTTCCTGACGAATGATCAGCCCCTGGGTGCGCCGAGCCAGCCGGACCAATACCCACTGACGATAACCATCGTGCCCGCGGATCAAGGCCGGATGGCGAAGCGATGCTTCCTCGGCACGCCCCCAGTGGATGGCACAGACATCGGCTCGCCCCTGACTCAACAGATCCAGCCCCAGGCGTGTCCCGGTGACACTCATGCCATAGAAGGCACTGCCATCGTGCTGCTGGTTGAGTCGCATCGTCAGCGCTGCCAGCAAGGGGTCATCGCTACCGGTGATCATCAAGCGATCCGCCAGCACCCCATGATGGCTGGACTCCAGAATCCATTGCTCGACCAGGCGCCGCGGGAAAAGCCATTTGCCGGTGACCTTGGTGGCCGGCATGGTGCCCTCACTGGCCAGCTGATAGATCTTCTTTTCATTGAGGTGCAACAGTCGTGCGACCTCATGGACCGTCAGAAAGGGGTTGTCATGCATCGTCGCATCCCCGGAAACAGGCTGATTCATTGCTCGCCTCCAGAGCGAGACTTGCCGGCTTCACGAAGTTGATCACCGGCACGCAGCGGAGGGGTGGCGTCCAGTATCATCCGACCGGCAGGGTCCACCACCTGGAAGTGGCTGCCCTTGGCACGTGCGATCAACAGCACCCCGAAGCGGCTGGCCAGCTCAACGCCCTTCTGGGTCACCCCGGAGCGTGAGACCAGCACCGAAATGCCCGCCTGCGCCACCTTGAGCACCATCTCCGAGGTCAGACGCCCCGTGGTATAGAAGATATTGGCACCCCGGTAATCCGTCTCGTCCTCGCGCACAGGTGAAAGCCAGTTCAGGCCTGCCAGGGTATCGACGGCATTGTGGCGACCGACATCCTCGATGAATGCCAGCACCTCATCATCCCGACACAGCGCACAGCCATGTACCGCCCCCGCCTTGCGGTAGGTGGCATTGTGGGCCGCGAGAGATGCCAGCAGCTGATACAGCACACTCTGCTGAAAGGGGCGATCATCAAGCGCCTCCAGCGTCTGACGCTCCAGCAGATTGCCAAAGACGGTTCCCTGGCCGCAGCCGGTGGTGACGGTACGCTTGCTCAGTCGCTGCTCGATATCCTCCGGTAGATGGCGCGTCACCACCGAGGCGCTTTCCACCTCCCAGTCCACTTGCAGCGCCTCCAGGTCTTCGATATCTCCCAACAGGCCCTGATTGCGCAGATAGCCCGCCACCAGCGCCTCAGGCTCGGCCCCCAGCGTCATCAGAGTGACGATCTCACGCTTGTTGAGGTAGATCGTCAGCGCGCGCTCGGCGGCGATCGACTGCGTCTGGCGCTGGCCTCGCTCATCCATCACGACGATATCCAGCGTGGTGGGCAATCGAGCATTGCTGATGACCGGAGGCATGGAGGTTTTCATGGCGTCGGGGTCTCCCTCTTCGAGCCGAATTGATGCCGGAGGGTGCCGCCACACGGCGAACCTGCCATGCAGGTTGCGGCATGCGTCGTCACCCAGCGCTCAAAGAATACCAGTCAGGCCGAGAGGCTGTCCTGATCCGGCAGCCATTGCGATCTCGCGTCATGCAATTCTCGACGCATGCGGCACGCTTCTTGCTAAAACCGGTAGAGCGTCGCATGTTCGTGAACGTACGAGCCACGACGCTGATGCAGACTCGCCTTGGACCCGATACGCCGCCGACCTCGCCTCAGGTCACCCCCTGAACAACCTCCAGAACGCCCTCAAGAGATACGCCATGACCCAGCCACCCGACCCGTTGATGGACACGGCACTCGACGCCTCACGCGAGTCATCACGACCTGACGACACTCGCTGGCTGACCGTGACACTGGCCCCCTCGCAGCAGACTCTCGGCCGCTTCACTCTCGACACCTGGGTGATTTCCCGGATCGCGCCCGCGGATCACGGCGAGACCACGCCCCGGACGCCTGAACAGGCGGCGCAACCGGAGCCTCAACGCACTCTGCCCCTGCAGCTGCATCTCACCGAGCGCACCGACTATCGTTACAACCTGCGTTGCGAACAGCCGCGCCTGTTCGTCTTGTGTGAAGAGCGTGAAGCGGATGGCATGCAGCCAAGGGTCGTCACCGCCTGCCAGGAAGTGGCCTCGCATTGGCTGGATGGCGACCAGCTGGTACTGGATACCCCGATGCCTCCTGCCCTGATGGTCTGGCTGGAGGGCTATCTCGCCCGGCATGGTGAGCGCATCGACGAAGGCAAGAAGAAGAAGCGCAAGGGGGCGGGGCGCGCCAGTCAGACCGACACCGTGCGCCCGGACGCTGATGCTGCCAACAAGGAAGGGCCATGAGTCACTCCGACGACCGCGACAATACCTCGCAAGGCCTGTTGTCCCGCTGGTCACGCCGCAAGCAGCGCGCCGAAGCCTCACGGACGACCACGGACTCCCCCGATGCCGCCGCCGCTGGACTGGCGACGGTCGCTCGGCCCTCCACGGCCAATGACACCGCACCCACTGAGACCGCACCCACGGAAACAGAGGCCTGCGAGGCATCGGACGAGCCGGGCCATGCTCTGCACAGTGAGCGGCATGGCGAAGCGTCCGCTGAAGGCGGCAGTGAGACGACCGACGCCGAGGCCCTTGCACAGGAGGCAGATGAGCCCCCTCCCGTCGTGGAGCTGCCAGACCCCGACACCCTGCTGCCGGATGCGGATATCAGTGCCTACATGCAGGCAGGAGTGGACCCGGCGCTGCGACAACGCGCCCTGCGTCGCATCTTCATGGGAGGCGAGCACTCCCTGCGCGATGGCCTGGACGATTACGATCAGGATTTCTCCCAGATGCGTCCGCTCGCCGCAGGTGTGGCCGAGACACTGAGACGTTGGACCCGCGATGTCGAAGAGGGACTCGAGAAGCTGGAAGATGACGAGGCTGAGTGCGTAGCCACCAGCCACGGCTCGGAAGATCAGCCTCAAGATGAGGCGCCGGAGGCTGCACCCTCAACGGATGAGCAAGGCCTCGACTCACTGGATGAGACATCATCGGATCACGGCCCACAGACCCATCGCGAGCACGCGCAGGACCAGCACACTGATACTGATGCTGCCCTTGCGCATGACACGCATGCACGGCAAGGCGTATGGGACCAGACCGATGGCGTCACGGCTGACGGACATGGGCCCACCCACAGATCGCCCCAACCACCAGAATGACACGCCTACCCTCAGGCACTGAGACATTATGACCCAGCGCGAGCTCCGTTTTCGGCATGCGGGGTCATTCCCTTGCCTCTCACATGACTTCCACTCCCATGCGAGAGGCGCACTGCCTGCAAGAATCCGCTCAACAGAGGCAGGTATCGTCTAGCAAGAGAACGGCACTGCCTTCCGATACCTGACCGTCTACGCCCGATGCTCATCGCTGGCCCTTCAGTCCCTGACTATGCTGAAGCCAGTCGCAATGATGCCGCCAAGCGGATCATCCGGATGACATCAGACGCAAGACGTCGCTGGAAGCCCATGCACTTCCTTGAATGACCTTCGACCGCTGACCGGGCGCAAGCCTCGAGAATCAGCGGCGATCAGGAACCGTCCACCGCGCCACCTGACAGGCGCCAGGGGCGGAGCCGCCACGACCGAAATAAGGATGAGGATGCTCAGTTCAAGTCTCGAGAACGCCCAGCGCGCGCTCAACCAGCAAGCACGCCAACGCGCCCTGGCGGCAGTGCTCGGAGCCTCCCCCGCTTCCAGCCTGCCACTGCTGGCCAGTGATGCCGGCAGCGCCCCGATCCGCTATCGCAGCCAGGGCCGCACACTGCTGATCGGCAGCGAAGCGCGCCTGCGTGCCCTGTCCAGCCTGATGCTGGCACTGCCCGACACTCACTCCCTGTCACTGTCTCTGCTGATCAGCGAGCAGGACAACAGCGCTCTGGTATCCCTCGACGAGCGGCATATCACGACGAGCGAAGCACTGCCCTCCCATGCCAGCACCCGCGAGGCGCTCTCGCTGAGCGGCCATCTTGGCCATTTCACGCTGCTGTCTGGCGGGGTCAATCTGGCGCGCGCACTGTTGTCCACAGGTACCCGACAGGTCGAGACCTTCGACCTGATCGCCGATCTGGGTCACCAGCCCCTCAATCAGGCGGAACTTCCGCCGCCGGGCTATCTGCGTGCAGAGGATACGGTGCTGGGCGAGCTGGATCGTCTCGCAAGCGACGCCAGTCTTGTCGAGAGCGGCGATCAGATCACGAACCTGACCCATTGGGCGACAGAATTCGCCGGTCTGGTCGGCAGCTTCGACAAGCCCAATTACGTCAACGTCAATCTCGACATCTGTGCCCATTCAAGTGCGGGCAGCATCGGGTGTACACGTTGTCTTTCCTCCTGCAGCGCCGATGCCATCTTCTCCGTGGCGGGACGCCGCAACGCGCATATCGAGATCGACCCGTACCTCTGCCATGGTGCCGCCAGTTGCGTGAATGCCTGCCCGTCCGGCGCGCTGAGCTTTACCCAGCCGCCACTCGAACAGCGTCTCGAACAGATCCAGCGTCTGCTTGAACGCTATCAGGATGCAGGGGGCACGCAGCCGATACTGCGCTACCGCCTCGAGTCTGCCAGTGACCGTCACTCGCCGTTGGCACCTGAGGATCAGGAACGCTGCCTGGACATCGCACTGGATGAAATCAGCGCCACCGGGCACGACGAGTGGCTGGCCGCGCTGGCGCTGGGCGCCACCCAGGTCATCGTCGAACTGCCTCGGACACTGCCTGCCGGTCAGCACCAGCAACTCGAGCAGGAACAGCGTCTGTGCAATGCGTTGCTGGAGAGCATGCAACTGGCCACGGACACCCAGGGTTCCCCCCGTCTCGTGCTGATCACCGAGTCCGCCGTGCCGGCCTCGCCCATGACGCTCGTCAGTCCGCTCTGCATCGCGCTGGCGCCCGGTGCCGATCGCGAAGAGGACGGCCAGCCGGGCCTGCCGATCGCGCGTGACTGGCTGTTGGGTCAACCGGATGCCCGACCCGGCAAGCGTGAGCGCCTGAATCGTGTACTGGATCACCTGGCCACGCTGGCCGCCGCTGACCTGGCGCAGACCGCCGTCGAGGTACCTGCCGGTGCGCCCTTCGGCGCGATTCAGGTCGAAAGCGACGGCTGCACCCTGTGTCAGGCCTGTGTCGCGGTCTGCCCGACCAGCGCACTGTCCGCCAACCGCACCTCTCCGGCACTGTCCTTCACCGAGGGAGATTGCGTGCAATGTGGCCTGTGCGAGCAGTCATGCCCCGAGAGCGTCATCACTCTGACGCCGGGCTTTTCCGCACAACCAGAGGTGCGCCGTGAACCGCGCCTGCTCAAGCAGGACACGCCGTTCCCCTGCATCAGCTGCGGCACCCCATTCGGCTCCACCGCCACCATCACGGCGATGCAGACCAAGCTGGCCTCCCACGCCTATTTCCAGGGTGACGGTGCGCTGCGCCTCAAGATGTGCAGCGATTGCCGCGTGAAGGATATCTGGCACGAAATGGCCCGCAATCCCGATGCTCAACTCAAGGTCTGAGTCCATGCCTTCAAGTGATGACACTGATATGACACCTGATGATGGATCGTTGATCAGCCACAGTGCCGAGCAACAGGCACTGCGGGCCGATCTCTACCGCCTGCTGGCTCGCCTGCTGCGGGCAGCGCCCGATCAGCCACTCATCGACTTCCTGGCGGCGCTGGAGCCTGAGGCCATCACCATGCCCGGCGCGGATCAGCAGCAACTGCCCAGGGCGCTGGCCTCGCTGTCTCTCTCGGCGCGGGTCAGTGACCCTCGACGACTGGAGGATGAGTATTTCCAGGCTCTGGTCGGGGTCGTGCAGGGCGAAGTGGTGCCGTATGCCAGCTGGTACCTGACCGGCTCATTGATGGAAATGCCGCTGGTGGCACTGCGCCATGACCTCAAGCGCCTCGGTTTCGAGCGCGAAGCCGACGTTCGCGAGCCGGAGGACCACCTGGGGGCTTTATGCGAGGTCATGGCCATGCTGATCGAGGATCTGCCCGGCGAACAGGTCAACTTCTTCCGTCAGCATCTGGCGAACTGGGGTGAGCGTTGCTGTGCCGACCTTGCGCGTCGCAAGAGCCCTTTCTATGCCGCGGTTGGCTATCTTGGCCAGGCATTTCTGGCAGCCGAACGACGCAATCTCGGAGAGGCTCCCCAACCGACAGCCTCATTGGCGGACATCGCAAGCCAAGGCACCACTGGCTGGCAAGGCATACAACTTCCCCAATCGTGAGACCGACAGACACGCGCCGGACAGCACCCACAGCCCCGGCACACGCCATGGCCAGTGCTGGGGCTGATGCAAGACCCTGATGCAAGACCTGAAGCAAGACCGTGAGACACCCTTCAAGCGACAACGGATTCAGCGACGTTCGCCTTGAACATGACATGTCAGACAGGAGATCAGCATGAAGACTGATGACAACACGCAAGGCCAGGAACTGGCCCGTCAGGGCCGCCGCAAGTTCCTGAGGGTACTGGGAGCCAGCACCGTCGGGGCGGCAGCCGCTGGAACGCTGGCCGGGGCCGTCATCCCGGATCAGGCCGCGCCACAGGACGGCAAGACAGCAGACAGAGTGACCGACAACTATCGCGAGACGGATCACGTGAAGGCGTTCTACGCCACTCTGCGAGATTGACCTTCTGTCGGTCACGCCTCCACAGGGGAATCTGCCAGTGGCAACGCCGCCACTGCCAGATCCTCCGGGAGAGTACAGACTCGCCTGACGGCGTGACCGATCAGAGACACAAAGGGCAGCGTGGAGTTCACTCCAGCCGCCATTGACAGCGACAAGACGGCACAGGGGCTCGCTGGCGAATGCCAGAAGAGCCACCTGAAGAACCGCCACTCCCGACACGGCCACCTGACCCGCCCAAGCGGTGCATGTCGTGTATCGGGTGATGAGGAGAAAGATGTCATGCGACTGACCCCCACCCCCTCCAGCACGGAGAGTACGGGACTCGGCATCAACCGCCGCCAGTTCCTGAAGCGCAGCGGTGTTGCGACCGGCGGCCTTGCCGCGGCCAGCTTCATGGCCACCCCGATGATGAAGCGTGCCGAGGCCAAGACGGAAGTCTCTCAGGCACCTGTCGAGACCAAGCGCACGATCTGTTCCCACTGCTCCGTGGGCTGTGGCGTCTATGCCGAAGTCCAGGAAGGCGTCTGGACTAAGCAGGAACCCGCCTTCGATCACCCCTTCAACCGCGGCGCGCATTGTGCCAAGGGCGCCTCGCTGCGTGAGCATGGTCACTCTGATCGTCGTCTGAAGTATCCGATGAAGCTCGAAGGCGGCAAGTGGAAGAAGCTGTCCTGGGAGCAGGCCATCGAGGAAGTCGGCAACAAGGTACTGGAGCTGACCGAGCAGCATGGCCCGGACAGCATCTACTGGCTGGGCTCGGCCAAGTTCAGCAATGAACAGGCCTACCTGATGCGCAAGTTCGCAGCGCTGTTCGGCACCAACAATGTCGATCACCAGGCGCGTATCTGCCACTCCACCACCGTCGCCGGCGTCGCGAACACTTGGGGCTATGGCGCGATGACCAACTCGTTCAACGACATGCACAATTGTCGTTCGATCCTGTTCATCGGCTCCAACCCCTCCGAAGCCCATCCGGTGGCGATGCAACACATCCTGCTGGCCAAGGAGCGCTCCAACGCCGAGATCATCGTCGTCGATCCGCGCTTCACCCGCACGGCAGCAAAAGCCAACAAGTACGTTCGTCTGCGTCCGGGCACCGATGTTGCCTACATCTGGGGCCTGCTGTGGCACATTTTCGAGAACGGCTGGGAAGATGAGGCCTACATCCAGCAGCGCGTCTACGGCATGGACGAGGTACGCGCGGAAGTCGCCAACTTCCCGCCCGACGTGGTCGAGCGCATCACCGGTGTCGGTGAAGCCGACATGCTCGACGTCGCACGTCGACTGTCCCAGAACCGTCCGGGAAGTGTCGTGTGGTGCATGGGTGGCACGCAGCACACCACCGGCAACAACAATACCCGCGCCTACTGCATTCTGGAGCTGGCACTGGGCAACATCGGCAAGTCCGGTGGCGGCGCCAACATCTTCCGGGGCCACGACAACGTTCAGGGCGCCACGGATCTGGGCCTGATGTCCCACTCCCTGCCAGGTTACTACGGCCTCTCCGAAGGGGCGTGGAAGCATTGGGCCAAGGTATGGAACGTCGACTTCGACTGGATCCAGAACCGCTACGACCAGACCGAATACCACGACGGCAAGCCGATGCACACCAACGGCATCACCGTCTCGCGCTGGGTCGATGGCGTGCTTGAGGACCCGGATCGCATCTCCCAGCGCACCGCGCTCAAGGCGATGTTCTACTGGGGGCATGCCGTCAACTCCCAGACCCGTGGACCCGAGATGAAGAAGGCCATGGCCAAGCTGGACATGATGGTGGTGGTCGACCCCTACCCGACCATCGCCGCCGTCATGCACGACCGCACCGATGGCGTCTACCTGTTGCCGGCCGCGACCCAGTTCGAGACCACCGGCAGCGTGACCAACTCCAGTCGCTCCCTGCAGTGGCGTGATCAGGTCATCGAACCGATGTTCGATTCCAAGCCGGATCACGAGATCATGTACCTGCTGTCCCGCAAGCTGGGCTTTGCCGACGAGCTGTTCCGCAACATCAAGGTCGAGGGCAGCGTGCCGGTGGTCGAGGACATCACCCGCGAATTCAATGCCGGGATGTGGACCGTTGGCTATACCGCCCAGAGTCCCGAGCGCCTGAAGGCACATCAGAAGAACTGGCATACCTTCGACTTCGAGACACTCAAGGCACGGGGTGGTCCGGCAAATGGCGACTTCTACGGTCTGCCATGGCCGTGCTGGGGAACGCCGGAGATGGGCCATCCGGGCTCGCCCATCCTGTATGACACCTCCAAGACGGTGGCCGAAGGCGGTGGCAACTTCCGCGCCCGTTACGGCGTGGAACACAACGGCACCAATATCCTGGCCGAGGGCTCCTGGTCCAAGGGCGCCGAGATCGAGGATGGCTATCCGGAGTTCACCGACAAGCTGCTCAAGCAGCTGGGCTGGTGGGACGACCTGACGGCCAAGGAAAAGCAGGCGGCGGAAGGCAAGAACTGGAAGACCGATCTTTCCGGTGGCATCCAGCGCGTGTGCATCAAGCATGGCTGCATGCCGTACGGCAACGCCAAGGCACGTGCCCTGGTGTGGACCTTCCCGGACCCGATCCCCAAGCACCGCGAGCCGCTGTATACCGCGCGCCGTGACCTGGTGAAGGACTATCCGACCTGGCCGGATTCCGAATCCATCTATCGCTTGCCGACGCTCTACGCCTCCATTCAGGAGAAGGACGTCAGCGCCAAATACCCGATCACCCTGACCTCGGGCCGCCTGGTGGAATACGAAGGGGGTGGCGAAGAGACACGCTCCATCCCGTGGCTGGCCGAGCTGCAGCAGGAGATGTTCGTCGAGATCAATCCGGCGCTGGCCAATGACCAGGGCATCAAGGATGGCGACATGGTATGGGTCGAGGGTGCCGAAGGCGGCCGCGTGAAGGTCAAGGCGCTGGTCACCGAGCGAGTCGGGCCGGACGTGGTCTTCATGCCCTTCCACTTCGGGGGCCACTACGAGGGCGAGTCCCTGGAGTCACGCTACCCGGAAGGCACGGTGCCCTACGTGCTGGGTGAGTCCGCCAACACCGCGACGACCTATGGCTATGACCCCGTGACCCTGATGCAGGAAACCAAGGTCACGCTGTGCCGAGTCAGCCTCGCCTGAAGCGCGTCCCGACCCTGACTGTCGATCGCGTAAACGCCGAATCATCGAGCCAATCATATGTCGATGATCAGAAATATCCGGCCTGTCGTCTGAGCCACTCGACGACGGGCCGTGAAGGAGAAGCAAGATGGCCCAGATGAAATTCCTGTGTGATGCAGAGCGCTGCATCGAGTGCAATGGCTGCGTGACGGCCTGCAAGAACGCCAACGAGACGGAATGGGGCATTCAGCGTCGCCGTGTCGTGACCCTGGATGACGGCAAGCCGAGCGAAGTCTCCATCTCGGTGGCCTGCATGCACTGTGACGACGCGCCCTGCATGGCGGTCTGCCCCACCGACTGCTTCTACAAGACCGATGACGGCATCGTCCTGCACGACAAGGATATCTGCATCGGTTGCGGGTACTGCCTGTATGCCTGCCCGTTCGGCGCACCACAGTTCCCGCAGCAAGGTGCCTTCGGCGAGCGCGGCAAGATGGACAAGTGCACCTTCTGTGCCGGCGGCCCGGCCGAGAGCCCGGAAGAAGAGTTCGAGAAGTACGGTGCCAACCGCATCAGCGAAGGCAAGCTGCCGCTGTGTGCCGAGATGTGCTCCACCAAGGCCCTGCTGGCCGGTGACGCCGAGACCGTCTCCGACATCTTCCGTCAGCGCGTGGTCTATCGCGGTCACGAGGATGGTGCCTGGTCGCCGGTCGACAAGGCCAGCCACCCGGAAACCTCGGCCAACCTGACCACCAGCAGCGTTCAGCAGGCGGATCACCTGGCCTACGACGCAGCCCGCAAGGGGTAAGGAGGCGACATGCGCGCGCACTTCACAGCTTCACGGTTGACCGTCGTCGCCATGTTCCTGTGTCTGATGCTGGCCAGCCTCTGGCTGGCCCCTCAGGCGCTGGCCGCGAATCCTGACGGCGAGATCGGTCAGGCGGTCGGCACGGTGAATGCCGACACCTGGCGTCAGGTGAAAGATGGGGAAAATTCCATCGACAGTCGCCATGACTCCAACTACAGCCTGATCAACCAGAGCGGCGAGACCTGGCGCCAGATCCGCAACCGCTGGATCTCACCGGGTGGCCTGATCGCTCTGGGCGGTATGCTGGCCGTGCTGGCGATCTTCTATCTGCTGGTGGGGCGCAACGATCTGGACCACCCCCGCTCAGGCAAGTTGATGCTGCGCTGGACGGCACTGGAACGTGCCATGCACTGGACACTGGCCACACTGTTCCTCACGTTGGCCATCACCGGCATCAATCTGTTGTGGGGCAAGTTCGTGTTCCGCAATGTCTTCGGGGATGTGTTCTGGGCCAACATGATCATGGCGACCAAGGTGATCCACAACTATGTGGGGCCGTTGTTCTCGATCATGCTGATTCTGGTGCTGGCCAAGTGGCTGAAGCTCAACCTTCCCAAGAAGCATGACCTTGAATGGTTCCGCCAGGGCGGCGGCATGATGAAGGGCAAGCACCCGGATGCCGGCTTCGCCAATGGCGGGGAAAAGGCCTGGTACTGGATTCTGGCGACAGTCGGCCTGGTGGTGATTGCCAGCGGCCTGGTGCTCGACTTCCCGATATTCGGTCAGACCCGTGACAACATGCAGTGGGCCAATGTCTTCCACGGAGTTGCCTCATTGATGCTGATCGCGGTGTCCTTCGGCCACATCTACATCGGTACCGCCGGCACGGAAGGTGCCTTCGAGGGCATGAAGACCGGTTACGTCGATGAAACCTGGGCCAAGCAACACCACAATCTGTGGTATGACGAGGTCAAGCAGGCCGAGGCGGCGGACCCGGCATCAGACCCCGCCACGGCACCTGACGACAGCCTGGCGCGTCAGCAACGCCCGAATTAGTCCGAGGCCAGACATCCGCTGGATGAGTGATGATTCGCCCGGTCAGGTTCGCCTGCCGGGCGTTTTGCATTGATATCGCCTCTCCCTGCCCGTCGCCCGGCCTCTCGCACCGGTTCACAGCCCTGCATTAGTTGCGTAAAGTTTCAGGTATCTGGCCTGGTCTCACCAGGCCCCCTCTACCATGAAGGCCTGCGCCATGCCGCGCCTTCTCAGGAGATTTCCATGAGCGACCCGACCCCCCAGACCGTCCAGGACCTGAACCAGCTGGACGAGCAGACCCGCACCGAGCTGGAAGCGGCCGCTTTCCGCCGTCTGCTCAAGCACCTGGATGACAACAAGGATGTCCAGAACATCGATCTGATGATCCTCGCCGACTTCTGCCGCAACTGCCTGTCCAAGTGGCTGATGGCCGCCGGCGAGGAACGCGGCGTTAGCTTCGATTATGACGCGGCGCGCGAGCACGTCTACGGCATGCCCTATTCCGAGTGGAAGACACATCACCAGGCCAAGGCGACCCCTGAGCAACTCGCAGCGCTCGAGGCTCGTCAACAAGGCAAGAAGGACTGATCATGAGCGGCAATGACGAACAGATCGGCCTCACCATCGCGGTATTGACCGTCTCCGACACGCGCACCGAGGACACTGATCGCTCCGGTGACGCCCTGGTCGAGAGCCTGACGGCAGCCGGCCATACCCTGCATGAAAAACGTATCGTCCCCGATGACATCTATCAGTTGCGCGCCGTGGTCAGCGAGTGGATCGCGGACCCGGCCGTGCAGGTCATCCTGACCACCGGCGGCACAGGCTTCACCGGACGTGATTCCACACCGGAAGCCATCCGCGTGCTGCTCGACAAGGAAATCCAGGGCTTCGGCGAGCTGTTCCGTCAGCTTTCCCATCAGGAAATCGGCAGCTCCACGATCCAGAGCCGCTGTCTTGGAGGGCTGGCCAACCGTACCGTGGTGTTCTGCCTGCCCGGCTCCACCGGGGCCTGCAGGACAGCCTGGAACGGCATCCTCAAGGAGCAGCTCGACAGCCGTCACCGTCCCTGCAACTTCGCCAATCTGGTGATCCCGGAGCGCGGAACCCATGCCCACTGACTCCTCTTCTGCACAAGAGGCATCCCGGACGGGTCAGGCAACGACCGCCTGCGGCTGCGATAGCGTGCCGGTTGGCGCCAAGGGCCTGGCCCCTCTTTCCAGTGCCTTATCCGCATTGCGCGAATGCTGTCCGGTAATGCCGGTAGAGCAAGTCTCTGTCAGCAAGGCCGCGGGGCGTGTCCTCGCTGAAGACGTCTACGCCGAACTGGACGTTCCTCCTGCCGACAACTCACAGATGGATGGCTACTGTGCAAGAGTGGCGGATATCGGTGATGGCGCCTGGCTACCAACCAGCCAGCGCATCGCGGCAGGCCAGCCCACCTCGCCACTCGCCTCGGCAAGTTGTGCACGGCTGTTCACCGGGGCGGAAATCCCCGAAGGCGCCGACGTTGTGGTCATGCAGGAAGAAGTGACACTGCGTGAGAACGAAGATGGCACCACGGAAGCCTGGCTGCCCGGCCCACGGATTCCCGGCGACAATATCCGCCGACAGGGACGCGACGTCACTCGTGGCACTCGGCTGATCGCCGCTGGCACTCGACTGGATGCCGCGATGCTGGGCCTGCTCTGTGGTCAAGGATTGAGCAGGGTCTCGGTGCGGCGCAAGGTACGAGTGGCTCTGTTTGCAACTGGCGATGAGCTGATCGAACCGGGACAGCCCCTCGAACCGGGGCAGATCTACAACTCCAATCGCGTGATGCTCAGCCAGATGCTCAGCGACTTCGGGGCTGACGTGGTGCTTGCGCCACTCAATGTGGCCGATACCTTCGAGGCCACTCGCGATGCTCTTGCGACAGCGGCAGAACAGGCCGACTTGATCGTCACCTGTGGCGGGGTCAGCGTCGGAGAGGAAGATCACGTCCGCCCTGCCATCGAGGCGCTCGGCAGCCTGGATCTCTGGCGCCTGGCCATCAAACCGGGCAAGCCACTGGCGCTGGGGCGCATCCTCAACACGCAAGGCGACTCGGTGCGTGTGGTGGGGCTACCTGGCAACCCGGTGTCGAGCTGGGTCGGTGGCTGGCTGTTTCTTCGCCCCATACTGGGCGAGATGCTCGACTGTGACGCACTGCGGACCCTGAGAAGCCTCCGGGTACGCTCCGCCTTCTCGGCCAACACCGCCATCCGTCAGGACCATCTGCGTGTCACGCTGACTCCAGCCGATGATGGCCAGCTTGAGGCTCACGCCTTCCCGGACCAGAACTCAGCCGTGCTCTCCTCATGCGTCGGCGCTGAGGCATTGGCCGTGATCCCTCCCCACGCACAGATAAGCCCCGGCGACAGTGTGGAATGTCTATGGCTGGAGAGTTGAGTGATTTCCGCTACTGACCGGCATCCCCACCTCCTCTGACGCTGGAATGCGACAACCGAGTGACCCTCCAGCGTCATCTTGACCTTCCCTCTGAGTCCGGCACACTGACTGCTTTTATTCGTCAGCGTTCTGGCCTGCCAACCGCAGGCCAGAACGCTGGAATGTTCCGGACTCTTGAGCAAGGACATCTCAATGCCAGCCAATTCCTCGTCGCCTCGTGCGTTGTTGCGCCCACTCACCATGGCTGTGCTGCTTGCCACCGCTTCGTCATCCCTCCCGGCCTTGGCCAATGACAATGAAACGGCACCAGCCCCGGGAACATCCGTCACCGAATGGAGCTACTCGAGTGAGTCGGGCGACAGCGCCAATGGACCGGAACACTGGGGAGACCTCACCCCCGGCTACGCGGAATGCGCCAGTGGTGCCCGGCAATCACCGATCGACATCGACAGTCAGTCACGCCCTCTGGAGGAAACAGGGCCGAAGCTCGACTACCACTCGCCGCTGCTCGTCACTCGGGACACGGGGCACACCTTGCAGATCGAAGGGGCCAGCGGAAACACGATGACACTGGATGGCACCCCCTACACTCTGTCACAGGTGCATCTGCATGTGCCCTCGGAACACGCGATCGATGGCAAGCGCGCTGCCATGGAAATCCATTTGGTGCACACCACTCCAGAAGGCAAGTTGGCAGTGCTGGCCGTGTTGGTCGAGGAAGGACATGACAACCTGGCGCTCAGCCGTCTGTTGAGCCGTCTTCCACAGCGAGGACTCTCCGAGACTCTGACAAGCGGACTGTCGGCCAACCTGCTACTGCCACGCGAGCATGCTGGCTGGCAATACTCCGGCTCGCTGACCACTCCGCCATGTTCAGAACCCGTTACCTGGTTTGTGATGAAATCACCGATCGAAGCCTCTCGGTCACAGATCGATGCCTACCTGGAGTGGCAAGGAGGGAAGAATTCTCGCCCTCTCCAACGCTGATCAGCACAGGCAAGCAAACCTAGTTGGCAACCAAGCAACTCGCCTACCAGCTATACGTCACTGATATGCGCTTGCATACCCACCTGGCCATATACTGTCACTTATGAAAAATCGTCTGGCGCAATGCCAGCATGTCCGGCCACAACCGCGCGAAGCTGTCCTCAAGCATCGCGCGGTTATCCGCCAGCCACGGCGTCATGTCCGCCAGCGGATTGGCGCCTGCTTCCAGATCCCCCATCTTGTGCGTACGCCTTCCGCTTCGCGTATCACTTTGCCTTCGTGAATCACTTTGCTGGCGAGGATCACTTGTCTGGCGTAACCGGCGTCTGGCCGTCATGCGCTCGCCGATGCTGGCAATGGTCGAGAGCGTGAACTCCAGCTCCTGATAGCGCCTGAGCGCATCGCGCACCTGAATCCACTCGATGAGGCTCGTCAGGCGTGACGGCACCTCCTCACGCGCCAACAGGCGATAGAGGCGCTCGATATCGTCATCGTGCATCTCACCAGCCAGCAGGTGATCCCACATCATGTCAAAGGCGATGCCGGCCACACGACGTGACGCGGGCGGTACCTGAGTCAACAGCCAGCGAGTCTCGGGATGGGCATCGATCACCGCATCACAGCGGCGATGGAAACGGATGCCGGCTTCTATCTCAGGCGACCAGCCGCTCAGATCACTGCCGCGCACGCCGTCGGCAATCAGGTTGCCAAACAGGAAGTTATCGCTGCCCGCCAGACTCAGGTGCGCATGACCGAGAAAGTTCAAGTTGCTAGACTCCTGATATCATTACCCATTATTCAATATCCCCGTCCTCTTCTGACTATCGAGACCTCTGATGCCATCTGCGTCCATGCCTGCCAAGGCGCCCATCGTGCGCGATATCGTCCTGATCGGCGGGGGACATAGCCATGTTGGCGTGTTGATGCGTTTCGCCATGCAGCCTGAGCCTGGCGTACGCCTCACCGTCATCTGTCGCGACACCGACACGCCCTACTCCGGCATGCTACCCGGTTACGTGGCGGGGCATTACACCTTTGATGATGTGCATATCGACCTGCGTCGGCTGTGTCAGTTCGCCGGCGCACGCTTCTATCGGGATCAGGTGATCGATATCGACCGCGGCCAGCGCCGCGTGATCTGCGCCGAGCGCCCGGCGGTGGACTATGACCTGCTGTCGATCAATATCGGCTCCACGCCTCGCCTGTCCCACATCGACGGTATCGGTGATCCCGAAGCGACTGATGCCCCCGTGGTGGCGGTCAAACCGATCAGCACCTTCCAGCAACGCTGGCTGAGACTGCTTGAGCGCGCCAGAAGCGCCGAGCGGCCTCTCGACATCGTGCTGGTCGGCGGCGGTGCCGGCGGGGTCGAGCTGCTGCTGGCCATCCAGCAGCGCCTCGCCGCCGAGTTGCCCGCTGCGCTCGCGCCGAACCTGACGCTGATCACCCGCGGACAGCGCCTGTTGCCGACGCATTCTCCTGAGGTCAGCGCTGCACTCGCCACCACCTTGCATGAACGCGGTATCCGGGTGCATTTCGGTGAGGAGATCACCGCTGTCGACGCTTCCAGGGCGTCGTCCCAGCGCCAGCTGATCAGTGCCAGCGGCAGTCGCCATCCGGCCGACGAGGCCATCTGGGTGACACGCGCCGGGGGGGCACGCTGGCTGGAGAAGACAGGACTGAGCCTGGATGAGGATGGCTTTCTCAAGGTGCGCGATACCCTGCAGACGCTCGAGGATGATGCCATCTTCGCCGCGGGCGATATCGCGCATCAGGTCAATCATCCGCGTGAAAAGGCCGGCGTATTCGCCGTGCGCCAATCACGGCCGCTGGCTGACAACCTGCGCCGCGCCGTGCGCGGAGAGTCACTACATCCCTATATTCCACAGTCCCGCTGGCTGGCCCTGATCAGCACCGGGGATCGTGATGCCATTGCCTCACGCGGCAATCTTGGGCTGGTGTCGCCGTGCCTGCGTCCGTGGCTGTGGCGCTGGAAGGACCATATCGACCGCCAGTTCATGGCACGCTTCAATGAACTGCCCAGCATGCAGGACGCCGCGGACACCGGCGGCCTGTCAGGATTGCAACAGCGCATCAGCGCTGCCTGGCAGGCGCTCAAGGGCGGCGATGGCAGGCTCCACCCGCGCCTGACCGCCGAGCTGGATGAGCAGGAAGCGCATCAGGCCCTGTCCGCACTGGCAATGCGCTGTGGCGGCTGTGGCGCCAAGGTCGGTGCCAGCGTGCTGTCGCGAGCGCTGCAGAGCCTTGCCCCACGAGAGAACCCGGACGTGCTGGTCGGGCTGCATGCCCCGGATGATGCCGCCATCGTGCGAGTGCCCGAGGGTCAGGCACTGGTACACAGCGTCGACTTCTTCCGCGCCTTCATCGATGACCCTTACCTGTTCGGGCGCATCGCCGCCAATCACGCCCTGGGCGATCTCTACGCCATGGGCGCGACGCCCCACACCGCTACCGCCGTCGCCACGGTGCCGCAGGGGATCGAGCGCAAGGTCGAACCGCTGGTGCGCGAGCTGATGCAAGGCGCCACCGAGGTGCTCAACGAGGCAGGCTGTACACTGGTCGGCGGACATACCGGCGAGGGGCAGGAACTGGCGCTGGGCTTCGCCCTCAATGGCTTGGTGGAGGAGAGTCTGGCCGGCGTCACCTGCAAGGGCGGCATGCAGCCAGGCGAGGTGCTGATCCTCACCAAGGCCATCGGCACCGGCACCCTGCTGGCAGCGCACGCACGCCTGGAAGCGCGAGGCCGCTGGATCGACGCCGCACTGGACAGCATGCAGCAATCCAGTCAGCAGGCAGCGAATATCCTGCGCGCCCATCAGGCGAGCGCCTCCACCGATGTCACCGGCTTCGGCCTGCTCGGCCACCTTGTGGAGATGACCCGCGCCAGCGGCGTGGATGCCGAACTCGAGATCGACGCCCTGCCGATACTGGACGGCGCCGAGGACTGCGTCGCCCGCGGGGTGGTCAGCTCACTGCAACCGGCCAACCTGCGTCTCAAGCGGGCCCTGAAGGATCAGGCCAGCGTCATCGATCATCCGCGTTATCCGCTGCTGTTCGATCCACAGACCGCCGGCGGCCTGCTGGCCAGTGTGCCGGCCGGTGAGGCCGAGTCCTGCCTGGCCGCGCTCAAGGCCGCCGGCTATCACGCCAGCGCCATCATCGGGCGCATCCTGCCACAGGGTGATGCGCTGGCGCCGATCAGCATCAAGCGCTGAACGCGGCGAGACAACTCACCGACGACGTCAGCCGCCCCCTTGCCGCCGGTCTTTTGCCCCCCACGACAAGACGCCCGTCAGATCTCTCTGGCGGGCGTCTTGATCTCTGTAGCACACAAGCCCGAGGGCTAGCTCACTTCGGCCATCTCACCTTCGACTGGCTCCGTTCGGCCATCTCGGTTCGACCGGCTCAGGCTTCGGCTTCGCGCTTGAGCGCCTCGAAGGACTCAACGAAGGCATCCATCGTCTCGGCACAGTAATCCCGCAGCCCACTGACGACCAGCTTCTTGGAGCCACTGCCGATGCACTGCTCGCCATCATGGATGCCGAATTCGAGCAGGGTGTCACCACGCTTGCCGTTGACCTCAAGCGAGGAGCGCACGAAATCGAGATGCAGATCGGCGATATCGAGCCGTTCGAAACAGAAGCCCATGCTGTCATAGATCACCAGCGGGCGGGCAGGATTGAACATCACGCCCTTCTCCAGCATCAGCGGCTGCAGGAAGTGCGGGAAGTTGCGCCCGGAGAAGGCGATATACTGGCGAGTGAAATTGGCGACCACTTCCTCGTCATGGGTGGTATCACCACTGCGCTCGACCGTCAGATAGACCTTGCCGGCTTCATCGCGCACCAGCAGGGACACGCCATTCTCGTCGGGTTCTTCCAGCGCTTCGAAGATCAAGGGCACATCATTGCCGACCATGCCGCAGAAACGGATGGTCATGCACTGTGAAAGGCCGAATTTCGCCAGCAACAGGGAGAACAGCAGGTCGCCGGGCACACAGAAGCGTCGCGCATCCGGGTCATGAATGGGGTTGTAATCCCCCGCCATCTGCTTGGCGAAGCGACTGGCCTGCTCGGCGGTGATCCGCACGCGGCCATCTTCGACCCGGTGAAACTGATCAAGAAACATGGACTGCCTTCCTGCCCTGCTTGAATGATGATCGATGGCCCGTCCTGAACCATCGCGGAAATGCCTCCGAGGGGAGGAATCAAGGATGACACGCTTTCACGCCTGTCCAGCAGACGTGCCATGAGGCTGCCATGACACGTCGATCACGGGATTTTACCACTTGCTGACAGGCAGATGGTGACTCGTGACAGGCTTTGCAAGAGTTTGCAGCCCGACAGATGGCCATATACTGTATATAACCCCATGCTTTCGGGCAAACCGCTGCACTGCCCGCCACTTCGACAGGTCGCCATGCAAGCCGCTCCCCTCGACAATCCGCGCTACTACCTGGCCAACTTCGATACCCTGCTCGATTGGGTCTGCCAGTGCCACGCCGATCTGCTGACAGAGGCGGAGCGTGCCACGGTGGACGCCATCACGCGCCTGCCGGAGCCTTCACGGGCCCTGCTGGTCCGCCTGCTGATGCGCAAGGGCGATCATTTCGAGGGCACGCAGCTGCATTATGCCGAAATCGGTGACATCGAGGCCGCAAGCCAGCCTCTGATCACACCGATCGCCGACAGTGCCACGCCTGATGGGCTGTGCCGCCTGAACGCTGACCTGAGCCTGGAGGAAATGCTGTCACTTGTGACACTGCCGCGCTTGAAGGACGCCTTCCCCGAGCTGCCAAGAAGCACGCCCAAACGCCGGATGCCGGATGCCCTCAGCGAGCTGCTGGTAGATACCACGCCACGGTCACTGCCCGAGTGGCTAAATGACCCCACCGCCAACACGCTGAGTGTTGGGCTTGGTGAGCTGTCGCGACGCCTGAGCCTGATGTTCTTCGGCAACCTGCGCCAGACTCTGTCGGACTTCGTGCTCAGTGAACTGGGCCTGCTGCGCTGCGAGGCGGTCGCGCTTTCCCAAGACTCGCGCGCCTTCACCCAGCGCTGGGAGGTGGATCGTTATCTGGCCCTGGAGCAGCTGCGTGAGGACTGGCAGGCGGCCAGGGAGCGTCTGAATCGTGAGACGGCGCATGCTGAACTGGAGCCGCATTGGCAGCGCATCATCTCGGCCCTGGACGAGGTGACATCGTCAGAAGCCGACGCGACAGAGGCGAATCGCGCCAATGCCTGGCTGGCACAGCGACGTGACCGGCTGCGTTTCTCGCTGGCGCGCGATGCTGAGCGTCAGGGCTGGCATCACGCAGCCGCACTGCAGTACGCCTGCCTCGAGAACTCCGCCTACGCGCCGCGTGCCATGCCGCGCCGAGTGAGAGCGCTGGAGCTTTCCGGCGATATCAGCGCAGCCCACGCACTTGCCTGCGAGCGTCTGGCGCGTGCTGACATCACGCTGGATGAGCAGCTGGCACTAGAGCGCGCCCTGCCTCGCCTGTGCCGTGGCCTTGGCTTGCCCGCGCCCAGACGCGCCAAGGCGCCGGCCACGCCACAGATCACCCTTACGGTGCCGGACCTTGCCACCTCGGCCGCCGCCGGCATCCATGGGGTCGAGCGCGCGGCCGCGCATGCACTGGCCACGCCCGAGGCACCGGTCTTCTACGTCGAGAATGGTCTGCTCCCCGCGCTCTTCACCCTGTTGTGCTGGGACGTGCTGTTCGCGCCCTTGCCGGGAGCCTTCTTCCACGCCTTTCATACCGGTCCGGCGGACCTCTACCGCCCTGACTTCGTCAACCGTCGCCAGGCCGCTTTCGAGGACTGCTTCGCGCGCCTGTCCGATGGCCGCTACCGAGAGACGATTCGTGAGCGTCATCAGCAGAAACAGGGTATTCAAGCGCCCTTCGTGCATTGGCCGCTGTTGAGCGAGGAGCTGCTGTCCCACGCACTGGACTGCATCCCCCCGGCACATCTGGAGGCCTGCTTCCGACACCTGCTGGCCAATCCCCGCGAGCATCGCGCTGGCCTGCCGGACCTGATCCAGTTCTTCCCCGAGAACATCCGCGAGCGTTACCGGATGATCGAGGTCAAGGCACCCACCGACCGCCTGCAGGACAATCAGCGCCAGTGGCTGGCCCTGTTCGCACGCCATGCGATTCCGGCGCTGGAGTGCCGGGTCGAATGGCAGACCGTAAACGCCTCTGATGCGTCCGTCGAGGACGAGGCCCCGGCACGCAAGGCACCGACTGCGCGATGATCACCGCCGACACCTCAAGCAGCGCACCCGAGCGCTATCGGATCGCGGTACGCGAGCTGTGCGCCTTCGCCGCACGCGAGGGCGATCTGGACCTGCGCTTCACGCCCTCGCCCACCGCTCAACAGGGCATTCGCGGCCATCAGCGCATCGTGCGTCGGCGTGGCAAGGACTACGAAAGCGAGATATCACTCTCCGGCTGCATCGACAATCTCGAGATTCGCGGCCGCGCCGATGGCTATGATCCCAGGCGCAACTGTCTCGAGGAGATCAAGACCCACCGTGGTGACCTGTCCCGTCAGCCCGCGAATCACCGCGCCCTGCACTGGGCCCAGGCGCGTGTCTACGGTGCCCTGATGTGCCGCAGTCGCGATCTCGAGGGCATCACGCTGGCGCTGGTGTATCTGGATATCGCCGCGGACGCACCAGCCAGCGCTGCCAAGGATGAAGCGGAATCCGGCGGTGACTCCATCGGGGCTTCACAGGATGAACAACGCCTGGAAGCCTGGTGGAGCCGCGAGGCGCTGGAAGCGGAGCTTGCACGTCTGGCCGCACGCTTCAGCGAGTTCGCCGCCCATGAACTGGCGCATCGCCACGCCCGTGACAGCGCCCTTGGCACGCTTGCCTTCCCCTGGCCTGCTTGGCGCCCCGGTCAACGCCAGCTGGCCGAGCATGCCTACAAGGCGGTGATGACCGGACGCGAGCTGCTGGCCGAGGCGCCGACCGGCATCGGCAAGACGCTGGCGACGCTGTATCCTGCGCTGCGTGCAATGCCCAGAAACGGCACGGACAGACTCTTCTACCTCACCGCCCGCACCCCGGGCCGCGCGCTGGCGCTGGACGCGCTGACCACCCTGGTGCCAGAGGTAGTCGAGCACACGGAATCACCGGACACGCCTGCCGCAGCGCTGCGCATTCTGGAGCTCGGCGCGCGCAGCAAGACCTGTGAGCACCCGACTCTCGCCTGTCATGGTGAGTCCTGCCCGCTGGCACGCGGCTTCCATGATCGCCTGCCTGCGGCACGCTCTGCCGCGCTTGCCGATTGCCAGCCACTGACGCTGGCGACGACACGCCGACACGCCCTGGCCCATGAGATCTGCCCCTACTTTCTCGCCCAGGAGCTCTCGCGCTGGGCGGATGTGATCATCGGAGATCACAACCACTACTTCGACAGTCATGCGCTGCTGTTCGCCCTGACCCAGGCCAATGACTGGCGCTCCGTGGTGCTCGTCGATGAAAGCCACAACCTCATCGAACGCGCCCGCGGCATGTACAGCACCGAACTCGACGCCCGACAGTTCCACTTCCTGCTCAAGCAATTGAGTCGCACGGGCCATCCGGCCCCGCTGCGCTCGGCCTCCCGCACGCTGGCCCGGCAGTGGCGAGCGCTGGAGCAGCTCGGGCCGGAAAACGGCAGCTTAGGGAATCCAAGCAGCGGGAACGGCAGCACCGATGACGGCAGTCAACAGGCACGTCTTGCGCTGGAGACGTTGCCCGGCGACTTTCTCAAGGCGCTGACGCAATGGACGGGCGCGATGGGTGACTGGTTGGCGGAGCCTGACAAGGCCGCAACCCCTCCTGCGGCCAGACAACAGGCAGCGCGAGCCACGGTCACACAAGCCCCCGAACAGCTGGGCCTGATCGCAAGCGATACCACCACCCTGGCCTCAAGCACCACCCCGTCAGACTCCAGTCCGACATCCACCGCGGCCAGCCGTCGCGTGGAGCCTGACGGCGAGATGATGGAGGCCTATTTCGCGGCGCTGACGCTCACGCGACTCGCGGAAGGCTTTGGCGATCACTCGCTGTTCGAGGTCGAACTCGCCGCCATGAATCCGGCGCGTCAGGCAACGCTCACCAGCGATTCAAGCTCACGCTCCGGCGCAGCATCGGATGCAGAAGCAGCAGCCCGGCCTCGCAAGCCCCGAGGGCGCAGCGTGCGCCAGATACAGCCGCGACTGCGCTGCGTCAGCCCGGCGCCGTGGCTGGCCCCCCGTCTGCGCGTCAGCCACGCCACCCTATTGTTCTCGGCCACGCTCAATCCGCCGGCCTATCATCACCGCCTGCTGGGACTGGCGGACAATGCGGTCTGGTTGAGTGTCGAGTCGCCGTTCAGGGCGACGCAGGTGCAGGTCAGTCGCCATCGGCTCTCGACCCGCCTGCGGGATCGCGAGGCCTCCTGCCGGCCCATCGCCGAGCTGATGGCACGCCAATACCAGCAGCGCCCGGGCAACTATCTGGCATTCTTCTCGAGCTTCGCCTATCTCGAGCAGGTCGCCAGCACCCTGCAACAGCTGACGCCGGAGATTCCCCAATGGCGCCAGACCCGTGCCATGACGGAAGCGGAGCGCACCACCTTCATTCAGCGCTTCACCCCCGACGGCCAGGGCATCGGTTTCGCGGTGCTGGGCGGTGCCTTCGGCGAAGGGATCGATCTCCCGGGGTCGCGTCTGATCGGGGCCTTCATCGCCACCCTGGGGCTTGCCGGCTTCAGTCCGGAGAATGAAGCGCTCAAGCAACGTCTGGCGCAGTGGCTGGAAAGCGATGCAAGGCGGCGTGTCGAACGACATTCGACAGACGGCGCCAAGGAGGAGCGTGACGATGAGGCAGGTCCGCTGCCCCCTGTCATCCAGCCCTTGAAGGCAGACGACTGCACCTATCTGTACCCAGGACTCACCAGAGTGGTGCAAGCCGCAGGCCGCGTGATTCGCAGCGAGCAGGATCAGGGCGTGATCCACCTGATCGATGACCGCTTCCTGCGCCCGGAAGTCGCACGACTGCTGCCGCGCTGGTGGACGCCGACAGACTGACGCGAGCAGGGTGACGCCAGGCGTGCCTTTGCCCCGAGATGGCACAAAGCCTGCACGTCAATGGGCAATAGAACAGTGCCTCATCCCCTTTCCGCTCCCCGGTCGCAAGGAAGCCGAACGATGCCAGACAACGACAATGCCCTGTGGGGCGACGACTATCCGCGTGATCTGATCGGTTATGGTGCCAACCCCCCCCATGCCAACTGGCCGGGGGGTGCCAGGATCGCCGTGCAGTTCGTGCTCAACTATGAGGAAGGCGGCGAGAATTGCTTGCTGCACGGTGACAGCGAGAGCGAGAAGTTTCTCTCCGAGATCATCGGTGCCGAGGCCTACCCCGCGCGGCACATGAGCATGGAGTCGATCTACGAATATGGCTCGCGCAGTGGCGTGTGGCGGATTCTTGATGAATTCAAGCGCCGGGAGTTGCCGCTGACGGTCTTCGGTGTCGGCATGGCGCTGGCGCGGCATCCGGACCTGGTCGCGCGTTTCCTGGAGGATGGTCATGAGATCGCCAGTCACGGCTGGCGCTGGATTCATTACCAGCACATGGATGAAGCCCATGAGCGCGCCCACCTGGAGCGCGCGGTGGAAAGCTATCGCGAGCTGGTCGGTCACGCACCACAGGGCTGGTACACCGGGCGCGACAGTCCCAACACCCGCCGACTGGTGGTGGAGCACGGCGGCTTCACCTACGACAGCGATTACTACGGCGATGACCTGCCGCTGTGGATGGAGGTGACCACCGCCAATGGCGAGCAGGTGCCGCATCTCGTCGTCCCCTACACCCTGGACACCAATGACATGCGCTTCGCCAGCGCCCAGGGCTTCAACAACGGTGAGGACTTCTTCCAGTACCTGCGTGACGCCTTCGACGTGCTCTACGCCGAGGGCGACACGGCACCCAAGATGCTCTCCATCGGGTTGCACTGTCGGATCGCCGGACGACCGGGACGCTTCGCGGCACTGAAACGCTTCCTCGATTACGTCCAGTCCCACGACAGGGTATGGATCACCCGTCGCATCGATATCGCCGAGCACTGGCAGCGTGAGCATCCCTATACCCCCGCCAGCTGACATCGCAAAAAGAACGCCGCAGCCCTTTCGGGATGCGGCGTTTGTGATTGAATCCAGCGAAGGTCAGCGATCGCACCTTCAAGGCTGCGCCAGTCAGTCTTCCAGCATGCTGGTCAGTTTTCCAACATGCAGGCCAATGCCAGCAGGCTCTCATCACGGCCCGGCAGGCCCAGCAATGAGACGCCCCAGGGCGGTGGTGCAGCCTCCTCCGGCAGCCGCGCTGCGTCATCGGTCAGCCACGGCAGACTCAATTGCGGTGCGCCATTCAAGCCGGCCAGTGCAGTGAGTCCCATCAGGCGATGACGATAGGCCTCCATCTCCTCGAGGCTTGCGCCCAGCAGCGGTGAGGCGCCCGGCGTGGTGGGCAGCACGAACACCGCCTCGCTGGTGGCCTCGGCATGGGCAGCCGCACTGCCATCGTCGCAGGCACTCTCGCCGCCCTCATGACTGGCTGCCAGCTGCTGGCGATACCAGCGGCGCACGGTGTCTGCCTTGGCTTCTGCTGCCTGCTCGTCGGCATCACTCAGGGTCATGCACCATTTGAGGCGCGCCGCGATATCCGGATTCAGCTGCGGCCAGCGAGAGTCGGGGCCCTGCTCCGGCGTACTCAACCATGCCTGGTGCGTACGACGAATCTCGCAGCCCTGCAGAATCCGAAAGGCCTCACTGGCCCTCGCCATGAAGGCCTGGCTCAACATTCGCCGCTCGCAGCGAAAACCGAGTGATTCAAGACGACGCGCCAGCGGCCCCAGCAGTCGCTGATAAGGCCCCGCCGCCAGCCCTTCCGGCACCAGCAGGATGAGTCTTGCCGGCAAACGAGTCGCTGTCGTTGGCGGCATCAACACCTCACTGACCTGCGTCAGCGTCGCGAGATCCCGCGTCATCCAGCCGATGGTATCGAAGCGCGGCGCCAGCGGCTTGAGGCCTGACATGTCAATGCGGCCATGGGTCGGCCGCAGCCCGTAGAGCCCACAGTAGCTGGACGGCACGCGAATGGAGCCACCGGTATCGGTTCCCAGCCCGATCTCCGCCTCACCGCGCGCCACCGCTACGGCAGAGCCTACGCTTGAGCCTCCCGGCAACCTCAGCGGCGCACGCGGGTTCTGCGGCGTGCCACAATGGGCATTGGTGCCATTGAGGCTGTAGGCCAGCTCATCGGTTGTGGTGCGCGCCCGATAATCGGCCCCCGCCTTCAGAAGCGCCAACACGCTGGGCGCCGTCTCCCGCTCGATGGGAGCGCTCGCCAGCAGGTCAGGATTGCCCTGTCCGGTGCGCTCGCCCTTGATCGCGAACAGATCCTTCACCACCAGTCGCTTACCCTCAAGAGACCCCTCTCCCTTCGGCCCGGAGAAACGCGCCGGGGCAACATAGATACGCTTGTCCATCGGGACCGACTCCTTTCGACTCATCAGGGGGTTCGCCTTCGTGGCGTGGCGCGGTGCGGTGTGATCACAGCACCGCGCCAAGGAACTGGCGCAGCTCTTCCGTGGCTGGATTGGCAAACAGCGTCGCGGGGTCGCCTGATTCATGCACACGCCCCTGGTGCATGAAGATCACGCGATCCCCCACATCGCGGGCGAAATTCATCTCATGGGTCACCAGAATCAACGTCATGCCCTCACGCTTGAGCTGCTCCAGCACCTTGAGCACATCGCCGACCAGCTCCGGGTCCAGCGCCGAGGTGATCTCGTCACACAGCAACACCTTGGGGTGCATCGCCAGGGCGCGCGCGATCGCCACCCGCTGCTGCTGGCCACCGGAGAGCTGGCTCGGCCAGGCATCGAATTTCTCCCCTAGCCCGACCTTGGCCAGCATCTCGCGGGCCTCGCGCTCCGCGACATCCCGTGCAACGCCCTTGACCAGCATCGGCGCCAGCATCACGTTCTCGCCGACGCGCTTGTGGGGGAACAGATTGAAGCTCTGGAACACCATGCCGACATCCTGCGCCAGAGCGGCGGCGTCCATCTCGCTACCGTCCAGCAGATTGCCGGCGACGTGGATGCTACCGCCGTCATGCTGTTCCAGCTGGTTGATACAGCGCAGCAAGGTGCTCTTGCCGGAGCCGCTGCGACCGATGATCGAGACCACCTCGCCCTGGCGCACTTCAAGATCGATGCCCTTGAGCACCGTCAGATCGCCGAAGGACTTGGTGAGCGCCGACAGGCTGACCAGCGGCGCCTTTGCCTTCTCGGAGACGGCAGCACTCTCGGTGACCGAGGAATCGGATGAGACGGTGTCCAGCGGGGAAACTTCAGCGAGCAGTGACATTGAGACGTGCCTCCAGGTGGCGAGCCAGCCGCGAGAGCGGATAGCACATGGCGAAATACAGCAACGCGACCAGCGCAAAGACGGTGAAGGGTTCCAGGGTGGCGTTGTTGAGCATGGTGCCGGCCTTGATCAGTTCGACGAAGCCGATCACCGAGGCAAGCGCGGTGCCCTTGATGATCTGCACCGAGAAACCGACGGTCGGTGCGATGGCCATGCGCAGCGCCTGCGGCAGGATGATGTGACGCATGGTCTTCAGATAACCGAGCCCCAGCACTCGCGCCCCTTCCCACTGCCCCTTGGGCACCGCCTCGACACAGCCACGCCAGATGTCGTGCAGGAAGGCACTGCTGAACAGCGTCAGCGCGACCGCCGCCGCCGTCCAGGCCGAGACATCCAGCCCGAAGACCGCCACGCCGAAGAAGGCCAGAAACAGCTGCATCAACAGCGGCGTGCCCTGAAACAGCTCCGTGTAGAGGCGACAGAAGAGTGCCGCCCCCGGCCAGCGGGTCAGGCGCAGAAAGGTCAGCGCCAGCCCGACCAGGCTACCGCCAATGAAGGCAATCAGAGACAGCGCCAGCGTCCAGCGCGCCGCCAGCAGCAAGTTGCGCAGGATGTCCCACAGCGTGAAGTCGATCATGAGTGGGCCTCTCTCAGCACATGGGAAGACAGACGGCGGCGCGGGGCTGGCGTCAGGTGGCGAAAGCCGAACAGACGACGCCCGATGCGGTTGAGCAAGGCGCGCATCGCGATGGCCAGCAGCAGGTACATGCCTGCCGTCACCACGTAGCTCTCGAAACTCAGGAAGGTACGTGACTGGATGAAGTTGGCCGCGAAGGTCAGGTCCGCCACGCTGATCTGGGAGACCACGGCGGAGCCCAGCATCACGATCACACACTGGCTGGTCAGCGCCGGATACATGCGTTCCAGCGCCGGCATCAGCACCACATGGCGATAGCGCTGCCAGGGCGTGAGACCCAGCGCACGCCCGGCCTCCCACTGGCCGCGACCGGTGGCATCGACACCGGCACGCAGAATCTCGCTGCTGTAGGCCGCCAGGTTGAGTGTCATCGCGATCACCGCGGCCATCTCGGCGCTGAGTGACAGCCCCAGCGCCGGCAGGCCGAAGAAGATGAAGAACAGCTGGACGATGAAGGGCGTATTGCGCAGCAGCTCCACCAGCATGCCCAGCAGCCGGCTGAAGACGCTGGTCGGCGCACGATGGCGCTGCCAGACACACATCACCGCACCGAGTATCCCCAGCGTGGTGGTCAGAATGGTCAACCAGACCGTCGTCATCAGCCCGGCCAGCAGGTCGGGCAGATACGGCAGCAGGCGCGAGAAATCCGGGAGATAGTTCATCGATCAAGCCTCACGGGAAAAGGGAGTCAGGCGTGCGACAGCTCGATTCAGGCATCCAGTGACGGCAGCGGCGCCTTGAACCAGGTCTCGGAAAGCGCGTTGAGCGTGCCGTCCTCGATCCCCTGGGCGATCAGCTCGTTCACGCGCGCCTTGAGCGCCGGCGTGTCATGCCGCATGCCCACATAGCAGGGAGAGTTCTTGAGCGGCAGTACACTGACCGGTACGCGAGAGGGATTGCGTTCGGCGATGGCGGCGGTGACCAGGTTGCCGGTGGCGATCATCTCGACCTGCCCCGACAGGAAGGCTGACAAGGTCGTGTTGTTGTCTTCGAAGCGCTTCACGGTGGTCGATTCCGGCACCACCTTGCTGAGCTCCATGTCTTCCACCGAGCCACGTGTCACGCCGATGGTCTTCTCGCTCAGCCCCTGGGCGGAGTCCACCTCTCTGCCCTTCTCACCGAACACGCCAAGGAAGAACGGTGCGTAGGCATCGGAGAAATCGATCGCCTTCTCACGCTCCGGATTCTTGCCCAGGCTCGAGATCACCAGATCGACCTTGCGGGTCTGCAGGTAAGGGATGCGATTGGCCGAAGTGACCGGCACCAGCTCCAGCTTCACGTTCATCTCATCCGCCAGATAGCGCGCCATGTCGATATCGTAGCCCCGTGGTTCAAGGTCCGGCCCGACTGAGCCGAACGGCGGGAAGTCCTGGGGCACCGCCACCTTCAGCACTCCGCTGTCGGTGATATCGCTCAGCGCATCCGCACGGGCCGTCAGGGCCGTGGCGGCCAGCGTGCCCCAGACGGCCAGCAGAATCCCCTTGCGCAACCAGTTGCCAAGACGTTGCGTGTTGCCTGTGCGTGATGCGTGCTTGAAGGCCTTGCTCTCGTGACGCTTGCTCATCGGTCGACTCCGGTGTCAGTCAATTCCGAGCGCTGAGGAGAACGACTCATCATGCGCTCGGCGCCCTGGGGCGTTTCATTGTTGTTGGTGGTTATCGCAGTGGTGTTTCGCGAGGGCTTGTCTGGCAATCCCTCTTCAACAAGCCCTGTCTGATGGGCCCTATCGGACGAGTCCTGTCCGCTGACTCCTCGTCGCATTGGCGGGCAACGTGAAACTCAAATCCTGACCAATGAAACAAGTGATTCCCTTATCCATCTTTGCAACGAGTGTGCCAACGCCACGCCAGCAGGGCCCGAACGTGCACGAAGCGCTCGTCTGACAATGGTTCAGGTGATGAAGTGCAGGCGTGAAGACAGGCCAGATGACGGGCCTCAAGAGAGCCTGGGGCGGGCTAGAGGCCGGGCTTGAACACGAGCGGGAAGGCAGTGCGAGGGAGAGAAGTTGCATTGCACGCCCTCGATGACGCTTCTTCGAACGCACAGTGTCCAGGCGTCATCGACATGAAAAGGGTCGCTGTTGGTGCAATCAGGCAGTTCATGCGCCCTGCGGGTGCGCGCAACCCGCAGGGCGTGAAGCATCGTGATGGGATGGGCGGCAGCGCAGGCAACCGCAATGACACTGCTAGCCGTCTCCCAGCTCCTCGAGTGACTCGAAGGTGTCCGTCACCCGGCGAATCTGGCTGCGACCAGCGACGAGGTCGTCATGCAGCAGGCGTGTGGCCAGCAGGTTGATCTGGCTCATGGCGGCGGCATAGCTGTCGAAAGCGCTGACACTGTCCAGCGGGCAGCGCAGCACATGCTCGATACCGGCAGGAATCTCGCTCAGGCTGTCATCGCAAACCAGCAGTACCGTGCAGGGAGCCTGGCCCAGCCACCCCAGCAGGCGTGCCAGCCCCTGCGGGCGCCGGCGCATGGCGAATATCACCACGGCGTCAGTGGCGCTCAGCCGCGCGACCTCCTCTCCGAGTGACTGGCCCGGCTGGGGCAGGACCGCCACCTGCCCTCTCAATTGCAGCAGTTGCTGGCGCAGATGCAGTGCCAGCGGATAGGCGTTGCGAAAGCCGATGATCTGCAAGCGTTCGGCATTGGCCAGGGTGCGGCCCAGCGCTTCCATGTCGAGCATGTCCAGCGCCGCCAGTGCTTGACGCAGGTTGCGACACTCCTGCTCATAGTGGCGCTGATGGTGGTCTGGCGTGGGCGTGCTCGAGACGACAGGCACGCCCGCATGACGCAGGCTGCGCGCCTGATCACGTGCCTCCCGGAAGTCCTGATAGCCGAGGCGGCGAAACAGGCGACTGACGGTGGCCTTGGAGACATGCGTCAGCCGTGAGAGCTCGGCGGCATTGTAGAGCGCCAGCTCATCCTGATGCGCGAGCAGAAAACGCGCGATACGCTGCTCGTTGGGGGTCAATCGCTCAAGGTGGTGAGTCAGGCGCTGATGCAGGCTCTGGCCTGCCAGCGACGCTGCCGCAGCGCGAGAATGCATCTCGGAGTCAGTGGCTGAAGCACTGGAGTCATCACGCGTGGCTTGAGTCATGGCGAAGGGTCTCTCTGGTGTCATGGCACCCCGTGGGCCGCCACTCAGGGTCTGATATGGCAACGGGGGACTGGCGTCGCGCCCGGGGCTCAAGGATGCCCCAGACGTCATTGTGCCTCATCACAGTGCAAGCGTCGGGCCAGCGGCAAGGTGACAGTGCATCAATTGCCCTCTCGGGTGGCGGTTGACCCGGGAATTCGGCCCATCACATGAGCTGCAGGGCTGGCGATGACAGGCACGGCCTCAGCACGTGTTCACCAAGTGGTTGATTTGGCGTAATTCTCCCTGGAGCGGCATGCAGATCGCTAAACATGAAGTGGGCACCTGCGGGCACAGGCAATGCGCCACCCGACAGGACACCCACCGAACACCCGGATGGCAAATTTACCGATCAAGCGCTCGCGTGGCGCAAGGAGTTGTCTCATGGCCACCTCTACGATGACCACTCTGCTCGATACCTGTCGGGCCATGACTCACAAGCTTGCCGCACAGACCTTCACTCCTCTGGCAGTGGGCGCAGAGAAAGCCGCTGACACCCCCGCTTGCGCCTCTCAACTGCTGGGCGTGATGGCAATGGGCTACGAAGCTCCGCCCCTGCTGATGTCCTCGCAGGTGAGCGACACCCGTGCGGTCGGTGATATCGACGCATCACGCGTCGCCCAGCAACAGGCCGTCTTTGACCCGAACATCAACCACAAGGTGCACGCGGATTGGGAAGCCGAGCATCGCCATCAGACCCTGTTGCGTCACAGCATGGTCCGTCGGGGCATGCTGGCATGAGTGTCTATACCATCGGCATGGAATGCGGCATGCACATCCCGCTGGAAAACTGCGCAGTGAACGCCGAACCCGTGATGCGCGTGACCTTCGACATCGACGCCGGACTACATGCCGGCGAACGCCTGGCGCTCGAGCGGGGCGCCATCCAGTCACTGGCCGACAGTGACAGCGCGCTGCTGGCAAGCCTGGAAGCACAGCTGCCACGTCGCAGCCTCCTGTGGACCTCACGCGGCATCCTGGAAGTCGGCCGTGGCTGGCGCTGGCAGACCTCCCCCGCCAGCCCCAAGGCACCCTGGCTGGACGCCGTGCACCACAGCTGGCCAAGCCATGCGCCACGCTGGCTGCTCAAGGCGCCGGTGGTCATCGTGTGTGCGGATGCCCTGCCGATTGCCAACCGCACCCGACATCAACGTGATCTTGCCAGACTCTGGCTCACTGCCGATGCCGCACTGATCTATCTGGCGCAGGACGCCCGCGATGGCTGGCAGATGCATCAGCATTGTGAGCCGGAGCAACGCAACGGCGCCCACCTGACGAGCCAGGCCGCGAGTGCACTTGAGCTGGCCAGCTGAGCCTCCTGTTCCGGCTCCCCCTTCCCTCATCTCGACGACATTCCGATGACACGCACCAGCAGACACGACAACGCCCGCGCCGGGAACACCGGAGCGGGCGTTGTCGTGTCTGCCATGACCCATCTGGCCGAACCGATGGCTCAGCGCGGACAGAGACCATCACACAGCGTGCTGGCCACGAAGTCCGCCAGCTGTTCCCAGTCCTCATCCGTGCGCGGCGCACCGCCCAGCTGGTCGATCTGGGCGGCGAAGTCCGCGTAGTGCTGCGTGGTGGACCAGATCAGATAGATGACCCACATCGGCTCCGCCTCGCGCAGCTTGCCAGCTGCCATCCACGCCTTCATCACCTCGCAGCGCGCCTGGACCCACTGACGCAACTCTCCGCTGAGATAGTCACGCAGAAACGGCGCGCCGCTGATCACCTCCGCCGCGAACAGGCGCGATGCCTGTGGGGCCTGGCGTGCCAGCTTGAGCTTGACGCGCACCAGCGCCTCCAGCACCTCGCGCGGGTCATCATCGGCCGTGATGTCCTCAAGTGACGCATTCCAGCGCGTCAGCGTCTGCTCCAGCAGATGCACATAGAGCTTTTCCTTGGAACCGAAGTAATACAGCAGATTGGCCTTGGGCAACTCGGCCACGTCCGCGATCTGCTTGAGTGTGCTGCCACGATAGCCGTGACAGGCAAAGACACACTCGGCAGCTTCCATGATTCGACTTTCCGCCTGCTCACGGGGAGAGCTGGTGGGTGTCGGACTGAATTCCGCACTTCGGGAACGACGAACTTCGGCATACAGGGAAGAAGGAGAATCTGCAGGCATCAGCATCACTCATCAAATAGACGTTATCGTTCGAGCATCTTGACCACAGCACCGGAACATGACCTTCGATTTCGGCCTCACGTCACGATGCTGTGGTCAGAATGCTCACCCCGGGCAGGCGCGATACGCTCGATGCGTCGCTCTCCTGACGCGCACTTGCGCCATCCACGGAAAAATACCACACCATGGGCTGACCATTTGGTCAGATTCTTGCTAGAAATACAACATGAGCTGTTACATTGACACTCGAAGACGCCAATCGGGCCCGCGATGCCCAGATTCGGCTGTGCCATACGCCTGAAGGCACCACAATGACAAGACGACCTGACGGGATGCCTGCATGATCGACTTCACCTTGAACGGACACGCGCGTCAGCTGCCCGCGCCTGCACCGGGAACGACAACGCTTGAAGCCCTTCGCACCTCTCTGGGGCATACCGGCACCAAGGAAGGCTGCGCGTCCGGTGACTGCGGCGCCTGCACGATTGCCTTGCAGGTGCCGGGCCAGCCCATGACGACGGTCAATGCCTGCCTGATGCCCGCCCACCAGCTGCAGGATTGCGAGTTGATCACCATCGAGGGACTGGCGAACGAGACCGCCACCTCCTCGCTTTCCCCGGTGCAGCAAGCGCTGGTGACGACCCACGCCAGCCAATGTGGCTTCTGTACCCCGGGCATCGCCATGAGCCTGGCGGTGCTGCACGCCGATCATCAGCTGCGCAGCGCAGAGGGCGAGAGTATCGATGCCGCGCGGCGCGATCAGATGATCGACCATGCGCTGGGCGGCAATCTGTGCCGCTGCACAGGCTATCGACCGATACGCGAGGCTGCCCATCGCCTGCTGCAGGGAGAATTCGGGCCGGCCACCCTGCTGTCATCCGGGCAGGCAGCTTGTCAGCCCGCCACTGGCGAGACGAATTCAGCGTCCCGTCGCGAGCGAGATAGCGAACTGGAAGCCTCGGGCACCTTCCATCGTCCCACCCGTCTTGAAGATCTGCTGGCGCTGCGCGCCGCACATCCCCAGGCGCCCTTGATCGCGGGGGGCACGGATCTGATGCTCGAATACACGCAACGCCTGCGTGACTTCCCGGCACTGATCGATACCACGCGTGTCGCGGCACTTGGCACCATCGAGGAAGGGGAACACGCCGGCCAGGCAGGCTGGTGGATCGGCGCTGCGGTGACCTACCGCCAGCTGATGCCACTGCTGCGTGAACACTATCCCGAGGGCGCGGAGCTGCTCACTCGCCTGGGGAGTGAACAGATCCGCAATCGCGGCACGCTGGGCGGCAACATCGGCAACGCCTCACCCATCGGGGACATGCCGCCGCTGTTGATCGCGCTGGAGGCCTATCTCCAGCTGATGAGTGTCGATGGGGAGCGCATCCTCAAGCTTGAGGACTTCTTCCTCGACTACAAGCGCACTCAATTGATGCCGGACGAGATCATCCATTCTCTCTTCCTGCCGCGGCCGGTTCACAATCAGCGGCTGGCGGTCCACAAGCTTTCCAAACGGCGAGATGATGACATCTCCACGCTGCTGGGGGTCTTCGCCTGGCGGCGCGATGCCAGTGGCCATGCTCAGCACTGGCGAGTCGCCTTCGGCGGCATGGCCGGCATTCCGACACGTGCACCGCATCTCGAGGCACTCCTGAGCCGTGAAACGCTGGAATCGCTCACGCCCGCCCAGCTCGACACCCTCACTCGCCACAGGATCGAGCAGGCCATCCAGGCCGATTTCTCGCCTCTCTCGGACGTGCGTGGCTCCCGCGAGTATCGTCTGCTGGCCGCCAGCCATCTGGTCCCCCGAGTGGCGCAGCGAATCCACAATGAACGTCACGCGACTGCCCCCCTCATGCCACTGGAGAGCCTCGATGCGTACCTTGAACAGTCTTGAGTCCGACCCCAGTGCCACTCCGGCCACGAACGCTTCGCCGTCACATCAGCATGAGAGCGCCGAGCGTCACGTCAGTGGCACGGCACGCTACGTCGACGACCTGCCACTCCCCGCAGGCACGCTGCACCTGGCCATCGGCATGAGCGAGGTCGCGCATGCCACTCTGGATTCCCTGGCTCTTGATGCGGTGCGGGCCGCCCCCGGCGTCGTCTGTGTGCTCAGCGCTTCAGACATCCCCGGCCACCGCGATGTCGGCCCGGTCTTCCCCGGCGACCCGCTGCTGGTCAGTGATCGCATCAGTCACCATGGTCAGGCGCTGTTCGTGGTTGCCGCCGAGAGCGAGCGGGCGGCGCGTCAGGCGGCGCGACTGGCCAAGGTGGCGGTGACCCCCTTGCCACTGACGCTTGATCCCTGCCAGGCCGCCAGTCGCGGTGATCTGGTGCGTCCGACCCATACCCAGGCACGTCTGGCCAACGGCCGGGCAGCGACACGCGAAAGCGTCAGCGAACGACTTGCCAGATCCGCCTGGCAATTGGACGGCGAGCTTGAGAGCGGTGGACAGGAACACTTCTATCTGGAGAGCCAGGCAGCGCTGGCCTTGCCGGGTGAAGACGACGAGATGCTGGTGCACAGCTCGTCCCAGCACCCCAGCGAAGTCCAGAAGCTGATCGCCGAGGTGCTGGGCGTGCCCTTCCATGCCATCACGGTGGAAACCCGTCGCATGGGAGGCGGCTTCGGCGGCAAGGAAACCCAGGCCGCGCCGGTGGCATGTCTGGCAGCCCTGGTGGCGCGTCGTACGGGGCGGGCCGCCAGACTGCGACTGCCCCGCAATGACGACATGCGCCTGACCGGCAAGCGCCATCCCTTCCATCACCGCTACCAGTTCGGTGTCGATGACAGCGGGCGCATCGACACCGCCATCATCGAGCTGACCGGCGACTGCGGCCACTCACCGGATCTGTCGGATGCCATCGTCGATCGCGCCATGTTCCATGCCGACAACGCCTATTACCTCGGCAATGCCCATGTGCGCGGTATCCGTGCCCGCACCAACGTGGCGTCCAACACCGCCTTCCGCGGCTTCGGTGGTCCGCAGGGCATGCTCGCCATCGAGGCGGCCATGGAGGATATCGCAAGGCGTCTGGGGCGCGACCCGCTGGAGATCCGCAAGCGCAACCTCTACTGCGAGGGCCGTGAGACCACGCATTATGGCCAGCACGTCAATCAGTACCCACTGCTCACCACGCTGATCGACCAGCTCGAGGCGCAGGGCGACTACTGGGCACGACGCGCCGAGATTCGCGCCTTCAATGCCGCCAATCCGGTGGTGAAGAAGGGACTGGCGCTGACGCCGGTGAAGTTCGGCATCTCCTTCACCGCCAAGCACCTCAATCAGGCCGGCGCCCTGGTGCATGTCTATACCGATGGCAGCGTGCAGGTGAATCATGGCGGCACCGAGATGGGCCAGGGCCTGCACACCAAGATCACTCAGGTCGCGGCCCGTGAGCTGGGCCTGAGCGTGGACAGGGTGCGCATCACCGCCACGCGCACCGACAAGGTACCCAACACCTCACCGACCGCGGCAAGTTCGGGAGCGGACCTCAACGGCATGGCCACACGTGATGCCTGCCTGCGCCTCAAGGCGCGCCTGCTCGACTTCGCCGCCGAACATCTCGCCCAGCCACGCGCCAGCCTGAGCCTCGACAATGGCGAGCTGCATGGCCCGAGCGGCGTACTGATGACATGGGGGGAGCTGATCCAGGCGGCGTATCTGGAACGCATCTCGCTCTCCGAGAAGGGCTTCTATGCCACCCCGGACATCCACTACGACCGCGAAAGTGGCACCGGACACCCCTTCTACTACTACGCCTTCGGCGCGGCGCTGTGTGAAGTGGTCGTCGATACCTTGAGCGGCGAATACCGACTGGAAAGCGCCGAGATCCTGCACGACGTGGGAGATTCGCTCAATCCGGCCATCGACATCGGTCAGATAGAAGGCGGCTTCGTGCAGGGCATGGGCTGGCTGACGACGGAGGAACTCAAGTGGAACGAGGAGGGCCGCCTGCTGACCGATGGCCCGGCCACCTACAAGATACCCGCCATCAGCGACGTACCCGACGGCGCGATCACGGTACGCCTGCTAGAAGGACATCCCAACTCGGCCGCCAGCATCTATCGCTCCAAGGCAGTGGGTGAGCCCCCCTTCATGCTCGCCATCAGCGTGTGGGCGGCGCTGCGCGATGCGTTGGCCTCGTTGACCGACTACCGCCGCGCAGTGCGCCTGGATACCCCTGCCACGCCGGAGCGCGTGATGCTGGCGGCGCGTGAGCAGCGTGATTGGCAGGAGCAGCACGCCACTGCCGGCGCAGAGCCAACGCAGGTGCCGTCATGAGTGCAATCAAGAGGGCAATCAAGAGTGCCGCGACCAGCCGCTGGTATCAGGCGCTCGCCGAGGCACAGGCAGCGCTGACGGCCCATGCCCTGGCCACCGTGGTGACGGTGGCGGGCTCCGCCCCGCGAGGTGCCGGCAGCAAGATGCTGATCACCCCGGATACGCTGCACGACAGCCTCGGCGGCGGCCGGCTGGAACAGCTGGTGGTGGAGCGCGCCCGAGCGATGCTGGCGCAGGGACAATCGGGCTGTCATCTCGAGGAGATCGCGCTGGGCCAGCATGCTCAACAATGCTGTGGTGGCCACGTGCAGGTGTTGATCGAGCTGTACCCGGCGCTTGCGCCACGGCTGACCCTGTTCGGCGCCGGCCATGTCGGTCAGGCCATCGTCCACCTCCTGGCGCCGCTGGACTGGCAGATCGACTGGCGGGATTCACGCGCCGAGCAGCTCGAGTCCGCCACGATTCCTGCGGGCAGTGAGGGCAGTGAGGGCCGTGTGCAGCGCCAGACATTCAATATCCTGACGGACCTGCCGCTCTCGAAAGCGGCGCCGGCCTCCGACTCGCTGCCAGTGAGGGCGGGCAGTCATGTGCTGGTATTGACCCATGATCATGTCGAGGACCAGGCGCTGGTGGCGGCTCTTGCACCGCGTGATGACCTGGCCTCGCTGGGGCTGATCGGCTCCAGCAGCAAGTGGGCGCGCTTTCGCCAGCGCCTGCGCGGCGATCTCGACGAGCACGAGGTCGCCCGCATTCGCTGCCCGATCGGTGTGCCGGGGATTCCGGGCAAACGCCCCGAGGAGATCGCGATCGCGGTGGTGGCCGAACTGCTTCAGTTGCAGGCCAGCCGAGCCGCCCAGCAGACCGACGACGCGAACTCCCCAACCTCGTCACACCCCCCATCATTGGACGGCAATGGCCTGACGCGCAAGGGTGCCCGCCAGCTGCGCGCCCGCCTTGCCCCTGACGCGATGCACCAGACAGAACCGACACGGAAGGCCGAATGATGACTGACCAAGACACCCCGCTATCTGTGGCCTGCCACCTGGATGACCGCCGACTGACGGCGGCGCTGCGCTCGGCCGCAAAGGCGCCAGAAAGCGTCAGCCTGTTGCGTGGCGCCCTGCTGCACTTCCTGGATGAGCCTCTGGACGACCCGCAAGGAACACTTGCGTCAGGCGAGCAGGACCCCGCCATCGAGTACTACGCGGATGCCCTGCTGGTGATGCACGCCGGCCATGTGGTCGCCGTGGGGGATCACCACTCGCTTGCCCGGCATGATGCCGTGAGTGAACTGATGCGCCTGAGCCCGCCGCACAGCGTCACCGGTCTGATGATGCCAGGCTTCATCGATACCCACGTGCACTTCCCGCAGCTGGATATCATCGCAAGCTATGGTCACTGCCTGATCGACTGGCTGAATACCTACACCTTCCCCGCCGAGCAGCGCTTTGCCGACCCCGCGCACGCCGCCGAGGTCGCCGAGATCTTTCTTGATGAGCTGCTGCGTCATGGCTCCACCAGTGCCCAGGTGTTTGCCACCTTGCATGCCAGCAGTGCCGATGCCCTGTTCCGGGCCGCGCGGAGCCGCGACATGCGTGTGCATGCCGGTCGCGTGATGATGGATCGCAATGCGCCGCCGGCACTGCTCGATTCAGGCGTCATCGCGCTCAAGGACGATGAGCGGCTGATCGCGGACTGGCACGGGCGTGATCGCCTCGGCTATGTGCTGACCCCGCGCTTCGCCCCGACCTCGACGCCTGAGCAACTCAAGGCCGCCGGCCAACTGCTCAAGTGCCAGCCGGACCTGCACTTGCAGACCCATCTGGCCGAGAACCTCGATGAGGTGAAGTGGGTGGCGGAACTGTTCACCGAGGCTCGGGATTATCTGGCGGTCTATGAGGATGTCGGCCTGAGTCACGAGCGCACCACCTTCGCCCACGGCATCCACCTGGACGATGGCATGCGCCAGCGCATCGCGGATCGTGGCGCCAGCATCGCCTTCTGTCCGACCTCCAACCTGTTCCTCGGTAGCGGGCTGTTCGATCGCGCCAGCGCCCGCCATCAGGGAATCAACATCAGCATCGCCACCGATGTCGGCGGTGGCTCCAGCCTGTGTCAGCTGGAGAGCCTCAAGGCTGCCTATCAGGTCGGTCAGTTGCACGGTGCGGTCGCCCATGATGTGGCGGGGCTTGCGTCACGTGCCAACCAGCCACTGACGCCCTGGCAGGGCTTCTATCAATTGACGCTGGGCAATGCGCGCGCCATGCGGCTGGAGGACAAGGTCGGCAACCTGCGTCCGGGGATGGAGGCGGACGTGATCGTGCTCGACCCCACGGCGACTCACTTGCTGGCGCGGCGTACCCGCTGGGGACAGCCACAGCAGGTACCGCTGGGGGAGGTGCTGTTCGCCCTGATGATGCTCGGGGATGACCGCGCGATTCGCGAGGTGCATGTGGCGGGCCGCTGCCGCAAACGGCACGGCATGCTGCTGAGTGATCACACCGCTGCGAAGACACGCCCAAGGGCGGAAGCATTAATGCCCTGAGGGCATCACAGGTGTGACAACATGCTGACAAATGGTGCCAATTTATAGAATTGGTGCCATTTTTTCATCATAAAGGTGCATGAGACATGGATTCTCAACGCTGAGTCCACTCGTTATGATGGCGCCATCTTCTCCCAACGTCCTGGGCACCCTCAGTGATGTCGACGCATTACGAGGTCCGTCATCATGACTCCCACTGCCATCATGCAACGTCGTTATTCCACCAAGGCCTTCGATCCGGCGCGCAAGATCAGCGCCGCCGACTGGCAGGAACTGGAAAACGTGATGCGCCTGAGCGCTTCCAGCGTCAATTCCCAACCGTGGCACTTCCTGGTGCTGGAGTCTGACGATGCCAAGCAGCGCTTCGCACGTGCCGGTACGGATGACAAGTACGCCTTCAACTCGCCGAAGATCACCAATGCGTCTCACGTCGTGCTGTTCTGCACCCGCACTACCCTGGACGACGACTACCTGAACCATCTACTGGATACCGAAGCCTCTGATGGTCGCTTCAAGAAGGATGACGAGTTCAGCGCCATGATGGACGGCGCGCGTCGTCTGTTCATCGACCTGCATCGTCATGATCTCAAGGACATGCAGCACTGGATGGACAAGCAGGTTTACCTCAATTACGGCAGCCTGCTGTATGCCGCCTCCAGCCTGAACATCGATGCGGTGCCGCTGGAAGGCATCGACCCGGTGGCGCTGGACGCCGAATTCGGGCTGCGCGAGAAAGGCTTCAACGCCCTGGTCGCCGTGAGCCTTGGCTATCGCGCCGCTGACGACTTCAATGCGGAACTGCCCAAGTCCCGTCTGCCGGCAGACGAACTCTTCACTCGCCTGTAAGCGCAGGGGTCATCGAGCGGCGGGCAGCGCATTCCCCCACGGGGCTCCGTGCCTGCCGCATTGCATCCGCCCATCGGACATGACACCGTTTCTGCTCATGTCCCATCGTCCGCCGGTCACGTGGGGCATCCGCTTCACGCGTCATCATTTTCGTTCACGAAAGGATTCATGCCATGTCTCTCAAGCTTATCGCGACTCTGACCTTCCCCGCCGACCAGCAGGAAAAGGCCCGTGACATTCTCGCCGACCTGGTCGAGAAGAGTCAGTCCGACAAGGGCTGTCTGCAATATGAACTCTTCGCGGTAGACAAGCAGGTCGAGGAAGGCGAGCCGGTACCGGAAGGCGACTTCGTGGTACTGGAGGAATGGTGGGATGAAGAAGCGCTGGAAGCCCACGTGGCATCCGAGCACTTCCAGGGCTTCCTGGGAGCCTTCGCGGAAGGCGAGATCGGCCTCAAGATCCAACGTCTGCTGACAGTCTGACGCCAGTCGCTTGACCCTGCGCCCGCTTGCCCGGGCCACAGGGACATCAATTCCAGGACCCCGCCGAGTCACGCTCGGCGGGGTCCTGCGTTATCCGGCCACTCATCGAGTGCCTCGGCGACAAGACGTCGTGACAGCAAAAGACACCTGATATTGGTTCACTTCTTGCTTATAATTGCCCGCCCGCGAATCGCATGGCGTGATCACGCATCGTCATCCTCGATCATCAGCCCCATTCCTCCCGCATTTGCCGCGAGCCGACAAGGAGCGTCCCATGACCCAAGCTTCCTCCCAGCACAAGGGGATCGACGAGCCACTGCTCGGCCTCGAGAGCTGCCCCTCCGTTCCCATCTCGGCGCTCGCCGGGGCCCAGCATCTGCTGGCCAGTCTGGCGGGCATCATTGCACCGACATTGATCATCACCAGTGCGCTATCGCTCGGGGCCTACACCGCCAGTCTGCTGTCGATGGCGCTGGTGGTCTCTGGGATCGCCACCTGGATTCAATCCCAGCGCCTGGGGCCATTCGGTTCGGGGCTGTTGAGCATCCAGGGCACCAGCTTCAGCTTCGTGTCGGCCTTGATCACCGCCGGCCTGATCGCGCGCAGCCAGAATGCCAGTGACGAACAGGTGCTGGCGGTACTGTTCGGCACCTGTCTGGCCGGCAGCCTGATCGAGATGGCATTGGGCACGGTACTGCCATGGCTCAAGCGCGTCATCACACCGGTGGTGACAGGCGTGGTGGTGATGCTGATCGGGTTGAGTCTGATCGAGGTCGGCATGACGGATATCGGTGGCGGCTTCGGTGCCGCGGACTTCGGCGCCCCCGCCAATCTGGCGCTGGCCGGCTGCGTGCTGATCACGGTACTGGCCTGTCAGGTCTCGCGTCACCCGTGGCTGAGAATCGCCTCCATCTTCATCGGCATGGCCGTCGGCTGCATCATCGCGGCGCTGGGCGGCATGTACGATGCGCCACAACTGGCGGATGCCGCACTGATCGCTCTGCCGCATCCGGCGACGCTGAATACCGGCTTCGACTTCTCGCTGGCCGCCTTCCTGCCGGTGGCCTTCATCTTCATTATCACCGCCATCGAGACCGTCGGCGATCTCACCGGCAGCGCACGCGCCTCGGGGCTTGCCGTGGATGACGACACGCATCAGAAGCGTCTGCGCGGCGGCGTGCTCGGGGATGGCCTGAATTCCGCACTCGGCGCGCTGGCCGGCACCTTCCCCAACACCACCTTCAGTCAGAACACCGGCGTGATCCAGCTGACCGGTATCGCCAGCCGCCATGTGGGCCGCTACGTGGCGGGCTTCCTGCTGTTGCTGGGCCTGTCGCCCTTCATCGCCACCCTGCTCACGCAGATGCCGCGCCCGGTGCTCGGTGCCACCACCACGCTGATGTTCGCGCTGATCGCGGTGTCCGGCATCCGCATCCTGATGGCGCAGCCCATCGGGCGTCGCGAGATGATGATCATCGCGCTGGCCCTGGGGCTTGGCCTGGGCGTCGGCATGGTACCGGATGTGCTGAACGCGATTCCGGGGGCCTTCGCCGATGCCTTGCGCTCGCCGATCACCATGGGCGGCCTGACCGCCATCCTCGCCGAGTTGCTGCTGCCGAAGATGGAAGATGCCGAGGTGTTCAATCCCAGAGCGAGTGAGTGTGAGTCCACCGACAGCATCAGCGCAGATCAGGAACACGCCTGAGCCGCAGGCGCCGCAATGAGACATGAAAAAACCGGCGCACCATTGGCCGGTTTTTTCATGTCGGTCGCCTCTTGAGGCCAGTCGCGCTTCTACAGGTCAGCCACACTTCTTCACGCCATTCGCTGACGCACGCAAACGGCGTACAGCTCGCACTTCGTGAGCAGGTCATCCAATCTCCACAATGGCAAGACAGACTCGTACAGCGGTGTGCCTTGCCATCGGTTACCCTTCACCCACTACACATAAGCGCTTTCTCATCAACAGTCTTGCAATCGCCACCCTGACAATCAGCACTTTGAGGCTGGAGCGCGCCATTGCGCCTCGGAGCCAGACACAAGGAACGTATCGCTCATGCTGAACACTCGACTCACCTCATCAAACGCGCCGGGCTTGCGCACATCCCCCCGCTCGCGCCTGGCGCTGAAGACCTTGCTGGGGGCTGCATTGCTGAGCACGCTCAGCGCCTGCGCCAGCCATCAGGATCATGAATGGCAGGCAGACACGTCCTATCACCTGACGGTGCTGCACACCAATGATCATCACGGCCGTTTCTGGCGCAGCAGCGATGGCGAATACGGCATGTCGGCGCGCAAGACGCTGGTCGACCGCATCCGCGCCGAAGTGGAATCCGAGGGTGGCAGCGTGCTGCTGCTGTCCGGCGGAGACATCAATACCGGCGTGCCGGAGTCCGATCTGCAGCAGGCCGAACCCGATTTCAAAGGCATGAATCGCATCGGCTATGACGCCATGGCGGTGGGCAATCATGAATTCGACAACCCGCTGGACGTGCTGCTCAAGCAGCGCGAATGGGCTAATTTCCCGATGCTGGCCGCCAACATCTACGACAAGGCCACCGGCGAGCGTCTGTTCGCGCCCTACAGGATCTTCGATGAAGACGGCGTCCATATCGCGGTGATCGGCCTGACCACCGAAGACACCGTGCGCATCGGCAATCCCGAGTACTTCAGCAATCTCGAGTTTCGCGATCCCAAGGAAGAGGCACGCAAGGTCATCGAGCAACTGAACGAGCATGAGCAGCCGGACCTGATCTTCGCCGTCACCCACATGGGGCATTATCAGAATGCCGAGCATGGCATCAACGCGCCGGGCGACGTCGCGCTTGCGCGCTACCTGCCCACCGGTGCGCTGGACATGATCGTCGGAGGGCACTCCCAGGAGCCGGTGTGCATGGAGGGCGTCAACCGGATGGCGGACTTTGCGCCCGGCGATGATTGCCAGCCGGACCGCCAGAACGGCACCTACATCGTGCAGGCACACGAGTGGGGCAAATACGTGGGGCGTGCCGATTACGAGTTCCGCAATGGCGAACTGACCATGCTCAACTATCAGCTGATCCCGGTGAACCTCAAGAAGAGCGTCGAAGTGAACGGCGAGCGTCACAAGGTGCTGGTCAAGGAGGAAATCGCCGAGGACAGCGAGCTGCTCGAGTTCCTGCGCCCCTATCAGGAGAAGGGCCAGGCGCAGCTCAATGTCACCGTCGCGCAGAGCAACGGCAAGCTGGAGGGGGATCGCGACGTGGTGCGCTTTGCCCAGACCAATCTGGGCCGCCTGATCGCCACCGCCGCCATGCAGGCCGGCAAGGCAGACTTCGGCGTGATGAACTCAGGTGGCGTGCGCGCCTCCCTGCCCCAGGGCGAGATCACCTACAAGGATGTGCTGACCGTACTGCCCTTCGGCAACACCGTGGGGGTCGTCAGCATGTCGGGCAGCGAGGTGCTCGACTACCTCAATGCCGTGGCGACCCAGCCGGTGGACTCCGGCGCCTATGCCCAGTTTGCCGGTATCAGCATGCAGGTCGACCGGGCCGAGGGCAGCGTCTCTGACGTGATGATCCAGGGCCAGCCCCTGGACAGAAGCGCGCAATATCGCTTTACCGTCCCGAGCTTCAATGCCGCCGGCGGGGATGGCTATCCGAAGGTCACTGACCTGCCGGGCTACCTGGATACCGGCTTCGTCGATGCCGATGTGCTCAAGGCCTACCTTGCCGAGCAGAGCCCGATCGATGTCTCGGCGTACGCCCCGAAGGGCGAGATCGTCTATCAGTGACGCTCAACGCGTTCGCGACGCGATGTGATCGAATGAGATAGACCACTACGGGACGCCAAGGCGTCCCGTAGTCGTTTCCAGAGCCGGGATATCCTCACCAGAGGCTGACGTCGGACTATACAAGTGCGGATCGCACAGGTTTGATAAGCCATGCGCACCACCACCACAAAGACCGTCGAGACCCTGGCCCATGAACCTCAACCGCACCGACAGCGAACTGCTCAACCTGCTGATCAAGGACGGCCGCATGTCCTATGCCGACATCGCCCGCAAGCTGGGCATCTCGCGTGCTCACGCCCGCTCACGCGTCCAGGCATTGGTCGAGAGTGGCGTGATCGAGCAGTTCACCGCCGTCATCAACCCGGACAAGCTCGGCAAGGGCATCTCCACCTTCGTGGACCTGACCGTCGCGCCCAGCGCCATCGAGCGCATCGCCGAGGAGCTTTCCGCCTGTGTCGAGGTGGTCAGCCTCTACATCATGAGCGACCTGAAAAGCCTGCACATCCACACCCTCACCGACAGCTACGAAGCCTTCGACAGCTTCGTGCGCGAACATATCTTCAATCGTGACGAGATTCTCTCCGTCGACTGCAAGTCGCTGATGACACGCGTCAAGCATCGTCGTGGTGGCGCGCGGCTATAGGCACGCGCCGGGGTCGCGAATCAATGCATGCGACCCAACCCACGCAGCAAGCGCATGGTGACCCACAGAAAGCCCAGCGGGAACAGCACCGTCTGGGTGATGAACAGCATGGTGAGGTCGATCACCTTGTCGGTCATGGCATCAAAGCCCTCGGTGACACTGGTGATCGGCCCGCCGACCCAGCCTTCCATACTGCCCTTGAACTGCTGCCACCAGCTGCGCTCTTCGTGCTCGCCTCCCACCTGCTTGTCCGCCACTTCCGCCAGCTGCTGCTGCGTCACGCTCAGCTGCGCCATCTGCGCATCTCGGCTGTCATCGAGAAAGGCCTGACCTGCCGCACCACTGGCCAGCGCGACACTGAGCACGGCAAAGCGCAGCGCGATGCCCCATAGCGCCAGGCGCACGAGTGCCTGCTGCCACCAGGGAGGGACGCGCCCGGCTTCGCTGTCTGCCCGCCTGCCCTCGGCCAGCAGGCCGAACACCGCCAGCAGACAGGCCACGGTGGTCATGCTCTTGATGATCACGGAACCGGAGATGCCCAGCAGCAATTTCTGCAGCGCCAATGAGCCGGTGGCCGCGAACATCACCCACGAGAAGCGCTCGATCATGTCATTGGCGGGGTCCAGCGCCTCCCCGGGCGAGACCTGAAATACCTGCAGGTCGATGGTCGAGGACTGCAGCACCGAGATGGTCGCATTCAGGCCCTTGGCGATGGCGAAGGCACTGAAGGCCTGCCCCAGGGTGGCATCGATGACATCGCGTGCCCACTGCTGGGGCAGCTCCCACCAGGCAAGCACTGCCATTACCAGCAGGATGGCGATCAGTAAGGCGCGGGGTATTCGCGCGTCAGTCGGTGCGCCGGGGGCGGCAGGCAGGCGCACGCCAGCATGTTTCGCGAAAGGCGTGGAGGAGACGGCAGACGTGGCCGGCGTGGGAGAAGCGGAATCGTCAGAATCATGAGGTGACATGCAAGGCTCCAACAGGGCAAAGCCGCATGATGCCACCGGGCTTGCTGACTGTCGTCATCGCCCGGCAATCACCGGCCCCGTTCATGTCCCTGTCGGCTCTCTCCGCCCAGCTCTCTCTTCTCCCTGCCCCCCGTCCCTATCAGCCCACGCACCGCTCAGCCCTCTCGTGCCAAGCCCTTTCCTGACAGCCTCGCTCAGAGGTAATGCACCGCGATGACTCAAGCGCACCGTAATGCGGCAAGCATGACAATTGGTCATCACCACCCCACATTCGCGAGCCAGATGTCACCTTCCGTGATGCTATCGATGAACAAATGCCGCGATTGGCGTCATCTTCTGACATTTGTCAGGCACTGAACTCCGCACATCAGCGGCTCCACGGTCTCACATGTGCAACTCCGGAGACGCATGCGCGCATTCTCAACGGAAAACAGCGCCCTCTGCCTGTACATATTTCATTGAAATAATTGGAAAAATTTCTCAGGCGGCGAAATGGCACACGGCTTGCAGAGTCATCCTCGTAGCGCGATGACAAATGACAGCCTCAAAACTGACAAATGAAAGACATCGCTACTCAAGAGCATGCAGAAACACCGACACAACAAGATCGCTGACCTCGATGTCAGCACGCCGTACAGGCTCCCCTTGCCGCATCCGCACATCCACCGCCGCAGGGGCACTACTGGTCATCCGTCCGCAGGAGAACCTCCCATGACATTCGATCGTCGCAAGTTCCTGGGTGCCGCTCTGGCAACCTCAACCGCTGGACTCGTGATGGGTGCGCCCGCCATCGTGCGCGCGGAATCCAGCAAGACCTATCAATGGAAGATGACCAATGCCTACGGCCCGGGATCGCCCTTCTATGTCGAGGGCCCCGGTAGCCCGACCGACTTCTGCCGCAAGGTGGAAGCCATGTCGGGCGGGCGCATGAAGATCCAGCACTTTGCGGCCGGTGAGCTGATTCCGGCACTGGAAGGCTTCAATGCCGTCGCCAGTGGCGTGGTGGAGATGAACGCCGGCAATGCCTATTTCTGGGCCGGCAAGATTCCCGCTGCCCAGTACTTCACTACCGTCCCCTTCGGCATGAATACCCAGGGCATGAATGCCTGGCTGTATCACGGTGGCGGCCTGGAGCTATGGCATGAGCTGTACGCCCCCAAGGGACTGATCGCCTTCCCGATGGGCAATACCGGCGTGCAGATGACCGGCTGGTTCCGCAAGCCGATCAACACGGTGGAGGACTTGAAAGGCCTGAAGATGCGTATCCCGGGGCTTGCCGGCAAGGTCTATGCCGAGCTGGGCGTCGCCGTGCGCCTGTTGCCGGGCGGCGAAATATTCCCGGCGCTGGAGCGCGGTGTCATCGATGCCGCCGAATTCGTCGGCCCCTATCAGGACCGCCGTCTGGGGCTTCAGAAGGCTGCCAAGTACTACTACACCACCGGCTGGCACGAGCCGACCAACGTGACCGAGCTGATGATCAACAAGGCCGCCTGGGAGAGTCTGCCGGAAGACCTGCAGGCCATCGTCAAGGCCGCCGCTCAGGCGTGCAATGTCGAGAGCCAGGCCTGGTGTGAGTCGGTGAACGCCGAAGCGCTCAATGATCTGGTGGAAAACGAGGGCGTCACCGCTCAGCCGTTGCCCGATTCCGTGGTGGCGCGCCTGAAGGAAGTCACCGAGAAGACGCTGACCGACATGGCGGCCGCCGATCCGGACACCGCACGTGTGCACGAGTCGTTCATGGCCTTCCGCGATCAACACAAGGAATGGGCCGCCGTCAGCGAGAAGACCTTCCTGGCACTCTGACGGCTGACATCGAACCTCCCCCGTCGCGGTACCTGCGGCTCACGTCCCCAGTGCCTGAACGGATCACCGCTGGTGTCATCCCTGCTCCCCCTGTCTACGCCACGGCCTGTCCCGTCGTGGCGTTCGTGAGGTCATGTCATGCTGCATGTCATCCACTGTCTCGAGGGCATCATCGAGCGGCTGGGCATCATTGCCCGTTACTCGCTGTTGGCACTCGTGGTGCTGGTCGCCAGTAACGTGCTGTTGCGTTACTTCTTCAGCATCAGTCCCGTGCCACTCCAGGAATTCGAGTGGCACCTGATTTCCCCCATCGCGCTGCTGGGCATTTCCTATGCCCTCAAGCATCGCGCCGACGTTCGCGTCGATGTCTTCTATGATCGATTTTCCCCCAAGGGGCGTGCGCTGGTGGATCTGCTCGGCGCACTGATGACCATCGCCATCGGCACGGCCATTGCCTGGCTCGGCCTGAGCTATACCGAGCAGTCGTATCAACTGATGGAAGGCTCACCCGACCCCGGCGGCCTGCCCTATCGCTACCTGCTCAAGGCCTTCATCCCCATCGGTTTCGCCGCGCTTGCCCTGCAGGGCATGGCGGATTGCCTGCGCGCCTTGCTGACATTGACGAACCGCATGCCCGACGCCTCTTCCACCACGTCATCCAACACCAAGGTGCCTTCATGAGTCCGAATGAGTGGATTGCCCTCAGCATGATCGGCGGCTTCCTGATCCTGATGCTGATCGGGATTCCGGTCGCGATCTCATTGGCGGTGGCCGGTTTCGTGGCGGGTCTGGCAGGCTTCGGCCCGCTGCTGTTCAGCCTGATGCCGGCACGTCTCTATGGTGTGGTCACCAATTACACGTTGCTGGCGATACCGCTGTTCGTGTTCATGGGGGTCATGCTCGAGAAATCGCGGGTCGCCGAGGACATGCTCGAGACCATCGGTCGCGCCATGGGTGGCGTGAACGGCGGCATGGGCATCGCGATCATTCTGGTCGGCGTGCTGATGGGCGCCTCCACCGGGATCGTCGGTGCGACTGTGGTCACCGTCGGCATGCTGACATTGCCGACCCTGCTGCGCCGCGGCTATCACCCGGGCGTGGCCTCGGCCACTATCTGCGCCTCAGGCACCCTGGGGCAGATCATTCCGCCGAGCCTCGTGTTGATCCTGCTGTCGGAGATTCTCGGCGAATCCGTCGGTACCCTGTTCGCCGCCGCCTTCGTGCCGGGCCTGGCGATTGCGGTCATCTACATCGTCTACCTGCTGGTGCTGGGCTGGTGGAAGCCGGAACTCGTCCCGGCCATTCCGGAAGAGGAGCGCGCCGCCGCTGGCGGCATGAAGGAATTGCTGAGGGATCTGGCGCGCAGCGTGATTCCGCCGCTGATGCTGGTCTTCGCGGTACTGGGCTCGATTCTGGGTGGCGTGGCCGCCCCCACCGAGGCGGCCTCGATGGGCGCACTGGGCAGTCTCGTGATCGCGCTGCTGGCGCGGCGCCTCGACTTCCCGATGCTCAAGGCTTGCCTGCACTCGACCCTGACCATCACCGCCATGGTCTATTTCATCCTGTTGTGCGCGCAGCCATTCTCGCTGGCCTTCCGCGGCCTGGGCGGCGAGAACATGGTGCACGACCTGTTCAATTTGCTGCCGGGGGGAGAACTGGGCGCTCTCATCTTCCTGATGGTGATACTGTTCGTGCTCGGCTTTTTCCTGGAGTGGATCGAGATCAGCTATATCGCACTGCCGATGTTCCTGCCGGTCTTCATCGGCTATGGCACCGACATGGTATGGCTGGGCGTACTGGTGGCGATGAATCTGCAGATGTCATTCCTGACGCCTCCCTTCGGCTGGGCATTGTTCTTCCTCAAGGGGGTCGCGCCACCGGAAGTCACGACACGCCACCTGTATCTCGGCGTACTCCCCTTCGTGGGACTGCAGGCCATGGCCATCGTGCTGCTGTTCTGCTTCCCGGGTCTTGCCACCTGGCTGCCGGACGCCATCGGTTGGTAACCCGGTCACGATGGCCAGCCTGACAGGCGACTTGACGCCACCAACGGGGCCTGGCCATCACAAGGGCATTGAAAAGATAATTCAGCAACGCGTAATGTCTTGGCTCGCCAACCCGCTCGCACCCCCTCGGAGACAGCGCGAGAGAAAGCGCTCCAGGGAGATGCCTCGACTGCCGATGTCGTCTGTCGGCAACTTTCACCAGCAATGAATGACCCCGCACCATACGGGTACTACAAGGAAACACCATGGAACTGTTCTCAGCCTATCCACTGCACTGGATTCTCGGTCTGATCGCCGCACTTATTGTCACCGGCATGATTGCAGGCGTGATGGCCGGCTTGCTGGGGGTCGGCGGCGGTATCGTCATCGTGCCCGTGCTCTTTCACCTCTTCAGCCTGCTGGGTGTCGATGAGGCGGTCCGCATGCACCAGGCGGTCGGCACCTCGCTTGCGACCATCATTCCCACCTCGATCATGTCGGCCAGGGCCCACTACGCCAAGGGCAATCTTGACCCGGCGATACTCAAGCGTCTGCTGCCGGGCGTGATCATCGGCGTCATCATCGGCGGCCTGCTGTCCAACCTGTTCAGCGGCGCGGTCCTGATGGGGCTGTTCGCCACCGTCGCCTTCCTCGTGGCGCTTAACATGTTCCGTCGTCAGTCCACCGTGCTGGGCACTGGCCTGCCGGGCCCGCTGGGCAGTGGTGCGCTGGGTACCTTCATCGGTGGCGTCTCGACCCTGATGGGCATCGGCGGCGGCACCCTGAGCGTGCCGACCCTCAGCACCCTGGGCACTCCGATGCACCTGGCCGTGGGCACGGGCGCAGCGCTCGGGCTGGTGATCAGCCTGCCGGGCACCGCCAGCTTCCTGCTCAATGGCATCGGGGAGCCGAACCTGCTGCCGGGCTCCATCGGCTACGTCAATCTGCTCGGTTTCGCCGCCATCGTGCCGGCGACCATGCTGTGTGCGCCGATCGGTGCCAAGCTGGCCCATGCGATGGATGCCGCCAAGCTCAAGAAGGTCTTCGCCATCTTCCTGATGTTCACGGCACTGCGCATGTTCTACGACCTGTTCTCCGGCAGCTGATCTCCGCCCTCAGCGCACTGACAACGGCGCAATAACAACAACGACATTCACAGGAGCAAAACGCCATGATGCATACCCGACGAGGATTCGGTGGAGCCTGCGCTGCCCCCCATCATCTGGCAGCAGAGGCCGGCCGTGACATCCTGCGTGACGGCGGCAATGCCATCGAGGCGATGGTCGCGATGGCCGCGACCATCGCCGTGGTCTATCCGCACATGAATGGTATCGGCGGTGATGGCTTCTGGCTGATCAAGCGACCCGGTCTCGCCCCCATCGCAATCGATGCCTGTGGGCCGGCCGCGGCGCTGGCCAGCCGAGAGTTCTACGCCGCGCAAGGCTACGGTGTGGCCGATGACGAGACAGGCGCTCCCCTGGTGAATGGCGACAGCATCCCCACCCGTGGGCCGCTGTCCGCCTTGACGGTGGCCGGGACCATCGGCGGCTGGCAGGAGGCACTGGCCTTCTCGGCAGACACCTCCGACGCCGAGCGCGCGCCATTGCCCCTCGCGACGCTGTTGCGACAGGCCATCCGGCATGCCAATGACGGGGTCGCGGTCAGCGCCAGCCAGCAAGCCTTGAGCGAGAAGCACCTGGCCGTGCTGTCACGGCAACCCGGGTTTGCGCAGCGCTATCTGGGTCAGAGCGAGTCAGGGGAGCCGATGGCGCTCGAGGAAGGCGCCCGCCTGCGTCAGCCGGCGCTTGCCATGACCCTCGCCCGCCTGGCGGATGCCGGGCTGGACGATTTCTACCGAGGCGAGCTGGCGGCTCACATGGCGCAGGAACTGCAGTCCACCGGCAGTCCGCTGCGCCTGGAGGACCTCAACGGCTATCACGCCCAACGCGTCACCCCGCTCAAGGTGCGTCTGCGCGACAGTGAGGTATACAACCTGCCCGCCCCGACCCAGGGTCTGGCGACATTGATGATTCTCGGGCTCTACGATGAATTGAGCGCCAGGCACGGCATCAGCGAAGCGGAGGGCAATACACCGCGTCACCTACATGCGCTGATCGAGGCCACCAAGCGTGCCTTCCTGGTGCGCGACAGCCTGATCACCTCACCGGACTGCCTCGAGGGCGGGCTGGAAAGCGGCATCACGACGCAACAGGCACATCTTTCGCAGGATGCCTTGACTCAGCAGGCGGCAATGATCGACATGCAGGCCGCCCTGGAATGGCCCTACGAGCCCGCCGAGGGCGACACCATCTGGATGGGCGCCACGGACAGCGAGGGCACTACCGTCAGCTTCATCCAGAGCGTCTACTGGGAGTTCGGCAGTGGCATGGTACTGCCGAGCAGTGGCGTGATGTGGCAGAACCGCGGACTGGCGTTCGATCTGGCGCCCGACAGACTGCGCAGCCTGGCGCCGGGCCGCAAGCCCTTCCATACCCTCAATCCCTCACTCGCCTGCTTCGATGATGGCCGTGTGATGGCCTTCGGCACCATGGGCGGTGAAGGCCAGCCGCAGACTCAGGCCGCTGTCTTCACTCGCATCGCCCGTCACGGCATGTCATTGCAGGCCGCGATCAGTGCTCCACGCTGGCTGCTGGGTCGCACCTGGGGCGATGTCAGCACCAGCCTCAAGCTCGAATCGCGCCTTGAGGGTGACATGGCGGAGGCACTCAGGGAGCTGGGGCATGAAGTAGAGGTGCTGGAAGACGCCTACAGCGATACGCTGGGTCACGCCGGTGCGGTGATGCGTCACCCGGATGGACAGGTCGAGGCCGCACATGACCCACGCAGCGATGGTGGCGCGGCGCTGACCTGATGAAATCCGGCCAGCTCAGCGTCACAAGCTGGCCGAGATATTGCTGCTCAGATTGATGCTGGCAATAGTATGGTTCAACCCCCTCCCTCCCCCAGTCAGACCGGGGGGCAGGGATGAGACCTCGTCATGACATGAAACTTTCCTTATTCATGATTGAGGAAACCATGAGGCAAACCGCCTGCCTCTGCACAGACGCATCGGATGTTCATTGGACAGCACGGTATCGACAGGCCATTGGCATCGATAACTCCGACAACAACGACAAAGAGCGACTCACCACAATGACTACAGCTTCCTTCATGACTCCTCGCCGCCTTGTAGCTGCCATCTCGATCGCCGCCTGTTCTCTGGCCTATGGCATTCAGGCCAATGCGGCGGATCACCCGGGCGTCAAGATCTACGCGACCGGCGGCACGATAGCGGGCAGCTCAGCCTCCTCCACGGACACCACCAACTACAAATCCGGCAGCATCGGCGTACAGGCACTGCTGGATGCCGTACCGGAACTGGCAGACGTGGCAGAGGTGACGGGCGAGCAGATCGCCAATACCGGCAGCAGCAACATCGATCAGGAAATCCTGCTCAAGCTGTCGAAATCGATCAATGAGACGCTGGCCACCGATGCCACACATGGCGTGGTGATCACGCATGGTACCGATACGCTGGAGGAGACCGGCTTCTTCCTGGATCTCACGGTCGAAAGCGACAAACCGGTGGTGATGGTGGGTGCCATGCGTCCGGCGACCGCCATCAGTGCCGATGGTCCCTTCAATCTGCTGGAGGCGGTCACGCTGGCCGCCGATGAAGGCGCGGAGGGTCGTGGGGCGATGATCGTGCTCAACGACCGCATCGGTTCGGCGTATTACACCACCAAGACCAATGCCATCATGATGGACACCTTCAAGGCGACCGAGCAGGGCTATCTGGGTGCCTTCATCAGCGGCAAGCCGCACTTCTACTACACACCGGCGACCCCGACCGACAAGCCACACTTTGACGTGACGTCCCTCGATGGCCTGCCAAAGGTCGATATCATCTACGCCCATCAGGACATGGACCCGGCGCTGTTCACCGCTGCACTCGACAATGGCGCCAAGGGTATCGTGATAGCCGGCAGCGGCAATGGCTCCATTCCGGACACTCTGAAGCCATTGGTGAAGCAGGCGATGGAAGATGGTCTGCCAGTCGTTCGCAGCACGCGTACCGGCAACGGCATCGTGACGGCCAAGGAAGAAGGTATCGGCAGCGGTGCACTCAACCCTCAGAAAGCGCGCATTCTGCTCTCGCTGGCGCTGACCGAAACCGATGACATGAACACCTTGCGCGCCTACTTCGAGTAAGCCATCCGCCAGATGGCATGACGCGGCGTGAGAGTGACCCGCAAAGCAACAAGGGACTGCCACGGCAGTCCCTTGTTGCTTTTCCACACTCAGTGATTCATTCAGGCGCGTTGCGCTGCGAGGGGCTGCGCGTGAACGCGCCGGGGCGTTTTTCACCCTCTTCACTCTCGTGATAGCGCTTGGCCGCATTCGCCCACCAGGCAAGTTGTTCGAAGGCCCGCTCGAGATAGCCGCTCCATTTCTGGGCATCTTGAGTCTCGGTGTAGCTGCCGTCCTCAGCGAGCACGTCCTGGGCCCGGGGCACGTGGATCATCGCCGAGACCGGCAGACAGCCCAGCTCCGAGAGGAAGGTGCGCATGTTAACCGCCGCCCGCACGCCACCCCACTGTCCTGCGGAATAGGTCGCGATCACCGAGGGCTTGTAGGAGTAGAGCGAGCTGCCGAAGTGATTCAGGAGATTCGCCAGTGCCGGACTCATGGAATGGTTGTACTCGGGGCTGACCACCACATAGCCATCCGCCGACTCTATTTCCTGGGCGAGTGTCAGCAAATCCTGCGGGGCATTGCGTTGTGCATAGGAAAACAGCGGCTTGAAGGGGTCCGAGAGGTCGTAATTCAGGGGGTCGATCAACACCGCTTCATGACCACTTTCCTCAAGCTTGGCCATGCAACATCTGGCGACCCGCTCTCCCAGACGTGCGGGGGATGGGGGTGAACTTGTCCGTACCGACCCCAGAAAGACCAGAATCTTGAGCGCCATTGTCAACTCCTTCAAGTGTGTCATGTAAGGTGATTCTGGCAGCGCATCACCCCTGAATCACGCATTCCCACCATGCTCCATTGCCATCTCGGCCGATTGGCAGATTGACCGCAACCCCCTTCGTGGCATCTCGTGATCGGAAGCGACACATCAGACTCGATGTCTTCGCTATTTTCGCCCGTCACCCAGGGCTAACCTCGCGAAGGTGAGATCGCTTTCGACGAATTCCTCGACAGGAAACGATACGCCACATCACCGTTTCCTCAGCACATCTCCGCCAGCAATGAGCCTTGGGTAGCGTTATGGCATATTCGAGGTTGCGTCATTTCCTTGCTGACGATGGACGACGATCCCCCGCCACTGGCAAGGCGGAAAGATGGCTCACGATGGATGACCGCGTCTGCCGAACCACCCAGAATCATGCCATCAACCCAATTTTCGCGACATTTTTGCCAATGATATCGCCAAATAACCGACCATGCCCTCTTCGCGCTTCAGTCCTCGCGTGATCCCGCAGGGCGGAGTCTCGCGCAGACCGACATCCGGATTCCCCCATCATGAACCTGTCATGGCGACGCAACAAACATGCACCAAAACTAATAAAGTGCTAGCTTTACCATCCCGCAAGCATGAGATATCTCATCCACCTCAGGGAACGAGGAGTCAGCAAGGGAATGAAAGACAGTCACGACGTCGCCGTCATCACGCAGTTCATCTCTTCTTTCACGCATCAGACCCATCGAGAGACGGTGTCATTCTTCGGTCGTCGCCATCCACTTTTCCAGCAGGTCCTCAAGCTGCGTGACCAACACCATGGTGTCGCCAAGGCATATCTCAAGAAGCACACGGACCACGATGACGTGATCGACAGCAACAGTCAGCATATCTGCCTGATGGACACACAGCACGATACCTTGCTGGGCAGCATTCGCATCACACCTGGCGGTCTCGAGTCGCGCACCCTCTTTGACGAGAGTGATGTCGTTTCCATCCCAGAAGGTGCCATCTATGAATTCAGCCGTCTGGTGATGGCCCCGGAGGCCAAACGTTTCGCCCATGGCAATCTGTTGATGGCAGCAGCGGCACGCCATGTGAAATCCAGAAATGGTGATGGGATTCTGGGGTTGTGCAACCGCGCCAACATGAAGATCTTCAAGCGCTTCGGTCTGTTGCCGCTTCACGATGCCACGCTAAGGACTGACAAGCATCTGGGAGAGCTCTACATGGTCTACGCCAGCATGGAGACCATCATGCACACGGCCAGACAGCGCTATGCCTCAGCCCCGACAGCGTCGCTGACACCTGAATGTCCGACACCCTCTGCCTCACCCGGGTCTGATGGCGGCAGCAACCGTCTTCCCCAATCGTCCCCGGCGACTGCCAGTCGTCAATGAGCCGTCCCATTCAAGCTCGGTGCTTCGCTGACATCACCTGCCTGGCCCTGCCAGCCTGAGACGTATCACAGGACGTCCCTGACGGATTCTCCCTGAGCCCTTGCTGCAGTCGAGGCATTGCACCATTATTGAATGATAATTATTATCATAATCATTAAGATTAGCATGCTGACGACACCCGGACACAGGAGGGCCTCATGGACCAATGGAAGCGTGAAACCCGCTCAGGCAATGCGTTGTTCGAACAGGGCGACTACGTCATGGCAGAGCAGCACTATCTCAGTGCCTGCCACCTGGCAGACATCTTTCTGATGCCCGGTGCAGACCCGGAAGGCGGGGTCACGGCGCTGGTGGTGAGCTATCAGAATCTGGTGGAGCTCTATCGCGCCCAAGGGCAGCACCCGCAGGCGATGAGCGCCCTGCAGGCTGCCCATGCCCGCCTCTCCCATGCGCTTTCCGCCCCGGGCCTGTGCCATGCCCACCAGCAAGCCTTGCTGCGCGGCAGTGGCCAGGTGCGAATGGACATCATGAATACCGTGCAATGGCTGGGCGTCTCTCGTCAGCGGACTTATCGGCCAACCCCCGCGCGTCATGCGGCGACGCGGGTCCATCACTGATCCTCACCCCCACAGGAGATATGGCATGAAGAACCCCCTCATCGCGAGTGGACTGCTGCTGTTGACCGCCGCCAATACGGCACTGGCCCACCCGGGACATGACCACAGTGACTGGAGCAGCCCCCTCGTTCACACCCTGTTCTATGGCGCCATCGCAGCCGTCATCGGAACCGCGTTCTTTGTCATTCGTCAGTCGCGTCACAAACGTCAGACCACTCAGCAAAAGGAGGATTGAACATGCTTCATGCCCTGCTCCGCACCGTTGACCGACTGGTCTCACTCCCTGCGGCCTCCGCGCACTGTGATATCCCCTGCAAGATCTATGACCCGTCCGCTGCGCAGATCGCCGCACTCAGCGTGATCCGCTTCATGGACCTCATCAATGAGCTGGACCAGGAGGACAGCCTGACGCTGGCAGACCAGGCCTTGCTCGCCCGTCTGGTGGAGCAGAAGGAAAGCCACGCCGAGAAAGCCAAGCATGAGATCCGCATCATCTGGGGCGACTACCTCAAGCAGCCGCAGCGTGACGCCTATCCGGACATCGATGCACTGGTCCACAGCATCATGCTGGCCGGCTCTGCCTGCAAACAGGGCATCGAGCGCGACAAGGGCGAGAAACTGCTGACCCTCATCAATGAATTCGCCGCGGCGTTCTGGGATACCAAGGGACTCACCACCTTTACCGCCACCTGCCCGTATCCGCCGTCTGAAAGCGTCGTGTATCCGAAGCTGGACTGATCAATGCCCCAAGACACGACACATGAAGCGCAAAAGCATGAATGGAGAAAGCGTGAACGGATGCCCATCGGGCTCTATCGCGTCAATGGACTCAGCATGTCTCCCGGCCTTGCGCCGGAAGATTATGTCGTCACGCTGAAACGCTGGAAATCGCGCTATCGCGTCGGGGATATCGTGGTGGCACGGCACCCCCACTTCGGCCGCATCATCAAGCGTATCCGCGCGATACAACCAGACGGCATGCTATGGCTGGAAGGTACCCATCCGGACAGTACCTCGACTGAAAAGATGGGCTTGCTGTCTTGTCGGCGAGTCAAAGGGCGAGTGATCCACACCTTCTCTCAAGACAATACGTGAGCCTTTCTTTGTCACTTGCCATGGCTCCCCTGTGATATCCAACCTCTCTGCTCACCCTCACACCACCTTCATCAGCCTCAGCGCGTCATAGATTGCCGCATGGGTATTGCGGGTCGCGACGGCATCGCCGATGCGGTAGAGCTGGAACTTGCCGTCTGCTGAGCGCTCGGTGTGCTCAGGACTTGGGCCGTCTGCAGGCTGGGCGAGTCCTTCGATCAAGGCGTCATAGTCCACTGCCCCGCCATTGCGCGAGTAAGGTTTGAGTTCGAAGTAGAGATCTTCCATCGGGCGGGCGCCGTAGTTGACGACTACCTGATCGACGATTCGCTGATCCGCGTAGGCACCGGTGCCCTTGCCCTGTGCTACGGCGTCATCCAGATAATCACTGCCGATCTGGGCGATCAACTGGCCCTCCTCACCGCGCGCGACACCGCCGAGGCGATAGGTCGGCGTGAAGGTGACGGCGAGACGTTGCAGGCTGCGCATGTAAGGCACCAGGTTCATGGCCATGATTTCCGGCGCGAAGGTGCGATCTGGCGTCATCATCTCGAGCCTGGCTCCGGTGTTGGCGATCATCTCGGCGGCCTGGAGTGCAGCGTGGTCCCCCGCGTCATCGAACAGCAGCACGTTGCGGCCAGGCGTGACATGGCCGGAGAGGATGTCCCAGCTGGAGACGACCAGCTCACTGCCGGCCTGCGGCATGTCTTCCTCGGGGTAGCCGCCCGTGGCGACGATGACCACATCCGGCTGCTCCGCCAGCACGTCATCGGCCTCGGCGAAGACGTTGTAGCGAATCTCGACGGCCAGCGCCTCGCAGCGACTGATGCGCCAATCGATGATACCGATCATCTCGCGACGCCGCTCGCTCTGCGCGGTCAGGCGAATCTGGCCACCGGGTTGATCCGCCGCTTCCAGCACCACCACCTGATGGCCGCGCTCACCGGCGACACGTGCGGCCTCAAGCCCTGCCGGTCCCGCCCCGATGATGACCACCTTCCTGGCGACCTCGGCCGGTGCGATGTCATGCGGCTGCTCCAGCTCACGCCCGGTGGCGGCGTTGTGGATGCAGTAGGCGGAGCCACCCTGATAGATGCGATCGAGACAATAGTTGGCCCCGACACAGGGGCGAATATCCTCTTCCTTGCCGGCCAACAGCTTGCGCACGATATGCGGGTCCGCCATGTGGGCACGCGTCATGCCGACCATGTCGACCTTGCCGGTGGCGATGGCATGGCGCGCGGTGGCGATGTCCTGAATCTTGGCACCATGGAAGGTCGGGAAATCCATCGCCTCACGAATCTGTCCGGCAAAGTCGAGATGCGGCGCACTGGCCATGCCCTGAATCGGGATGACATCGGTGAGGCCTGCATCAGTATCGATATGGCCGCGTACCACATTGAGAAAATCGACCTGTCCGCTATCGCGCAGCAGACGCGAGACCGCAAGGCCATCACTGGCATCCAGGCCGCCACTCAGGCATTCATCCCCGGTGTAGCGCACCCCGACAATGAACTCGTTGCCCACCCGGGCACGAATCGCGCTCAACACTTCCATGGTGAAGCGCAGTCGATTCTCGAGACTGCCGCCGTAGGGCCCCTCCAGGGTGTTGGTCAGTGGTGACCAGAACTGATCCATCAGATGCCCGTAGGCCTGCAGCTCGATACCATCAAGACCCGCCGCTTTCATGCGTTCTGCGGCGTCCGCATAGTCCTGGATCAGGCGCGTGATGTCCCAGTCCTCGACCCGCTTGGGAAAGGCGCGATGAGCCGCCTCGCGACGATGCGACGCCGACACGGCAGGTAGCCAGTCGGCCTTGTCCCAGCGCGTTCGACGCCCCAGGTGGGTGAGCTGGATCATCACTGCGGTACCGTGCTCATGGCAGGCATCGGTCAGCTCGCTCAGCCAGGGCACCACCTCATCACGCCAGGCGAGAATATTGTTGAACACCGGCGGGCTATCCCGGGCAACGGAGGCGGAGCCTGCTGTCATGGTCAAGGCGATACCAGCGCGCGCACGCTCCTCGTGATAGGCGCGATAACGTGCCTTGGGCATGCCATCTTCGGGATAGGCGGGCTCGTGGGAGGTCATCATCAAGCGATTCTTGAGAGTGAGGTGCTTGAGCGTGAACGGTGTGAGCAGCGGATCCTGAGCCATGCGGCCTCCTGAACGTCAGGTCATGAGACATCACAAACAGAGATGCCTTTATCGTGTACACATGTGTACATGAACTGACTATAGCCCTAGAATCCAGATCGTGCGTCGCTGGAAATGGCATTCTTGTTCCGCTGGCGCAGACTGAATCCTCACTGTCGCAAACAGCATGCTCGAGCCACGCCACTCACCCCCGTACGGGTGTCACGCTTGGATCTTCGAGCCCCCGACGACAGCATCCCCCGCCTGTCAGCCCCTTCAGGAGCCCACCATGTCAGAGACCACCGCCACACGACCCGAGAGTGCGAGCGCCAGAACGGAAGGACGTGGCAAGGCCGAGGATTGGCTGGAGGCCGCCTATCAGCAGCTGTTGCTCGGTGGCGTGGACTCGGTACGCGTTCTGACGCTGGCCAAGACATTGGGGCTGTCTCGCACCAGTTTCTATTGGAGCTTCAAGGACCGCGATGCCCTGCTCGCCGCCTTGCTCGCCCGTTGGGATGCCCACAATACCGCCAGGCTGATCGGGCGCTGCGAGCAATACGCCGCCACGGTGGTGGAGGCCATGCTCAATGTCTTCGACTGCTGGCTGGATGAGTCGCTGTTCGGCTCTCGCTTCGAGCTGGCGATCCGCAACTGGGGCTTGCAGAACGAGGACGTTGCCGCCGTCGTCGACCAGGCGGATCAGACACGCATTCAGGCACTGACCGCGATGCTGATGCGTCATGGCCAGCCTGAATCCCAGGCCGATGTCCGAGCACGCACCATCTACCTGACCCAGATCGGCTACCTCTCGATGCGCACCCGGGAAAGCGTCGCGGAGCGCATCGGGCGCGTCGCTGACTATGTGGAAATCTTCGTGGGTGAACCCTGCCAGCCACATGAACTGGCGCGCTTCGCGGCGCGTCATCCAGGCTGAAGGCGTGTCCACCGCGCGCTTGATACGCAGCAGGCCCCCATCGACACATCGTCGATGGGGGCCTGCTAAACGTGCCATGGCGTCGCGGATTGTCCCTCTCGCCCGAGGTGCGCCTATCCGGCTCTCGAGTCAGTCCTCGAGTCAGGCGATGATGCCCAAGTCCGGTTCAGAAGGCCTCCCATTCCTCTTCCTCACGCAATCGCGAATCACGCGGCGACTGCGTTGCCCGATGAAACGCCGCACTCTCCTGTCGGGGAGAAGCGTTTGCATCAGACATGTGCGGGTTCGCCCCATCATGCCCGCCAGCCACCTTGAAGCCTGACATCAACGACTCTAGCGACTGTGCCTGGGCACTCATGCTGCGCGCCGCGCCACTGACCTGATTGACCAAGGTGGTGTTCTGCTGGGTCATCGCATCCAGCTCGCTGACCGCCGTATTCACCTGACCGACCCCGGCACTCTGCTCACGGGCACCGGCGCTGATCTCGGCGATCATGTCGTTGACACGCTCGACGCTCGACAGAATCTCGGCCATCGCATGACTGGCGTCCTTCACCTGGGCCACACCCTGCTGCGTGTGGGAGATGGACTCATCGATCAGGCCGCGAATCTCACGAGAGGCATCGCTGGAGCGTGTCGCCAGCGTTCGCACTTCCTGGGCCACCACCGCGAAGCCACGCCCATGCTCGCCGGCCCGCGCAGCCTCCACCGACGCATTGAGCGCCAGGATATTGGTCTGAAAGGCGATGCCGTCGATCAGGCTGATGATCTCGTTGATGCGTTCGGCAGAGCGATTGATGTCTTCCATGCTCGCCTGCGCCTTGTTCATGTCCTCGTTGCCACGGCGTGCCTGTTCCGAGGTCGAGTTGACCAGCTGGCTGGCCTGCTGAGCGGAATCGGCGCTGTGCTGCACGGTCGTGGTGATCTCCTCCATCGAGGCGGAGGTTTCCTGCAGGCTCGACGCCGACTGCTCGGTGCGGGCCGACAGCTCCTCGTTGCCCTGGGCGATCTCCCCGGCGGCCTGATTGACGGCAACGGTGGTCGTCCGGACCTGACCGACCACGCGGCTCAGGTCCTCACCGATGCTGTTCATGGCGTCCGTCAGCTTGCCAATCTCGTCTTGACGCTGGCTCGTGATGCGCTGGGAAAGATCCCCACGCGCCAGTGCCTGAGCCAGTTTGACCAGGGCATCGAGCGGGCGACTGATCAAGCGACGCTCAAGGAAATAGAGTATTGCGGCCACCGAGAGCGCCAGCAGCAACGCTAGGCCGAAGACCTGATTGCGAAGACGGGTGATGCCAACGGTCACCTCGTTCTCGTCGATGGTGGTGGCCACGACCCAGTTCCATGCCGGGTAGTGCTGGAAGCGAGTGATGCGTGAGCTGTCCTCGCCTGCCAGGCGATATTCAAACTGGCCACTATCGGCGGCAAACAGCGGCGCCATGGCCGACCGACCCGCCTCATCCTTGAAGTCCGTCAATGAACGGCCCTGCCACGGCCCCTCGGTCAATACCTGCCCACGTTGCTCAGCCGCCGTGCTGGCCACCAGACTGAAATCCTTGTCATGCAACTGGATACTGGTGATGGTGGCGTAGAGCTCATCGATCTGCGCTCCGATATCCACTCCGATGAAGGAGGCTCCGATGACGTTGTCATTGAAGTCGGTGATCGGGCGATAGCGCGTCATGTAGTGATGGCCGGCGAGATAGAGCATGCCGGTATAGGGCTGGCCGGCATTCAGTGCTTCCTTGACCCCACCACTCAGCGTCAGCCCGAGCAGGCTCGAGCCATCCTCGGTCTTGAGCGTGGTGGCAATGCGCACGAAATCATCACCATCGCGCACGAAGAAACTGACCGGGGCTCCGGTGCGCTTGGCAAAATCGGCCAGATAGCCGGATTGATCATTGAGCATGAAACCTGCATTGAGCAGCGCCGGTGCATCTCGCTGACCGATCGGCAGGCGGCGTGTCTCTATCCGCGTGAAATTGTCCGGGATGGTGGCCAGGAAGGCATTGAGCATGCGCGTCACGCTGGCCTGCATGGTGGTATCGAACAGTTCGATGGTATTGGTGATCTGTTGCTGCTGCTGGGCAAGGGCACGTTCCGTGCCCTCTTCCACCTGATGCTTGCTGGCGGTGGAGAACACCAGTCCCAGCACGATGAAGGCCACCATCATCAACCCCAGCACCAGCAAGGCCAACTTGCTGCCGACGCTGGCGCGGGCCAGTCGCCTTTTTGTTGTCATCATTGCGCGCGTTTCCGATCCGTGAGTGGAGTATCACGACTATCGGCCGAACGCCCCACAACTGTAGCGATGACATGCATAACTGACCCGGCACTCTCTCAGCGTGTCGCCTGCCACCAGTCGTCCAGCATCTGACGCTCGGCATCGGTCATCTGGGTCATGTTGGCCACCGGCATGCTCTTGTCGACCACCGTGCGCTGGTGGATGCGCAGTGACTGACGCTGGATGTCCTCCCAGCCATTGAAGGCGACCCCTGCCGCCGGCGCGGTAAGCCCGATCAACGTCGGCGAATCACTGTGACAGCCGGCACAGCGTTGCTCGACGATATGTCGGACCTTCTCGCGCAGAGCCTCATTCTCTCCCATCACCGCATTGTCAGCGGTGTTGCTGGCCGCCACGGACGGTGAAGACGCGGCGCTTGCGGCCGTTGCCGGAGCGGGCTGAGCGCGTGGTGCACACAGCACGATCACGCCGATCAGCGCCGCTACGGCTCCCACCGGCACCCAACGTCGCTTGACACCCTTGTGGTGATCCACCGTGGCGATGCGAATCAGCCCCCCTGTCACCAGCAGCAGCAGGATGACGCCGAGACGATAGTCATTGGCGTACAGCAGCGGGTAATGGTTGCTGATCATCATCAGGACCGCCGGCAGCGTGATGAAGGTGTTGTGCACCGAGCGCTGCTTGGCGCGCTGACCGTGGATCGGGTCCGGGGTCTCGCCACGCTGCGCGGCGGCAAGCAGCGCCTTCTGACCCGGGATGATCACGTTGAAGACATTGCCCGCCATGATGCTGCCCATCAGCGCGCCCATCAGCAGGAAGGCAGCACGCCCGGAGAACAGCTCCGTCGCGAACCAGGCCGCCAGCGTCAACCAGACACCGACCGCGACGAACAGCGCCGCAGCGCTGCGCTTGAGGGGGCTGCGACACAGCGCCTCGTAGCCCAGCCAGCCTGCGAGGAGCAGTCCCAGTGCGCTACCGACGGCCATGCTGCCGCTCATCTCGAACACGCGCGGATCAATCAGATAGGCCTGCGGCTGCAGCAGGTAGATCAGCGTGAACAACCCCATCCCGGACAGCCAGGTGACGTAGGCCTCCCACTTGAACCAGTGGATCTCGCTGGGCAGCGTCTCACTGACGCCGTCATGGCGAAACAGATGGTAGAGGCCACCGCCGTGCACTGCCCAGAGCTCGCCCCCCGGACGACCATCGAGGGCATGACGGGCAGGCTGGCGGCGATTGTCGAGCCAGATGAAGAAGAACGAGGCGCCAATCCAGGCGATACCCGCCATGACATGCAGCCAACGTGTCAGCAGCATTGCCCAATCGAGGAGATATGCGCTCATGCCGGCTCCTTAGCTGCCGCGGTAGACGCTGTAGGCCCACGGAGTGACTAGCAGCGGAATGTGATAGTGGCCGCTGGCCTCCAGCGTGAACTCGACCGGCACCCGCCCGAGCATGCCCTTGCCCACCGGACGCCCGGCAAAGTAGTCCCCTATCTGGAACGTCAGGCGGTAGACGCCGGAGTGATCGTCGTCACTCGATGGCGCGTTCTCCAGCAATGGCGCCTCGACACGGCCATCCTGATTGGTGATGCTTCGGGCAACCTGCTGGAAGTTGCCCTGCGCATCCTGGCGCTCCAGGAGAATGGTGACGCCACTGGCGGCGATGCCTTCAGCCTGGTTGAGCACATGCGTGGTAAGTCTGGGCATGGTCATTTCCTTGTGATGGATAGCATGTGACATTGACGCGTTGTCCGTGATGCAGCCGCTGATCCGATCAATGATGCATGGCGCTCGGCATGTCACGGCTCAGGGCTTTGGTGGCATTGCACCGCAGGAGTGCACTCGCCTAATCTGACCTGACGGTCAAGGTGCAGGGGACACGTCTCCCCGGCAGACGCACTGCCTCGAGGGCGAGTCCCGGCTTGTCTGGCGGCGGCATGTGCCTTGCAAGCAATGGATTCTTCACGTCTTTTTCTCTTTTCTTCTCTGGAGCAAGGCACATGCCAATCGAAACCCCGATGGAATATCTGGCAATGCTGGACACCCTCAACGCCCTGCCACCAGAAGCACTTGCTCGTCGTTTGAGCGGCCTCTATGAGCACTCCGACTGGGTAGTGGAACGCGCCGCTGCAGAGCGCCCCTTTGCCAGTACCGAAGCCCTGCTGAGCGCCTGTGCCGAGGCGGTACGCCGAGCAAGCGAGACCGAGCGCCGCCAGTTGATCGACGCCCACCCGGAATTGGCGGCCGGCAAGCTCGAGAGTCTCACGCCCGCCTCTCAAGGCGAACAACGTGGCGCGGGGCTGGACCAGCTCGATAACGCCACCCGCGAACGCTTCCTCAAGGCCAACGCCGACCATCAGGCCCGTCACGGAATCCCCTTCATCATTTGCGTGAAGGGCCATAGCGCCTCAAGCATCCTAGCCGAACTGGAACGACGCCTGCCGCAATCCACCGAGACGGAATTTCAGGAAGCCCTGAATCAGATCGATGCCATTGCCGCAGTGCGACTGCCGGGCCTGCTGGACGCGAGCTAGGCAGCCGCCTTCTGGCCGCCGATGATCAACACGAATATCTGGCGGCCACTGCCTCGATGCTGGCAATCAAGGCCGCCAGTGCTCTGGCGACATCCGCCTCCGTCACCGCCTCCGCAGGGTGGTGACTGATTCCCCGCTCACAGCGCAGGAACAGCATGCCCACCGGGCACAGGTGACTCACCGCCATGGCGTCATGGCCGGCACCGCTGGGCAGCCGGAAAGGCGCCTGTCCGGTAGCGGCGATACCGAGATCCACTGCCTGCATCAACCCTTCATCACAGGCGACGGCATTCGCGGCGTGGGTCTGCTCGCAACGGAAGGTGACGCCGCGACGCTCGGCGATCTGATGGGCCTGTTGCAGCAGCTCCTCCAGCGCCCGGTCACGTTGTGCATCGTCCAGGGCACGGATATCCAGACTCAACGCCGCGGCGCCGGGAATGACATTCACCGCACCGGGACGCAACTCGCAACACCCCACGGTGGCCACCAGTGAGTGATCCGGCATGTCAGCGCGCTTGCCTGTCTGGACCTCACGCGCCAGGGTCTCGACGGCCAGTGTCCACTCTGCCGCGGCACACAGCGCATCCTGACGCAGTGCCATCGGTGTGGTGCCGGCATGGCCGGCCTGACCGGCGAAGTTGACGGCAAAGCGACGTGCCCCAGCGATACCCGTCACGGTGCCCAGCGCCAGATTCTCGGCTTCCAGCACCGGCCCCTGCTCGATGTGCACTTCCAGATAGCCCAGCGGCGGAGTCGCTTGCAGGCTGGCACTGGCCGCCGATTGCCCCGAGAGCCCGAAGGCGGTCAGCGCCTCCCCCAGGCTGATACCCTCCTCATCTTCCAGAAGCTCCCATCCCGGTTGCCAGCTGCCCGCGATGGCATGGCTGCCGAGCAGGGTCGCGCCGAAGCGCGTGCCTTCCTCATCGCCAAAGCCGACCACCTCGAGCGCAAATGGCAAGCCGGCACCCTCCTGTTCAGCACGCTGCTGGAAGTGAGTCAGCGCCGCGACGCCCAGAAGCACGCCCAGAATCCCGTCATAACGACCGGCGTCCGGTACGCTGTCCAGATGGGAGCCGATCACCAGCCGCGGCACCTCGCTCTCGCTGGAGAGCGTTTTCGGGCACCATCGCCCCCACTGATTGCCCGCCCCGTCCTGCCAGCTGTGAAGTCCTGCCGCCTTGAGCCAGGCCTCCGTGGTGGCATTGGCCGCCGCATGCTCAGGCGTCAGATAACGGCGATCGACCCCGCTGTCACTGCGTGAAATCGCCGCCAGGGCATCGCAGGCTGCCAGCACGTCCGCCGCCGTTTCCAGCGGGGCGATGCCCACTGTCGTGCGCGCTCGGGACACATCAATGGTCATGGCCGCTCTCCCGCCGGCTGGTCCTGATGCTCTTGATAAAAGTCCAGCGCCGCGCCGACACCACCGCCGGCGACACACTGGACGCCACCGCGTCGCAGAGTCTGCTCCAGCGCCGCCAGCGTGGTGAGTACCGTGTCGCGACGCGCGTTGTAGCCCATCACGCCGAGGCGCCAGACCTTGCCGTGCAGCGGCCCGAAGCTGGTGCCTATCTCGATGCCGAAATCCTCCAGCATGCTGCGACGCAACCCCTCGCCATCCAGGCCATCCGGAATCCTCACCGCGCTGACGTTGTTCATGCGATGTGCCTGGTCACCGAACAGCGCAAGCCCCAGCCCCTTGAGTCCCTCGACCATCGCCTGACCGTGCAACGCATGTCGCGCGATGGCGTTGTCCATGCCCTCGTTGACCAGCAGTCGCGCACACTCGCGCGCGCCATACAGCATGCTGGTGGCCTCCGTGTGGTGATTGAGGCGCAACTCTCCCCAGTAATCGAGCACCATGGAAAGATCGAAATAGTTGGAGCGAATACGCGCGCCCGGCTCCGCCAGTCGATCGCCCCCACTGCTGATCCCGGCCTCGACGTGCCGACGTGCATGCACCACCTCCACCGCACGCGGCGACAGCGTCAGCGGCGAACTGCCAGACGGACCGGCGAGACATTTCTGCAGGCCAGCGGTGACGGCGTCCAGCCCCCACTCGTCCGTCTTGAGCGGATTGCCCGCCAGCGAGGCCGTGGCATCGCTGTAGAAGAGCACGCCTTCACGGCGACAGATGGCACCGATCTCCTCGAGCGGTTGGCACATGGTGGTCGAGGTATCGCCCTGTACCAGCGCGAGAAGCGTTGGCTGCACCTCGCGAATGGCAGCTTCGATCTGCTCGGGACGAAAGACCTCGCCCCACTCACATTCCAGCGTGTGCACCTGGGCACCGCAGCGCTCGGCAATCTCGCGCAGCAGATGACCGAAACGGCCGAAGATCGGCACCAGTACACGCTCCCCCGGCTGGATCAACGAGACCAGCACCGCCTCGATCCCGGCCCGTGATGTGCCATCGATCAACAGGGTCGCCGCGTTCCGGGTCTCGAAGACGCCGCGATAGAGCTGCATCGTCTCGTTCATGTAATGCGTCATCGCGGGGTCGTACTGGCCGATCAATGGCGCTGACAGCGCACGCAACACACGTGGGTCCGCGTTGATCGGGCCCGGGCCCATCAGGAGGCGCTGCGGGGGATGAATCTGGTCAGGGATCGGTGTCACGTTCGCTCCTTGTGCTTCAGGGCATTGAATGCGGGAAGGTTCGGCGGCTTGCCGAACGCCATGACCAGACTACTGCAACAAGTGCGCCAGAAATCAAAAAATGAAACGGATGTTGAATACTCAGATCCCACCGGCCTGTCCTGACGAAGCCCCGGTCAGACACGTCATGCCGGCCAGGGGACAGGCTCTCCGCTACTGGCCGGGGCTGGCCGGGTCTTCGTCAGGGCCCCAAGCGGGATGCTTCAGGAAGCGTGACGAGTAAACGCCCCCTCAAGATAACGGGATAATCGCTGAAGCGGTCCTCGCCACCTCCCGCTGGCAGTGCACGCCTTGCAGGGAAAGCACCATGAAGGGGCATGCAACGCCTGAATCGGATGCTTGAGCACACCTTTCGTGCGCCCGCTCCCTCCCTCGAGGCTGAACTCACCAAATGAGTCTGTTATACAGGAGGTCACCGGAGGGATGAGCGTCAACTCATCTGACCTGATCATCGCTGCTGGAGAGCCACATGACGCTGGAACAACGCCTGGAACGTGCAATGCAATTGGCCAGAGACGCGGGAGAACGCATGGTGAAAGCGCGCGAGGAGCAAGGGTTCGCGCACCACTACAAGAAAGGCGATGAGCTGGTCACGGACATCGATGTGGCGATCGACACCTTCCTTGCCGAGGCGCTCGAGGCCGAATTCCCTGAAGATGCACGCCTGACCGAGGAGCTATCGCCCGAGCGCGACGTCATCGGCACCAAGGGAGGCCTGTGGGTGATCGACCCCATCGACGGCACCGTCAACTTTGCTCACGGGCTGCGCCATGTGGCCGTCTCCATCGCCTGGTGCGAGCGTGGCAAGATCCAGATGGGAGTGGTTCACGCGCCCTTCCTCGGCGAGACCTTCACCGCCATTCGCGGCAAGGGAGCCTGGATGAATGGCGAGAGCATCACGGTCAGCGAGACCGAAGACATGAGCCGCGCACTGGTCGCGACCGGCTTCCCCTATAACCGGGACAGCCGTCCTCCCCTGCTCAAACGTCTCTCCGCCATGTTGCTGGTATGTCAGGATGTCCGGCGCAATGGCAGCGCCGCGCTGGATCTTTGCGATGTCGCCTGCGGCCGCCTGGATGCCTACTATGAGAGCGTCTCTCCCTGGGACTTTGCGGCGGGCCTGCTGATTGCCCGCGAAGCCGGCGCACGTACCGGTCACCTCTATCGTTGCCCGGACGGCATCCCCGAGGAGCTGTATGGCGAGAATATCGTGGTAGCTTCACCGGCCCTGCATGCACCGCTCAAGCGCCTGCTGGAAGATGCCGATGCCAGTTCCGGCCTGCCCGGGCTTTGAGTCACCCTCCCCCACAATGCAAGAAGCCCCGCCAGTGCGGGGCTTCTTGCATTGTGGGCGTCCCTCAGCGAGACGCTGGGCATCAATCGCCGAGGTTGCCGCCCTTCTTGCTGCGCTTGGCTCCCGACTTCCCAGAGGGCTTGCCGGAAGACTTGTCAGAAGGCTTGCCAGAGGGCTTGCCAGACGATTTCGCGGTGGACGACTTGGCTGTCCTGGCCTTGGAGTCGGTGCTGACCTCCGGCTTGTCCGAGGGCTGAGCGGACTGATTGGCAGTGGACGTGCCAGCGGTCGTGCTCGTCTCAGGCATGCTCGCGTCTGCGTCTGCCTTCCCCTCACCAGCTGCCGGCTCCTTGAGCAGCCCGAGACGCTGGCCGATTTCCTTCCACAACTCTCGGTAGCTTGCCGCCGGAGCACTGTTGCGCGAGAAGACCGGCACCGGCTTGCGCTCGATTCCCATGCGCTCGACGATGCTGGAGTAAGGAATATGCCCACTGAGCTGCAGCGGATGGTCCTGCTTGAGGGACTCTATCACATCCTTGTGCAAGGTCTTGCGACGATCGACCAGCGTGAAGAATGGCCAGACAGGCACATCGAGATCGATCTCGGCCAGATAGGCATTGAGCTGCTCCAGCGTGCGCAGTGACAACACCGTCGGAATCATCGGGACCAGCAGCGTATCAGCGGCCGCGAAGACCTGCTCGGAGAGGGTCGAGATACTCGGGGGGCAATCCAGGATGACGAGGTCGTAATCGTCACGCACCGGCTTCAACACCTTGCGCAGGCGAGAGCGCTTCTCTTCCTCGAGAATGTGATCGAGATTGCGATAGGAGAACTCGGCCGGCAGGACATCCAGATTGCGATAGTCGGTCGCCCGGATCACGCGTGACAGGTTCTGCTTGCCGCTGATCAGCTTCTCGACGCCGCCCTTGAGCTTGGGCTTGGTCCGCACATAGAAAGTCGCGGCGGCTTGAGGGTCCAGATCCCACAACAGCACTCTGAGACCACTGTTGGCAGCGACATACGCGAGGTTGATGGCAGAAGCCGTCTTGCCGACACCGCCCTTGATGCTGTACACCGCCGCGATTTTCATTGCAGATCAACTCCCTGTTTTTCTCAAGGCTACCACATCGTGGCGGCAATTCGAGTACAGGGAGATGTCGGACTGATCAGGCGCCTTCACGCCCGGCGATGAAGCCTCTCGCCAGCAGTTGACGCGTCAACCAGCCAAGCAACAGACCGTACATCGGGAGGAAGAGCAGCAGCGAAATGATCAACTTGATGGCGTAGTCCACCCAGGCGATCTCGACCCAATGTGCCGCCATGAAGACGTCCGGGCCATTGCGAAATGCCACCGAAAAGAAGGCGAAGGTATCGGCGAGATTGCCGAAGAGCGTCGATGCCATGGGCGCGACCCACCAGTGAGCATTGCGACGCAGACGATCAAAGACCTGAATATCCAACAGCTGGCCGATCACATAGGCGATGAAGCTCGCCAGCGCAATGCGTGCCACGACCAGATTGAACTCGCCCAACGCCTCGATCCCGGCAAGGCTGCCGCCATGGAAGATCACCGAGATCATGTAGCTGACCAGCAATGCCGGCAGCATGACCAGCGCGATGATGCGGCGAGCATGTACCTTGCCGAACAGCCGGACGGTCAGGTCAGTGGCCAGGAAGATGAACGGGAAGCTGAAGGCACCCCAGGTGGTATGGAAGCCGAACAGTGTCATCGGCAACTGCACCAGGTAGTTGCTGGCCGTGATGATCAGGATATGAAACAGGGACAGTGCGACGAGCGCACGACGCGATTGACTCGCGGTGAGGAGGAGCATCTGAGGTCCTTTTTGGTTCCAGGCCAACAGCAGGGGTGAGGGAACCCTGACAGACGGCATAACAGCTGACGATTGACGGTATCTCGCGCGATATCTCGCCGTCGAGAACCAGAATGGCCGCGCATCGTATCACGATGCGCGGCCATTGGCATGTCAACTCACGGAGATTCTGACCGGGCGGTCAGGGAGAGGTGGACGCCTCATTCCGCACCGCGGGCTTTCATGGGTGACGCTCATTTCTTCCAGATGGCGGGGTCGACCTTGCCCTTGAGCTCCGGGAACTTCTCGGGGTCGAAGGTCGGCTCCTGACCGGCCTTGTGCTGACGGTCGTAGTCCTTGAAGATCCGGAAGGCCAGCGGCGACAGCAGCAGGATGGCGATCAGGTTGATCAGCGCCATCGCCCCCATCGACAGGTCAGCGAAGTTCCAGATGTTCTTGAGACTGGCGACTGCGCCCAGCATCACCATGCCCAGCACCGCAAAGCGATAGATCATGATGACCGGCTTGGCGTTCTTCTTGCCCGAGATGTACTCGATGTTGGACTCGCCATAAGAGTAGTTCGCCACCAGCGAGGTGAAGGCGAACAGCAGAATGGCGATCGCCACGAAGCCACCCCCCCAGCTGCCGACCTGCGAGGTCAACGCCGCCTGGGTGATCTGGATACCATCCTTGCCGCCATCGTTGCCCAGCGTGCCGCTCATGATGATGATGGCAGCGGTTGCGGTGCAGATGACCAGGGTATCGATGAAGACGCCCAGCATCTGGACGAAGCCCTGGGAAGCCGGGTGCCGGGTGGTTGCCATCGCCGCGGCATTCGGCGCAGAGCCCATACCGGCTTCGTTGGAGAACAGGCCGCGCTTGATGCCGTTCATCATCGCCTGCGCGATGGTGTAGCCGAGCGCACCACCTGCTGCCTGCTCAAGACCGAAGGCGCTGCGGAAGATGGTGCCCAGTGCCGCCGGAAGCTCGGTGATGTTGATCGCCACGACGAATATGGCCAGCAGCAGATAGAGCAGCGCCATGATCGGCACGATCAGCTCGGCGGTCCGCGTGATGCGCTTCATGCCACCGAAGATGATCGGCACCATCACCACGACCAGAATCACGCCCATGATCCACGGCGGCACGCTGAAGGCCTGCTCCATGGCCAGCGCGATGGAGTTGGACTGCACGGAGTTGAAGGCCAGACCGAAGGCGATGATCAGACACACGGAGAACAGGATCGCCATCCAGCGCTGTCCCAGGCCCTTCTCGATGTAGTAGGCCGGGCCACCACGGAAGGTATTGTCATCGTGTGACACCTTGTAGGCCTGGGCCAGGGTGGACTCGATGAAACTGGTGGACATGCCCACCAGTGCCGTCATCCACATCCAGAAGATGGCACCCGGGCCACCCAGGGAAATCGCCACGGCGACACCGGCCAGGTTACCGGTACCGACACGTGCCGCCAGGGAGGTGGCCAGCGCCTGGAAGGAGGAGATCCCGCCTTCGCTACCCTGACGTGAGGTGGCCAGCAGTTTCCACATGTGGCCGAAGTAGCGGAACTGGATGCCCTTGGTCATGACCGTGAAGAAAAGACCCGCTCCGATGAGCAGGTAGATCAATACGCTGCCCCACAGCAGGCCATTGCCTGCATCGATCAACGCCAGAATCGGCGCTGGAATGATGGACGTTGTTTCCGACATGTCGGTCTCGCTTTGGCGGGTTTTTGATCTTGTCGACGCTGCCAGGCGGCGTGAAAAGCCATGGCCTTCCTGCCGCTGGCAGCGAGCAACCACTACGAAAGGGTTGCTCGACATGCTTTGGTGAGCGCCATTCTTCATATCCGACACGGATTAGCAAGAAGAGCATACTGAACATTGGCGTTTCACAGCGGGACTCTAGTGGGGAACCGGCGAAATGTCGGTCTTTTTCACTGCATCCTAGACTTTAGATGCACAAGGCAATGTTTCGCTGTCTGATCCTCTCGGGCATAATGCGCCCCCTTCCCACCTGCAGGCATCGGTCAGCCTGATCCTGCAGGACGTGTTCGGCGCATCAGCGACGCCCTCCCCCAGTTGCGACACCACGACTGCGGCCGGTCGGATGCGCCACATCAGGACGGTGCTCTTCCCTGACGCCCACGCACCCTAACAGCCATTACGGCACCCGGCAGCGCGCATTGTCCCGGCGCCTGCCTTTGAAAACAGGTGATACATGGAACTGACCAGCTACGCGGCGTCCCCGCTTTCGCTGCTCGCCCCGATCATAGCCATCGGCCTCGCAATACTGACACGTCGCGTCATGCTCTCCCTTGGGCTGGGTATTGTCTCTGGCGCTCTGCTGCTGAATGATTTCTCACCGCTCACCACGCTGGATTATCTATGGCGCCAGCTGGTCGCGGTTTTCGTCGAGCTGCCGGACAGCGGTCAACTGGCCGATGTCACGCTCAACAGCTGGAATGTCTATATCCTGCTGTTTCTGCTCGCTCTCGGGGCGATGGTCGGTGTCATCACTCTGGCCGGCGGCACGCGCGCCTTCGGCAACTGGGCGCGTGAACGGGTCACTACCCGTCGCGGCTCGCAGCTGATGACCGTCCTGCTGGGAGTCTTCATCTTCATCGATGACTACTTCAACAGCCTGGCGGTCGGCAACATCTGCCGCCCCCTGACGGATCGCCAGGGCCTGTCGCGGGCTCGTCTGGCCTATCTGATCGACTCCACCGCCGCACCGGTATGCGTGCTGACCCCCATCTCCAGCTGGGGTGCCTACATCATCAGTTTGATCGCCGGAATCCTGGCCACGCACCACATCACCGATGTCAGCCCCTTCGGTGCCTTCCTGGAGCTTTCCGCGCTCAACTATTACGCGATTGCGGCGCTGGTGCTGGTGATCGCCTCGGCCTGGTTCGACATCAACTTCGGTGCCATGCGCCGGCATGCCATCGCCGCGCGTGATGGCGAGCTATTTGACGCCAGCCGTGGCAATCCTCCCGGCAACCCCCATGTCAAAGAGTCGGAATGTGGCCGCCCCGTGGATCTGCTGATTCCGATCATCGTGCTGGTGATCGCCACCTTCTTCATGATCGTGCAGACCGGCGCCAGTGCGCTTGCCGCCAAGGGTGAGGCATTCGGCCTGGTGCGTGCCTTCGAACTGACCGATGTCGCAGGATCGCTGATCATCGGCGGTGCCATCGGCCTGCTCGCCGCCGTGATGATGCTGCTGCGTCACCGCATGGGCACTGGCCGCAGCATCGGTGCCATCGTCCAGGGCGCGCGCTCGATGCTGCCGGCCGTCTATATCCTGGTGTTCGCCTGGATGCTGACCGGCATCATCGGCTCACTCGGCACGGGCGAATACCTGGCGACGCTGGTGGATGGCGTGGTCTCCCCCACCTGGCTTCCGATGTTGCTGTTCGTGCTGTCCGGTCTGATGGCCTTCGCCACCGGCACCAGCTGGGGCACCTTTGGCATCATGCTGCCGATCGCCGGAGACATGGCGGCAGCCACCGAGATCGCGATGATGCTGCCGATGATGGGTGCCGTACTGGCGGGCTCGGTCTTCGGTGACCACTGCTCACCGATTTCCGACACCACCATCCTGTCCTCGACGGGCGCGAGCTGCCATCACATCGATCACGTCATGACCCAGTTGCCCTACGCGCTGCTGGGCGCCTGCATCTCGTTGCTGGCGTACCTGGTGATGGGCCTGACCGACAGCACGCTGTTCGGCTGGCTGAGTCTGGCAGGGCTGCTGGTCGTCAGCATCGCCTGGCTTGCCCGTCGGGAACGCGCCAACCCCGTGGTCGCACGCACCTGATGGACTGATCGCTCCACGCAAGAACACAAGGCCCCCGCCATGATTCATGACGGGGGCCTTGTGTTTGCGGCAGGCGCGATCTGCGCCCAAGCGTTCACTCACCGGCAATGCTCACGTCACTCAAGCACTGCGCGCCTGCCCGGCCAGACCGACGCCTGCCTCGCTCAATGCCTCACGCACATCCTCCAGACTCGCCGGGTCATCGATGGTCGAGGGAATCTGGTACTGCTCTCCCGCGGCGATCTGACGGATCATCTTGCGCAGAATCTTGCCGGAGCGTGTCTTAGGCAGCCGCTCGACGATCAGTACGTCCTTGAGCGAGGCGATCGCCCCTATCTCATCGCGCACACGCTGCGCCAGCGCCTGACGAAGAGCAGATTCGTCACCGCGCCAGGCATCCTTGATGATCACCAGTCCCAGCGGCATCTCGCCCTTGAGCGAATCCTCGATGCCGATCACCGCACATTCCGCCACTGCCTCGTGTGAGCCGAGGACCTGTTCCATTTCCCCGGTGGACAGGCGATGCCCTGCCACATTGATGACATCATCGATGCGCCCCATCACGAAGAGGTAGCCGTCCTCGTCAAGATAGCCGCCGTCTCCCGTCAGATAGTAGCCGGGGTACGCCGCCAGGTAGGCGGCGTGGAAACGCGCGGGATTGTGATAGAGCCCCGTGAGACACCCGGGCGGCAGCGGCTGCTGAATGACCACGTTGCCCTGCACTCCGGGTTCGACCTCATCCCCCAGACCATCGAGCACCTGCACATTGAAACCGGGCAACGGCCAGGTCGCACTGCCCGCGCGTGCCTCGACCGGCGCTCGGGGACCACTCGCCTGCCGAGTGATCATGTCGAGACCGAGCAGATTTCCCGCGACCGGCCAGCCGGTTTCCGTCTGCCACCAGTGATCCACGATCGGCACTGGCAGCAGGTCATTCAACCAATGATAGGTGGGAGGATCGAGTCGCTCCCCCGCCAGGAACAGGCTGCGCAGACTGGACAGGTCACGCCAGGCCATCAGGCTGGCGTCGGGGTCTTCCTTCTTGATGGCTCTGAAGGCGGTCGGTGCCGTGAAGAAGCAGTTGATCCGATACTCCTCGATCAAGCGCCAGAAGGCCCCGGCATCCGGCGTCCTGACCGGCTTGCCTTCATACATGACCGTCGAGGCTCCCATCAGCAACGGGCCATAGACGATATAGGAATGCCCAACGACCCAGCCTATATCGGAGGCTGCCATGAAGGTGTCCCCCGGGCGGGTCCCGTAGAGAATTTCCATGGAATAATGCAGTGCCACGGCGTAGCCGGCGTGATCGCGCACCACGCCCTTGGGCGTCCCGGTGGTGCCTGAGGTATAGAGGATATAGAGCGGCTCGCTTCCCAGCATGCTGACCACTTCCGTGGCCTGGGCATGCGCCAGACATTCCTGCCAATCGTGGTCTCGCGGCCCCAGGGTGGCTCGTTGCTGCTCACGTTGCAGGATCAGGCAGGCCTCTGGCGTATGCGTCGCAAGTTCGATCGCCTCATCCAGCCACGGCTTGTAGGGAATGACACGGTCGACCTCGATGCCACAGGAGGCCGCCAGGATGACCTTGGGCGTCGCATCATCGATCCGTACGGCCAGCTCCTTGGGGGAGAATCCTCCGAAGACCACGGAATGCACCGCCCCCAGGCGTGCGCAGGCCAGCATCGCCATCGCGGCCTCCGCCACCATCGGCATGTAGATGATCACGCGATCACCCTTCTCGACGCCCTTGTCACGCAGGGCACCCGCCAGCCTGGCCACTTCGTCGCGAAGCTCTCGATAGGTGTACTGGCACTTGCTGTCAGTGACGGGAGAGTCCCAGTAGAGCGCCACCTGATCCCCGCGGCCATTGGCCACGTGATGATCCAGCGCGGCATGACAGATATTCATCTCGCCATCAATGAACCAACGGGCGTGCTCCTGGGCATCCCAGGCCAGGATGGTCGCTGGATCACGGAACCAGACGATGCGCCTGGCCTGCTCAGCCCAGAAGTCCTCTGGCGCTTGATTGGCACGCGAGACAAGTGATTCGTAGTGCTCGCGTGCGGATCGCTTGGCGGTCTCAGGCATGGCTTACCTCGTTGACGATGCTGGCACGGGGTTCATGGCATGGCGTTGCCATCAGAAAGCAGTATCACGTCTTACGCGCCTTCGACTCGGGGACTGCGCCTGGAAGATGCCGGCAGCTGGCGACCCCAAGTGTCCCACCACGCTGATGGCAGGTGACGCGCTTGCGCACTATCAGAACCTTAGGCCAAAACCCGACCGTGTGAATGTCAGATGAGGCATCCAACTCTGGTCAGTTTGTCGTATGACGTCATCGACACGCAGTGAAACGAACTACCGTATGTCGACCAGCGTCAGGAAAAGGAAAAGTCCACCCCTGATCAGACCACCCTCGATGATTTATCGTTTAATATTGCCTTGGACGTAGCACGCGGAGTTATTGATGATTCACTAAAACAAGGATACTTCATGCCTGACACCACAAGGACGGCCAATCTGATGATGGAATCCCCCAGACAGCACCGGAGCTCACCAATGAATGCCAAGGTCTCAACCGCGAGGAAACCCGCCATGCCTGCGCAAGATGATGTCATCACGTTACACCAGGCAGGTGATCGCGTGATCGAGGAAGCCACTGCCCTGTTGAAGGCAATGGGCAATGAAAATCGCTTGCGAATTCTCTGCCTGCTCAGTGAAAGCGAAATGTCGGTCAGTGAACTGAATTCACGTCTCGAACTTTCCCAGTCAGCCCTGTCGCAGCATCTGGCCATTCTGCGTCGCGAAGGCATGGTGCGGACTCGCCGGGCGTCACAGACCATCTACTACTCACTGCTGGGCCCGAACGCTGCAGGCGTGATCCGCACGCTTCAACAACTCTATCGCTGAAAAAGGGCGCCAGTCGAAGACTGACGCCCTTGAGGGAAGCCATCGGATCATCCGGTCACGCCATGTCGCGACGCGATGCCATGACCAGGCTGAGCCAGACCCGCAACATCACCAGGTCTCTCGCACCTCCCTCACTCCTCGTTTGACGGATGGCCAGGGAATGGCCGCCATTGCCCACAGACTTGCATTCGTGCAGAGCCTGGCGCCTGCAGATCACGATTCGCGCAGATCCTGTTTTCCGCAGGTCTCGATTCGCGAAGGTCTCAGTGCTGCTGCCAGCGTGACTCGACATTGCGCTCCAGCACGCGGTCAAGCACACGATCCAGACTCAGCGTCATCCCCTTCCCGAATCGATCCATCATGCGACGCGGCTTTTCAAGACTGACTTCAAATATCTTGAGATCCTGCTTGAGATAGCCGGCCAGCAGCGCCTGACTTGTGCCCACCTCATCGATCAGACCGATCGCGATCGCCTCGCTGCCATACCAGATGTCCCCTTGTGACACGGCCTCCACATCCAGTTGCGGACGACGGCTACCGACGTGCTGCTTGAACAGATCATGGGTGCGTGCCAGGTCAGACAGGAACTTTTCACGCCCTTCTTCCGTATTCTCCCCCAGCATCGTCAGCGTTCGCTTGTAACGCCCAGCCGTCAGGATCTCCACATCGACATCGTGCTTCTTGAGAAGACGGTGCACATTGGGCACCTGTGCTACGACGCCGATGGACCCTATCACGGCAAACGGCGCCGCCACGACGTGATCAGCGGCACACGCCATCATGTACCCGCCACTCGCGGCCACCTTGTCGACGGTAATCGTCAGACGCGCTCCTGCCGCACGCAGACGATCCAGCTGTGCGGCGGCCAGACCGTAGGCGTGCACCAGGCCACCACCAGACTCCAGTCGCAGTACCACTTCATCCTTGTCGGTCAGCACGCCTTCCAGCGCGGTGACCTGCTCGGCGAGGCTTTCCACTCCCGTCGCCTTGATATCGCCGACGAAATCGAGCACGAACACCCGACGCCCGGCAGTGGAGTCCTGATCCTGAACGTCATCTGAAGGCTTGCGCTTCGCCTTGGCCTTGAGCGCCTTCTTAAGAGACTTGGCCTCCTGCTTCTCCTTCTTGGCGCGTGCCTTGGCACTGGCGGTGCGCTCGGCATCTTCCAACCCGGCCTGCCCCAATTCCCGCTGGAGGTGCTGCATGCGCTCATGCCAGGGGCGAATCTTGAGGCGAGCCTCGCGCTCAACACTGTCCCCGTGACGGGCACGCACGATCATGAGGATGATTGCCCCAATGGCCACCACCACCGTGACTGCCTCGGCGAGAAAGAGGCCATATTCCGATAACCATTGCATGCACTTGCTCCTGAACGACATGGATGTCGTCGGACACCGCGACCTGCACGGATCTGTCTGACGGACAACGACTTTAGCGGCCACCAGGCCAGCTGTGAGATTCCTGCTACATGGGGGCAAATGACCCTCTCTGCAAGGCGAGCACGGCGCTGCGAGACAGGGTGGCACAACGCCGGTTGATCCGGTCAGCGCAAGGGCCGCTGCAACGGAAGAGATCATCTTCGGCGCTTGATTGGAACGATCGTTTGAAATAGTCTGATGCACAGCCTTGAAAGTGCTGACCCCCATATCCACTTTCCCAGCCTTCACCATTGAAAAGGAATAATGCCATGGCAGACGCTAACGCCGTCATCGAGATGCTGAAAAGTCGCTTCAACCCGGACGCCGCCAAGGGCATGAACGACGTCTTCCAGTTCAACATCACCGACAGTGATGACTACTACATGGTCGTCAAGGATGGCACCCTGGACGTGGGCGAAGGGGAGCACGACGACCCGTCCGTCACGTTGTCCACTGACAGTGATACCCTCAAGGGCGTGATGAAGGGCGAAGTCGACGGCATGCAGGCCTTCATGACGGGCCGCCTGAAAGCGACCGGCAACATCATGCTGGCCACCAAGCTGACCTCTCTCTTCCCGAACAAGTGACGGCAGAACAGCGGATGCGACCTCTGCTGATCGGTATCGCTCGATGAGCGATACCGTCAATGAAAACGCCCCTGCCATTGGCAGGGGCGTTTTCATTGACAGCCCGAAGTGCCAGGCGTCAGCGGCCGCTGGCCACCGAGCGCAGGAAGTTGTCGATCAAGGCATGCGAGATCGAGAACTTCGGCGGCAAGCCAGGCAAGGATTCAGGTGTGAACCACTGGGCATCCTCTATCTCATGGCCATCAATGGCGATCTCTCCGCCCGCATATTCGGCGTAGTATCCCAACATGAAGGAGTGAGGAAATGGCCAGGATTGGCTCTGGAAGTAACTCACGCGCCCGACCTCGACACCCACCTCCTCCAGGACCTCGCGCCTCACCGCTTCCTCGGCGCTTTCCCCGGCTTCGATGAAACCGGCCAGGGTCGAGTACATGCCGGGCCCGAAACGCGGACTGCGTGCCAGCAGCAACTCACGCCCACGCGTGATCAGCGTGATGATGCAGGGTGAGATCCGCGGATAGCTGCGATGCTGACAGCCGGTACAGTGCATCGCGAACTCATGTTCCAGACGTTTCATTCGCTTGCCACAACGTCCACAGAAACGATGGTCCCGCGCCCACTTGAGCACCTGCAGGGCACTTGAGAGCAGCGGGAACTGCTCTCTGGGCAGTGAATGCAACCATTGCCGAGCGCCTGGCCACTCGGAAGAACCATTCTCGCCAAGCACGGCGATCGGCGCCCCCTGCCACTCTCCCAGTGCAATCGCGCCGGATGGCCAGTCGCATGGCGGTTGAATGATGCCGCCATCGGGCGCCGGGGCGACCCCGTCGCGCCCGATGCGAATCAGGTACCCCTGACGCTGGTTCACTCGTGACAGATCACGTATCAGCATCAGACAGCGCCTCCCGGGTTGCCTCTGCCGTCAAGGCTGCCCAGCGCGTCGATCGCCACCTTGTCAAAGGCACATTCTGTCTTGGCACGAATTTCCTCGCACCAGGCAGCATGGCGCTTAAGCTCCAGCGCCGAGAGCCCGGGCGTGACCAGACGCGGGCGGTCCGCCCGAAGGCGACGCACCCCGACAATGCCGCCCTCTCCCTCATCGCCATCGTCTATGTCGTCCAGCCCGAGCGCCGTCTGACCGCCGGTCATCGCCAGATAGACGTCGCCGAGGATCTCCGCATCCAGCAAGGCACCGTGCAGCACGCGGTGCCCATTGTCGATATCGTAGCGCTTGCACAGCGCATCCAGGTTGTTGCGCTGACCGGGGTGCTTCTCGCGGGCGAGCTTCAGGGTATCGAGGATCGCGCAGTGTTCCGCCACCGGCCCCAACGGCTGGCTACGCCGTGGATTGATCAGGCCGAATTCATGATCAATGAAGCCGACGTCAAAGGGCGCGTTGTGAATGACGAGCTGGGCGCCCTTGATGAACTCCCAGAAGGCATCCGCCACGTCCGCGAAGACCGGCTCATTGGCTACCCGTTCATCGGTGATGCCGTGGACGCCGATCGCCTCTTCATCGATCAATCGTTCCGGATTGATGTACTGGTGATAAGTGCGCCCCGTCAAACGGCGATTGATCATCTCCACCGCACCGATCTCGATCAGACGGTGGCCTTCCTTCGGGTCGATACCGGTCGTTTCGGTATCGAGAATAATCTGACGCATCTCAGACCTCTTGGTGAACGGGACCTGGTGAACGGGTCCGGGTGAACTTGGCTCTGAAGACACTGGTCCTGATGTATCCGACGCTGGTGCTTCTGACGCTGAGGTTTGTGACTCGGTGGCACCTGACTCTGAGCTGCCGGGCCAGTAGCCGCGTGCTCAACGGCGTGACTGCATCTCATCGATCGCTTCATTGGCAAGGCTATCGGCACGTTCATTGCCTTCGTCGCCACTGTGACCCTTGACCCAGCGCCACTCGATATCATGACGCTGACTCTGTTCCAGCAACGCCTTCCACAGCGCCTCATTCTTGACCGGTTGCTTGGCAGCCGTCTTCCAGCCGCGCTTGACCCAGCCATGGACCCACTTGGTGATGCCATTCTTGACGTATTCGGAGTCCGTCCACAGCACCACGTCACAGCGCCGGGTCAACGCCTTCAGGGCCTCGATGGCGGCCATCAGCTCCATGCGATTGTTGGTGGTGTCCTGTTCGCTGCCCTTGAGTTCCTTGCGATGCTTGCCACTGACGAGAATGGCTCCCCACCCTCCCGGGCCGGGATTTCCTCGGCAGGCACCATCGGTGTGGATGACCACCCGAGGGCTGGGGGCGGCTGAGGAGGCATCATTGGCGAGATCGGACGAGGAGACACTGTGACTCACAGGGGAACACTCTTGGAGAAAGGACAGGACACAGGCAATGACACGACGCGACGTCACTTCGACGCGGACTTGCTGCCAGGGCGACATTCTAACCGCTCATGCCGGATAGCGGCAAAGCGACCTGTGTGTCCTTACAGTCCATGTCAGCCCATCCGGCGACACGGACGGCGTGGCGACATGGCCTGCACGGCTCACACCTTGCCCGAGTCATCCGACGAACGGGAGTCATGATTGTCGCGCGAATGCAGGCGGGTCACCTGCCCGATGGCGACACCGGGAATCGCCACGCGTGAGCGCTTGGCATTCAGAGGCTGCACGTACCCGACATTGCGACGGGCCCGTATCAGCATCAGGCTTCCCAGAGGCAGGTTGTAACGGCGTCCCATCCGCTCGAGCCAACCATGGCGCAGGCGCAAGCCAGGCAGGTGAAATCCCGCGTAGTCGATACGCTCGATCTCGAAGTCCACGAAGGCCAACCAGTCCCTGAGTGCCGCCGGAGTGCGCCAGCTGCCTTCCCAGGGAGTGATGTGCCGCCGCCGGGGGTCGAGGCGCAGCAGACCCTCCCCGGACATCGGCTGCCAGGCGACGATGATCAGACAACCGCTGGAGCGCAGGACACGCGCCGCTTCGCGCAAGAGGCGATGGGGCTCCGGCGCGACCTCCAGCAGATGATGGATCATCACCATGTCCATGCTTTCATCTGGCAGGGCCAGCTGAGTGAGCGGGCAGATGAGGGTCGATGGCGACTGGGCCAGGGCGGGCTCCGGCGCCCAATGGATGGCATGCCGGATGGGAGACAAGGAGAGCAGGTTATTGTCTCCCGGCCCCAGACACAGACTGTGGAAGCCGAAGCAACGCTCGAACAGCGGCGTCAACATCTCGCGCTCGGCGATGAGAATGTCCTTGCCGTCCGCCCCTTCAAGAAAGGCGCGCATCGCTCGCACGTGGGCGCCCAGCAGCCGCGCGTGCTGTCGCCGACGCGCTTCCGGGGTGAGTTGCGCAGCGGAATCCGCCCCGCGTGAACGACTTTTCCACATCCCTGCATCTCCCGTCTCTTTCATGGGGGAGCGCCCCACGCGCAAGCAAGATGTCACATACTTCTACATTCTCACACCACAAGAGGTTTGACACTTACCCGCTTGCTCGGCAGGCTCTACGCCTTTGCATGGCGATACGTCAGCCGCTTGCGCGCTGTCAACGCCAGACACCCCGGAAAAGAGCGGCGATGAACGCCCCGGGCTGTCCGATGAGAAATCGCATCGTCGATGCCACGCCAAAACCTCCGTGAGCAATGGCCTCGACATCACTTGAAGACATCGTATCCACCATATGCCTGGCGAAGGCTTGCGCCAATCGCCAGCGGGACGGAACTGCCAAGTTCTTTCATTCGGTCACGTCACCGGCAGCCTCCCCCGTCACGCAATGGGATACCGACACGACAAGAGTACCTGACCACCATGATGAGCGTTGCGCCCATAGCGGCCTTTCAGGACAACTATATCTGGCTGATCCAGAGCGACGACAGCGACACGGTTGCCGTCGTCGATCCGGGTGATGCCACGCCGGTGATCGAGGTCCTGGAAACCCGCGGCCTGACTCTGGACACGATTCTAATCACTCACCACCATCAGGATCACACCGGCGGCCTCCCCGAGCTGATCAAGCGCTACCGCCCTCGCGTGGTCGGCCCGCACAACCCGGCCATCGAGGGGATCGATGTGCGTGTCGCCGATGGTGACAGCGTGCGCGTGCAGGGACGCTTGTTCGATGTCCTGGAAGTGCCCGGCCACACACTGGACCACATCGCGTTCGTGAGTGCCGGCATGCCGGGGTTGCTGTTCTGCGGGGACACCCTCTTCAGCGCGGGCTGTGGCCGTCTGTTTGAAGGCACACCAGAGCAGATGCACCAGTCACTCACGCGCCTGGCATCACTCCCGGAAGACACCCTCGTCTTCCCGGCTCACGAGTACACCCTGGCCAACCTGGCATTTTCCCGCGCGGCGGAGCCTGACAACACGCAACGCGATCAGGTGATCGCCGAGTGTAAGCGCGCCCGCGAGACCGGCCGCCCGACCCTCCCGAGTCGCATCGCGCGTGAAAGACAGATCAACCCCTTCCTGCGCAGCGATGACTCCACCTTGCAACAACGCTTGCTCCAGCAAGGGCGCCTCACTGCCTCAGAGGACGAGCCTCTCACGTCACTGGCAGCCTTCACGGCACTGCGCCAGTGGAAGGACAGCTTCTAGACCCGCTGACCGCGCGCCTGCCCACGACCTGAAGATGGGCAGGCGTCTCGCGTGACAGCGGGTCGGGTTCTCGTGATCCCGATCAGCCCCCGCAGTCACAGTTTGCGCCGGAATGTCCGGCATGCTGAGCCCGTGTCGTGCCCATCCCACGCTGGCTCGCCAAAGAGTACTCCGTCAATGCATCAGCAAGACCTCCGTACCGACGACACCTCTGTCATCAAGACATCTGCCGCCGACACGCCGGCCCGCCTGCCACTGACTGCTGAACGTCTGCGTTACCTGATTCGCCTCGCCTCCCTCGGAGCCGGCCTGTGCCTGCCGCTGATGGCGACTCCTGCCAATGCAAGCTCTCGGGCGCTCGACGACCTGACACCCACCAGCGTGCATCAGAGCGCTCCTCTGAATTTCATGCAAGCCATCGATGCGGTGCCCGCGCGCTACGATGATGTGTGGGAGCGCCTGCGTGCCGGCTATCAGCTGCAGCAGGACACCGGACGCCCTCGAGTACGCAAATGGATCGACTGGTATGAAGAGCACCCGGAGCACGTGGAGCGTATCGCCGAACAGGCTCGCCCCTGGCTGCGTTACGTGACGCGTCGCACCGAGGCGCGCGGCCTTCCGGCCGAACTTGCCCTGCTGCCTTTCATCGAGAGTGCCTATGATCCGGATGCCGCCCACCCCGGCGGCGCCACCGGCATGTGGCAGTTCATGCCCCAGACCGGCGATGCCATGGGCCTGACCCGCAACCGCTGGTACGACGGCCGCAAGGACGTCCTGATGGCCACCGATGCCGCACTGGATTATCTGCAGTCCCAGGGCGAGCGCTGGTACGACGGAGACTGGGAGCTTGCGCTGGCCGCCTACAACGCCGGCGCCGGCACCGTGAACCGCGCGCGCCGACGTGCCGGCTCAGGGGATGAGGATTACTGGAACATCAAGCTGCCCAGCGAGACCATGGAGTACGTGCCCAAGCTGCTGGCGCTGGCTGCGGTGATCCGTGAACCCGAAGAGTACGGTCTGAATCTGCCGGCGATTCCGGACACCCCGGAAATCGCCGCCGTCGATACCCGGGGCCAGCTTGACCTTTCCGTTGCCGCCAGACTGGCTGGCATCAGCGAAAGCGAGCTGCGCACCCTGAATCCCGCGTACAAGCGGTGGGCGACAAGCCCGGGAGACAGCTCGCTGGTGATTCCGGCCACGGCACGTGACACCTTCCTCAGCAAGCTTGAGACCCTGCCGCAAGAGACCCGCGAAAGCTGGGCGGAGTACCGTGTCCAGCGTGGCGACAGCCTATCGGTCATCGCCAGTCGCAGTGGACTGACACTGGCGGAGCTCAAGCAAAAGAATCGCCTGAGCGGCAACACCATCCGGGTCGGTCAGCCTCTGTTGGTGCCTGACGCCACTCGCGGCGTGGCAGCGGCGCAACTCGCAGAAGCCAACGGCCTCAAGAAGGTGCGCGTCAAGCGTGGCGATTCGCTGTCGGTGATTGCGGCACGTCACAATGTCACCACCCGCCAGATCGCGCGTTGGAACAAGCTCTCTTCCGCCGATTATCTGCGTCCGGGCCAGATGCTGACGCTCTACAGCGCCAACTGAGCGCCATCGCCTGCGCAGCTCCTGCGCAGCACGTACGCAACATCAAGACGCCCCCGCCATGCTCCATGGCGGGGGCGTCTTGATATCAGGCACCTGTCAGCCTGGACTCCTCCAGCACTCGGTGGCCGGCACTCGGTGACCGGCACCACGAGGCAACAACAGACACTGAAACGCCGGCACTGACACCAGTCAGTCGCCCTCATCGTGGTCGAACAATGGTCGATAACGGGGAACTTCGATACTCTTGGCGGGGTCGATGCTTGCGGACCCCGTGGCAGTGAGTTGACCTGCCTGCCTTGTGTCCACCAGTGCCACCCGACATTGTCACCTGGCCCTTCGCGCCATGATCCCCCATTCAAGGATGTCCTTTGATGCAGGCTGCTTCTCTTATCCCTCGGCATGCACGCCTACTTCGTGCACTGTGCCTCGGGGCTCTGATTCTCTCCGCCATTGTACCGGCGCATGCATCCTCATCGCGGACCACTGATCAGAAGACTCCCGTGGCCCCCCTGGACGTGCCGACCGTGCACGGACTGGCCATCTATGGCGAACCGGCACATCCGGCAGGCTTCACTCACTTCCCCTACGTGAATCCTGACGCCCCCATCGGCGGACGTATGACTCGCGCCGCCATCGGCAGCTTCGACTCCACCAACCCCTTCATCCTCAAGGGCAACTCGGTGGCAGGGCTCAATTATTTCGGCGGGTTGATCTATGACACCCTGCTCACCCAGTCTGCCGATGAACCCTTCACTGAATATGGCCTGCTGGCCAGCGGGATCCGACTGGCAGAAGACCGCAGTGCCATCGAGTTCGATATCGATCCCCGCGCACGCTTTCATGATGGGGAACCCGTCACCGCCGAGGATGTCGTCTTCACCTATCGTCTGCTGATGAAGGATGGCCTGCCCTTCTTCAAGAGCTACTACCACGATGTCACTCGCGTCAGCCTGATCGACACCGATACCGTTCGCTTCGACATGGCTCCCGACGCCGCCCGCGAGCTGCCCTTGATCATCGGTCAGCTGCCGGTCCTGCCCGAGCATTACTGGAAGACACGTGATTTCACCCGCGCCACGCTGGAACTCCCGCTTGGCTCAGGGCCTTACCGCATGGCCTCGCTGGATGCCGGACGCCAGGTACGCTATGAGCGTGTCGCGGATTACTGGGGCAAGGACCTACCCGTCAACAAGGGACGCCATAACATCCAGACACTGGTCTATGACTATTACCGCGACCAGAGCGTGTCGCTGGAGGCCTTCAAGGCCGGCAGCATTGACCTGCATGTGGAGAGCAGCGCCAAGAACTGGGCGACGGCCTATGACACGCCTGCGCTCAGAGACGGGCGTCTGAAGAAGCTGGAGGTGCCAGACAGCAATCCTGCCGGCATGCAGGGCTTCGTGCTCAATGAACGCCGCGCGCGCTTCCAGGACCCGCGGGTACGCGAAGCCCTGGCACTAGTCTTCGATTTCGACTGGGTCAACCGCAATCTCTTCTACGGCGCCTACCAGCAGACCCACAGCTATTTCGAGAATTCGGACATGGCCGCGAATGGCCTGCCTGAAGGACGGGAACTGGCCCTGCTTGAGCCGTTCAAGGACCAGTTGCCCGCCGCCGTCTTCCGCGACCCGCTGCCCATCGATGAGCCCACGGAACTGCGCCCGCGGCTGCGCAAGGCACTCAACCTGCTTCGGGACGCTGGCTATCGCGTCGCGGATGGCCAGCTGGTCAATCACGAGACGGGCAAGCCGCTGACACTGGAAGTCCTCAACTACGACACCCAGTTCGAACGGGTCATCCAGCCGTGGATTCGCAATCTGGCACGCATCGGCATCCAGGCGCGTATCCGCACCGTCGACGTCAACCAGTACATCAATCGTCGGCGAAGCTTCGATTTCGATGTCGTGGTCGGCGGTTACCCCCAGTCCAACAGTCCCGGCAGCGAACAGCGCGAGTACTGGACGAGTGACTACGCCGATGTCGCCGGCTCGCGCAACCTGATCGGCCTGAAGAGTCCGGTCATCGATGCACTCACCGATGCCCTGATCCAGGCCCAGACCCGCGAAGATCTGCTGAGCGCCACACGAGCACTGGATCGCGTGCTGCGCTGGGGATTCCATGTCGTGCCGCAGTGGCATCTCGCGGCGACTCGCATCGCGCTGTGGGACAAGTTCGGCTATCCGCAGCCGTTCCCGGAGTATCTGCTGAGCCTGGACAGCTGGTGGATCGTCCCCGGGGCTGAGGCTGATGACGAGTCAGACGACTGAAACACTCGCGTGAAGATGGCCAACTGCCGCGCATCCCTCGGCATTGGCCAGCACGACCGACATGGGGCGTCTGCAAGGCTCGCCCCGGCGATTGCTCAACCATGAATGAACACGATGCCATCCGGACCGCCCCGCACAGGGCGGCCGCATGACACGCAGGGAGATTGCTCTTGGGTGCCTATATTCTGCGCCGAGTCCTGTTGATGATTCCGACACTGCTTGGAATCCTGTTGCTGAATTTCCTGATCGTCCAGGCGGCTCCCGGCGGGCCCATCGAGCAGCTGATGTCGCGTCTTGACGGCCTCAGCGCCGGGGCCAGCACACGGCTGAACAGTGGGGGTGGCGATGGCGTCACCAGCGGCTCCGGCACCAGTTCCACCTACCGCGGAGCCTCGGGAGTCGACCCGGCCCTGATCGCCGAGCTGGAGCAGCAATTCGGCTTCGACAAGCCCGCCTGGGAGCGCTTCCGCGACATGGTGGTCGACTACGCGCAGTTCGATTTCGGCGACAGCTTCTTCCGCGACCGCCCGGTGATCGACCTGATGCTGGAGCGACTCCCCGTCTCGATTTCCTTGGGCCTGTGGACGACGCTGCTGGTCTATCTGGTGTCGATACCACTGGGCATTCGCAAGGCACTGGTGCATGGCTCACGCTTCGATGTCTGGACCTCGGGTGTCGTCATCGTCGGCTACGCGATTCCGGGCTTCCTGTTCGCGATCCTGTTGATCGTGGTGTTCGCCGGCGGCAGCTATCTCGACTGGTTCCCGCTCAGGGGGCTGACCTCCCCGGATTTCGAGGAGCTCTCGACGCTTGGCAAGGTCCTCGATTATTTCCATCACATCGCCCTTCCCGTGCTGGCCTCCGCCATCGGCAGCTTCGCCACCCTGACGATGCTGACCAAGAACAGCTTCCTGGATGAGATCCACAAGCAGTACGTGCTGACGGCACGCGCCAAGGGGGCCAGCGAGAACCGCATTCTCTACGGACATGTCTTCCGCAACGCCATGCTGATCATCATCGCGGGGCTGCCGGCGGCGCTGGTCGGCATATTCTTCACCGGCTCGCTGCTGATCGAGGTCATCTTCTCTCTCGATGGCCTGGGCCTGCTGGGCTTCGAGGCGGTACTGCAGCGCGACTATCCGCTGATCTTCGGCACCCTGTACCTTTACACCCTGATTGGCCTGATCCTGAAACTGGTATCAGACCTGATGTATGTGTGGATCGACCCGCGCATCGACTTCGCGACCCGGGAGGCTTGAGATGCGTCACGACACACCCCTTCAAGGGGAGACCAACGTCGTCCAGGACGTGCCGGAACGCCCGCACCGCTCGCGCCTGTCGCCCATCACGCGGCGGCGTATCACGGCGTTTCGTGACAACCGGCGCGCCTGGTGGTCACTGCTGATCTTCGGCATGCTGTTCATTCTGTCGCTCGGGGCGGAACTGATCGCCAATGACCGCCCACTGCTGGTCTCCTATCAGGACGAGCTCTACCTGCCGATGCTCAAGGAGTATCCGGAAACGACCTTCGGCGGCTTCCTGCCGACCGCCACGGATTATCGCGATCCCTATGTGATCGACGCCATCGCGGCGCAGGGCTTCATGCTCAACACCCTGATCCCGTATTCCTATGACACCCTGGATCTCAACCTGGGGTCGCCCGCGCCTTCGGCTCCCAATGCCCGTCATTGGCTGGGCACGGATGACCAGGGACGGGACGTGCTGGCGCGGGTGATCTACGGCTTCCGCCTGTCGGTCCTCTTCGCTCTGGTGCTGACCGCCGGTTCCATCGTGCTGGGCGTGCTGATCGGTGGTGTTCAGGGCTATTTCGGCGGCAAGGTCGATCTGATCGGGCAGCGCTTGATCGAGATCTGGTCTGGACTGCCGGTGCTGTTCCTGTTGATCATCCTGGCCAGCATCGTGGAACCCAATCTCTGGTGGCTGACCGGCATCATGCTGCTGTTCTCGTGGCTGGGGATCGTCGATATCGTGCGCGCCGAATTCCTGCGTGCGCGAAATCTGGAGTATGTGCGCGCGGCCCGCGCCATGGGCCTGCCCTCACGTCTCATCATGTGGCGTCATGTACTGCCCAATGCGATGGTCGCCACCCTGACCTTCATCCCCTTCCTGTTCACGGGCGCCATCACGACCCTGACCGCGCTGGACTTCCTGGGCTTCGGGTTGCCGGCAGGCTCCCCGTCGCTGGGCGAACTGGTCGCGCAGGGCAAGAACAATCTCCAGGCCCCCTGGCTTGGCATGACGGCATTTCTCAGTCTCGGCATCATGCTGACCCTGCTGGTCTTCATCGGTGAAGGGCTGCGCGATGCCTTCGACCCACGTCATATCAGTGCCCGGGAGCAGGACGCATGAGTCAGTCAATGCATGAAGCCACGACAGCGGCCAACGCCGAGCCGCGCTCCCGGGATCACTGCGTGCTGCGGCTGGACGATCTCTGCATCCGCTTTGGCAAGACACCTGTCGTCAGGCATCTGTCGCTGGACGTGAAGCGCGGCGAATGTCTGGCCATCGTCGGCGAATCCGGCTCGGGCAAGTCAGTAAGCCTGCTGGCAAGTCTCGGCCTGCTGCCGGGGCATGCCCATGTCACCGGCACGCGGGAGTTCACCACGCTCGAGGGAGAGAGGCTGGATCTGTCAGCCCTGACGAGCCGCCAATGGCAACGCGTGCGCGGCAACCGGATCGGCTTCGTGTTCCAGGAACCGATGACATCCCTAAACCCCCTGGCCCGAGTCGGCGACCAGATCAGCGAGAGCCTGCGGCTGCATCAGGGCCTGCGTGGCCATGCGGCACGCCAGCGAGTGATCGAGCTGCTCAAGCAGGTTCAGCTGCCTCGCCCGGAAGAACTCCTCGAGGCCTGGCCGCATCAGCTCTCTGGCGGTCAGCGCCAACGCGTGATGATCGCCATGGCGATGGCCAATCAGCCGCCTTTGATGATCGCCGACGAGCCCACCACGGCGCTGGACGTCACGGTGCAGCAGGACATCCTCGCTCTGCTCGACAGACTGCGGCGAGACCAGGGCATGGCCATGATCCTGATCAGCCATGACCTCAATCTGGTCCGCCGCCATGCAGACCGCGTCATCGTGATGCGGGAAGGCGAATGCATCGAGCAAGGGCCGGTGTCAGAGGTCTTCGATTCTCCCAGCCACCCGTATACCCGCGAACTGCTGGCCGCCGAGCCTGAAGGGGTGGCCGCGCCACTCGACCCTGAGGATGCGGGCACGCCCGTTCTGAAAGCACGTGATCTGGAGGTGCGCTTCTCGCGTCCTCGCAAGCTGTTCCAGAAACGTCCAGCGGATTTCATCGCGCTTCAGCCGCTGGATCTGACCCTCGCGCGCGGGGAGACCCTCGGGGTCGTGGGCGAGTCGGGCTCCGGCAAGACCACCCTCGCCCTGGCGCTGTTGAAGCTGCAGGCCGCACGCGGTGAGATTCGTCTGGAGAATGCCCGTATCGATACGCTGGATCGCAACGCCCTGCGTCACAAGCGACGCCAGATGCAGATCGTCTTCCAGGACCCCTATGGCTCGCTCTCGCCGCGCATGCCCGTCACGGACATCATCAGTGAAGGCCTGCGCTTTCATCAGCCTGAGCTCTCAGAGGACGAGGTACGCCAGCGCGTGACGCAGGTCATGCGCGAGGTCGAGCTGCCTGCCGAGTGCGCCGACCGCTACCCTCACGAGTTCTCCGGCGGCCAACGCCAACGCATCTCGCTGGCCCGCGCCCTGATTCTCGAACCTCACCTGCTGGTACTGGATGAACCCACCTCGGCGCTGGATCGCAGTGTCCAGAAGCAACTCATCGCCCTGCTGCGCGACCTGCAGGAGCGTCATGGCCTCAGCTACCTGTTCATCAGTCATGATCTGGCCGTGGTGAGGGCTCTGGCCCACCGCGTGATGGTGTTGCGCGAAGGCAAGCTGGTGGAGAGCGGAACGACTGCCGAGGTACTGGGCAATCCGAGGGAGGACTACACGCGGGCCCTGATCCAGGCGGCAGGACTGACGTGACAGGTCCGCTTGCCACTCAAGGGCGCGCCCGCCACCAAGGCAGCGGAGGCCTCGTCCCTCATGTGGCGAGTCTCGAGAAGACAGGCATCCTGCATTGCACGGAACGCACTGCTGAGTTGCCTGACTGACTCTGGACGATTGCAAATAATAAAGGTTCTCAATATGATTCCGTCAGAGGTGGGCCACGCGACACCGCGCACGACATGACACCTGTCACCGTCGCGTCGAGCCTTCACGACATCGCGTCACGCGATCTGCATAATAAAAGACTGTTCAAGGGAACCTCATGTCCGCACATTTCCGTCCTATCGCTCGCAAGCCGCTGGCTGCCGCCATCGCGCTCTCCGTGGCACTGATCGGCTCTACCGCCCAGGCGCATGAAGGCCATGCACACGATGATCGCAAGGTGAGCGCTGAAGCCGTCGTTGACCAGTACGCCAACGTGGCCCATGCCACCTACAGCGATGCCTTGGCCAGCGCCAATGCCCTGCGCGCCGCCAACGCCGCGCTGATCGAAGCTCCGTCCGAGGCGACGCTTGCCGCGGCTCGCACTGCCTGGAAACAGGCGCGCGTGGCGTACCAGCAGAGTGAAGTCTTCCGCTTCGGCAATGCCATCGTCGATGACTGGGAAGGTCAGCTGAATGCCTGGCCGCTGGATGAAGGCCTGATCGACTACGTCGAAGGCGACGGCTATCAGGCGGAACTGGGCAACCCGGGCGCCAGCGCCAACATCATCGCCAACGACAGCGTGCAGATCGGTGCCGACAAGATCGACACTACCGAGATCACCCCGGAGCTGCTGGCCTCCCTGAACGAGCTGGGCGGATTCGAGGCCAACGTGGCCAGCGGCTACCACGCCATCGAATTCCTGCTCTGGGGCCAGGACATGCATGGCTTCGAGTCTGGCGCAGGCGAGCGTCCGGCGTCGGACTATGCCAAGGGAGAGGACTGCACCGGCGGCAACTGTGACCGCCGTGGCGCCTACCTGCTGGCGGCCAACGACCTGCTGATCAATGACCTGGAATACATGGTCGGCCAGTGGGCACAGGGCGACAAGGGCAACTATCGCGCCGAGCTGACCTCCCTGCCGGCCGGTGAAGGCCTCGAGAAGATGCTGTTCGGCATGGGCTCCCTGTCACTGGGCGAGCTGGCCGGTGAGCGCATGAAGGTCGCGCTGGAAGCCAATTCCTTCGAGGACGAGCACGACTGCTTCTCCGACAACACCCACTACTCGCACTTCTACAATGCCAAGGGCATCCAGAACGTCTATGAAGGCACGTACGTGACGCTGGATGGCCGTACCTTCGAAGGCCCGTCATTGCACGCACTCGTCGCCCAGAATGACCCGGAGCTGGCCGAGAAGATGCACGAGGCGCTGGACACCACCATGGGCCAGCTGCAGGTGATGGTGGATACGGCAGACGCCGAAGACGGCATGAAGTTTGATCAGATGATCGCCCCGGGCAATGCCGAGGGTGCCGAGATCATCAATGCCAGCATCGAAGACCTGGTCGCGCAGACGCGCCTGATCGAAGAGATTGCCAACGACGTCGGCATCAGCGGAATGAAGGCCGATACCGCGGATCACGAATTCTAGGCACTCACCCGAGATTGCCAGGCCATGGGCGGTGATGAAACCGCCCATGGCCGCGCAGCCCCCTCGCCCGAACCTGTCTCGTACAGGTTCGGGCGTTGATGCTTTCGTGCCAGCATTTTATGCGCGCCTGCTAATTCTTCAGAGTGCCTTGCCCGAAGGCCATTGATGGACTCGCAGCCTGACCGCGCAAGCCAGGACCTACATCAATGCCACACGTCATCCCGAAACACCCGATCCTTCACGCGTTGTCGCTTGCCATCGCACTGACCGCCCTGCCCCAGGGCGTGGCACAGGCCGCCCAGACACCGCTGACCGTCAGCGCCTATCTGGCCGCATTGCCACTGCAGGACACCGCGAAGAGTGGTGGCGAGGGCAGCGTGCGCAAGCACGATACCAATGCCTATTCCCTGCCGGCCAAGAACCTGAGCTTCGATCAACGTCTGTCCTTCAGCGTCGGCAACAGCTTCTTCAAGAGCCCATGGGTGATCGCGCCCGCCAGCACCACCGCTCGCGATGGCCTTGGCCCGCTGTTCAACACCAATGCCTGCCAGAACTGCCACGTCAAGGATGGACGCGGCAGTCTGCCGGCCGAGAGCGACCCCTCGGTGGGCCTCTTCCTGCGCCTGGGCATGCCGGACAGCCACGAGGACAGCTGGAGCGATGAGGAGCGTGAATTCCGCCGCATCGCTGGAGTGATGCCGCACCCCGTCTATGGCACTCAGCTGCAGAATGCCGCGGTGCCCGGTATCGAGCGCGAAGGCCGCATGCAGGTCGTCCATGAAGAGATGCCCGTCCCGTTGGCGGATGGAGAGGTCGTTCTGCTGCGCAAACCGCGCTATTCCCTGGTCGAGGCTGGCTTCGGCGACCCTGGCCCCATTGCACTCTCACCGCGCCTTGCCCCGGGCATGGTAGGCCTCGGGCTGCTCGAGGCGGTCAGCGAGGAGACCTTGCTCGAGTGGGCCGACCCGCAGGATGCGGATGGCGATGGCATCAGCGGTCGCGCCAATACCGTCTGGTCACTGACCGAGCAGCACGAGGTCATGGGGCGTTTTGGCTGGAAGGCCGGCCAACCCGACGTTCGCCAGCAAAGCGCCAAGGCGTTCGCCGGCGACATGGGCCTGACATCGAATCTGGTCAGCTCCACCGATTGCACGCCGGTCCAGAAATGCGCAGACCTGCCCAACGGGGGCACCATCGAGGTGGAAGACAACGTCATGGACAATGTGGCGTTCTATTCGCGCAATCTCGCCGTGCCGACACGACGTGACCTCGACGACCCGACGGTGCGCGAAGGCGAGCAACTGTTCCGGGAGCTTGAATGCGCCAGCTGCCACCGACCACGCCTGACGACCGCGTCCGGTGGTGTGGCCGCCCAACTGGCTGACCAGACGATCTGGCCCTACAGCGACATGCTGCTGCATGACATGGGCGATGGCCTGTCAGATGATCGCCGCGAATTCGAGGCAACCGGCAATGAGTGGCGCACACCGCCACTCTGGGGGATCGGCCTGGCGCAGACGGTCAATCCCGCGACGGGCTTCCTGCATGATGGACGCGCCCGCACCCTGCTTGAAGCCGTGCTCTGGCATAGCGGGGAAGCCAGGGCCAGTCGAGACAAGGTCGTGGCGTTGCCGACTGACCAGCGGCAGGCGCTGCTGCGCTTCCTGGAATCGCTCTGATCTCTTCTCAGCCTCTACCCGCCAGCCGACTCTGGCACGCCCCCGACTTTCGCCTGGCGTGCCGTTCTGACAAGGAATCCCGCGACATGTCCCGTGACACCTTCACCTCTGCTGCCATCCCGATGAAACCTTTCACGCGCAAGCCCTCGCCCCTGCCGCTGATGACCTCCGCCATGACCCTGCTGGGCACCGCACTGCTGTCGACGAGCACACTGGCGGCATCGGACTCTTCTAGCGCCAACACCACCAGCGCGGACGCCGTCAGCCAGTTTGCCGCTGACACTTTGAGCGAAGCCCACCAGCAGCTCGCCAACCGCCTGGCGCAACTCTCGCAGCACAGCCAGGCGTTCTGCTCCGCCAAGGGTGACGTGACGCTCGAGACGCTCAAGGAGGATTGGCGCAGCGCCATGCTGGGTCTGAATCAGGTCAACTGGGTCGAGATGGGGCCTATCCTGCAGAATTCTCGCCAATGGCAGCTGTATTTCTGGCCAGACAAGAAGGATCTGGTGTCAGGCAAGACACGCGCCCTGCTCGCTGGCGATGCCCCGATCACGGCCGATGGCCTGGCGCAGCAATCCATCGTCATGCAGGGGCTGGGCAGTGTGGAATATCAACTGTTCGATGCCCGCTATGCCGACTCGCCCCTCACCGCCAACACGCGGCGGTGTGAGCTGATGACGGCCAACACCGCCTACGCCGCCAGCACCGGCAAGACGTTGCTCGAAGAGTGGCAGCAGTTCGCGCCACAACTGGCCGATGGCACTGGCGCCTTCAGCGATCCACGTGACGCCGTGCTTTCCCTGGTACGCGCGATGACCGTGCAGCTTGAGGCCATCAAGGACCGCAAGCTGCGCCGCCCGATCGGGCTCGACAACGGCGGCACGGCCAACCCCTACGCGGCAGAGTCCTGGCGTGGCGGTATGGGGCTTGCCAACATCGGGGCGACGCTTGCGATGATGGAGACGCTCTGGCTCGGCAATGACGAGGTCGCAGGCATTCAGGGCTACCTGAATCAGCAGGTCGACCCGCGCATGGTGGCCTCCACCACCGGAGACTTTGCCGATGCGCGTGACGCCTTCGCCGCCCTGCCGGCGGATCTTGCTGGCATGTTGCGCGACGACCCGCGCAATGGCGATCTGCAGCAGGCCATGATCCACCTCGAGACCCTGCAGGCAGGCTTCGCTGACACGCTCAACCCGGCACTCGGCCTGTCTCTGGGCTTCAACAGTACCGATGGCGATTGATTCGGGAGTGAAGCACGTGAGCAAGACAGGACATGGCATGCTGGATACCCATCCAACGGAGGCACGTCAGCGCCGGCGACTGCTCAAGGCATTGGCCTGCACCCCGCTGCTGGGGTTACCCGGCGGCGCGGCACTGGCCGGTGGCAACAATGCCGCCAGTGCTCGAGGCCATGTGCCAGCCGGGGTGGCCATCTCGGCCTGTGACGATGACACGGGGCAGCACTTTGCCAGCTGTACCAGTTACCAGGGACAGGAACGCTGGCGTCAGCCCATCAAGGAACGCGCCCATGGCGCCACCCGCCATCCTCACAAGCCCTGGGCGCTGATTTTCGCCCGGCGCCCCGGCACCGAAATCAATGTCTTCGATCTCGAGACCGGTGAGCGGATCACGCGCATCGAAGCCGCGCCGGACCGCCACTTCTATGGACATGGCGTGTTCAGCCCGGATGGCGGTCTGCTCTACACCACCGAGAACGCCATCACCTCCGGGGAAGGCCGTATCGGGATCTACGACATGCATCGCGACTTCGCGCGACTTGGCGAGTTCGCCAGTGGCGGGATCGGCCCGCATGAGATCCGTCTGCATCCGGACGGTCGGCAGCTGATCATCGCCAATGGCGGAATTCTCACGCGCCCGGAGACCGGTCGCGTGAAGCTCAATCTGGAGTCGATGCAGTCCAATCTGACGTTGCTGGATCGCGTCTCGGGCGAGATTCACTGGCAAGGCGAGCCATCGCATCATCAGCTGTCATTGCGTCATCTGGATGTCAGCCGCGATGGCACCATCGTCGCGGGGTATCAGTATCAGGGACCTGCCTCGGACCATCACCCCCTAGTGGTGATGAAGCGCCCCGCCAGCGAGACCTTGCAGGAATTGCCGCTACCGCCGGAATACGTCCCTCAGTTCAAGCAGTACATCGCGAGCATCGCCATCGCCCCCGAGGGCCACCTGGCGGTGGCCACTGCCCCCCGGGGCAACCTGATCACGCTGTGGAACCTCGAGACCGGCGAGCTTGAGACGACACTGGACTTCGCCGACTGTGCGGGGGCGCTGGCAGTACCGGCCACTCAGGAGACTCCCGCGGGGTTCGTGGTCAGCAATGGTCGCGGAGAATGGCTGCTGATCGATGAGGACGGGCTGCCGGCGCTGGGGCCGGTGCGCCTGGCCAATACCCACTGGGACAACCATCTGGCGTTGATGTAGACGGCGCATCACGGGATGACCCGTGCTCCAGGTCGCGGGCGAGAGTGTGGCACGCGGCAGGAAACGACAACGCCCCGCAGGCGGATGCCTGCGGGGCGTTGTCGTTCAAAAGGACATGATACAAAGGCGCAAGGAATCAGAAGCGATAGCTCAGACTGCCAATGATGCTGCGGGATTCCCCGTAGTAGCACCAGTAGCTGCAGCTGGCGACATATTCCTTGTCGGTGAGGTTGCTGACATTGACCTGAGCGCTCAGCTCGCGGGTGAAGTCATACCCGACCATCGCATCGAACAGCAGATAGTCGGACACGGTGGCATCGCCATCTACCGATTCGCCGACATAACGGGCACCCGCCCCAAGACGCAGCCCCTCCAGGGCACCACGCTCGAAGGCGTAATCCAGCCAGCTGGAGGCCTGGTGGCGCGGTATCAGCGGGGCACGCACATCGTCTTCCAGGCGTGCATCGGTATAGGTATACGCCGAGGTCAGCTTGAGATGGTCCGTCAGATAACCGACCATTTCCAGCTCGAAGCCACGCGACTGACGCTCGCCCTCCTGCACCTGGATTCCGCCGGTCGTGACCAGCGTATTGTCTTCGGTGAGGTCAAAGACAGCCGCCGTCACGTAGCCATCCCAGCCGGCGGGCTGATACTTGGCGCCCAGTTCCCACTGGCGTCCTTCGCGAGGCTCATAGAGCGAACCGCGATCATCGGTCGCGCTGATCGGCTCGAAGGATTCGGTATAGCTCAGATAGGGGTTGAGGCCGAAGTCACTCAGGTACATCACCCCGCCCGACCAGCTGATCTCGTCATCATCGGAGCGCTCACGTGACCCCGTCGTCTGATTGACGTTCTCGGTCTCGGCCTGGTCGTAGCGCACGCCCGCCAGCAGCACCCACTTGTCATCGATGCGCAGCTGATCCTGCACGTAGAGGCCGATCTGCTCCTTGTCGATATCGCGCCGCGTGATCTGGTCATCGCTCAAGGCGGTGTAATTGCCGTATTGCGGGTCAAACAGATCGATCGGATCGCCGAAGGCATAGTCATCCGCTTCCTTGCCCGACAGGCTCAGATTCTGATAATCCACGCCCAGCAGCAAGGTGTTCTCGGTGCGCTCGCCATACCACTTGCCGATGGCCCGATTGTCGACGGTATAGCTGTCGATGGTGCCCTCGCGGTACAGCAGCCCCCGCTGTCCCTCGCGCGCCGAGGACTGATAGAGGATGTAGCTGCTGATCAGGTCGAGATCCAGCTGGCTATAGCGGAAATCCTGCTCCAGCGCCCAGGTGTCGTTCAGCTGGTGGCGCAGCTCATAGCCCAGGGAGGTCTGGGTACGCTCATCCTTGTCATACCCCGGTTCGCTGTAGTTGGTCTGCGGGTCCACCTTGCCGAACGGCGTATCATCATGGGTGCCATAGGCCAGCTTGAAGGCATTGGTGGGGACGCCATCATCCTTCTGGAGGCTGGCGAGCAGCGTCAGCTGGGTTGCCTCAGAGATGTCCCAGGTCAGACTCGGCGCGAAGTAGTAGCGCTCGTTCTCGGTATGATCCAGATCCCCATCACGTTCGCGGTACAGCCCGACCAGACGATAGCGCACATCCCCGTACTCGCTCAGATACCCACTGGTATCAAGCCCCGTCTGGCGCAGACCGCGATTGCCGACCTGAATCTGAATCTCGCTCTGCGGCTCATCGGTGGGGCGCTTGCTGATGGCGTTGATCAACCCGCCGGGAGGCGCCTCACCATAGAGGATGGAGGAAGGCCCCTTGAACAGATCGACCCGCTCCAGGCCCCAGGTCTCCGGCAACCACTGATAGAAGCCTTCACGGTAGATGCGCAGGCCATCCTGATAGGTGGATTGATCAAAGCCACGCACCTTGAACCAGTCGGTATTGTTGTCGGACCCATAATGGCCAGACAGGACGCCGGCACGGTAACGGAAGGTTTCATCGAGCTGCTGGACGTTGCGCGTGTCGAGCTCTTCGCGATTGACCGTCGAGACCGGACGCGGCGTCTCCACCAGCGGCGCATCGACTTTCAGTGCCGTGCCGACCACGACCATGGTGTCATCGGTCTCGGCGGCCAGCGCGCTGGCCGACTGTGACAGGAGTCCCGCCGCGATACAGAGCCGAATGGCATGCGTTAGAGAGGCGAGTGCCGGCCGGACAGGTGTCTGCCGTGATGTTGGATGTCTGGACATGTCGTGTTCCCTTGCAACGATCGTTGTGTGGTCAATCTCCCCTTCCGTCTCGTGGCGTCTCTCACTGGCACGCTCATGGCGAATACGGAATGGAATCAGGATGATTCGTATTCATCTAATGTGAACCGTGGTGACACACCGTTCTGCATGCACCAGCATGCAATCCCGAGAATGGCGCGTCTGACCGACTGCAGTACCCCGAGGGGCGATTCACGCTGCAGCCGGGCATCATCCCTGATACATCACATGAGACCGCCTCCGGGGCTCACGTCCTGCCACTGCCTGTCTGGTGATGTCGGAGGAAATGAGCGACCGCGGCATCCCGCGGCCGCCCCCGCCGCCAGCCCGAACGGGTTGTTTCAGGCTTCATCCAGACGCGCGACGGCATCCTGGCTGATGCGATCACGCTGGGCGCCCGACAACTCCTGCAACGTGCCGGCGCGCATCTCGAACAACCTGTCCGCCTGCGCGAAATAATGATCATCGTGACTGATGGCGAAGACCGTCTTGCCCATCTCGCGCAGACGCGGCAACAGATCGCGATAGAAGATACGACGGAACTGCGGGTCCTGATCTGCCGCCCATTCATCCAACAACACGATGTCGCGACGCTCTGCCACGGCCATCAACAGCGCCAGTCGCTTGCGCTGTCCTTGAGACAGCTCGGTGTTGATCACACGGTTCTCCTCGAGCACCAGCTTCTCGCGCATCTGCAGGTAGTCGATCCATTGTGCGATCAATGCCGGATCTGCCGGCTCACCGGTCGGACCCAGCAGGCGATCGAACTGATGGAAATCAGTGAAGACCGCCGAGAACTGCTGACGCCAGGCTTCCCGCTCGTCTTCTCCTATCGGGTGCCCGTCCCGCAGAAGTGAGCCTGATGTCGGCCGATAGAGGCCGGTCAAGAGCTTGGCCAGGGTCGACTTGCCGCTGCCATTGCCACCGATCAGGAAGACCAGCTCTCCGCGCCTGAGGGTAAGATCCAGCGGACCGACGCAGAAGGCCTGCGCGTCGTTGTGCGCAATGTCCTGTCCCAGGGTCTCGCGGCCGGCGTAGCGGAAGCAGACACCCTGCAGACTCAGGGTCTGCCAGTCAGACCCGGCCGACGTGTCTGCGGCTGACGCATGTCCCTGCGGCGGTGCATCTTGAGGAGACGCGAAATCGGCGTTGACCGGTGCCAATGCCAGCTTGCGCAGCTTGGCAAAGGCCACATCCGCCCCCAGCAGAGTCGGCAATGCCCCCACGGCCTGGATCAAGGGCGTGCGCAGAAACAGCAGCGTCAGGGAAAAGGTTGCGGCGACTTCACCACTGGCCCAGCCCAGGCCATTGGCCAGATAGAAGACGATGCCGATGGCGCCGAGCATCATGATGTTGGAGAAGTTGACGGCGCTCAGGTGGTAGGTATCCGCGCGCACGACGTGATGGCGATACTCACGGGCATTGACGCTATAGCGGGTGTCGAAATAGTCACGCGCACGGGGTCGATTGAGCGCCAGCTCCTTGCGCCCATCGATGACCGCCTCATAGTCGGCGTAAAGGCGACTCTCCGCTTCACGCACCTCGGCCAGGTGGCGATAGACTCGCGTGACCAGCCAGCTGCCCCCCATGATGGTCAAGGTCACCCAGATGGCGGTGACCAGCATCATGCCGGGGGATAGCCAGCCAAGATAGAACACGGCTCCGAGGGTCAGCACGATGCCCTGCACCAGTTCCGGCAGGCGCACGAACGCCAGGGTGATGTTGCGGATGTCACTGGACAGACTCGCCAGCAGGTTGGCGCTGCCCAGCTGCTCGAGCCGCTCGATATCGGTATCGAGGATCTGCTTGACCAGACGCCCGCGCAGTCCGTGCACGAAATGATGCCCCAGCGTCGTCAACGCCAGTTGTGCCCCCAGGGTAATCGCCAACAACAGCAGAATCAGTCCGAGAAACTCCGGAAGCACCCCGACATGGGCCGCAAGCCCCTCGTCCAGGGGGGCGGTGGCAGAATGCGCGATGAGTCGCTGGTTGATATAGGCAATGACACCGATTCCCAGCCCTGCACTGACAAGGCTCAGAAAGATCACACCAAGAAAGGACCAGCGATAATGGGCAAGAACCACTTTCAGTAACGTCACACCTGCTCCCGGGCACCATGGCAATCAGACCGCCACCAGAAGGCGGCGACGCAGCTCATGTGACTGCGCCGACAGGAATCTTACGGCGCGCATACTTTAATGCAAGAAATAATAAGAAATATTATCACTACGAAATGACAGCGGTAGGTGCCGTCGCGCGATCCTGCTCTCTGCACCTGTCCCCGCGAGGACCGCCCCCGCTCATGGCGCTCGGCGGTCACGGGCCACTCAAGTGGCCGTGAATCTCACCATAGCGTCATCTGGCGATCCAGCAGACGATCGAAATCATCCTTCACGAACGGAAGAATGCCATCGGCAACGGGCTTGAGCTGACGACTCAGATAATGCTCCACATCGATGGGAGAGCGCAGGTACTCGACAGGCTCCGGCCCGGCAGTGGTAATCACGTAGCGAATCCAGCCGCCACGCTGGTAACGCAACGGCAGGCCGCGCCTACGATTCTCGTCATCCGCCAGACGCGCTGCCCGCACATGCGGGGGCACGTTGCGCTGATAGTCATCCAGACGTCGCCGCAGGCGCTTGCGATAGATCAGCGCATCCACGTCAGAGTGGCTGTCAGTCCCTTGAGCATGGCGCTGCAGAGACTCCTGCACGTAGCGCTTGAGATACTCCTGGTAGGGGCTTCCCTCGAAGATGCGACGGTACAGGCCTTGCTGGAATACCTTGGCCAGCGGCGTCCAGTCGGAGCGCACGGACTCGAGCCCCTTGAACACCAGCTCGCTCCCACCTTCCTCCCCCGTCTGCCGGAGGCCTGCATAGCGCTTCTTGCTGCCCTCCTCTGCTCCCCGGATGGTGGGCATCAGAAAACGCTGATAATGGGTCTCGAACTGGAGCTCCAGAGCACTGTCGAGCCCCAGACTGTCCTTGAGATGCCGCTGCCACCAGGCGGTGACATGGGCGGCCAGTTCACGGCCGATCTCACCGGCCTCCTCCTCCGTGTGCGCCTCGCCAAGCCAGACGAAGGTGGAGTCGGTGTCACCGTAGATCACGGTGTAGCCGCGTGCTTCGATCAACGCCACCGTCTGCTGGATGATCTGATGGCCACGCCGTGTGATCGAGGAGGCCAGACGCGGGTCGAAGAATCGGCAACCGCGTGAGCCCAGCACGCCATAGAAGGCGTTCATGATGATCTTGAGCGCTTGCGTCAGCGGCACATCGCCTGCCGCCCGGGCGGCGTCCCGCGCCTGCCATATCTCTGCGACGATGGCGGGCAGACAATGCTTGTCACGCGAGAACCGCGCACCGAGAAACCCCGGGACGCTTTGGCCCAACGACACATCATCCGACTCATGCAACCCTTCGATGAGCCCCAGCGGGTCGATCAGGAAGGTCCGGATGATGGAGGGATACAGACTCTTGAAATCCAGCACCAGTACCGAGTCGTAGAGTCCGGGCTGGGAGTCCATCACGAAGCCGCCGGGACTGTCCTCCCCCACCACATCTCCCAGATTGGGCGCGACCTTGCCGAGTCGATGCAGGCGCGGCAGATAAAGGTGGGTGAAGGCCGCCACCGAGCCACCGCTGCGGTCGGCTTCAAGTCCGGTGACACTGGCCCGCGCCAGCAGAAATTCCATCAGCCGCGTCTGCTCGAAGATACGCGTGACCAGCTCGCAATCCTTGAGGTTGTAGCGCGCCAGCGACGGCTTGTCCTCGGCGAACATGCGCAAGATCTCGTCCAGACGGGAATAGGGATCATCGATGGCCTTGCCTTCCTGCAACAGGTCACGCGAGACATTCTCGAGGCTGAACGACTCGAAATGCCAGAAGGCCGACTTGAGCGCCTCGATGCCGTCCACCACCCACCGGCCGGGAATCTCGGCGAAATAATGCTCCGCCTGACGCGAATGCGCTCGCCACTGCATCGTGCTGCCATCGCGCCCCAGGCGCAGAGGCAGATTCTCGGCCTCCGAGAGCCGCACCAACATGCGAAGATCGAACTGGATGACATTCCAGCCGATGATGACGTCCGGATCGTGGCGTGCCACCCAGTCGATCAGGCACTGCAGCAATTCACGCCGGCTGTCCCGATACTCGAGCCCGAAGTCGCATCGGGCAGTCGTCTCACCGTTCGCCGGGCCCAGCATGTAGACCTGACGCTGGCCGCAGCCTTCAAGCGCGATGGAATACAGGTTGCCCCGGGCATCGGTCTCGATGTCCAGCGATGCCCAGCGCAGGGGAGGACGGTAGCCGTCAAGCGGCATGAGGCGTGCATTGTGCAGACTGCCATCGGCGTGACGCTCACCACGCGCCGTGACGCCCGCCGTGATGAAACGCTCCATCAGATAGCGATCAGGCGGACGGACATCCGCCTCATAGACGTCGACACCGATCGCTTTCAAACGACGTGCCAGCTGCCCCAACGTGCGGTATTCGCGACAGTAAAGCCCCACCACCGGACGATGATGAAAGTCTTCCAGTGCCAACGGGCGCAACTCGGCCCCGGGCTGGAAGCGGACCAGAGTCTGCGCCAGCACCTGCTGTTCAGCTGGCAGGAAAGCGACCACCTCCTGGGGCTGGGTCTGGACTCGCATCCCGCCATCCTCGGTGCGAATCCAGACGCTGATCACGACACCTTCCGGCGTATCCCGCCAGTGTCGCGTCATCACGAAGCCCTGATGAGCCGTGGTGGGAGTCGCTTTCACGCCTGTGTCCGGCTCGAGGTCATCCTGGCGAGTGGACGGTTGGGGGGAACCTGACGATACGGCCTCTGGCACTGCAATACCCTTACGTTGAATATACGAATGCCGAGCGGGATGAGATCAAGACGCGACTGTATCCCCATACGTTAAGATGAATTCAGTAACGTGCAACAGCCGTCGCGACGCCACTGCTTGATGACGGTAACGTCCGTGCCTTCCCAGCGATGTGAATGACGACTGCGGCAAGGAATGCCCCTCCCAAGATACCGGCACGACTCAAGGAGCATGCGTCATGCAACGCTTTGAGATGATTCAAACCCTGCTGGGCCAGATGCTTGGCCAGATCGACGATATCATCTTGCTTGCGGATGATCAGCGACACATCACCTACATGAACGACAGCGCGGTAAAGGCATTCGGCTATCCGCGTGACGTGCTGATCGGCCAGCAGACACGCATACTGTATGCCTCCAACGATGAATTCGAGCGCCAGGGCACGAGACAATTCCGCACCGATGCCCTGCCCCCCAGGGAGGGGCGGGTCATTCGCTATCGACGCCAGGATGGCAGCTTCTTCTATGGCGAGACACTCGGCGGCCCCATCAAGGACCCGTCCAGCGACAACACCTTCATGTTCGGCCTGATCCGCGATGTCTCTCGTCGCGTGACAGCAGAGCACACCCTGCACCGACTCCACGCCATCACCTCTTCGCGCCAGCTATCCTTCAATGATCGCATTGATGAACTCCTGAAACTGGGATGTGCCCATTTTGGCCTGCCCATCGGTATCTTCAGCCGCATCACGGATGGTGATTACGTCGTCCAGCGTGCCTGCCATCCGGAAGACCTGCTGGCACCGGGACTGAGTTTCTCCCTCAGCGATACCTACTGTGATCACGTCTACAAGGCCGATAGCGTACAAGCCTTCCACCATGTGGCAAGCAGCGAGATCAGAAACCATCCCTGCTACTCCAACTTCAATCTGGAAGCCTACATCGGCGCGCCGGTGATCGTGGATGGTGAACGCTACGGTACCTTCAACTTCTCGAGCCCCGATCCGGTGAAACCCTTCACTTCGCAGGATATCGAGCTGGTGCGCCTCATCGCACTGTGGGCCGGACATGAAGTCGCGCGTGCCAATGACATCAATGCTCTGAAGGAAGCCCATCAGGCGCTCGAGAAGGTCGCGATCACTGACCCGCTGACCGGCCTTTACAACCGACGTCATGCTCAGAAAGTGCTGGAGGAGAGCATCACCGCGCTGTCGACTTCCCAGGTCGACCAACCATTGTGCGTCGCATTGCTGGACTTCGATCACTTCAAGAAGATCAACGACAACTACGGCCATGACGCCGGTGACCTTGCCTTGCAGCAGCTGAGTGTCCTCGCCGAGGACATTCTGCTGCCCGGGGATACTCTCGCCCGCTGGGGAGGTGAGGAATTTCTGGCCATCCTGCCCAATTCACTGCTCAGCGACTCTGCCACACGCATCAATACGCTGCGTCAGCGCATGAAGGACAGTGTCCTGGAGCACGCTGGACAACGCCTGCCACTGTCATTGAGCATCGGACTTACCTGTCTTGCACCCAGCGAGCGTGCCACGCGCGAGCAGCTCATCGCTCGCGCGGACGAGGCCATGTATGCCGCCAAGGAAGATGGGCGGAACTGCCTCAGGATGGTGTGACAGAAAGTCTTGCTGTCTGCCTTCACGCCAAACGGGCCCGAGATCACACTCGGGCCTCTTGTTTCCCGCCAACCGCCCTCCCCCTGATGACCCGCGAGCGATCGAGCGGGGATTGGCTGACGCCTCGCGCTCTGCCAGCGAACAGGCTAATGTCATGGGCTTCGACTCGATGCCAAGCCACCCGACGCCTTCATTGCCAGAGCGTTCATGTCATCACACGACTCCCATGCCTCCTCCCCTGATTCCCGCAGCGCCGTCGGCCTGGCGGAAGATGGCGTTCTGTCAGCGCAGCCCACCGGCATCGCGCCCCTGACGGCAGCGCTCGCCTCGCCGACTCAGCACGAGCGCCACCAATTGGGCATCTTACTTCTGCCGGGTTTCGCGATGGTCGCGCTGTTCTCGATGATCGAACCGCTGCGCATCGCCAATCGCCTGCGCGGGACACGCCTGTATCAGTGGACACTCGCCAGTCAGGATGGCGCACCGGTCAAGGCCTCCAACGGCATGGTCCTGCCGGTGGACACGGCACGTGACGAGCTCCCCTCGGTGGACAAGCTGGTCGTATGTACCAGCTTTGCCCCGGAAGCCTATCTGGAAGATCGTACTCTCCAATGGCTTGAGCAGCGCTCCCGCAGCGGCTGCCAGCTCGGGGGCGTGGACACCGGCTGCTTCGTGCTGGCACGTGCAGGCCTGCTGACGGGCAAGACAGTCACATTGCACTGGGAGAGCCTGCCGGAATTCACCCAACGCTTCGATGAGGTGGATGCCGTGGAGTCTCTTTATGAAATCAGTGATGACGGTTTCTTCTGCGCCGGAGGCAGCGCCCCGCTGGACATGAGCCTGGAGCTGATCCGCCGCCAGCATGGCCAGACGCTCTATCAGGCGGTACGCGATCAGTTGATTCTCGATCAGGGACGACTGCCCGCCAGCCGGCAGCGCGGCCTCAGTCAACAATCGGCAGACCTGGCAGATCCGCTGCTCAGACGTGCCATCACGCGCATGGAAAACACCCTGGAGGCGCCACTCAGCATCGAGGCACTGGCCGAGGAGCTCGGGCTCTCATGGCGTCAGTTGGAGCGGCGCTTCCAGCAAGGGCTGGGATGCACGCCTCAGGCCTATCAGGGAGAACGTCGCCTGCTGCATGCGCGCAGTCTGCTTCATGACACCCGCCACGGCATCACCGATATCGCCCTGGCCTGCGGATTCACATCGCACTCGAGCTTCACCCGCGCCTTTCGTCGCCGCTTCGGGATCACCCCGACACAGGCACGACGCCAGCCACCGCGTCCCGTCTCATGAGCTGACACGCCACGCGCCCACCAGATGTCGAATTGGGCACAGATGGTGTCGAATTGGGCACAGAAGACACCTACATGGACTGCCATTCTGTCGGGGAACTGATCACCGACAGAAGGAAGGACTCTCCATGGCGCTCCCGATGACACCCGACTACGACAGCTGGCCGATTGACGAGACTCTCGTGAAGGTCACCCACGAAGCGCGCTATCTCAGCGTGAGCTGGAGCGACGGACGCGTCAGTCGTTTCCACAGTGTCTGGTTGCGCGAGAACGCCGCGGATGACACCACCATCAATCCAGCGACACGCGAACGCATACTGGATCTCTCCCAGCTGCCAGCATGGCCGGAGATCGCCAAGGCCAGCATCGATGAGGACGGTGCGCTCAGCGTGCTGTTCACGCCGGAAGACCGCCGCCTGCGCATCCACCCGGGCTTCCTGCGTGCCAATGATTACGACAACCAGAGTGTCTTGCCGCCAGAACTGCCGCCGCATGCTCTCTGGCATGGTGAACAGCTGGAACAGCCCCCGACCATCGACGCCGCCCGCCTGGCCAGTGCCGAGCATGGCAGCCAGCAGGAGTCCGAGATCCTCAATCCGGCCCTGCACGAGCTGCTCGGCAAGGGACTGGTGCGTCTGCGTAATCTGCCGGCGGAGTCCGGCGCCCTGGAGAAGGTCGCCGAGCGCATCGGCTCGATCCGCACCACCAACTTCGGTCACCTCTTCAATGTCCGCGCGATCCAGAACCCAGACTCCAACGCCTACACCTCCATCGCGCTGCCACCGCATGTAGACTTGCCGACCCGGGAATACCAGCCGGGCCTGCAGTGTCTGCATTGCATCGAGAACAGCGTGGAAGGCGGCATGGCGGTGATGATGGATGGCTTCGCCATCGCCACGGCACTGAAGGAAGAACACCCAGAGGCCTACGAGACCCTCACCACGGTGCACTGGCGTTACGCCAATACCTCGCGCAATACCGATCACGTCTGGCATTCACCAATGATCGTGCTGGGCCAAGCGGGAGAGCTGCTGGAAGTGCGGATCGCCGACTTCCTGCGGGGCCCGATGATGGCACCGTTCGAGCAGACCGAAATCGCCTACGATGCCCTGATGAAACTGCAGCGCATGCTGCGTGAGCCGCGCTTCGCCCTGCGCTTCACCTACGCGCCAGGTGACCTTGTCATCTTCGACAATCGCCGCCTTCTGCACGCCCGCGATGCCTTCGAAGGCGACAGCGGCAGCCGCTGGCTGCAGGGCTGCTACCTGGAGCGTGACGAGGTACGCTCGCGCTATCGCATGCTCAAGCGTACCGAGCGCGCGGAGCGGGTCGAGGCAACGCCTACGGTCTGATATTCGAACATCAAGATGGCATAAAGAAATGGCAGCCCCGAAAGTTTCCATACAAGCCTGGGGCTGCCCAGTATCGCACGCGATTTCAATGTTGATGCTCCTGATCATGCGCGGCGTGAGAATGACCATCTTCATCACCGTTGCTTTTCAGACCATGACTTTCCTGAGCAGGGCTTTCCTGCAAAGCATCATGATGCCCATCATCATGGGGTAACTCTCCAACCCCATCAGCATGGTGCGATGACTGCGATAGCGTAGTCTCACCTCCGCCATGTTGATGACCATCACTTGCTGCCACAAGGGCCGTATAACGCGCAGCACTCATGTCAGGAAGTTCTTCCATGAAAGCGACCATCTGCCAGATGTACTCATCCTGCATGCTCTGACCCCATGCCGGCATTCCGCTGGCTTTTATCCCATGCTTGATGACCCAGAAACGCTCATGAGGCTCACCGCTCATGGTAGATGCTGCGAAATTCGGGGGACTGGGATAAAGCCCCCTACTGAGTTCTGTCTCTGACACACCAGGTGCCAGATGGCAGGAGGCGCACATCGAGGCATAATTTCCTGCACCGGCGACAATCATGGCTTCATCATCAAGCAGGGGAGCCTGGATAGCACTGGAGTGGAACTCGATGGAGCGATCACGCGCCGTTTCAAATACTTCGTACACCCAACCCCAGTGCGGGTCATCCGCGGCCACACTGATGACCCCGGAATAAACCGCCCCCGCACCAAGAGTTGCCAGCATCATAAACGTCAGCCACATTCCCCATAGCATTTTTTTCATGTCATATCCCTTGGTCAAGCAAGCATATTCAATGAACAGATCGTCTGACACCATGCAGACAATGGGGCCTTGCCTCGTCATGCTTCCTGAAATTCAGGAAAGGCGCAGTATCCAATCATGAGCAGGTCTTCACGAATGCCACGAATGCTGGTCACCGTCGCGGAGGCGTAACCTGATGACTGAACACCGCCGCCAGCGTGCTTCAGAACATCATGCGGATCCCAATCACGACACCCGTATCTTCTACCGTCTCGCTTTCCTCACGCCGCATATCAGCAGTTTCGCCATACTCCCGCTGCCAATACATACCTACATAAGGAGCTACTCTACGAGTCACCTCATAGCGAGCACGCAAGCCGATTCGCACAGAATTGAGACCCGACCCGATAGCCTGTTGTCTGGATTCATTGGCAGCAAGGACGATTTCACTACGTGGCTGTAGATACCAGCGCTGCGTCAGGCGTATATCATGTTCAAGTTCCAGACTGGCAGTGACGATGCCTCCCTCTCGATATTGGACTGCTGCATCCGTCTCGATTCTGTAGGGTGCAGTCCCTTGAAGCCCGAAGACCCCATACACGCTTTCATCATGATCATCGCTGAGTACGCCGCCCTGATAGCCACCTCCAATCTGAAACTCCCAGAAATCGGCAATCAGGCGACTATAAAGAAGCTCAAGTGACTCAAACTCGGCGTCTTCGCCATCGCCCTGGGTATTTTCTCCTTCTGACTTGAGATAGACACGATGGGTATCTCCGCCATACCAGGCCTGAAAATCCCATACCAGTGAGTCCTCGCCCTTATTCGGAAGGCTATATTCCAGGCGATCGAATGCTGCACTCCACTGGAGATGTTCTGCCATGGGTGATGGCCATGACTGCGGGGCATCATAGCCATCCTGAGCGAACGCTTGAGAGACACCAGCACTGGAGAACAGAAACGCCGTCACGCTGGCAAGACAAAATGAATGATGACTGATTGACATGATGACTCCTCAAGAAACCTTTACGACACGGAACATACCTGCGTCCATGTGATACAGAAGATGGCAATGGAAAGCCCAGCTACCTTCTGCATCTGCAGTGATCAACGCTGACACTCGCTCACCCGGTTTGACATTCAAGGTATGTTTGCGAGGAATCAGATCTCCTTGACCATTCTCCAACTCCATCCACATGCCGTGCAGGTGTATGGGATGCTCCATCATGGTGTCATTGATCAGGATGAGCCGAAGTCGCTCATCTTTCTTGAAGTGAATCGGGCCATTGACTTCACTGAACTTCTTGCCATCGAAGGACCACATATAGCGCTCCATGTTGCCGGTCAGATGCAGCTCCATCTCGCGCGTGGGGCCACGTCTGTCCGGCCAGGGCGCATGGGCCTTGAGGTCCTGATAGACCAATACACGACGCAGCGATTGATCCAGACCGATGCCTGCCTGGTCGTAACGAGCCCCCTGCTGAACAGCACCCGCCATCAGCATGCCATCCTTGGCTACATCGGCTTGCAGGCCCGTCATCTTCGAATGATCCATGCCTGCCATCTGCGAATGGTCCATACCGGCCATCTTCGAATGATCCATACCGGCCATCTGCGAATGGTCCATGCCGGCCATCTGCGAATGATCCATACCCGCATGAGCGCCCATGGCCTCCATCCCGCGATCAGCGATCTGTCGTCGTTCAGGTACGGGCGCCTCCATCCCGGGGCGAGGTGCCAGCGTGGCTCGCGCATAGCCACTGCGGTCCATGGCTTCGGCGAAGATGGTGTACGCCTTGTCGTCTTCCGGTGTCACCAGCACATCGTAGGCTTCCGCCACGGCAATGCGGAACTCATCCACTTCTACCGGTTGCACTGGCTGGCCATCTGCAGCGACCACGATCATCTTCAAACCTGGAATACGTAAATCGAAGTAACTCATTGCCGAGCCATTGACGACACGCAGACGTACGGTTTCCCCACGCTTGAAGAGCGCGGTCCAATTTTCCTCAGGCGATTGACCATTGAGTAGATACGTATAGGTGCTGCCGGTGACATCCGCGATATCCCGCGAACTCATGCGCATCTCAGCCCACATGCTGCGTGCCTCGATCGTCTCTACCAGCCCTCTACGCCGAGCATCCGCAAAGAAATCATCGACAGTCCGCTCCTGGAAGTTGTAATACCCCTCCATGGTCTTGAGATTGCGAAAGACTGTCTTGGGATCTTCAAACGTCCAGTCAGTGAGCAGCAGGACATGCTCACGATCATATGTGAAGGCTTCGGGAGTCGCTGAATCGATGATCAGGGGCCCAGCATGGCCTTCCTGCTCCTGAAGGCCTGAATGGCTGTGATACCAGTAGGTACCGCTCTGCGTGACAGGAAACCGATAGGTAAAGGTCTCGCCTGGTGCGATTCCCGCGAAGCTGATACCCGGCACGCCGTCCATTTCCGGGGGAAGTATGATGCCATGCCAATGGATGGAGGTCGGCTCATCCATCAGGTTCGTCACCTTGATGACAGCATCCTGCCCCTCTTTCAAACGCACCATGGGGCCGGGGCTGCTGCCATTGATCGTGATGGGACGCGCGAACTGCCCGTCGATGTCGAAATCTTCACGACGAATGACAAGCGAGACTTCGGGGCCATGCACAACCCCTTGAGAATACGTCGATGTTCGCCCCCAGGGATTGGCCCAGGCAGGTGCCATTCCCAGCGCCATTGTACCTAGCCCCAGGGCAGAACCTCCCTTCAGCAATTGACGACGAGATACAGAGAAATCAGACGTTCCTGATGCCATGGCCATTGTTGCCCCCGGGTCATGAATGATAAGTCATGACATGGATGAAGCCACGGCAAGCTGAAACGAACCTGAATGAAGAGACTATTTACGTGTTGGCAGATGCACGTTGACTCTCAATCCCCCTGCTGCTCCTGATGAGTAGCTCACGCAACCCGCGTATTGCTTGACGAGATGCGAAAGAATGGAGAGCCCCAACCCATAACCTGGGTAAGTTTCGTCCTGTCGCCATCCACGCTCGCCAAGATGGGCCAGTTGTTCCTGCGGCACCCCAGGACCATCATCCTCAATACAGAGTACGACCTGGTCACTCTCTATCGTCACTCGGCATTGCACCTGATTGACAGACCACTTGCCCGCATTATCCAGCAATATCCCGAGCATTTCGGTGAAATCCTGTGTCTCGACACTCACCCAGCCATCAGCATGCTCAACAGGCAAGTTCAGACATTCCAGCAAGAAGGTGCGCTGCGGATAGAGTCCCTGGAACATCTCGATCAATCGCCTGGCCTCTTCAGCAGGGCGCGTGGTCTGGCCCGTACGTGGGCCAGCAATACGGGCTCGCCTGAGTTCGGCCTCCAGCTGGGAGTGTATCGCTTCGACACGTTGCAGCATCTTGCCACGACGTACCTCATTGATCGGGCGTGTGCCCCGCAACACCTGCGTCAATGCCGCCAGAGGTGTCTTTAGAGCATGGGACAGGTTGGCGACGGACTCTCGTGAGCGAGTCAGACGGCGATCAAATTCATCCAGTAGCTTATTGAGCTGCGACACCAGCGTATCCAGCTCCGACGGCACCGTGAGGGCAATCCGCTTTCGATGGCCGGTTTGGAGTTCACTCAACTGATGACGCAAGCCACTCAAGGGCTTGAGACCCCGTCTTACCGCCAGCAGATTGAGTGACACGAGAATTCCCCACAACAACAAGGCGCTGGCACCAATCCACCAATGAACTCGGGTCAAGCCCTTCTCCACTGGCGAGAAATTCTCGGCAATCAACAATTGCACCCGTTGCCCGCGCAGATCAAAGCCATACCGATAGGCCAACATAGGCTGCTGCTGCAGCTGATGCATGAACAACGCATCCCCCTTGCCCTCAAGCAAGGGAAGCATCTCCGTCGGCATGGCAGGAAGCGAAGTACTGACCTCGTTCCCGACTCGCAACACATAGAAATGATGAAAGCTCAGAGACTCCTCGCGTGCCGCCACCATTAGCTGGGCAACAGGACGCTCATCTTTCTTGAGCAAGGTGACGATGTGAGATGCCTCATCCTTGAGACGCTCACCAAGAAAATCCTTCGCCAGCTCGTGCAGAAAGACCCCATGCAGATACCAGGCAAACAACACTACAGCGAGGGATGCCCCTCCCAGGCGTGTCAGCAGACGAAAACGAAGGCTACGACGATCGATGTGAAACAAGCAGGTACCCCTGTCCGCGACGGGTCTGTATCAAGTCCTTGCCCACGCGGCGGCGAAGACGAGCGATATAGACTTCCACCAGGTTGGGTGCAGCGGCATCCTGCTCCAGTGCATAGAGCTGATCCAGCAACTGCACTTTGGAATGCACTCTGTCTGGATGATGCATGAGGTAGCGCAGCAAACGGAATTCGGTAGCCGTCAAGGTCGACCAATCCTCGCCGTCGCAACGGACACGTTGCGACTCCTCATCCAGCTGAATCCCGCTGACCTCAAGATACGTATGGCCTCCCCCTTGGCGACGCCGAAGCAGCGCATGAAGTCGCGCCAGCAACTCGGCTTCATGAAATGGCTTGGTCAGATAATCATCTGCCCCGCTGCGCAACCCCACAACCTTGTCCTCCCAGGTATCACGTGCCGTAAGAATCAGCACGGGAATATCCACGTGAGACTGTCGCCAGCGTTTCAGCAATTCCAACCCCGAACCATCCGGAAGCCCGAGATCCAGAACGACCAATGCATACTGTTCCGTCGCCATGAAAGCCTGTGCTTCATGCAGACTCGTGGAGACATCCAGTCGATAGCCATTATCTTCCAGCAGTTCAGCGAGGCTTTCTGCCAGCAGGTCATCATCCTCAAGCAACAACAGCTTCATGCCTACCCTCCTTTATCCCACTGACCTTCACTGAACACCGCTCCCATGGCAAGCGCAACATCTGCAGAAAAGCCCCCCATCCTGTAGGTATATGCTGAGTGCTGGCTGAAAAGCGCCAGCCACGGCAATGACAGGCACCGGACACTACACCATTGCCTTTGGAAAGCACCTCTCTGATGTCCAAGTCAGCCGACACTTGCCAGCTTATCAGCGGATGAATCTTCCATGGGGGCCTGCAACACCCTCAGGTGACACCTGAGATACTGGGCAGAGCCTCTCTGTCACGGTAGCCTTGCAAGCCTGTCAGGCAGGTCATGCATCATGTCGTCTGCCTGAGACCCTATCCATCTTTATTGGCTATCTGCACAGGATGCCTGCAATGCCCGCCAATCCCGCCGATATTCCCTACCTCGCAAGCCTGCTCGATGGCCTCGCGCAGTATTTCCCACTCTCGCTGCCTATCGTCTGCGCGTTGCTGCTACTTGCCCTGCTGACGTCAGCCTTGTCCGCTGCTGTCGGGGTTGGCGGTGGAACGTTGCTGATCATGATCATGGCGCAGTTGATGCCTGCCGCTGCATTGATTCCTGTCCATGGGATGGTACAGCTGGGTTCCAACGGCGGGCGCATGGCGATGACCTGGCGCCATATCGACATGCGCCGGCTGCTGGCCTTTCTGCCGGGTGTGGCGCTGGGTGCGCTGGTGGCAGCCTGGGTGTTGATCCGCTTGCCTGAAGGGGTGCTGGAGCTTTCCATTGCGCTGTTCGTGCTGTTCACCTGCTGGGGGCCGGCACTACCCAAGCGAGCTTTGAGCCGCACGGGCACCTTGATCGCCGGTGCCATCACCACCTTTCTTTCAAGTCTGATCGGTGCCAGCGGCCCACTGGTCGCGAGCTTCATCAAGCAAGGCGGCGGCGAGCGCCATACCAAGGTGGCGACTTTCGCGGCCTGCATGGTCGCGCAGCATCTGACCAAGGCGTTCATCTTCGGCATGGCAGGGTTTCTCTTCCGGGAGTGGTTGCCCCTGATCGTGCTGATGATCGGTGCGGGCCTGATCGGTACCCGCCTTGGACTGCGTTTTCTGGATCGTGTCTCCAACCGGCACTTCGATGGCCTGTTCAAATGGGCGCTGTCATTGCTGGCGCTCAGGCTTGCCTGGCTGGGTAGCGTCTCTCTGATCAATCATTGACCCGCCACCAGGCAGGGTCTGAGGTGCGACATTATTGCGGGGGACACCACAGTGCTGGCTGAGGTAACGTGCCCCTTCTGCAAGTGCATACCGATGGCCAGAGAGTGCGAGTGTGAATGCGCATAGCCAGCGCACCCACCCACTTCAGCCCCTGATCCTCATATCCGTCTGGGCAGAGCCTCTCTGTCACGGTCGCCTTGCGTGCCCGCCAGGCGGCACATGCGTCATGTCGGCTGGCTGAGCCCCATTCCCACCATTGGCTATCTGCATAGGATGCCAGTCAGTCCCGACGAGATGTCTCTCCTCGCCAGCCTGCTCGATGACCTCGCCCAGTATTCCCGCCCTCACTGCCGCTAAGACTGGTAGAGCGACAAACGTCAACCGCGCCGAGTGCAAGCTGAAAATTTACAAGCCCCCAAATACCGGAGAGGTCGCTTAACACGCGGTGGCGACCAAAAGACTCTGAAAGCGTGGAAAGAAGAGTATGGTGCCAAGACTGTGGAATATTGGCTCGTGAAACCGAGGACTAAATCATTCCACTGCCCGCAGGAGGGATGGTAGGCGGGGCCGCTTGCGGCCCGAAGCGGCCATTAAGATTTTCCTGATGTAAAACGCCTGGCTCACGCGCCGATTTAGAGCTGTGGAGCAGCGGAAGAGCCTTCGCCGTGCAGCCGATTGTTAGTGATTATTTTGGCAACTTTGAAAGCACTTTTCCAAATGCGTCAGTAACCGCTCTCAACGCGTGTTCATCGACCACCTTGGAGTCCTCATCTGCGGTTGAATTTTGACCAAAAATCCGCTCGGCTAACTGCCTCTTGAGTTCCTGTTGCTGCTGAGGCTCCAACGAGCTTATAAATGGGTCAAAAGCTTTCACTTCCAACGCAAACCATCTGGCTCGCTTCTCGTTGTTCCTATGTTTGGTTGATTGCTGAGCGGAGTAAGCCGCCCCCCACAACAGAACCCCAGATATCGAGAATGCAATTAGCATAATGTGCCAAGGGAAGTCCTTATTTTTCGTTTCCACATCAGGAACATTCAAGAGCTCTTCACTTGACTCCTGAGAAGGGTTATAGTTTTGGGAAGCCACGACATCTGTATTAGAGCCTAATATATTCCATTTTTCTGCGTTATAGAAAAATGAAAATACTAGCCATATAACCGTAATTACTATAAAAACAACTGACACCCCCCTCCATAAATTCGCCTGCCCCCTTTCGTCATCGGCACTTTTAATATATGCCGCACCAACACTATCTCCAGCAGTTAGTTCATATAGACCTAGTATCGACTGGTGCTTTGATTCCGAATCTACGATAATCTTATCCAACTCATCTTTACTCCTAGCCGATTGTCCATCAAGAATCTCACTATATTCATCAATTATATTTTGAACATCCTTGCTTTTCTCCGAGGAAAAGGCGTCTCTCCACTTACTAAATTCCTGGCTCCTGGATTCCTGTGAAGCAGAAAATTGATTCTGCCAATCTGAGGAAAGATTGGTTAATTCTAGCTGCTTCTTCTTTATCTCTTCCGAAAATGCTTCTAGCTTTTTGGTCTGCTCTTCCGTTAATGACTCGACATGATCTAGCTGCTCCTCTAACGCCACTTTCTTGGCTGCTAAACCATTAATTGTGCTATCTACCACGCTATCTACATAAGAAGTTTTGTCCTGTAACTCATAACTTTCAGAAAGAGACTGAAATAGGGATAACGGGGTAAGATGCTTGGAGACATGATCATTAACCGAGACTAAACTCGATGGATTTCGATTTTTTAGGTAAGTATTTACTTGGTTTGTAATATTCTGATGGCGTAGCTGATTATTTAATGCATCCAACTGGTTTACCGGCACTATTTCGGGATCAATCGACGATAAGACAGTCCGGTACCTATCAATGATTTTTTTAAGACGGCGCTGTTCTTCAACCTCGCCTTCAGAAAGGTTTTCAGCATTTGAACTAGCTGCATTATCGAGCCACGAGAGAGTTTCATGTACGGGATGTTTCTCAAAGGCTTCTTTCCATCGATTCATTTCGTCTCCAAAATATCTTTGTTTACGCTCACTATATCACTAACGCTTGCAGTAGAGGCGCGACGTCAAGCTCATCCCTTGTCTGCACTGGTAATGTCGTCGATTAACTTAAGCTCCGAAGGGTTCTTCAGATAAAGTCTGATAGTTTCCATATCGTCTAGACCTTGGTTAGACAGACCAATATCTTGTCGAATGGACTTGTATAATTGATCAATAGATTCGAATAAGACCTTGTTACCTTGGCTCGCTACCGTTCGATAGTGCAAATATGCTTTTAGCACCTCGGGGCCACCCCATAGCAGGATTCCGTTCTGGAATGTTTCAATTTTATTGAGAATCTGCTGCTGAGAAAGTGGTTTTTTCTTGTTTTCCGGGTTCTCGCCCTGGATGAAACTAGAAATCATTTGTACAAACTCCAAGTAAATTTGTACTTTTCGCTCCCTATGGGCCTCTTCTATCTCTCTTTCCCGAATCTGTTTCTGAGCGTGTAACTCTCTCTCCGAGATGGCTTTATGACCCTCCATCTCTCTAACTTTCGCTTTGTTGTGATTAAGGATAGCCAGCACGAAGCCAGTAATGAATGTCCCTGCAACGGTGATTACTGCAACTAGAATTTTAGTATCAACGCCAGTCAGCAAAGGAAATAGATCAACTGATGCCAACAATGCAAGGGCGCCTACGAAGGCGCTAAAAATATAAGCTATGGACTTTTTAACAAACTCCATTATCCATATTCCTTGTAATATAAAGCCCGCAGTACGCGCGACCTATATAATGAAGAAAAAGCCGTAGTGGAAAAGCGTCGCAGTGACTGCGATTGTTAGCTGCCATGATCATCTTTTGTAGCCTTTTCCCACTCAATTCCTAGCCCCTTAAATTTTTGGGCAAAGGGAAAAACAATCAGAGCCACTACAGCACCTATCAGTGCCATCCGCTCGGTCGTAAGTAACACTATTTCATTCTGCACACAGAAAAAATCTGCTACTACGATAGAAAAAACGATAAACGCCAACAACCACGAAACTTTCTGAAACGACTCAACGGCGTCGACCTTTTCTGTCCGCAACCCGTTCTTTCGATCTGCGGCGTCCTCTGCAGTTAGGGCTCGAAATGTAGGAAAGAGAGCGAAATCAGTAGGAATAAGCCCACCATCAATGTCAAAGATATACAGGTCGAAAGGGGACACTGGGTTGTTTGATGGCGTAACCAGGAAAACAGGGATGTTGTCCTCACTCACTGACTTGCTGTAGGCCTTCAATTGGTTATAGGTTCTTTCAGCATTTATTTGGACAGATCCTTTTATTTCTATAATCGCCAACCTCTCCTTCTTAACCGGATCAACGATTAAAAAGTCGGGGCGATATTGCCATCTGCCATCAGAAGCCAAAAAAGCAGGCTCATATAGTATTGAGTCTCTGGGATATCCAAGAGTGACAAGATATTCCGCAAACTCTTTTTCAATTTGGGAGTGATATTCTTTTTGCATCCTTCACCTTAAGGTACGAGACCCAGAAAAAGCTAACAGGTATTAGACAGTACGCTCGTATATTGAATTTAACGAGCACAGCGTTCAACAATCTTATCCCAAGCAGGCGCAGGTCTCCTAACATATTGAATTATTGAT